>DATAZR010000188.1:0-8748 GCA_036271955.1 Acidobacteriaceae bacterium
CCAGGCGTAGTTTCGGCGCTGGAAGAAGAAGTAGAGCCGGCTGAAACAGCACTGTAATCTTCAGCGCACATAGAGCGCGTAGGATGCAAGTAAGCGTGGCCGCTGACTCAATCGCGCCACGCTTTTCTTGTGCCGAATTTGGGCGCAGAAGCTTTTGAGCCGGGGCTGAATCCAATAAGTATTGAATCGAAAAGCCAGACGAGATGATGGAGTGGAGATGACTACGGTGACGGAAAACAAGATTGGTGCAGGTTTGGTAAAGGAGCTGCGCGAGAAGTCCGGCGCGCCCATGGGCGATTGCCTCAAGGCACTGCAGGAGTGCAAGGGTGACATCGAGGGAGCGTTCGTGGCGCTGCGCAAGCGGGGCATGGCCTCAGCGCAGAAGAAGGCCGCGCGCAGCACCAACGAGGGCGCGGTGGGCAACTACATTCACGCCGGCGGCAAGATCGGCGTAATGGTCGAGCTCAACTGCGAGAGCGATTTTGTCGCCCGCACCGATGATTTTCAGGAGCTGCTCAGGGATATCGCCATGCACATCGCGGCCAGCGATCCCCGCTACGTCAAGCCGGAGGACGTGACCCCAGAAGATCTCGAGCGCGAGCGCGAAATCTACAAGGCCCAGGCTGCTGCCACCGGCAAGCCGCCCGCTGTGGTCGAGAAGATCGCCGAGGGCAAGATGGCCAAGTTCTACGAGGAAGTCTGTCTGCTTGAGCAGCCCTTCATCAAGGAGCAGTCCATCTCCATCAAGGAGCTGATCGCGCAGAAGGTCGGCAAGCTCGGCGAAAACATCACCGTGCGCCGCTTCGCCCGCTTCAAGGTAGGCGACCCCAACTGGACCGTCGCCACCACCAAGATGGTCGAAGGCTCGGCTGAGTAATTTCAGCTAAGACCGGAAATAGAAAAGGCCCGAAGCGCAATGCTTCGGGCCTTTTTTTCTTTTTCAGTCGAAATCCCTCAAAACCACCCAGCGGTCACATTTCCTTTCCCACCCATCCGCGGAAAATGATATTCATCCCTTCTGAAAAGTCGAGTTCCCGAAAGGCATCGAATGAGACTGTTTCGCCCTCTCGCAGAGATTTCCGCCGCCAAGTCCTGCCGCTCGCGCCTGCAATTCTCCGTCCTGCTCATTCCGTTTGCGACGGCGTTTCTCGGCCTGAATACTGTGCTCGGACAATCGTCCCCGACTCCGGCCGCATCGACGCCTGCTCCCGCGCCATGTGCTTCTCCACAAAATCGCCAATTCGATTTCTGGGTCGGCCGCTGGGATGTATATCCCAAAAAGTCACCCGGCAAGAAGGTCGCTCACAGCCTCATCGAAGGGCTCTACTCCGGCTGCGCCGTTCGCGAAAACTGGATGCCCCTCGTTCCCGGCGGCGATGGAGGCAGCATCAATTCTTACCGCCCAGAAGACGGTCTCTGGCATCAGACATGGACCGACTCCAGCGGTGCATGGGTGGAATTTACCGGCAAGTGGAACGGAACCTCGATGGTGCTGGAAGGAGTCTGGCCGCTGCCCGGCCACCCCAAACAGCGTACCCGGATGACCTACACCCGCCTCCCAGACGGCTCCGTAGAGCAGGCTGGCCAGAGCTCAGACGACGAAGGAAAAAGCTGGCAGCCAAGCTTCGATCTGATCTACCGGCCCGCAGCAGAACAAAAAGCCCAGCTGTAAGCCGCACCAGAACGACAAGCCGCGCCAAACGTGGTCGCTGTTCACCACATACAGCACCCGCTACAATCGACTCCATATCGATCGGCGGGAGCCACCTGAATGGGATCATTCCGAAACGACGCCATCCACGCCTTTCGCGTCTTCTGGCGCAATCCCGGCTTCTCCGCCATTACGGTAATCGTGCTCGCCGTGGGCATCGGCGCGGCTGCGGCCATCTTCACCGTCTTCAGCGCGCTCATGCTCCGGCCTCTGCCCTTGCCGCATCCCGAGCAATTAGTGGAGCTCTCCGGCGTCTACCGCAACCACTCCCGCATCGTCATCTCCTATCCGATGTTTTCCGAACTCCGGCGTCAGCAGACGTCCTTCACTGACATCTGCGGCTGGAGCGGCGGCGCAAACGTGAATGTCGAGATCAATGGAAGCCCCTTGTTTGCGAAGGTGCGCTACGTCACCGGAAACTACTACAGCGTGCTCGGAGTGCGTCCGTTCCTGGGGCGCCTCATTGCTGAAGACGATGAGCAGGGAAGCACCTCCAAGCCGGTCGCAGTCGTCAGTTACGAGTTCTGGAACCGCCGCCTTGGCCGTGATCTCCACGCCATAGGCCGCGCTCTGAATGTCGAGGGCAAGCTCTTCACCGTCATCGGCGTCACGCCAAAGTGGACGACTGGGATGACTGTCGGCGACTCCCCGGATATCATGGCGCCAACCGCTGCGGGTTATGACCACGTCAGTCGAGCCCTGCTTTGGGTCAATGCGACCGGCAGGCTGCGAGACGGCGTCTCGGTGGATCAGGCGCGCGCGCAAGTCCAGTCCTTCTGGCCCCGCCTGCTTGAAGACACAGTTCCCACGCAAAGCGTTGGACCGAGGCGACAATCTTTTCTGTCGATGGGCCTTCGTCTCGAATCGGCATCCACCGGTGTAGGCGTCGAGATTCGAGAGAAGTCCCATAAGCCGCTCTATCTGCTCATGGCCATGGTCGGACTCATCCTGCTTGTCGTCTGCATCAACCTCGCCAGCCTCACCCTCGCCCGGGCCAGCGCGCGCCGCCGGGAGGTCAGCACTCGCATCGCTCTCGGAGCCACGCCGTGGCAGGCCGTGCGTCAATCGATGATCGAGAGCATGATCCTCGCGACCACAGGCGCAACGGCGGGTCTGGCGCTCGCCTACTGGGGTAGCCAGATTCTCGTAGCCCTCATGAGCCGGGGAGCAGAATCACCCATGGTTTTGGATCTGCGGCCTGACTGGCGCGTATTGCTCTTCTGTGCGTTCTCCGCCATCCTTACCGGCGCGCTCATCGGTCTCGTCCCGGCGTGGAAGCTGTCTCGCGAGCAGCCGCTCGTCGCCAGCCAGCGCACCGTCAGCGGTGGTGTTGGCAAGCTCGGCAAGGCGCTCATCGTCTCACAGATCGCCATCTCCCTCGTCCTGCTCCACGGCGCCGGGCTCTTCTTGCGCAGCCTGCAGGAGCTGCACAACTTCAATCCCGGCTTCGAAAAGAACAACCTAACCGAGATGGACTTGGCTCCCCAACCGCATGCAGGCAATCAGTCTGAGCCGCCCACCTACCGCCGCGAACTCGCCGAAGCGGTCGCCAGCCTGCCGGGAGTCGAGTCGGCCAGCTTTTCCAAACTTCCCATCCCCGCCCGCGACAACGGCTGGAAAGAGACGGTAGCCGCTGAGTCTGACACCAGCGCGACCGACGCCGTCACAGCGACGCTCAATGAAATCGCGCCCAATTTCTTTCGCACTCTGGCCGTGTCATTTCTCGCCGGCCGCGACTTCACCTGGGAAGACGACGCGAAGCACCCCAAAGTGGCCATCATCGACGGCATCCTCGCCCGCCAGCTCTTCCCCAACACCAGCCCCATCGGCAAACGAATCCGCTTCGGCGTGCAGCCCGAGTATCAGAGCATCGAGATCGTAGGCGTGGCCCAAAGCGCGCGCCTCATCGACATTCGCGATGGCAGCGCTGCCGTGTTGTACGTGCCCGCGGCTCAATATAGAGGATTCGCCGCGGTCGGCAGCCTTATGGTGCGAGACAAGGCCTCAGTCGCTTTGGATAAAGACATTGAAGACCAGCTCCTGCCCCTGGGCCGCGAATACGTCGTCAGCGCGCAGACCTTCACAGAGAAGAATGACGAGACCCTGGTCTACGAACAGATGACCGCCAAGCTCTCATCGTTCTTCGCCGCCCTCGCGCTGCTCGTCGCCAGCGCTGGGCTCTTCGGCTTGATGTCCTACTCCGTCACTCTGCGGACCCGCGAGATCGGCATTCGCATGGCACTCGGCTCGCAGCGCGGCGGCATCCTTGAGCTCGTCCTCCGCGAAGCCCTGCTGCTCACCGTCATCGGCATAGGCGTCGGCATTCCATGCGCGCTCATCGTCGGTCACTTCGTAGCACGCATGCTCTTCGAGCTCTCGCCCACCGACCTTCTCACGCTGGCCGCCGCCTCCATAACGCTGCTTGCGGCAGGGCTTAGTGCCGGGTATTTGCCTGCCCGCAAAGCCATGAAGCTCGATCCCATGGTCGCCCTGCGGCAAGATTGAGCGGAACGCCAAATCCCGATGCTGCATCATCCCCCTACCGGCAATTAAGATAATCGGGTTGCATCACCCAGCACTGGAAGAGGCTAAAACCTTGCCAACTCGCACGCCGAAGCTTTTGCTCCTCGCCGTTCTGATTGCCGTATCTGCTATGACTTCCGATCTTCACGCCTTCGCCAAATCGAAGAAGCAAAAACAGCAGGCACAGCAAGCCGCGCACACTGTGCCATCCGCCGCACCCGAGCAGTCGGTTCTTTCCTCCGGCTGGGAGATGCAGGACATCGCCAAAATCCCCCAATCCGGCGCTGGCGCAGGCGCGACGATCTCGAAGCTTACATACAAGCCCAACAACTGGTATCCCGCCGTCGTTCCCGGCACCGTGCTCACCACGCTGGTTAAGAACGGCGTCTACCCCGAGCCGCTCTATGGGGAAAACAACCGCCCCGACCGCATTCCCGAGACTCTCAATAAGACTTCGTACTGGTATCGCACCGTCGCCGAAGTCCCCGCGACCTATCGCGGCCGCCACATCTGGCTCAACCTCGACGGCATCAACTTCTCCGCAGAAATCTGGGTCAACGGCACCTATCTCGGCACCATGCGCGGCGCATTCAAGCGCGGCATCTTCGATATCTCCGACTACACCAAAGCCGGTGACAAAGCCGCTATCGCCGTGCGCATCACGCCGCAGCCCCATCCCGGCGTGCCCTCCGAACACACCATCGCCAATGGCATGGTCACCAACGGCGGCATAACCGCTCTCGACGGCCCAACCTTCCTCTCCACCATCAGCTGGGACTGGCTCCCCGGCATCCGCGATCGCGACTCCGGCATCTGGGCCAAAGTCTTTCTCTCCGCCACCGGCCCCGTCGTCGTGAAAGACCCACTCATCACCACCGACCTGCCGCTGCCACATACCGACTCCTCCGACGTAGCCATCTCCACCACAGTCGAAAACATCACCGATCAGCCGCAGAAGGGAACTCTCAAAGCAGCCTTCGACGACGTCTCGGTCGAAAAAGACATCGAGCTCGCGCCCAAATCATCGCAGAAAATCTCTCTCACCCCAGCCGACTTCCCCACCCTTCACGTCCAGAACCCAAAGCTCTGGTGGCCCAACGGCTACGGCCCGCAAAATCTCTACGCGCTGAAGCTCTCCTTCGAACAGGAGAGCAAAACCTCCGACCTTCAGAACATCTCTTTCGGCATCCGCAAGATCAGCTACTCCGTTCCCGACTCCGACAACCTCACCATCTCCGTCAACGGCGTGCGCGTCTTCATTCGCGGTGGCGACTGGGGCCTCGACGAAGGCATGAAGCGCATCCCCCGCGAGCGTCTCGAAGCCCAGATCAAGATGCATCAGATGGCCAACATCAACCTCATCCGCAACTGGGTCGGCCAGTCCACCGGCGAAGACTTCTACGAGCTCTGCGACAAGTACGGCATCCTGCTCTGGGACGAATTCTTCCAGCCGAATCCCTCCGACGGCCCCAATCCCGACGATTTGCCCACCTACATGGCCAATGTGCGTGACAAGATCCTGCGCTACCGCAATCACGCCTCCATCGCTATCTGGTGCGCTCGTAACGAGGGCTTCCCTCCGAAAGAAATCGACGACCAGCTGCGTGTGTTGATGGCTGAGCTCGAGCCCACCCGCCGCTATCAGCCCAGCTCCACCTCCGGCGCGGGAGTCAACTCCGGCGGCCCTTATCGCTGGCGCACCCCTCGCGAATATTACGTCTTCAACGAAGCCTTCAAGACCGAGATCGGCAGCAGCTCCATCCCCACGATGGAGTCCATCCAGGGCATGATGCCGCAAAAGGATTGGGAGCAGATCGACGACGACTGGGCCGAGCACGACCTGGCTCGCGGAGCCTCCGCCGGAGACACCTATCCCGCAACCCTGGCAGCGCGTTACGGTAAAGTGGCCAATCTTGCCGACTTTGTCCGCAAGAGCCAGCTGGCCAACTACGAGGCCTATCGCGCCATGTATGAGGGGCGCAACGCCAAGCTCTTCAACCCCTCAACAGCCGTTATCACATGGATGAGCAACCCTGCGCAGCCCAGCTTCGTCTGGCAGTTTTACCATCACGACCTAGAGCCCAACTCCGCGCTCTTCGCCGTCAAAAAAGCTGGCGAGATGATCCACATCCAGCTCAACGAGCAGACCGGCGAAATCCAGGTCATCAACAACCTGCCTACGCTTCTCACCGGAGCCACTGCATTCGCCACGGTCTACGACCTCGATGGCTCACAGGTTCTCAAGCGTGAAATGCCCGTGACTGGCCCCGCCTCTACCGCCATCAATCTCGGCTCGCTCGAGGGCCCCTGGGATAAGCCCGTCACCTCGCCCGTCAGCTTCATCCAGCTCCAGCTCAAGGACGCAGCCGGCAAGCTCATCTCGCAGAACTTCTACTGGCGCGGCCTGCCCGCTCATCCCGACGACCTCACCGCTCTCGACCAGCTCAGGACAATCCTGGTGCAGGCCAAAGCCACGCGCCACGACGCCGAGGGGGAGACCATCCTCACCGTTACTCTCAAAAACCCCGGTCCACAGGTTGCCCTGATGACCCACCTGCAGCTTCGTCGCGGCCGCGCCGCCAATCCGACCGATCCTCTAGACAACGTCACCAGCCGCGTACTGCCTGTCTTTTACAGTGACAATTACATCTCTCTCGTCCCTGGCGAGAGCCGCACTGTCACCATCGAGGTTGCCACCGGCGATCTCCAGGGCGAAGCACCGGTGGTCGCCCTCGACGGCTGGAATGTCGAGGTTGCCGATACCGGATCGTCCGTGCCCATAATCGCCGATGTCAACGCACAAGTGGAGCACTGGCCGGTAACCAACCTGCCCATCGTCGCCCACACCTGGAAGTGATCGGCAAACCAGCCTTTATCGTCAGGCCGACCAGATGGAACGTACACCTTCGCTCTGAGGACGGCGTTTTTGCGACATCTTCATCGCTGGTTTCGCTTTTTTAGTGGTGGCCCATGACTGGCGCCTCTTGACCGGTATAGCCGGGGTCTTGCTCTCCGGCTCTTCACTCGGTCCCTGAAGGATAATGATCCTGACGAGCGCTTCGATTGTCATGGTCGCAATCTTGCGGCTGCGCCTCAAATCAACTTGTCTAAAACTGAGCACTTTCCGAAATTTCGCCTCGAAAAGCAATGCACGAGCCGGTATGCGATACTCGAAAAAGCATGTACAAGCGGATCGTTCTCAAGCTTTCTGGAGAGGCTCTGGCCGGCAACAAGGGTTTTGGCCTGGATGCCGACAGGGTCATTGAAATCACCAACGAGATCGTCGAGGTTCACACCCTGGGTGTCGAAGTCTCGATCGTCGTAGGCGGCGGCAACTTCTTTCGCGGAGTAGCCCAGCAGGCCAAGGAGATGGATCGCGTCTCCGCCGACAACATGGGCATGCTCTCCACCGTCATCAACGCCATTGCACTGCAGGACGCAATCGAAAAGCACAACGTCCAGTGCCGCGTCATGACCGCCATCGCCATGGATCAGCTGGCCGAGCCCTACATTCGCCGCCGCGCCGTCCGCCATCTTGAAAAAGGCCGCGTCGTTATCTTCGCCGGTGGCATCGGCAATCCCTTCTTCTCGACCGACACCGCCGCCTCCCTGCGCGCCATGGAGATGAAAGCCGACGTGCTCATGAAAGGCACCAAGGTTGAAGGCGTCTACTCAGCCGACCCGGTGCTCTTCAAAGACGCCGTCAAATACGACGAGATCACCTATATGGAGATCCTCAAGCAGGGACTCAAGGTCATGGATCTCACCGCTGTCAGCCTCTGCAAAGACAACAACCTGCCCATGATCATCTTCAACATGAATCAGCCGGGAAACATCCGCCGCGTGGCGTTAGGCGAAAAGGTAGGTTCGCTGGTCACCGCCTAGTCGGCCTTTTGTTCTCTGACCCCTGACCCATGATCCCCGATCTCTGTTTTCTGATCTCTGTTCTGTCGTCTCTTGCACACTTCCTTGAGAACATACTGACTCTCGCCGCGGCAAACCGGCGTCTAATCGCAAGTGGAAGCCCAGAACCCTGCTCAGAAACCCGCCCGGCTCGACGCACTGACAGGTCTGCGCTGCTTCGCAGCCCTGAACATCGTCTTCTTCCACTTCTCCAATCCCGACTGGTTCGGTCCTCTGGCTCCCGTCGTCAACGCCGGCTATCTCTCCGTCAGCTTCTTCATCATGCTCTCCGGCTTCGTGCTGGCCTACAACTACGCCGCCCGCGCCCGCGAGGGCAAGCTCGATAAGGTTCGCTTCTGGAAAGCCCGCCTCACCCGCCTCTATCCCGTTTACCTGCTCAGCCTGGCGCTGGGCTGGGAAACCTTCCTCGGCGAACGCGCCGCACACACTCATCCTATGTTCTGGGCCGGAGCGATCCTCACCCCGCTGCTCCTGCAAGGCTGGATTCCCGAGATCGCCACCTTCGGCAACACGCCCGCCTGGACCATGTCCGCCGAAGCTGCCTACTACGTGATTTTCCCCTGGGTAGCAGGCGCGCCCAGGCCGCGCAG
>DATAZR010000189.1:0-42430 GCA_036271955.1 Acidobacteriaceae bacterium
ACCAGGTTGCCCAGTGAACCGGCATCCGTGGAGATGATCCCATCCACGCCCCACTGCTTCATTGCCAGGTCCTTTAGGATCGGGTTCACCGTCATCGGCACATGGTTCCACGCGTTGTACGAGGCCATGAACGACTTCGCCCCGCCCTCGACAAACGCCTGCCGAAAGGGAACGGAGTAATACTCGCGCAGCAGCCGCACATCGAAGTCCGACGACGAACCGTAGCGGTTATTCTCATTGCTGTTGGCCAGGAAATGCTTCACCAGCGAAGCCGCCTGCCAGTACTTCGCATCGTCTCCCTGAATGCCGCGAATGAACGGCGCAGCCATCGCTCCGTTGAAGTACGCATCCTCGCCATAGCTCTCCTGGTCGCGCCCCCAGCGCGGATCGCGCGCCAGGTCTGCGTTGGGAGTCAGCACCACCAGGGCCACCTTGTCGTTGAGCTTGTTCTCGTAGATGTAACGCGCCTCGGAGCCGATCACCTCGCCGGCCTTATGCATCAGTTCGCGATCCCACGTGCGTCCCAGGCCCACTGCCTGGGGAAACTGCGTAGTCGGCGTCGGTTTCATCGCCGCATCCGGAGGCGTTCCTGGAATCGCCGAGATGATGCTTGCAATTGGGCCGCCCAGCGCCACACCGCTCAATGCTTCGCCGATCGGCGTGCCTGCAATGCCCAGCCGCGGAGCCACGACACCGCTGGTGTCCAGGCTGTTGATCTTCTCATCGAGCGTCATCAGCAAGAGCACGTTGTCGATGCGCTTCTCCATGTCCATCGACGCGTCCTGAAACGGATACGCGGTGGCTGCTTGCTGAGCCTGCGTGAAACCGCTGCTCCAGACGGCGAGGCAAAACAGAACGCAAAGTTGATTCAGCTTCATGGCAGGAGCCCTCGTTTAACTGCACCCTTATATCAGAACCGCAACTTCGCGCCCCGAGAGACTGACAGGCACGCAAGATATGTCGTATACCGGCGATCACAGAAGCCACGTGCTCTACCCATTTGGTACTGCTCCGCTTGGTTACGGAGAGGCCGTTACTCTCCCACCAGAATTCTTGAAATCTGCAACTTCCGAACTTGACGATCCTTAGTCGCCGTATGCATACTCCCACTTTGTAATTGCCAGTGAATACATCCTCTCTCTGGCGGGAGCTGCAGGTCATGGATCTTATTTTGTTGCGGGTTCTCTTCGTCGGCCTCATTACTGTGGTCTGTTATTTCCTTCAACCTTTCGGCATCTCAGCACCTCTCGCAGCCGCTTTCGGAGCAGTCGCTTCCGGCGCGGTCATTGTCTTTGAACTGCGCGTACGCGCGCTCAATCTGAGCCGCCTCATCGGCGCCGTTTCCGGCTCGGTACTCGGCATTTTGGGAGCTTCGCTCTTCTGCATGGTGCTGCGGGGAGCATTGCCCCCCGGACCATCCTCTGCCGCGCTCCAGGTCTTCGTTCTGTTGCTGATGACCTACGTCGGCCTGCTGGTCGGCACCAGCAAGGGAGAGATGCTCAACCCGGCTGCCCTGGGCACGCTCTTTAACGGCGAGAAGCCGGTGCGCAAGAGCTTCAAGGTGCTGGACACCTCGGTCATCATCGATGGCCGCATCGCCGATGTCGCCGATACCGGCTTCATGGACGGCATCTTCGTCATCCCCGAATTCGTCTTGCGCGAACTACAGATCGTCGCCGACTCCACCGACAGCTCCAAGCGCCAGCGCGGCCGCCGCGGCTTGGACATGCTGCAGCGCATGCAGTCCAACTGCAACCTGCAGATCCAGATCGTTCCCGACGACTTTCCGTCGATCAAGGAAGTCGACCTCAAGCTGCTCGAGCTGGCCAAGAAGTGGGACGCCAAGGTCGTCACCAACGACTTCAACCTCAATAAGGTCGCCCAGCTGCATCGCGTCGAAGTGCTCAATGTCAACGACCTCGCCAACGCCCTCAAGCCGGTCGTGCTGCCCGGCGAGAAGATGAACATCCTGATCCTGAAAGAAGGCAAGGAGTATAACCAGGGCGTCGGCTACCTCGATGACGGAACCATGGTGGTCGTCGATCACGCTCGCCGCGTCATCGGCCGCAACGTGGAGATCACCGTAACCTCGGTACTGCAAACCGCGTCAGGCAAGATGATCTTTGGACGCATCGATGAAAACGGACGCACAGACGCCGGGCGGACGGATGCTCCCCGTGCCGCCGTCTCCGTAGAGTTCACTCATTAAATCAACGGCTGCACGTTAACAACTAATCGTCAGTACAAGAACAAGTAAGAATCCGTCCAGTAGTAGTAAGCGGGCATCTTCCTCAGGAAGATGCCCGCTTTTTTTCCCGGTAACATTCCCGGCGACCGGGGCCCCGCCTCATTTCCCGAAAGCCATCACGATCAGAGTAAAAACTGCCGCCGCTGCCAGCACAATCAGCACCAGCAGACCGGTGATAAACCACTGAGCTCTTTTTTCCTGCTGTGGTGACGGCTGCGTGATTCCAAAGAAGTTGATAAACCCGGTAGTAATCATCCGGATGAGGCCCATAGCGTTCACGACCTTTTCAAACTGATCTTGCACATGGGATGCGCGAAAACAGATTCCAGCCCCATTTTTTATAGCTGCCGCATTTTATAGATTGAACAGCTCCCGCAGGCGCCGCGTCTGTGCCCGGCTTACAGGAATCTCAGTCTGCTTGCGATCATCCATGCGCAGCTGATAGGTGGACTTGAACCACGGCACCACTTCGCGAATGTGGTTGATGCTTACCACGAAGCCGCGATGGGCGCGCCAGAAGAGATTGGGGTCAAGCAGCTCGAGCAGATCTTCCAGGGTGCGGCATTTGGAGTGGCCCTCGACCGTGGGCGTCACCACCCGGATCGTGCCTTCCTCGATTGCCGCGTAGCAAATCTCTGCCTGGTCCACCAGCAGCAAACGGCTCTGCACCTGGACGATCAGCTTGTTCAGCGGCCTGGGCGGCGGCGCGACACTCTGGGCGGCCTGCTGCCGGTGCAGTATCTCCAGCAGCGTACTGATTCCTGAGCCGGAAGATCCTGTTCCTGAAGGCTGATTCTCCTGTCCGGGGTCGACCATCCGGGCACGCACCCGCTCCACAGCCTGCTGAATCCGGTTTCCATCGAAGGGCTTTAGCACATAATCGACGGCGTTCACATCGAATGCCCGCACGGCGTACTGGTCATACGCGGTAGCAAAGACGATTTGCGGAAGGCGCTGCACGCCGCGATGTTCGATGAGCTGTTTCAGGACAGCGAAACCGTCCAGACCGGGCATCTGCACGTCGAGAAAGACCACATCCGGCTGGTGCTCCTCGATCAGCTCGATGGCCTCGATGCCGTTCGATCCCTCCGCCAAAACCTCCACATTGCTGGTGGAGTTGAGCAGAAACTTCAGTTCCTCACGAGCCAGCTGCTCGTCGTCGATCACTAACGCTGTAATGGGCACGGGGATTGGAGCATTTTCAGCCATCGATAGTTGCAGGGAATCTTCCTTGGAATTACCAGCGGCCATCGCTCGCCCTCCAGCTTGTCCAAGGATACTCTCTGAAATCGGAGGCGCGGATGCTGGAATTGTCGGGAAGTCTAGGGCAGAACCTAGTCTGCGATGGCTCGCAGGCGCGCCGGCATGTGATCTTCCGCCAGTTCATGGCCGCAACGGGTGCAGAATTCGTCCGTGATGCGCACCGACCGGTAGCAATTGCCGCAGCTCGCGGTGAGCTGGTAGCAGCACTGCGGACAGAAATGATACTCATTCTGCACACGGGTGCCGCAGGAGGCGCAGAGCGAGGTCACCGGCAGCCGGAGCAGGAAGTACAACACCGCTCCGATGCCGCCCGGCAGGGCGCAGATCATCATCCAGAAGCGCGGGTTCATGGCGCGACGGGGAGCGTCCCGGCTGACGTACCCGACCATGAGGAAGTAAAGCGCCGCCAGCAACCCCCAGGAGAGATCGAAGTAGATTCTCAACCCGAGCGGCGGAGGTGGATGATGGCGCTGAGTAGGGACAATCATCCACCAGTAGTACTCGACTACAGCGAAAGCAATGCCGGCGGCCACCATCGACCAGACGGGAACAAGCCCAGCGTCCTCATTTACCGGAAATGATTGTGTGTCGCGCATAAAGGAAGTGTCACGAAAGCATAACTCAGATTTATCTAGCAAATCTACCTATTCTGACGTGAGCTCGGGTAAAGAAGTTGCGATTTTGGGGCCGGTACGGGATTTTTTGTAAGGACTGTGTCAGGAAAATGCAGGAATTGCGTCAGATATGGACAAGTCCGGCGGCTACGGGCGGCGGCGCCACCAACCGGCGATGGCCGCGACCCCAAGCAGCATCGGACAAACGATGCAGGCCCAAAGACTCCACTGATTGCGCGGATCACCCAGGTGCTCACCAGCCACCAGACTGTCGGTGACCTCCCACAGGAGCGGAGCCATCAGCAGCAGCACCACAAGGGTTACAGCCAGAGCCACGGCGCGAGCCCGGCTCTTATCTTCCTTTTGTTCCTGGATCACGCCATGAGAACCGAGCACCACGCGGCGGGTGCGGTGAGCCACGGCGCGGTCACGTCCGGCGTCCCGGCCGGTGAGTGCGGCTATCAGATCGGAGCGTAAATCGGATTTGGGATCGGATTTCGGATCAGAATTCGAACCAGAGGCCGGTGCCGTATCCCGGCCCGTACCCTCAGCTGAACCTGAGTCGCCACGCACCTCTGTTGAGTCCTCATTATTGGAAACAATGCTCAAGGATACTCCGAATCGAACTGCGTCCCAGCTTTTTTGTCTAACTAAACTGCGGCTCGCTGGGTACTGCCGTTTTCCTGTAGTTTCGGCTTCATGGAAGCCAGACCGCGATACAGTCGCGATTTTACCGTGGAAAGCGGCGCGCGTGTAACATTTGCAATTTCTTCTAAAGAAAGGTCTTCGTGGAAGCGGAGCACCAGGACTTCCCGGTAAAGTGGCTCCATCTGCAGGAGCGCTGTCGCAAGCCGGTCGCGATCCTCTCCGCTGGCGTAGGTGTCAAAAGGAGTGGGTTCATCGGCTGCAATTTCGATCCCCATGGGGCGATCTTCATCCCCGGAGGCTTCAAACATCTCGTCCAGGCTGGACATTGTTCGCTTGCGCCTGAGGTCGATGACCAGATTGCGCGCCACGGTGAAAAGCCAGGTGTCAAAGCGCGCCTTGCCGTTGAACTGCCCGCCACGTACGAGAACCCGCATCCAGACCTCCTGGAAGAGGTCTTCGGCCTGTTCGCGATTACTGGTCAGGTACAACAGATACCGCAGCAGGCGATGCTGGTAGCGGACGATCAGCTGGTCGAGCAGACCTACGTCCTGCCGCTTCAGCCCCTGAGCGATCTCCAGGCTTTCCTGGCGAACCAACTCCTGCGCTTCCCGTGTTCTAGCCGAATTGAGAGTGGTGGCAGAGGCGAACATTGTCATCACAGACGTTTAGACGCAGGATTTAGTTCCAACGACGAAGAATTAGCGCCGGAAAGTTGAAAATATTTTTCGCGTGCCGAAGTTTCTCGTGCCATGAGTGACTGAAATCCGTTCTCCGACCGCTCAGGCAGCCGGAATCTGCAGCAGGAGCCGAAAAAGCCATACACTGGAGGAATGCAGATTCTCTACGGCATTCACCCGGTGGAAGAAGCCTTGAAAGCCGGAAAGCGCCGCTTCGATCATGTCCTGGTTGCCCGCGAACGCCGCGACGAACGCCTGGAAGCGATCGTCCAGCTTTGCCGCGACCTCAAGCTTCGCCTTCGCACCGAGCCTCGCGAGACGCTCACCGACATTGCAAAAACCCCGGCCCACCAGGGCGTTGTGGCCTTCGTCCGCGCACAGGAGTTTCTTTCCATCGAGGACATCCTCGAGCCCACCGGCTCGCCGCGTCTCGTGCTCGCTCTCGATGGCGTCGAAGACCCGCAGAATCTTGGCGCGCTGCTTCGCTCCGCCGACGGCGCTGGAGTCGACTCCGTGGTGATGACGGAGCGGCGTGCGGCGCCGCTTAGCGCTGTCGCAGCAAAGGCCGCCGCCGGAGCCCAGGAACATCTGCGCATCGCCCGCGTGGTAAATCTGGTGCGCTCGCTGGAAGAGCTGAAGCGCCACAATCTGTGGATTATCGGCCTCGACGAGCGCGGCACGACCGATTACGACCAGTTCGATTTCAGCGGCGACTGCGTGCTGGTGATGGGCCGCGAAGGCGACGGCCTGCACGATTTGGTGCGCCGTACCTGCGACCATCTGCTGCGCATCCCCATGGCCGGGGGCGTCAGCTCGCTCAACGTCTCAGCCGCCGGGGCAGTTGTGCTCTTCGAGGCCTACCGCCAGCGACGCAGCAAAGAGCGGGCTGCTGCGCGAGGGTCAGACAAACCGGCTGCCGGGGCGTCCAAACCGAAGAAGCTGAAGGGGCTCGGCTCGTGACCGGAACTTCAGGTGGATTTGCAGAAAGAGCACACTGGAGAACCGAGTGCAAGAAAACCGAGTTATGAAAGCCATCCTTGTTTCGGGTTCGGCCCTCCTCCTTGCAGCGACCCTGATTTCGGCTAGCGCGCAGACCTCTTCCAGCGCGCCTCCCGTCTCATCGCAGACCATCCAGGAGACGCAGCAGAATCACGACAAGAAGAGCAAAGTCGTGCTGCAGCGTTCGATCGACGAGAATGGCGAAACCGTCGACGGCTCCGCGACAGCGCCGCAGACTACACCTGCCGCCAAGCAGCAGGCAGCACAGCCGCCGCAGAGTTCCGCGACTCAGCTAGCCGCGGAGAATGCCGAGCGAGCTGCGGTTGCGTATACGGATTTCGACCTCGACGTCCGCCTTCGCCCGGCCGAGAGCCACCTTGCGGTCCGCGGGCTGATTACCGTCCGCAATGACGGCAAAACTCCGCTAGCGCACCTGCCGCTGCAGCTTTCGTCCGAACTCAACTGGGAGCTGATCCGCATTGCTGGCCGGGAGATGCCGTTGACGGTCGGCACGCTCAATTCGGATGCCGATCATACCGGGCAGCTGCATGAGGCTGCCGTAACGCTGCCTACTCCGCTTGCTCCGGGGGCGAGCCTACAGGTGGATGTGACCTATTCGGGCAGCATCACTGAATCGGCCAAGCGTCTGCTGGCCATCGGAACTCCGGAAGAAGTCGCCGCCACTTCCGACTGGGACCGTATCTCGACCGGCTTTACCGGCCTGCGCGGATTCGGCAATGTGGTCTGGTATCCGGTCTCATCTGTACCTGTCATTCTGGGCGACGGCGCACGGCTCTTCGATGAGATTGGCAGTCATAAGCGACGCCTGGCCGGAGCCCATTTTCGCCTGGCGCTGACAATCGAGATTCCATCTGGGCTTGCGCCTACGATCGCGCTGGTGAATGGACAGCCGGTCACGCTCTCGACCTCTTCTTCAACCGACACGACGTTGCCGGCAATTGCGATGGCGCACGTCGACGACAGTGTGCTGGGCTTTGAGGCGCCGAGTCTTTTCCTAGCGAACCGCACCGGCCATCCGGCGACCAACATGACGCTCTGGACCCGGCCGGAATCGAACGCCAATGTAACCTCGTGGAGCTCGGCGGCCGCCGAAGTTACGCCGTTTCTGCAAGGCTGGCTGGGAGTGAAACCGCGGTCGCAGCTCACGGTGCTCGACCTGCCCGAGGATGGGGACACTCCATTTGAAACCGGCTCGATGTTGGCGACTCCGGTGCGCGCCGCATCGGTCGATGTGCTGGACGGTGTTCTCGCCCATGCGCTCACCCATGCCTGGGTAATGTCGCCGCGTGCGTGGCTGAGCGAAGGCGTTGCCCACTTCATGGGCACCCTGTGGATTGAGAAGAAGCAGGGACGCGAGCGTGCCCTGCAGACTCTCGACAATGCACGTTCAGCACTCGCATTGGCCGAGCCGGAGAGTCCCGGAGAGAGCGACGGGCAGCCGCTGGTCGCCTGCATTTCGCCGGTCTACTACCGCACCAAGGCTACCTACGTTTTCTGGATGCTGCGCGATCTGGTCAGCGATGCGACGCTCTCAGCCGCGCTCCGCGAATATGACCCGGCCAAGGACACGGCTCCGGAGTATTTCGAATCCTTGATTGAGCAGGCCGGCCAGCGGCGAGCGCTTGGGTGGTTCTTTGCCGACTGGGTATACAAGGATAAGGGCCTACCCGACCTCTCCATCGAGAGCATCTACCCAAGTCCAGCGTCAGCCCAGGGCTCTTACCTGGTCGCGGTCAATCTGGCGAATAACGGCTATGCCGCGGTCGAGGCTCCAGTGCAGGTTATCACGGAATCCACCTCAGTTACCCAGCGCGTCCTGCTCCAGGCGCGCAGCAAAAGTGTGCAGCGCATCCTCATCCAGGGCTCGCCTACGGAAGTGCGTCTCAACGATGGCACCATTCCGGAGACCCAGGCGACCATCCACAGCAAGACTATTGAACCCGCGACGCCCAAACCCTGAGCTACTTGCCGCTTAGCGCCTGAGCAATCCCCGCCTGCACGAGAGGCAGCATAATCGCGTATCCCGCCGGGTTGGGATGTACGCCGTCCTTGCTCAGCTTCTCCGGAAGCCCACCGCGTTGATCCACCATGGCCGAGTAGAAATCCACATAGACATGCCCGTGGCTGAGCGCGTAGTCCTTGATCCACTTGTTGATCGCGATCACCTTGGGAGCAGGCTCGCGTCCCGGCCTCCAAGGAAAGTCGAACGCCGGCATAATCGAGCACATCACGACTCGAATGCCGGCCGCATGCGCCAGCTCTGCCATCGACTGCAGGTTGCTTTCTGTCTGTTCGGGAGTCATATCACCGGTGTTTCCGGCAATGTCATTGATCCCGGCCAAAATCACCACTGCGTTCGGCTTCAAATCGATCACATCCTGCCGGAAGCGCAGCACCATCTGCGGGGTCGTCTGCCCGCTGATGCCGCGGTTTACATAGAGCGTACCGGGAATCGGCGGGTCTGCAGGAACGCCATGCCGCACCCATCCCTCGGTAATGGAGTCGCCCATGAACACGATGCGACGCTCACCCGCTGCAGGAGCCGATAGCGCAACATCGGCGGCGTAGAACCGCTTCAGGTTAGGCCAATCCTTGAGCATGGTTTCGGTCTGCTCCTTGTAGCGCTCAAGCGCGGTGATCTCCTGCGGCGTAAGCGCAGCTTTCGCCTCGGGAGCAGGGGTTGCGGCCTGCTGAGCTTCGGCAGGGATCGAACCCATTGCAAACATCATCAGACCAAGGGCGGCGAACAGACCCAGATTCCTACTCACTTCACTCAAGCGCAATGCCTTCTGCATGACCACCCCTCATACCTCTCGACTGATTTCTTTTCTCGCTAACTCGGCTTCTTCAGCGCGCGATGGCCGATGTCGCGCCGGAAATACATTCCCTCGAAATGAATCGTATCCATCGCGCGATAAGCCTCATGCAAAGCCTCAGCCAGCGTAGCACCTGATGCCGAGACACCCAGTACCCGGCCTCCACTGGTGCGAGGAGCGCCACCGACCAGCGCCGTTCCCGAATGAAAGACCTGCACACCGGAAATGGCAGCCGCTTCGTCCAGGCCAGTAATCGCAAAGCCGGTCTGAAAGCTGCCCGGGTAGCCTCCCGACGCGGCAATCACGCAGGCGCTCGCGCCCGGCTTCCAGCGCAGCTTGATCTCCTCCAGCCGCCCATCGACGCAGGCATCCAACGCCTCAACGAGATCGCTTTCTAGACGCAGCAAAATCGCCTGCGTCTCTGGGTCGCCGAAGCGCGCGTTGAACTCCAGCACCTGCGGCCCGCGCGGCGTCATCATCAGGCCGATATACAGCACTCCAACAAAGGGCGTTTCTTCCTCAGCCATGCCGCGCACCGCTGGCCGCGCAATGTGATGCAGAATCCACTCCTGCATCTCCGGCTCAAGAATCGTGTCGGTCGAATACACGCCCATGCCGCCGGTATTCAGCCCGGTATCGCCCTCGCCGACACGCTTGTGATCCTGCGCCGGAAGCAGCGGGGCGACATGCTTGCCGTCGGTTAAACAGAGAAAGCTGACTTCGTCGCCGATCAGGAACTCCTCGATGACGATTTGTGCCTCTTGCGAACCCAGCAGCTTGCCGCTGAGCAATCCGTTGGCTGCTTCGAGAGCCTCACGCCGCGACTGGCAGATTAGGACACCTTTGCCTGCTGCCAGCCCATCGGCCTTGACCACGATCGGCGCATGAAAGTGCTCGATAGCTTTCTCGACCTCCGCCGCCGTATTGCAAACTGCGTAGTTGGCAGTAGGAATCTGATGCCGCTGCAGAAATCGCTTGGCGAACGCCTTGCTCGACTCCAGCATGGCCGCGTCTCGGGTCGGCCCGAAGACCTTCAACTCACGCTGCTGCAGCGCATCCACAAGCCCGAGCGAAAGCGGCAGCTCCGGCCCGACGACGGTCAAATCCGCCTGCTCGGCCAGCGCCACCTGCACCATTCCATCGAGATCGGAAAGAGAAACTGGCACGAGTCGCGCAATCTGCGCAATGCCGCCATTGCCTGGCGCGCAGACCACCTCCGTCACCCGCGGACTTTTCCGAATCGCCCAGGCCAGCGCATGTTCACGCCCACCTGAGCCAAAAATAAGAATCTTCATGACTCAACCAGCCTATCCGAGCGAGCCTTGTACAGGCGAGCGCAAACCTCAAGCTTGCGGCTTCCTATAGCACCAGATAGGAGCCTGCCATCTCCGCTATACTTCAGCACAAACGCCGCAGCAAGGGAGGACACGCATGGACAACAAGTTGGAAAGCTTCGCCGTCCAGCAGGAGCGCCAACTCCGCCGTGAAGACCAGCGTAGAGCCTTCCACCGCAATCAAGCCATCGGGCTGCTGCTGGCTGCGGCCGCGGTACTGGTGTATCGCGTCTTTCACACGCCCTCAGGATGGCTCTTTCCCCAAGGCTGGTGGAGACTTTGGTAGCTGGCGGCTTGATACCTCAAGACCCACTCGCAATCCTGATTCTCGGCCCGACGGGCAGTGGCAAGACGGCGCTTTCGCTGGCGCTGGGCGAGCACTTCCGTACCGGCGGCGACCCCCGAGGCGAGATCGTCAGCTGCGATTCGGTCGCCGTCTATCGCGGCATGGACCTCGGCTCAGCCAAGCCATCGCTCGAAGAGCAAGCCCGCCTGCCGCATCACCTGATCGATGTCGCTAATCCCGATGGATCCTTCACTGCCGGGGATTACTCGCGCCAGGCCCGCGCCGCCATGCGCGAGATTGCTGCACGCGGACATCTGCCCATCGTCACCGGTGGCACTGGCCTTTATCTACGTGCGCTAACCATGGGCCTGTTCGCCGGCCCAGCCCGGCACGATGATCTGCGCGCCCGTCTCACCCGCAGCCAACAGCGCCATGCGCCTGGATGGCTGCACCGCATTCTGCAGCGCCTCGACCCAGCCTCCGCTGAACGCATTCACGCCAACGATGTGCCCAAGCTCATTCGCGCAATTGAAGTGTGCCTCGCTGGCGGTAAATCTCTATCGCAAGCCTTTGAATCCGGACGCGACCCACTTACCGGTTTTCGTCTTCTTCGCATCGGCCTCAACCCACCGCGCCAGGCGCTTTACGATCGCCTCAATCAACGCGCCACGGGGATGTTTGCAGCTGGTTTGGTTGAAGAGACCCTCGGCCTCCTCGCCCGCTACGGCCGTGTCAAAGCCCTCGACGCCCTCGGCTACCGGCAGGCCATGTCCGTTCTCGGCGGCACGGCATCGCTCAAAGAAGCCATCGCCCAGGCCCAGCAGGGTCACCGCAACTACGCCAAGCGCCAGCTCACATGGTTTCGCCGCGAACCGGACGTTCACTGGATCGAAGACTTCGGCGGCCGGCCAGAGACCATCCAGGCCGCTGTGCAACTTGTCGAAAATGCCCATCCGTGAATCGGCAAAGCTCGCGCTACACTAACCAGATGCGCCAAGAACACTTAGCCTCTCCTGAAGCTCTCGACGCCTTCCTGCACGGCTTCGAACAGGGCACGCTGGCCAAGTCCGAGTGGACCCACGGAGCCCACGTCGCCGCTGCCGGCTACTACCTTTTCGACTCGAACTTCGAAACGGTGCTCCCGTTGATGCGCGCCCGCATCAGCACCTTCAACCTCTCCGTCGGTGGAGCGAACACCGAGACCTCCGGCTACCATGAGACCCTCACCCACTTCTGGCTGCTCATCGTCGCCGAGCTGATCCGCCAGCGTGAGCCCGCATCGCGCCTCGAGGCCGCTCGCCAAGCCGTCGCCGTCCTCGGCGAAGCCCGCACCCTCCACACGCTCTACTACTCAGGCGATGTGGTAAAAGACTCGACTGCTCGACGGCAATGGCGCGAGCCCGACCTGCTTCCACTACCCGGCGAACCCGCTGAAACCTAAGCCTGAGTCAGAGCCTTAACCCGAGGTTTGATCCTACAGGGCTATGTCGCGCATCTATTAAAACGACCCGTTAAACTGGACTTAGGACTTTGGATTACGGGAAGGCGGCAGCCTGATTGCATCGGCGCGCCCGAAAGGAAGACCCCTTGGCAGAGACAATTTATGACGTAGCCATCATCGGCAGCGGCCCGGCCGGTTACACCGCCGCCATACGCGCCGGTGAATTCGGCCTGAAAACAGCGCTTATCGAGAGCTCCGACCAGCTTGGAGGCACCTGCCTGCATGTAGGCTGCATTCCCACCAAGGCGCTGCTCTTCCATGCCGAGGTTTGGGATCACCTCAAGCACGGCGCCGAATACGGCATCGACGGCGTCACCGCGCCGATCCTCAACTGGGCCCAGGGGCTCAAGCGCAAGAACGCCATCATCGCCAAGCACGTCAAAGGCCTTGAATTTCTGATGAAGAAAAACAAGGTCAACACCATCGAGGGTTACGGCCGGCTCACCGGCCCGGCCAAGGATGGCATCCACACCGTCAGCATCTACACCGAGGGTGGCGGCGGAGCAGCCGGCGAGCAGAGTTTTATCCAGGCCAAGAACGTCATCGTGGCGACAGGCTCGCAGGCCAAAATGCTACCCGGCCTCGAAGCCGACACCCGCATCCTGACTAACATCGAGATTCTCTCCATCCCCGCCGTACCCAAGTCGCTGGTTGTTATCGGCGCAGGCGCGGTCGGCGTCGAATTCGCCTCCATCTTCCGCAGCTTCGGAACCGAAGTCTCGATCATCGAGTACCTGCCGCGCCTCACGCCCGTCGAAGACGAGGAAATCTCCAAGGAACTTACGCGTCAGTTCAAGAAGCGCGGCATTGACCTGAACACCGGAGCCAAGGTCGAAAAGGTCGAGAAGACCGCTGAAGGCGTAAAGGTCACCTTCACCGATCAGAATGGCAAACAGCAGGTCAAGGAATCGGACAAGGTACTCATCGCCGTGGGCCGCTCCCCACGCACCGACAACATCGACATCGACAAGACCAAGATCGAGCTTGATCGCGGCTTCATCAAGGTCAACGAAGCGATGGAGACCGCCGAGCCAGGCATCTATGCCATCGGCGACATCGTTGCTGGCATGCCGCAGCTCGCACACTCCGGCTCCATGGCCGGCATGGTCGCCGTCGCCAAGATCGCCGGCAAGCACTACCGCCCTATCAATCGCCTGCGCATCCCCGGCTGCACCTACACCGAGCCGCAGATCGGTTCGGTTGGATTGACCGAGACCGCCGCCAAAGCCGCCGGCCATGAAGTCAAAGTCGGCAAGTTCCCCTTTGCCGGCAACTCCAAGGCCACCATCGTCGACTCGCATGACGGCTTCGTCAAGATCGTGTCCGACGCAAAGTATGGCGAAATCCTCGGCGTCCACATCATCGGCCCGCAAGCCACCGAGATCATCTCGGAAGCCGTGGTCGCCATGGACCTTGAAGGCACCATCGAAGAGCTGATGTACACCATCCACGCCCACCCGACGCTGAGCGAATCCATGCTCGACGCCTACGGCGCGGTCGAAGGCATGGCCATCAACGCATAGCCTCTAAATAGCAATCCCAGGGCTCTAGGGTGAGACCTGGGATTGCTCGGATCAAACCTGGCTTACTTCGGCTTCTGCTCATCCGGCGGCTTGGGCTTGTTCGCATCTGGCGTAGAAATATCCTGCCCGTTGTAGATGATCGTCGAGTTCGATCCGAACTGCTTGTAGTCCGTGTACTTCACCGTCTGCCGCACGCGAACATCTTCGCCCATGTAGCCGTTTCCGCCCGTGAAGTGCAGCACGCCGTCGCCCTTGGTGTAGGTCGGAAACCAGTTCTCGCCATCCACCTCTTCGCGATAGGTGGTAAAGGGTGTGGATAGGTCTTCGTGCCCTTTGCGCAGATCATCGGGCACATTCTTGCCATTAGTGATCACGATCTGCAACTCTTCCTTGTCGACCCAAATCTTGCCTTGGAAGTACCGCTTGCCCTTCTCGATTACTTTGGGCGCCACATCGAAGACGTAGCAGGGAACCTGGTCTACCTTCTGTTGACCGACGTACTTGACGTCGTACTGCCCCGCATCCTGGGTAGTCAGCACAAATGGCAAGCGCTCCTGAATGTCCTGGAAATCCGCCGGCGACATGCTGATCCGCTGCAGAGTATTGGCTGGAGCGAAAACGGTCTTCTCCGCGCGCTTGCCGTCGGGGGTGAAGATCACGTCATCCACCTGGTAGTACTCGCCATCGACCTTGCCGTCGTCGTCGATGGTCTGCACCCGGACCGTGCGCCGGTAAGTGTAGTGGTTCAGCGCCTCGCGGAAGCTGCTCTCCTTGGCGGTGAATTTCTTGATGATCTCGTCCGGGGGAATCGGCGGCTCGGTAATATCCATCGGGCCGTAGCCGGAGTCGAGCGGCATAGGACTGTAGGACACCGTCGTATTCGGGTCGCGCTTCTTCTTGCCACCCCAGACAGGGATGGAGCACATCACCAATCCCGCCAACAGCACCACGGCCGCACGGCGGCCTGCTCTGTGAAACAGCTTGTCTCGACCCAGAACCTTCACCATTTTCCGATTTTCGACTCCCGTCTACAACTTTAGACGCATAACGCTGGGCACGGGTTAAGCGGGATCATAGTTGTAGCCTCCAATTCGGGGCTGGGCTCGGGAGGCGGCGGAGAAATCTCCGGTAAATCCCATCGATCTTTGTGGACGGAGAGGCCTTGCTCGTGGTCTCCTTTTCACACGGCTTCCCGCGTAACTTGTGTATCCGCAACCAAATGGAGCGCAAACGGGAGTCTGCATTATTGACGTGGCGTACTGCGTCTTCACCCGTGAATCCATTCAGGTGAGCCCAGGGGAGAAGGAGTCTGCTCTCGCTTTCGATGCACGATGACTACCAGGTTCCGGCCATAGCGCTGATTGCGGCGCTGATGCTGGCGTTTGCCTATCTGCATAGCCGCTTTCGCAGCGTACGAACCCTGTTGTGGATGCTGGCGCTGGCCTGCACCGAGATTCAGGCTGTCCTACTCTGGATGGCTTCGAACTGGACCGTCCCGGCCAGTGGCGGTAATGCGTCGGCGGTGGTCTGGCTCAATGTGGCGGGTCAATCGGCGCTGGTGCTCAGTTCGGCGTTGTTCCTGGCTTCTCTTTCGCCAGTCAGCTTTCAGATTGGCCAGCGGCGGGTTCTTTTTGTCGTCCCGTACATCATTCCGATTCTGATTTACTCGGTGCTGTATTACGGAGTGTCTCAGCAACCCTCCGGCGCTATGCTGGTGCTGTATTGCCTGCTGGCGTATTCATCGGCGGCTGTGGCATTCATCTGGAGCCTGCGCAAAGAGGCGATCCCGATCTGGCTGGTCGTCATCGTGGTCGTCTGCGCAGGCATTGTCGGCATTCCACAGTTCTCGCAGGGCAACGTCTATTGGCCGCTGCTGGCGGTTGAATCCTTCAATATGCTCATGACCGCCCTGCTGGTGGTCTCCGACTTCCGCCGCTTTTCTCCCGGCGTGGTGCTGGCCGTGCTGGGCTTTCTTGCCTCCGCGGTGCCGCCGATCTTTTATGTGGAGCCGGGTGGGGTAACTCCGACCGGACTGATTCTTGCCCGGGCCGTGACCTTAGGCAAGGTCGTGCTGGCCATGGGCCTCATCCTGCTGGTGCTCGAGGACGAGGTAGAAAAGAATGAGATCGCCGGACAGCGGGAGCGGCGGGTTCGCCTGGAATTGGAAGCCTATGCCCGCCAGGCATTAACTGCGCGCAGCCTGGACGAGTTTGACCGCGAGGCCAGCCGTCTTTGCTCGATGATCGTGGAGCACAGCCGATTTTCCGCGGCCGCGATGGTGGTGCGCAGCGCCGCCGGCGGATATACGCTGGTCGGCTACGCCGGAATGGATGGAGCCACCGCCGGAGCCCTCGACGCGCTCGCCCTTCGCATGCCGTTGAATTGCTTTTCCGTAGGCGGCCAGCCGCTGGTTGCCGACAGCACTTCGCTGAATCTTAACCTCGCCCCCTGGCTGACTCCCGGAGACGATCTGGAGCGGCTGCGGCTTACGCGGGTAGGAGCGGTTCCGCTGCTCGGTCCGGATAACTTTGCGGAAGGGGCGCTGCTGCTGACCGGGCCACGCGTGCCGGTGGAATCACTTCGCGCCGACGATTTGCTGCCGCTGGAGATCCTTGCCGGACGCCTGCAGGCAGCCCGCGCCCAGGCGCTGATGCTGGGCAAGCTGATCGATTCCGAACGCTTTGCAGGAGTGGGCCAACTGGCGAACAACGTCGCCCAGCAGCTCAACAATCCCCTCACTGTGATCCTCGGCTACTCCTCGCTGCTGGAGGAATCCACCGTGCCGGGGGCCGACCGCCGCGGCGCCGAAGCCATCTCAGTAGAAGCCGGCCGCATGAAGGCCATCCTGGAGCGGCTGTCGCGCTTCTCCAAGCTCTCGACCGAGCGCTTCAATTCGTTTTCCGTATCGGATGTCGTCTCGGATATCGAGCAGATGCATCGCACCGACTTCCTGCGCCACTCGATCGAGTTCCGGCTTACGGTTGAGCCCGAGTTGCCGCAGGTCTTCGGCAACGCCCATCAGATTCGCCAGGCTCTGCTGCATGCCACGCAGTACGCCATCGACGCTGTGCTCCGAGTCGATTCCAACAAGGAGAAATCGATCCGCATCGAGGCGACGTTACTGGATGGCGAGGAGAAACGAGTGCGGATTGCCATCGCTCATTCCGGCCCCGGTTTCGTGCACCCGGAGCGAGCCTTCGATTCGCTTGCCTCGGGCTTCGCCGGCAGTGAATCCACCAGCATCGGGCTGAGCCTCTGCGCGGCCATTGTGCGCGAACATCGCGGTCACATTGCGGCGGTCAACTACGAGCCGACCGGAGCCGCGGTAATCTTCGATCTGCCTACCAGCGCCTGAGCTGCTGCCGGCAGAGACAGGTTCGTTCCCGGATCGCGCTTCCCTTCGCAGCAAAATCGTACTATCGTTCTTGCAATCGGCTTTGCGCGCAGACCGATTGAGAGTAGCCGTTTCCGCCGGAGAAGAAGCATGGCAACTTCCATCGCCTCATCCAATGCCATCGATGCCGCGGCCGAGGTCAAACTCGACCGCCTGTTTGTGCCCGTGGATTTTTCTGCGCTATCGAACCGCGCGGTGGATTATGCCCGCCGGATCGCTGCGCGGCACAATGCCGAACTCCTGCTTGCGCATTGCTGCACTCCGGTCAGCCCCATGGCGGTGCCGGAAGCGGCCTGGTATCACCTGGAAGCGGCACAGAATAAGGAACTTCAACGCCTCGAACGGCTGGGAGACCGGCTCCGCGACGAGGGCCTGAACACCCGCACCATCTCGCTTAACGGCCTGCTGCAGGACGAGATTCCCTGCTGCTCGCAGCATCAGTGCAGCGACCTGATCGTGCTGGGAGCCAACATCAATTCGGGCGTGGAGCGGCTGCTTTTCGGCTGCGAATCGGAGGTGTTGCTGCGCCAGGCCGGCTGCCCGGTTCTGGTCATTGGCCCTCAAACGCGCCCCGCGCCGGACTGGCAATGGCGACTGGAAGGCGTGGTCTGCGCCAGCGATCTGCGTCCGGAGTCCGCAGCGGCGGCGGCCTTCGCCTGGAGGCTGGCGAAAAAGTATGAGGCTGGATTCACCCTGCTTCATGTCGAAGGCCGCCACGTCAAGTCGCCCGAGGAAACGCTGGCGCGGTTCCAGCAAAAACTCGCCGGCCTGCTGCCCGCGAATGCGAAGCCGGCCGAATCACTGCACTCGATACCGTCCGGTTCCGGATCATGCTCCAAGGCCATCGTAAGCGTCGCCAAACAACGGCACGCCGACCTGATCGTTATGGGCGCTCATGCCACCACGCACGCCGCCACACATTTTCTGCGCGGTACGGTGGCGCAGGTGATCGCAGAGTCGCTATGCCCGGTGCTGGTGCGCAATATTCCTGGCTAAACGACGCACAGGAATACTCACCGTCCATTCCCGAAATCCCCAAAAGCCAACCGCCAGTCCGGGACTTCTCCCGAGCCGGCGGCCTTTGTTGCTTACGAGTTCAGCCCTTCTACGCAGGAACTAATATGTAGGAGCCAAGTTAAAGATTGCCCCCACAGTGGCGCTGGAGTTATTTTCCCCGTTTGGAGCATCACCTACGGTAATCGTGCAGGAGTTCGGACCGGCTGCCGTGACGGTTCCTACAGGAGCGCAGTTGTACGACCAGCCACCGAATTGGCCACTAGGAGAGGATGCCCTTATGGTGACAGGGGTATTGATCGGATAGGGAGCTGAACAGACAGAGGTGGTGAAGCCGGCAGCCGCCGCCCCGGGGCCGCAGTGAATCACGTTCGGAGTGCCGGTGGCCGAATCGGCCTCAAGCAGCCAATCCGTTTGATCCAGGCCGGCGTTGAAGACCGTCAGCGTCACCAGCAGCGGATCTGCGATCGTAGCTGGATTACATGAACCTGGTGTGACCTCGCCGGTTACTGGGTTTACGCTGGCGATAACTAGCGGACAGTTGAAGGTCGCCGCCGGACTGTAGACCACGGTTCCATCCGGATTTGTCGCAACCGCATAAACGTCAGCTGTTCCGCTCGCATATGCGGTGATCAGCCCGCCGTCTGTTTCCGTTCCGCCAGTCGGATTAGTTGGATAGCCCGCGGACGTGATCGGGAAATATGTCTGCAAGCCAGAAACCCAGGTGACCTGGCTCTTGAAGCCGTCTAAGTGATCGATTCCATTCGTGATATCCATCACCGTCGGTGGAGTTGAGAAAGTGCCGTACGCGAGATATTGTGCAGTCCCTTGCAAATTGTTGAGTGTAATCGCGGCCGGCAAAATCGTGATCGACAGCAAAGGTTCGGCGGCAGCCGAAGCTGTCACGTTGATCAACGCGGTAGAGGTAAGCACGGTTCCGTCGGGGTTGGTCAGCTTGGCGGTGATGACGGTTGAGCCAGGGCTGACTCCCGCAACCGTCCCAGCGACTGTAGCGGGAGAGGTCGTGACCGTGGCGATCGTAGGAATGCTTGAGATCCAAAGGACTTGGGTGGAGTTGGTCACATCCTCTTGCAGACCAGTGCTGCCCGAAGTGCCAATCGCGGTGAACTGCCCGGTTTGGCCGGTTGCCGAGAGCGATTCAGTGCCAGGGCTGATCGTCAGCGCCGTAAACGGTTCCGTTGTTCCGCCGGTGACGGTGAAGGTTGCCGTGCCGGTCACTACCGTACCGTCGGGGTTGGTCGCAATCGCGGTAATAGTGGTGGTGCCCTTGCTCAATCCGGTGGCAAGCCCGGTGCTGCTGATGCGAGCAACCGAGGCGCTGCTGGAGCTCCATCGGACCTGAGTTGTGATGTCTTCCGTGGCCCCGGTGGAAAGCGTCCCGATGGCGATGAACTGGCCGGTCTGGCTAGGCGCTGCGACCGCCTGCGAGTTGGGAATGATGGAAAGCGAAGTGAAAGCGACGGTGCCGGTGCCTCCGCCGGTGTTGCCTGTGACGGTAACCGAGACAGTGTTGCTGGTGATCAGGCCGCCGAAGCCGGTCATGCTTGCTGTAATCGTCGTCGTTCCCGCGCCTACGCCGGTAACCAGGCCCGACGAACTCACCGTGGCGACGGCCGGAACGCTGGAGGCCCAGGTAGCAGTGCTGGTGACATTCGTGTTGCTGGCCGGATGGCTTCCATGGCCAACCGTGCCGACCGCCGTCAACTGTGCCGTCGCTCCGGCAGCGAGGGAGACATCGGTAGGACTCACAGCAATCGAGTCAACTTCAGTTGCCGAGCCGCATCCGAGAAACGGCAATACCAGGCCAGCCAAAAGCAGCGTCACAACGCCAGAATGAAACCGCATAGAACTCTCCTTGCACCTTCAAGCAAACCGGGCCACGGTCTCTATTCCTCAATCCACAGCTCCGCCATCGCTTGATTACTTTTGGTGTAGCAAGTTCATTGCCATGTTTGATCGGGGCGTTTCTATGCAAAATTTATGAGTTATGTGACTTGGGGCGACCCGAAGTGTAACCTGCCGTATACCCAGCCTGCGCGACAGATACGCCCGTTTACAGGCAATGCAAATCCAGATAGGAGCTATTCGGCTGACTCAGTCCCAAGCTAAGCCACCTTCGCTCCTCCGAAGATAACTTTGCCGCTGGAGCGTTCTAAATTTCCGTATCGATCTGATTCTATTGCTAGTTGGCCAAAGATAGGCTAACCGGATCATAAGCTCAGAGTGCCGCGTTTTTTCACGTTACGGTTGAAAACCAGGCTGGATCCAGCTTCAAATTCGCACTGTGCATTGCTGACAATAGCGCTCGAAGTCTCCCTTTCAGACCTGCTGCGATAGACTGGAGGCCGCATGTCTGTTGTCCGTTCAGCTCAATCCGCGCTACGCATTGCCGACGACATCACCGATTTGGTCGGCTCGACACCGATGCTTCGGCTGAGCCGCATCGCGCCCGCTCCAGCGGCCTCGCTGTTTGCGAAATTGGAATTTCTGAACCCCGGCGGCAGCATCAAGGACCGCGCGGCGCTGGGCATGATTCTCGACGCCGAGGCGCGCGGACTCCTTCGCGCGGGCTCGACGATCATCGAGGCCACGGCCGGCAATACAGGCGTAGGGCTGGCGCTGATCGGCGTCAATCGCGGCTACAAGGTGCTGCTGTTTGTTCCCGAAGGGTTCGCCGAAGAGAAGTGCATCCTGATGCGCGGCTTTGGCGCGGAGGTAGTTCGCACGCCCGAGGCTGAGGGCATGGCTGGAGCAATCCGGCGAGCACGCGAGGCTGAGGCTGCCATTCCGGGAGCATTCGCAGCGCTGCAATTTCAAAACCAGGCCAATCCGGACTACCACCACAACACAACGGCTGCCGAAATCTGGGAGCAGCTCGAGGGCCGCGTGGATGGCTTTGTTGCTGGCGTCGGAACAGGCGGCACATTCTCCGGCATCGCACGCTATCTGAAGGAGCACAATCCTGCGGCGATTACCGTTGCGGTCGAGACGCAGGGATCGATATTGCAAGGCGGCCCGCCGGGCAAACACAAGGTGGAAGGCATCGGAGTTCACTTCGTTCCGGAGACTTTTCACCGCGAGTTCTGCGACCGCATAGTAGCCGTGAACGATGAGGACGCTTTCACGATGGTGAAGCGGCTGGCTGCGGAAGAAGGGTTGCTGGGTGGTTCAAGCGCAGGAGCGATCGTCTACGCAGCGGCGCAGCTGGCAAAAGAGCTCGGTCCGGAAAAACGCATTGCGCTCATCATTCCCGACTCAGCAGAGCGCTATCTTTCGAAGAAGATCTTTGAGGGCGGAGCATGAGCGTCAGGCGATTCACTCTCGGGTTATTCCTTCTCGCTGCGCTCTCCACGATTACCTACGCGCAGGGAAGCGAAGACGTGATCTATTCGAGGCCGCTGCACGTTCGCCATTTTGCAGGAACAATAGTCGACCAGAAAGGCATGTGGATTGAATACGCCACCGTCGAGTTGCGCAGCCCCAAAGATCATCATGTACTAGCCTCAACCTTTGCCAACGCCCAAGGGTTCTTTTCTTTCGATGACAAGAAATACGGCAAGAAGATCGAAATTCGCGCGTTCGCGAAGGGTTTCAATGCTTCGCAATATACGGCGATGCTGAGGCCATTCGGCGACGGCCAGATGCGAATAGTCCTCCATGTCGGCAGTTGACCTTCTCTAGCATAAGCGCGACGCACATCGCGGTAAACTGAAGTTATGTCCGACTACAAGTACTCGACGCTCGCTGTACATGCGGGCCAGTATCCCGACCCGGCGACTGGATCGGTCAATGTTCCGATCTATCTCTCTTCCACCTTTGAGCTCAACGGCATCGCCGAAGACAAAGGCTGGGGCTACTCGCGCGGCGGCAACCCGACTCGCGACCGCCTCGAAGAGGCATTGGCAGCGCTCGAAGGCGGCGCCAATGCGCGTGTCTTCGGCAGCGGCATGGCGGCGATTACTGCGCTTGTGGCTCCGCTGCATGCTGGCGATCACCTGATCTGTTCGCACAATGTGTACGGCGGCACAACGCGGCTATTGGACCAGGTCATTTGCCACTACGGAATCGAGATCGAGTATGTCGACCTGGGGGATCTCGATGCTCTGGCCAAAGCGCTGAAACCCAACACCAAACTGGTGCACGCCGAGACGCCGACCAATCCGCTGATGCAGTTGACCGACATCGCAGCCGTGGCCGAGCTGGCGCACCAGGCGGGCGCCGAAGTCAGCGTCGACAATACATTCCTCTCGCCGGCATTGCAGAGCCCGATTGCGCTGGGCGCGGACATCGTGATGCACTCGACGACCAAGTTTCTCAACGGCCACTCGGACGGGCTGGGCGGTGTACTGGTTGGTTCGAAGCCAGAGCATCGGGATCGATACAACCTGATTCAAAAAGCCATGGGCGGCATTCTTTCGCCTTTTGAGTCGTACTTGATTCTGCGTGGCATCAAGACCCTGCCACTACGCATGAAACAGCATGAAGAGAATGGGCGTGCGGTTTCGGCGTTTCTGGCCGAACACCCGAAGGTGCAGAAGCTCTTCTATCCCGGCCTTAAGTCGCACCCGCAGCATGAGCTGGCCGTGCGGCAGCAAAAGGGATTCGGCTCGATGATGACTTTGGAGCTCGGCTCGCGCGAGGCCGCAGGGCGATTCCTCGGTGCATTGAAGATATTCACCCACGCCGAGTCGCTGGGCGGAGTCGAATCGCTGGCCTCGCACTCGGCGACCTCGACACACGCGGCCATGACGGAAGAGCGGCGGCTGGAGATTGGGATCACGCAGGGTCTGGTGCGGCTTTCAGCCGGTATCGAGGACAAGGAAGACTTGATCGAAGATTTGGCGCAGGCACTGGAGACCGTCTAGCCTAAGGCTGCGTCGAAAATCGCGAAGCTCAGTTCAGAGTGACAATGATCTTGCGTGCGTCGCCACCGGTCGCGGTTACCACGATTTCACCGTCGGCGTGCTTGCGGATGCTCTTGAACTTTTCGCCCCACTCGACCAGTACGATCGCGTCCGGCGTGCGCATCTCTTCCAATCCCAAAGAGTCGAGCTGGCGTTCGGCATCAAGACGGTAAAGATCAAGATGCAGCAGCTTGACCGGCTTGCCATGAAGCGCGCCTGAGTACTCATGAACCAGCGTAAAAGTCGGGCTGGTGACTTCGTCCGGCTCCGCAGCTCCAAGCGCGGCGGCAATGCCTTTGACCAGCGTGGTCTTGCCCGCGCCGAGGTCGCCGCGCAGGATGAGCAGGCGCGGCGGCGTGAGCAGTTCGGCGAGCTTGCGGCCAATGGCGATGGTGCCTGCCGCCGATTTGGTCTCGTATTCGAGGGTTTGCGGCTCAGTCTTGCTCTCGGCTTTGCTCATGACGCTCCTACAAGTGAGTGGCGAACGGGAAAACCTCTTGAGGCAAGCCCTGTATCCAAACATAACCGGGATTGCCGTGGCTTGAAAGGCTCAACGGATGATAGCGGAAAGCCCTGTGCAAATTTGTGAGGGAATCTGTTGCGAGCAGCGTGTGCTGGTCGCCGCCGATTCCGGAAGAGCGAACTGTGATGTCGGCAGCAAGACCATGGAGATACACCGCCGCCTCGACAGCGCGGCGCGGGTCTTTGGGATGCTGCGCGAGCATGGCGGCAACCATGCCGGTGAGCAGGTCTCCGCTGCCCCCTTTGGCCATGCCGGGATTGCCGGTTGTATTGACGCCAACGCTGCCGTCGGGATGAGCGATCAAGGTGCGCGAGCCTTTGAGCACCAGTGTGACATGATTTTTTGTCGCAAAGTCGCGGGCGATTGGCAGCCGGTTAGCCTGGATTTCAGGAGTGCCAAGGCCGGTGAGACGAGACATTTCGCCAGGATGCGGTGTGAGAACCATTGTGCGATCTTCCGCAATTTGCGGGAGCAGATCAGGCTGCGTCGCGAGAGCGTTGAGGCCGTCGGCATCGACGACTGCGGCGAGCTGCGATTGCCTGAGCAGACCGAGCGCAAATTCCGTCGCTTCCGGGCTCGTGCCAAGGCCGGGACCGAGAGCGAGCACTGTGATGCGATGGAGAAGAGAGTTCAAAGCGTCGGGCGAGAGATTGTCTTGCGAGATTTCCCCTGCGCTGCTAACGGCAAGAGCTCTGGTCATCAGCTCGGGAGCGATGGCCGCGACCAGCGGCAAGACAGATGGCGCAACCGCAGCCGTGACCAATCCAGCACCGGTGCGCAGCGCGGCGAGCGAAGCCATCGCCGGAGCTCCAGACTTACCCTGGCTGCCGCCGATGACCAGGACATGACCGTACATGCCTTTGTTCGAGTCGGCTGGGCGCTCGCCTTCAGTAATGGATTTGGAAGCGCCGGACCAGAATAGATTAGCGCTCGAAAGGATCGCCTCGTCAGGCGAGCCAATAGGGGCGACCACAATTGGATCGAAGAGGCTGCGCGTAAGCTCGCCGAAGACATGCGCCGGCTTGGGTGAGGTGAACGTAATGACCGCATCTGCTGGAAAGGCTGGCCCTGCTGGCTTGGATTCCGTCGAGTCCGCGTCCCAGCCGGATGGCAAATCGACAGCGAGGATTTTCGTTCTACTGCCACCGGCTTTAAGTCCGCCCTGCACCCATTCAAGAGCCGCCAGCGGCAGCCCGCGCAGAGGCGGTTGGAAGCCTGTTCCGACCAACGCATCGACGATCAGGTCGGCATCGAGAGCCGCTGCGTGATCTCTTAACTCTTCTCCTGATTTCACAATGTTGATGGAGTTTTTGCCTGCCGGAGAGATCGCAGTCAGACCGGCCCAGGCCTGCGCCGCATCACCTTTTAAGCCTTCAGGATCGCCCAGCAGCAGTGTGGTAACTTCGAGGCCAGCTTCGATGAGCAGGCGAGCGGTCATCATACCGTCGCCGCCGTTGTTGCCGCGACCGCAGAGAATTGTGACTCGTTTGGCCGCCGGAAAATGCATGCGCGCGAAGCTGGCGACGGCGGTTGCCGCGTTGCGCATCAGCTCGATCGACGGGATGCCGAATCGCTCGCTCGTAGCACGATCGCAAGCTTGCATTTCGGCAGCGGTAAGAATCTTCATGTGAACAATCGTAGTGGAAAGCGAGAGCGCTGGCAGTGTCCTTGGACACTGCCGTGAAAGAAAGTCCTAAGCCTGCCGCGAAGTCACTTCAAAGGGCCGCATCATTTCGTTGGCGGCATGCTCGAGCAGGTGACAGTGCCAGACGTATCGGCCTGCATATCCCTGGAACGGAACGATGATGCGCGTGACAGTCTCGGGATGGGTTTTGACGGTATCTTTCCAACCGCGCTCGTTGGGCTCGGGCGGCGCAGCATCGCCTATGTATTCAAACTTCTTGTAATTCAGGTAGTCGTCCACATCGAATGGCCGACGGTCGAGAATCTGAAAACGCACCAGGTGCAGATGGATCGGATGAATGTCCTGCGTGGTGTTGATGAAGCTCCAGATTTCGGTCGAATCGAGCACCGGCTTTTCCGTCACCGGCTCATGCCAGTATTGGCCGTTGAGCAGCATGAGCATAATGCGCGAATCAGGATGCATGTATTCCTTGAGATCGAAAGTGCGGGTACGAACCGAGGCGCTCTCTGGAATGAAGTCGATCTTGCGGAGAATGGATGGCATCGCAAGGGCGGGCTTGGATTCCGGATTGGCCGAAGCTTCAGCTTTACCGACGCGAAACTGCATGATCGTCAGCTTCGTATCCTGCAGTGTGAATTCAGTCCCAGCCAGCGAAGAGAAATCGATGAGCAGATCGGCGCGCTCGGCAGGCGAGAGCATCAGCTCTTTCATCTCGACGGGCGCGGCAAGCAGGCCCTGATCGGTGCCAATCTGATGGAAGGCATGGCCGTTAGAGAACAAAAAGCGATAGGCGCGCGAGTTGGAGCTGTTAAGCAGGCGGATGCGATAGAGGCGCGGCTCGACTTCGAGATAAGGAAAGATGGCGCCGTTGGCGAGGATGACATCGCCGTAAACCTCCGGAATCCACGGAGCAGTGGGATCGCCCGAGTCGGGGTAATGCAGGCCGCCATCAGCGAAGAAGAAACGGTCGCAGATGGCGAGCGGAATTTCGTACTTGCCTTGGGGCAGATTGAGCGAGTCTTCAGCCTCGTCTCGAATGAGGAAGAACCCGAACAATCCGGCGTATTGATTGAGCCGCTCGATGCCCATAGCATGGTCGTGATACCAGAGGGTCGCTGCTTCCTGGTTCATCGGATAGAGAGATGTTCGGCTCTCACCCTGTTTTTGCCAGTCTTCGGGATAGCCGTCGCTTTCCGGGGGCACACAGGCGCCGTGAACATGGACCGCAGTGCGGACCTCCGGCAAATCTTTTCCCGCGCCGCATAGAGTGTGGTCGATGGGCAGGAAGTGTTCCTTGGGCAAGCTGTTGACCCACTCAATCAGCATCGGCTGGCCTTTGCGAGCCTCAATCGTAGGTCCGGGTGCGGAGTCGCCATAGCTCCAAACGCTGGTTGGAGGCAAGTCGCGATGTACCTTGACATCGACCTTGCGCATCGCGATGCGGTGATAAGGAACCTGGACACCAGTCTGATGGGGATGCGGACGCGTCTCAGCGCTCGACAGCGGCTGCGGAATGGGCAGCGGGTCGACGAAGCGCGCCAGCCGCTCTGGATGCAGCCATGGACGCGGAGGCCGTGCAGGTTGTGCAGGCGCGGCTGAGGCCGAGCTGTCGTAAACCATGCCGGGAACAAGATGCGGAGGCGGAGGTGTTGCTTGTTGCGCTAGTAGCTTGAGGTTGCCGAGCAGGCCGCTTTGTCCTGCCGCCGCAGCCGCCATTAGTCTCGCACCTTGGATGAGGAGCTTTCGCCGGGAAGAATCTGTAAAACTGGGAAAATCCATGGATTCAGAATGACGCTTTCATGTTTCAATCACAAAAATCCGCTGCGCGCATGGAGGATGTGCGCGCAGCGGTAAAGTGAGATTTCCGAACAGCTTACTTGATGATCGCGCCGGAGTTGGGGTCCAGGAACAGCTTGCGCTCGCGGACTTCCTTCAGAGGCCGGTTGAAGTTGAACATCGATTCGATCGAGTTGGCGATAGTGTCAAACGAGCCGTTCGGCTGAACGCGCTTGCCGTTGAGCCAGTTGTCTTCGATAAAGCGGATGACCGAGGTCTGATCGAGCTCTGTGTGGTCGATGTAGTTGTCACGCGCCCAGGGCGAGATGACCAGCAGCGGGATACGGGTGCCGTAGCCGCAGCGGCCGAGCACTGGCAGGCCGCCTACGCCGTTGAGTGACTTCTTGTCTTTGGGCAGCTTGCCGTCTGCATCAGGCTGCTGCGCGCCAGTGTTGCAGACGCCGGGAGCGTTCAGTGCGTCAACGGTGGCGCTCGTAGAGGGGTTCACGATCGAGGGCATCTGGTGGTCGTACCAGCCGTCGGAGTCGTCATAGGTGATGACAACGGCGGTCGATTCCCAGAATTCGCTCTCTTGCAAAGCATTGATGACGTTGACCACGAAGGTCTGCTCGTCGGTCGGGTCGGAGTTGCCGGGATGGGCGTCCTGGTAGGCTGGCGCCTTCAGGAAAGTAACTGCAGGCAGTACGCCATTGTCGAGCGCGGTGAAGAAATCGTCCGTGTCGTACTGGTGGTTGGCCGGGTCCACCACTTTGCCGCGTCCCGCTTCATAGCTGCTGCCGATAGCCCGGATCGAACTGGGACGGGCATGGGTTGGGTTGGCTGTCGAAGCATAGTACTGGAAGGGCTGGTGATGCTCAACATAGTCGTTTACCGCTACGCCGCCGAAACCAGGGATCGCATTCGGTGTGGAGCGGGTGCAGCCGGTGCTGCCGTTGGCGTTGGTCAGTTCGGTGTTGAAGCCGCCCTGGAACCAACCCCAGGTGATGTCCTGCTTGTTCAGCAAGTCGCCGATGTTCTTGCCGGCAAAGAGGACATTGTCGGACGAGGTGTTGGAGCAGACATCGCCCAGCGGTTCCGCATCGCCGACCAGGGTAAAGCCGCCCTGGCCGTCAAAAGCCTCGTGGGTGTTGTGCAGCAGCGTGGTGCCGGTGACAACGTTGGTGTACTGCGCAAAACCGTTGGTCTGGCCGGCGATCAGGTTGATCGCGCCCGGCGTGGAAGGACCGAACTGCGAAGTGTAGGTGTTGTCGTTGAGCGCGAAGTGGTTGGCGTAGTTCCAGAGGGCGGTGACGGTGTTGCCGTCGTAGTAGCCCATCACCAGACCCTTGGTGTGTTCGGCTCCGGAGGCGCTCAGAACTGCCGGCGGCGGCCCTGCGGTGCCAGTCGATCCGGGAAACTGATCGACCTTGCCGTTGTCATACGCTACCTGCTCAGGCTTCGGCGAGTGGTTCATATCGGCGGTTCCAGCCTGCGAAGGAGCCAGGCGGAAGGGATTCGCCGCGGAAGCGCCATTGAATACAGCGCCCGAACCGCTGGGGCCATTGGGGTTCGCCTTAAGCAGATCGACGTGCTTGACCGGCTTGAAATCGTTGGTTGGATCCAGAGGAGTGATCAGGTTATTGGCGACGTCATGGCCGGCATGTGGCGATTGAACGTACTTGAAGCGTGTCTCGCCGGAATTGTTCTGGGCCTTGGGGTAAGTGCCGAAGTAGTGATCGAAGGAGATGTTTTCCCCGAAGATCACGACGATGTGCTTGATGGGCGTTGCAGTGGCGGGATCATTCTGGGATGCGTCGTTCTTTTCACCAGCAAACGAGGGGACGGGTAAAGTCCCCACGAAAAGCAGCGTCGAGAGAGAAGCTGCGAGAAATCTGCGCATGGTGCCTCCTGGCCAATGCTGAAAGCAATGACAGGAAAGTTGTAGATGGCGTAAGTAAACGCCCGTTCAATGGAATGTGACAACGGTGCGAATTTGGAGAAAGGAATAGGGAGAAACGGCGAATGTCATCAACGGCAATTTGCCGCATCCACGCGGCAGGTTTTCCTCTAACAAAACAAAGTGGATAGAGCCATGATTCAGCTCCATCCACTTCGTTGTCGAGTCGGCCATTTACCGAAATTTGTTTTCCGATGTTCCCTTATTTCACTCGGACCTTTGGCTCGACCGAAAGTCCCGGACGAAGCGAGTGGCTGCTGTCCTCATTGGCCAGATCGGTGAAGTCGATGCGGACGGGAACGCGCTGCACTACCTTGACGTAGTTGCCCGTGGCGTTCTCAGGCGGGAAGAGCGAGAGAACCGAGCCGGTAGCGCCGCCAACCTGAGTGACTTTGCCTTTATACGTCTTGCCGGTGGCGTCAACCTCGACTTCGACTGGTTGGCCGGCGGCGATATGCTTCAGCTGAGTCTCTTTGAAGTTGGCCGTAACCCAGAGATCGTCGAGCGAAACCAGCGTGAGCAGGTTCTGGCCCGGGGAAATGTTCTGGTTCAGTTCGAGGGTCTTGCGAGTCACAATGCCGTTGGACGGAGCCACAATCTTGCAGTAGCCCAGATTGAGTTTGGCCTGGTCGAGCTGAGCCTGGGCTCCCTCTACCTGCGCCTCGGCCTGCTGGGCGCGGGCGTTTTGCGCGGCAACCTGCTGCGGTCCGGTCTCAGCGTACTTATACGAAGACTGCGCCTGCGATTCCTTGTCGGTCGCGACCTGAACTGCATGATTGGCAGCCTGCTCGCTGGCAATCGCGTCAGCTACGGCAGCCTTGGTTGCATCCGCGTTCGCTACCGCCTCGTCGTACTGCTGCTTGCTGATGACATCTTTCTCCACCAGCGGCTTGTAGCGTTCGAGATCCTGGTTTGCCTTGAGATTGTTAGCCTGCGCCTGCACAACCTTGGCATGTGCCGCCGAAACCTGGCTTTGCGCCTGCAGAACACCCGCATGCGCGCCGCTCACATCCGATGCCGCCGAACGCAGATTGCTGCCGGTATTGACCGAGGTGATCGGCACATTGACCCGTGCGGCAACAGCAGCAGCCTTGGCGCTGGCCAGCGCGGCATCTGCATTTTCAACTGCGACCTGGTAGTCGGCCGGATCGAGCTCGGCGATCACCGTACCCTTGGCGACATACTGATTCTCATCGACGTTGATCTTGATCACCGTGCCGTTGATGCGCGAGCTGATCTGGATCAGGTGGCCGTTGATCTGTGCGTCATCCGTGTCTTCACTGAAGGTCGAGTGCCAATAGAAAGCCCCACCAGCAACGACCAGTATCAGCAGAATTATGATGACCAGACCGCGACGGCTCTTCTTGGGGGCGCCGTTGGTCTGCTGGGCGTCAGGCCCTTTCTGTTCCGGCTGTCCGCCGGGGGATGGAGTTGCATCCGCCACGTTCACTTACCTCCCAAATATTCTTTGTAGTTCTGCGCCACACCCATGGCACGCGCCAGGTTAAGCTTGGCGAGATTGTGCTGGTAGAGGCTGTTGATGTACTGGCTGTTGGCCTGGGCCACGGTCTGCTGGGCCTGCGAAACCGCCAGATTGTCGCTGACGCCCGCGCGATACCGCTGCTGGGCCTCGGAAAGAACTTCATTCGACAGCTCGACGTTGGAGCGAGAAACCTCAACCTGTTGCTGCGAAGAAGCGATGTCCAGCAGTGCATCTCGGACGTCGGCTTCAATCTGCGCATCGAGGTCGCTTTGCTGCTCGCGCTGCTGATCGAGCTGCGATTGGGCAACCTGAGCCTCGCCGCGGAACTGCGCTTCCTTAAAGATAGGGATGGTGATCGTCCCGGTGGCATCGACCGTCCCATGCGAATGCCGCACATTGACGCCGATGTCGCCGTAATCGGCTTCGGCCTTCACGGTGGGCAGCCGGTCGTCAGTTGCGGCTTTGCGCTGATCCGTGTTGGCTTTGGTCAACTCGGCCGAGGCAGCGCGATCTTTGCGGTTGGCCAGCGCCTGCTTGATCGCCGATTGAATGTCGGGCTGATCGAAGGCCGAGTAAGGTGCTTTGTCCGCCAGCTCGAATTGCTGCGCCAATGGCAGGCCAATGCTGCGAGCCAGCGCCAGCTTATCTTTTTCAAAGGTGTTGCGGGCGACGATCAGCTGCTGCTGCAAGCTCTGGGTATCAACCTGAGCGCGCAGCTCGTCGAGCCGGGGAGCCGTTCCGGCGGAGTGGTTCCTGGTGGCCTGGTCGAGTGAAACCTTCGAGGTTTCAACCTGGGCCTGGGTCGATTCAATCTGCGCCTGGTCGGCCAGCACGCGCAGATACGCATTGCCGACGGTGAGGATGACCATCTGCTTGGCGTCTTCTGCAGAAAGCTGCGAGGCTTGGAAGTAATGCCGCGATGCCATATAGGTTTTGAGCGAGTTGAGGCTTAGAACCGTCCAGCTGAGGTTCGCCCTAAGATCGGTGTAGCCAAAGGGTCCGATGATCGTAGGGAAACCTGGAATCTTGAGGCCCTGCGCGGCAAGATCGCTCTGCACAAAGGCTTCTTTCAGGTTGGCGTCGATCGACGGAAGCAACGCCTGCAGATCCTGAAGGCGCTGGCCGCGGGAATTGGCGGCCTGGGTGTTGGAGAGCAGCAGGCCCAGATTCGTCTGGAGACCGCGCTGCACGGCGTCGTCGAGGGTCAGCGACAGTGTCCCCGTAGTCGCGGTGCCGGTAGTTACACTGCCCTGGTAGCTGCTGGCCGGTTGCGGAGCAGGAGCCGATTGCTGGCCGCTCGGGATCGACTGGGCGACAGCGGGAACCACGAAACAGACGGCTGCCACCAAACTTGCAAGCGCCGTGGCCGCTGAAGACGCGGCTTTCCCATTCCGGGCCGTCGGGAGATGGAGCAAATTTTGCATTGTGGTAGGTGTCACTCTCACTCTACTCGCTTGATTAGTCTGCTGCTAATGGATGCGGCACCGGCCACGAAAGGTTCCAAAACTCATCGAAAGAATGCCACGAAATCCCTTCTGGTGCGCAGCCCGCACGCCAAACCGCGAGTCTGGCTAGTGTAATACGCGGCGATTTCGGCCGTATGACGATGGTGGCCGATCTGCCTGGAAAGGCCGCTGGATTCCTCCCATCAAGAGCGGGGTGCGCTGCTCAGCTCCCGCCATGTTCGGTCGGCCAGCACCACCGAAGTCTCAATCTGGCGATCCGGGACGTTCCAATATTTTTTGAGCAGCCGAACTTTATCCTCCTGCCCCACTAGGGCGAAGTCATATTTCTCATAAAAACGGATCGCCCAGACAGCATCCGACCAGGCGCCGATCAGTAGCGGTCTGGTCGCCAACCCCTGCAAATAGGTCAGGAGCCGCGCTCCGACCCCCTTCTTCTGGCTGGCCGTGCGAACGTAAGCGTGCCGGATCAGCGAGACATCCTCCACCTGCTGAATACCCATGACGCCTTCGAGAAAGCCTGCGTCTTCGGCGCACCAGAACACTACTCCCGCTTCGATTTCATGCTCGAGCTTGGCTTGGGACATATACGGCTCGGTCCAACGATCCGCCGGAATCACACCCCGATAGGCCTGCGCACCGTCGTTGACGATGTCCCAAATCTGGCCGAAATCCTGAGCGTCGCAGCGACGGATCATCTCACCTCAGTCCTGCCTTGGTCTTGCGGGAGGGGTAAACCTATCGAGTCCGAACCTGTAGAATCCGCGCCTACCGGGTCGCGGTGGCGTGGATGAGCTGCGAAGCAAGCGAGCAGAGCGCCTGGCGGAAGCTGCTCCGCACAGCATCCGGAGTCCAGCCCCGTGCGGCCGTTCCGCCGTTTTCAGCCAGCAGACCGGCAACCTCGGGCGATGTCATGGCAGCCACGGCGCGAAGCACAAAAACCACGCGAAGCTGAACCGACAGGCCTTCCAGCCAGTCGCGCAGCCTGTGGCTGTCGGGGCCGTTCATCATCTGTTCGAACTCGGCCCGCGAAACGCCGACTGCATCCAGATCGTCGTCCTCGATGCAGCCCACCGGGCCGGAGCCATCTTCCGCAGGAGCCGCCAGCACTGAGCCATCTAGTTCAGCCAGCTGGGCAACGGCCAGCCCGGCCAGCGCCAGCCGCGAGTTATGGCGAGCCTCGACCGGATCGTGACAGGCCGGCAGGTCAACTGTCGCAACCACCTGCTCAATCAGGCGAACCGATTCCTCACCCTCGCCGATCAGCATGGAGCTGATGCGGTAGAGTTCGCCGGCGATCTTTTCCAGCAGACCGTCCCACTCGCCCAGCGCAGCCTCAACGGCTACCGGGTCTTTCAGTTGCCCATCCAGCATCCCGGTCACCCGCTCGAGAAATTCCGCACCCTGGGGATGAATGGGCTCTTCGGGAAGAAAGCTGCGGTCGAAAGAATTGAGATTGGAAGGCATGATCGGCTCCTTTGGCGACTGAGGAGGGAATGGGCGCCGGGACAAAAGTAGGTGGAAGGATGGACGAGACTACGGAGCGGCGAACTCCCCTCCTATATCCTCAAGCCCGGCGCTGGGCGGAGTCAAATGGCGAAGGCCGCCGTTGTGGGATTTCTTCATCGGTTAACACGCGGCCCACGCCGGATGCGATAGAGATGAGAAGTATCTATGAAATGAGAGCTTTTCAAGATTGCCGGGGACATGCGAAAGCTCTAGACTTTGGGAACTCTCCACCCGGGCTCGCGGCAGAGACTGTAGGTGGAAAGAGGAAAAGGATTGGACATGGCGAGGAACACGCAGCGGAAAAAGCAGTTCGCAGGTCGCGACAAGTCGTGGATGAACTTTAACCGGCGCGTGCTGGAAGAGGCCCAGGACGACTCCAATCCCATTTTGGAGCGGGTGAAGTTTCTCGCCATCACGGGCAGCAACCTTGACGAATATGTTGAGATTCGCCTCGCCGGCTTGCTGCAGCGCACAGAAGACGGACACACCGAACCGGGCTACGACGGTCTGCCTCCGCATGAGTCCCTGGAAGCGCTGACCCACGAGATGCACGAGTTTGTCGCCGACCAGTATCGCTGCTGGAACGACCAGCTGCTCCCCGAGCTGCGCCAGCAAGGCATTCGCCTGCTGCCATGGGAGGAGCTGACTGAGTCGCAAAAAACGATGGCGCAAAACTACTTCCAGCGCGAAGTGGACCCGCTGCTCACGCCCATCACCATCGACCCGGCGCATCCCTTTCCCCGCGTGCTCAATCGCGCGCTTTGCCTGGCCATCCTGCTTCGGCCCAAGCGGCGCGCCTCCGCATCGGCCGTGCTCGGAGTTCTCACCGTGCCGCGCGCGCTGCCCAGATTTGTCCGCCTGTGCGATCCACAAGTCGCCAACGGAGGCTACGACTACATCCTGCTGCAAGACCTGGTCGCCCAGAACCTGAGCGGTATGTACCGCGGCTATGAAGTGCTGGCCCAGGCTGCATTCCGGGTAACGCGCAACTCTAACCTCTACTTCGAAGAAGAAGAAACGCGCTCGCTGCTGGAGTCGATTCGCAGCGAGCTGCACAACCGTCGTAAGGGCGACGCGGTGCGGCTGGAAATCGTCAGCGACGCGCATCCGGAGATTCTCGACAAGCTGCGGGTGAACTTTGAGCTCGACGAGACTCAGGTATACACGGTAGATGGCCCTGCAAACCTGGCGCGCCTGATGTTCTTCTATGGTGATATTCAGCGGCCCGACCTCAAGTTTTCTTCTTTCGTTCCCAAGCAGTTGAACCTGAGCAGAAACGTAGGGGACATCTTCGAGGACCTGAGACAGAGAGATATTCTGCTGCACCACCCTTACGATTCCTACGACGCAGTGGTCAGCTTCATCCAGCACGGAGCAGTCGATCCCCGCGTGGTGACGATGAAGCAGACGCTCTATCGCACCAGCACCGATTCGCCGATGTTCGAGGCGCTGACCGAAGCCGCCACGTCGAAGGAAGCCACGGTGGTCGTGGAGCTGATGGCGCGCTTCGATGAGGCTTCCAACATTCGCTGGGCGCGCAGCATGGAAGACGCCGGCGTTCAGGTCTTCTACGGCGTGGTCGGGCTCAAGACTCACTGCAAACTGGCCATGCTGGTCCGGCGCGATGAAGATGGCCAGACGCGCCGCTACTGCCACCTCGGCACCGGCAACTACAACCCGGTGACCGCACGCTTCTATACCGATCTCAGCCTGCTCACCAGCGATCCGGCGATCACCGAGCAGGTCCACATGGTTTTCAATTACTTGACGGCTCATGCGGAGATCGACGACTACAAGCCGCTGCTCGTTGCTCCGCTCACGATGGCGGAAACCTTCCTGCAGCTCATCCGGCGCGAGACCGAACATGCAGCAGCCGGACGCCCGGCGCGCATCGTCGCCAAGATGAACGCACTGCTCGAGCCTTCCGTCATCGAGGCCATGTACACAGCCTCACAGGCCGGCGTCGAGATCGACCTGATCATTCGTGGAGTTTGCACGCTGCGTCCAGGCGTGCCGGGGCTGAGCGAGAAGATTCGTGTGAGATCGATCGTGGGGCGGTTCCTCGAACACAGCCGCATCTATCACTTCGCCAACGGCGGCAAGGAAGAAATCTACCTGGGCAGCGCGGACTGGATGCCGCGTAATCTCTTCGAGCGCTGTGAGGTGGTCTTCCCCGTCCGCGACAAGGCAGCCAAGGCGAGGCTTCACGACGAAATCCTGCCCGCGTATCTTGCGGATACAGCAAAGGCGAGATTGATGCAGGAAGACGGCGCATATATCCGCGCCAATGAAGGAAAGAGGAACCACGGTGGTTTCAACTCACAGGAGTTCCTCATGCGTCTCGCCGAGGGCAAAGCCGAGTTGAATGCAATCCCGAAAGCTGCCGTTGCGACACTAGCCGAGGAGACAGCGGCCGATAAACCCGAACCAGAGAAGCCCGCTGCTGAAAAGCCGCACGCGGCAAAGGCAGCAGCGCGCAAACATGTCCCGGCAAAGCACGCCTAAAAGAAGCGTCAGCGCCGCTTTGCCGGTGTTTTCGAAGCCGGCTGCTTGGAGCCTGGGCGGACTAACGCGGCAGGCTTAGCTTTCACGGGCTCTCCTGTAAGCCGGGCATACTCCGCTTTGGCTTCCTTGAGGCGAGGCAGATCAGAGTCTGCATCCTTCCAGATTTGCAGCACCAGCTTGTAGACATACCCAGCATCGGCTATCTTGCCTTCCTGCGCCAGGGCGCGCGCCAATCCCAGCCGGGCAAGCGGATAGTTGTGAGAAAGCGGCTCGATGCCGGTGTGATCGAGAATCTTGTGGAACTCTGCCTCAGCCAGGGCAGGTTGCTTTGCAGCAAGATACGCGCGCCCTCGCATCGCCGGCGCCTCGAAGCTGCGCATGTCGAAGGGCAGCGCAGGCTTGAGATCGTCGACAGCTTCTGCAAAATGCTGCTGGTTCATCGCAATCGCCGCTTTGACCTGGGGCGCAAAATCCTCCTGCCAGAGCGTGTTCGCGGGATGGGCATCCAGTTCACTCTTGAGCAAAGCCGCGGCGCGTGAGGTTTCTCCGGTGTGAGCCCATGCCACTGGAATGTCGCTCGACTCGTTCAGCGCCGCATCGTTCAGGTTCGTAAGCTTCACAAGCTGCGCATGGGCTGCTTCGGTCAAGCCTAGCTCGGCTTCGATTCGAGGCATCGCCCCAAGAATTCGTCCGGCGCGTTCGTTCTCACCGAAAGCAGCAAAGGCCGCCGCTGCATTTGTAAATTCGTCTTGCCCAGCCTTCGCCTTGCCCAGCGCAAAATTCATGAGCCCCTGCTGCAGCTGCATGTAAGGCAGGGCCGAACTGTCTCTGCCCGCCTCGCGAGCCCACGCCAGCTGCGCATCGATGCCCGGCTGATCCAGCCGCAAAAACGCAATCTGCAGCAGGAACCCATGAATCGGCTCGCTGTCGAGATGGCTGCTGCTCGCCAGTTGGCAGGTCTTCGCCGCTGCATCCACCTGCCCCAGGCTCAACTGCGCACGGGCCAGCACTGCATAGTTCAAGGCGTCCGATGGATTGAGAACGAGTGCTCTTTGCGCCGGTTCAATCGCCAGCGCAATCTTGCCGATCTGTATCTCGCGTTCGGCGAGGGCCACCAGGGGCGTAGGGTTGCGCGGATACTCCTGGCTCCAGTCCTTGTAGTTGCGAAGACTGGCCTGCAGGTCTCCAGTCACAGAGTCGTTATAACTCGCAATTACTTCGAGCCTATTCGGTTCGCTCAGACTATCTCGCAGCTGAAAAGCGCGAGTCAGCGCGGCGATCGACTGGTCGCGCTGCCCGAGCTGAGAGTAAACCGAGCCAAGCCTGGCAAATGCAAGCGCAAACTGCGGATCGATCTCCACCGCATGCTGTAACAGCGTCAGAGCCTGCTCAAGGCTCCCTTGCATTTCAGAGCGGCTGGCATCGGAATACGCCTTCAACGCATCGAGGCTCGCCGGCCGGTCGGCAAACAACGGCTTGCTGAAAGTGGCCGCCGATTGCGGCGATTCGCCCAGCTGCTTACGAAGATCGACCGCCACTTTATCGAGCACTGCGACCACAGCATCCGGAGAGTCGGCGATGCCCCGGCTCTCAGCAAGGCTGTTGCCATCCGAGCAATGGTAGGCCTTGATGGTCGCGAGGAAGTGATTGCCAAGTGGACGGACCGCCCCGGTGACATAAACATTGCCATGTACCTGAGCGCAAAGCTGCCGCGTGAGTTCAGGAAAAAGCGGTTTATCGGGATCGGCTTTCAACTCCCGCAGAGCCTGCGCAGCGGCCGCCTGTGAAACCACCGTGAGAAACGGCGACTGCTCCAGGTCGAGAGCAAGAGCGGTCTTGAGAGACAGATCAAACTGCGGATTCCCGGCGGTATTCGTGAAGTCGGCAAGCACTATTCTGAGAGGCTCTGCTGTCGGCCGATGCAATGTGCGCCAACTCCACAACACGCCGAAGACCAGCAGTGTCACTATACCGGTTAGAATCGCAACCCACCATGACGCCGTCAGCCGGAATCCACCTCGCGAGCCTCGTTTCGCAGCTCTCGCTTGCGAATCCTCATCCTCGGCATCATCATCCTGCTTGGCGCCTCGCTTACGCCTGGCGCCCTCCAGAGTTTCGGCAAAGTGCTGCGCCGGCTCGGGCGGCTCGTCTGCATCCTCTTCCAAATTCAACTCGTTATCAAATCTGTCCTCGGATGATCTGCCCGTTTCCGGCGCTTCCAAGACGGATGTTTCCATGACCGGCGAGGTGAACTGATACCCATACCCGGGAATCGTCGCCAAGAGTCTCTCGCCCGGCAGTACTCCGGCCAGCGCCTTGCGCAGCTGCGAGATGTGCTCGTGAAGATCGGTCTCCAGATCGTCCAGCTCCGGCCACAGGGCTTCCGTCAGCTCATCTTCCGTAATAACGCGCTGTGGATGCAGCACCAGGAAAGCCAGCAGGTCAAAGCTCGTGGCATCGAGCGCAATCGTGTGTCCCTCGCGCTGCAGCGAGCGATGTGCGAGATCAATTTCGAACTCTTGAAATCGATACCTGCCTTGCATGGTCAGGGTCATATCGGAGTTGGATGCCGGGCGCTGCGTTGAAATCTCGGTGCGAGGCCCGGACGTATTTCGAGATCCGGACGTAATTACGGTAACAGGCACAACCAGTCAAGACAACGCACGGCATACCGCGCCGCATATATCGTCCAGCGCATCACCCAGGGCCAATCTCCATTGCACGTCCCAGCCAGTAGAATGAAGATTAGGCAGCGAAATCCTTCCTCAAGAGAGCAGAGACCGTGGCGACATTACTGAATGGGCAAGGGCTGACAAAGTCCTTTGGCGTTGCTGCGCTCTTTCGCGATATCGGCTTTCAGGTTGATGAGGGCGACCGCATCGGCCTGATCGGGCCAAACGGCTCTGGCAAATCGACCCTGCTGGGCGTGCTCGCAGGCGAGATCGATCCCGATGAAGGGGAAGTCGCTCGCCGCAGGCTGACAAAGCTGAGCTATGTCTCGCAGGTCTCTGAATTCACACCTGGCGTAACCGCTCGCGACGTCGTGCAGCAGGCGTTGAAGCGCGCCGGCGTGCACGAGAGCGAATGGGAAGGCCGCATCGCAGAGACGCTGGGCCGGGCCGGCTTTGAGGACTTCGAAACCGAAGCCCAGACCTACTCCGGAGGCTGGAAGAAGCGGCTTTCGATCGCTCAGGCGCTCGCCCAGCAACCCGACGTGCTGCTGCTCGATGAGCCCACCAACCATCTCGATTTGGCGGGAATTGAATGGCTAGAAGAAGTGCTGGCGACAGCTCCCTTTGCCTGCGTCGTGGTGAGTCACGATCGCTATTTTCTTGAGAACGTCGCGACTGAGATGGTCGAGCTCAACAAGCAGTATCCACAGGGCCTGCTGCGCGTGCATGGCAACTACAGCCAGTTCCTGGAGAAGAAGGAAGAGTTTCTGGAGTCGCAGGCCAAGCGGCAGGAATCCCTGGAGAATCGCGTCAAGCGCGAGATGGAGTGGCTGCGCCGCGGGCCCAAGGCGCGCACCACCAAGAGCAAGGCACGCATCGGCAGCGCCCAGGAACTGATCGGCGAACTCAAAGACATGAAGGGCCGCGCGCAGGTATCGAGCGCAGGCATTGATTTCTCTGCCAGCGAACGCCAGACCAAGCGGCTTGTCGAGCTGAACGATGTGCATTACAGCATCGGTGAGCGAACTCTGCTCGACGGCCTGAGCTTCAACATCACGGCAGGCATGCGTGTCGGCCTTGTCGGTCCCAATGGCAGCGGCAAAACGACACTGCTGCGGCTGCTGCTCGGCCAGTCGCAGCCCGATGCGGGCGAAATCAAACTGGCCAACATGCTGCGCGTCGTCTACTTCGATCAGACGCGCGTCCTCAATGAAAAAGTAACCCTGCGCAGGGCTCTCGCGCCTGAGAGCGACTCGGTGATCTATCAGGATCGCGTGATCCACGTTGCTTCCTGGGCATCGCGATTCCTCTTCACCGGCGAGCAACTCAATCAGCCGGTCGAGCGCCTCAGCGGAGGCGAGCGCGCGCGCGTACTCATCGCCAACCTAATGCTGCAGCCTGCCGACCTGTTGCTGCTCGACGAGCCCACCAACGACCTCGATATTCCGACGCTCGAGATTCTCGAAGAGAGCCTCCTCGAATACACCGGCGCGCTGGTGCTGGTTACGCACGATCGCTACATGCTCGACCGGATTTCAACTGTTGTCCTAGGCCTCGACGGCATGGGCAATGCGGAGCGCTTTGCGGACTATTCGCAGTGGGATCAATGGCAGGCAGAGCAGAAAGCGGCAGAATCGAAAGCGTCTTCCCCAACGGGATTGACTGCCCGATCGGCAGCCGCTGGGCAGCCTGCAAGCGCGGATCAGGAGGCCGGCAATTCCAGCGGCAAGAAAAAGCTCTCGTATCTCGACGCGCGCGATTACGCAACCATCGAGAGCCGTATCGCAGCTGGTGAAGAATTGCTTGCCTCGAAGCGGGCTCAGCTGGAACTCGACGAGATAGTTACGAACGCCGTAATGCTCCAGACTGCATTGGCCGAAGCTGAAGCAGCACAGAATGCGGTTGACGCACTGTACGCACGCTGGGCCGAGCTCGAAGCCAAGCAATACGAATCCGGCTAAAACACCGACTACGATGCGGCAGGAGGAACAATATCCTCTGCCGCATCGTGCGTTCGATGTGAGCGCTTACTCTTTGCTGTGCTAGTGGCCGACGCGAATGTTAGACAGGCTTGTAAATAAACCGAAGACCTGCAGCAGCCATAGCACAACTATGATCACCACAACAGTATTCAGAATGGATTTGATAGTGGACTGCATGGGGATCAGGTTGACCAGCCAAAGCAGAACACCGATAACCACCAGCGTCAGCAGCACATGAATAATCGGCGTCCCGACGACAACCTGCGCCAAAAACATCCCTAAAAAGTGCATCCGCTTTCTCCTCCAGTTTCTTCGCTGCCAGGTCTTAAGATCGGCCCGGTCAGTCTTGGCAATTTCCGCTACTTACTCATCAAAAACTACTTAGTCAGTCTGAATGACCGGCGCAACAATAGCTGGTCTATAGGGATCAATTCGGCTAAGAACACCGGCTCTTTCGCTCATCATTCCTGAGCAGCTATTTTTGAACCGGCGCGGTAGAAGAGGGTGCCTGATCCGGACCTTTGTCTGCAGGAACAGGCGTCCCTGGCGGATAGATCAACACCTTAACCTCACCCCAGTCCGCCTTGGATGTCTCATCGACCTGCTTGCCCAGCGAGAATGTCTTCAGCTTGGTGTCGTCGAACCCATAGTGCTGCACGATGTAATCACGCACTACGAGAGACCTGCCCTGTGCCAGGGTAAGATCTGCAGCGGAACCGCCCGTCTTGCCCGTGGATACCTCGATGATCGCTACTCCAAAATCATTAGCGGCAAGATATTCTCCGGCGGCGTTGAGGGCCTTTTGTCCTTTCAGCTTGGCTGAATCCTGCTTGTCGAAAAGATCCTTCGATTGAAAGGTGAACTCCTTTGCAGTAGCCGCCTGCGGAACGCTTGCAACTTCTTCCTTGCCGAGGTCTGCCGAGTCTTCATAGCCGCGATTTTTGAAGTAGCCGCGAAGCAGGAAGTTATGTTTCAACGCTTCCATATTGTCCTGAAAGTCCTTGATCCCGGCATCCGCTGAACCGACAGCCGTCTTGGCCTTTTCCGCAGTCTGATCGAGATTGTTATAGAGAGCGCGGTCGTTCACCAATGCGCCTACAGTGCCGTTGCCGCTATCGATCTTTGCGCTCACAGAGTTCAAGTGCTCCGCAACCTTGTTGATATTGACCATCGCTGCCTGGCTTTGGCCAAGCAGGCCGTTTGCCTTGTCGAGCAGCGCAGACATCTCCAGCGGTGGAATGCTCGATATCGTGTCGCCATCTTTCAATTCAGCTTTGTCTGCGGAACCAAACGAGACCGCCACATATTGGTTGCCCAGCAAACCCTCTGTTTGAATCGATGCCTGGGAGTCCTGCCGCAGTATCTTGCGTGTACCCTGGTCGAGTTGCATGACGACTGTCATCTGTTCGCCCGGCTTGTCCGGAAGATGAATCGACTGCACAGTACCGCTATGCAGACCGCCTACCATCACATCGGCGCCGGCCTCGAGGCCCGCAACATTGTCGAACTGAGCCTTGAGCTCATACGTCGAGCGGAAGAGATACTTCTTACTGCCGATGATGAAGATGCCTGTCGCTAAGATAATCAGGGTTCCGAGAATGAAAGCGCCGAGGCGTGCGGTTCGTGACATGCTGCTCCTAAAGATCTCGATG
>DATAZR010000190.1:0-15948 GCA_036271955.1 Acidobacteriaceae bacterium
CTGCGTATTACCAGCCTGACAATCCGGCGGGTTATTCCTCGTTCAAAGAGCATGTGCACCAGATCGACATTCTATTTCCGGTATGGCTGCATGTTTCGATTCCGGATGGCAACCTGATGGCTGCATCGCATGACGATCTGCAGCAATATCGCGTGGTCGACAGCCGGGGCGTTCATGATCCGGATGAGATGAACAAGATCAAAAACGTGATCGCGGCGGCGAAAGAGGACACGGAAATCTTTCCGCACCTGACAAGCTACAACCTGGACAATCAGAGCTTCGATCCGGCGATTGGTTCAGTGCTGACGGACCCTGCGAAGCGGCAAAATCTGCGGCAGCAGATTCTGGCGTTCTTTGCGGGAATGCCGATGTATCGCGGGCTTTCGCTCGATCTTGAGAACCTGCCTGATAATGCCCAAGACTCCTATCTGCAGTTCATTCAGGAGCTGTATGCGGATATGCATGCGCACAATCTTCGGCTGTATGTGAATGTCGAGGTCTCGACCGAGGACGACAACCTAAAGCGCATGGCGGCCAACTCCGACGGCCTGATCATCATGAATTACGACGAGCATGAAGAGACCAGTGAGCCTGGGCCGATCGCGTCGCAGTCGTGGTTCGTCAACAATCTCAAACGGGTGCTGAAGCTGGTTCCCAAGCAGAAGATTATCAGCGCGGTGGGAAATTACGGCTTCGACTGGAAGATGTCGATTCCCGATCCAAAAGACCCGAAGCATCCCAAACCAAAGGTTGTGGAGACGGCAGATCTGGGCGTGCAAGACGCCTGGCAGAAAGCCGCGGATGCAGACGCCGATCTCGACCTCGATTACAACTCACTTAACCCGCACTACTCTTTCATCGATGTCGACAACCATGTGCGGCATGTGGTGTGGTTCCTGGATAGCGTGACGGTGCTGGATGAGATGCGCGCCGCGCGGGAGCTGGGCATCCAGACCTTTGCGTTGTGGTCTCTGGGGCAGGAAGATCGCTCGCTTTGGAGCATCTGGGATAAGCCGAGCAGTCCGGATGCTCTGACTGCGCTGGGCGTGGTGCCGCCGGGACACGATCTCGATGAAGAAGGCGTGGGTGACATCATCCGCATCTCGGGAACACCAAAGCCGGGTAAGCGCACTGTGGAACTGGATACGGACGAGACCGATCCGCGGCGCAAACTGATTGTCGACGAGCATATGGATGCCTACCCGCTCACGTATCGGCTGGACTACTACGGCTACCATCCCGGCGAGGTGGCGCTGAGCTTCGACGACGGGCCCGATCCGACGTGGACGCCGAAGATTTTGGACGTGCTGAAGAAGGAGAATGTCAAAGCCACGTTCATGCTGATCGGCGAAGAGGCGCAGGAGAATGTGGGTGTGATGCAGCGCATTGTGCGCGAGGGCCACGAAGTCGGCAACCATACGTATTCGCATCCTGACATCAGCGAAATTACGCCGCGCCAGGTGCAGCTGGAATTGAATCTGACGGAGCGGCTGTTTGCCAGCAAGCTGGGCATCGAGCCGCTGTATTTCCGGCCTCCGTACGACATCGACGAAGAGCCGGATACGGACGACCAGGCTGAGCCTGCGTATCGGGTGCAGCAGATGGGTTATACAATCGTCGGCAACAAGATCGATACCGATGATTGGAACGAGCATCCGCGCAAGACTCCGCAGCAGATTACGGACTCGGTGCTGGAGCAGCTCGACAACATGAAGACCAAGCCGCAGTTTCAGGGCAGCATCATCCTGATGCATGATGGCGGTGGGAATCGCGCGCCAACGGTGGCGGCATTGCCGGTGCTGATCGATGCGCTGCGGGCGCATGGATACACGATCGTGCCGGTTTCGGCGCTGATGGGCAAGACCACCGCCGAGGTGATGCCGAAGATCACGGCCATACAGTTCTGGCGGGCACGGGCGGATTCAGTGGCCTTCAGCATTCTGTCGCTGTTTGGGCACTTCATTGTGACGGTCTTCTTTGTGGGCGATGTGCTGATGAGCGCGCGGCTGGTGCTCATCGGAATTCTGGCGATCATCGACCGGCTGCGCAGGCATCGCGAGCCGACGCCGGGCTTTGCTCCGCCGGTGGCAGTGCTGGTGCCGGCGTACAACGAAGAGACGGTGATCGTGCGCACGGTGCGGTCGGTACTGAATTCGACGTATCTCAATCTGCATGTGGTGGTGATCGACGATGGCTCCAGCGACCGCACGGCTGAGAACGCGCGCGAGGCGTATGAGGCGGAGATAGCGGCGGGCAAGGTGATGGTGCTGAGCAAGCCCAATGGCGGCAAGGCTGCGGCGCTCAATTATGCGGTGGAGCGGCTGACGGAAGAGTTCTATGTGGGCATCGATGCGGATACGGTGATTGCTTCGGATGCGATTGCCAAGCTGATGCCGCACTTTGAAGATCCGCTGGTGGGCGCGGTAGCGGGCAATGCCAAGGTGGGCAATCGCGTGAATCTATGGACGCGATGGCAGGCTCTGGAGTACATCACCAGCCAGAACTTCGAGCGGCGGGCGTTGGACCTCTTCAATGTTGTGACAGTGGTGCCGGGCGCGATAGGAGCGTGGCGCACGGGGCCGGTGAAAGCTGCCGGGGGCTATCCGCTGAACACGGTTGCTGAGGATGCCGACCTGACGATGAGCCTGCTGGAGCAGGGACTGAAGGTGGTCTATGAGGATCGCTCGCTGGCCTTTACCGAGGCTCCCATTGACGCCAAGGGTCTGATGCGGCAGCGCTTCCGCTGGTCGTTTGGAACGCTGCAGGCGGTGTGGAAGCATCGCGCGGCCTTCACACGCAACAAGGCGATGGGGCTATTTGCGCTGCCGAATATCATCATCTTCCAGATGCTGCTGCCGCTGGTTTCGCCATTTATCGACATCATGTTCGTGTATGGGGTCGGGCAGTTCATGTACGAGCGCTACTACCATCCGGAGGCGGCGAGCACGGCATCGTTCGAGAAGCTGCTGGTCTACTTCCTCGGCTTTATGGTGATCGACTTCATCACATCGTCGGTGGCATTCAGCCTGGAGCGGAAGCATCCGGCGAACAAGGGCGACGGCTGGCTGCTGTTCCACATCTGGCTCCAGCGGTTTGCTTACCGGCAGGTGTTCTCTGTGGTGCTTTTCAAGACGGTGAAGCGGGCGATCGATGGAAGGCCATTTAACTGGGACAAGATCGCGCGCACGGCGAAGATGAGCAAGCGGACGGATGAGTTGATGGAGCAGGCGTAAGGGCTAGGCTGCGATGCCAGCAGTCGGCAGTGGCTTTATCCTGGTTCGCTTTTTCTTTGAAGCTACCCACAAGTCATACTGCATCTGCAGGCGTAGCCAGAGGTCGGGCTCGGTCTTGAAAGCATCGGCAAGCCGGAGAGCCATATCTGCGGAAACTCCAGCCTTGCCGTTCAAAAGGCGAGACAGCGCCGGGCGGGTTACGCCAAGATGCTTCGCAACTTCGGTCACGGATCGATCGCCAAGATAGTAGGCCAGGATTCGTCCGGGATGGGATGGATTGTGCATCGAAGTCATGATGTTCCTTTCAATGGTAATCCTGATAATCGACCAGGATCGCGTCTTCTCCTTCAAATGAGAAGGTCAGCCTCCAGTTCCCGTTGACACTGACTGACCAATGACCGGTGAGATTTCCTTTCAGCGCATGCCATTGCCACCCTGGGACATTCATCTCCTCCGGAGTGCGGGCGATATTAAGAAGCGTCAGCTGGTCACCGAGTTTGAGGGCATGGCGAGGCTGAATTCCAGTTTTCAATCCCGTGTGGAAGAATCTCTCGATTCCCTTATGCCGAAAACTCAGAATCATCTGAACGCTATTGTATAGCGTAACGACACGCTATACACGTCTTTCAGACTGAAGTATTCACAAAATTTCCCGAGGCCTGGAGATAGGCGAGGGCGGGCGTGATGGTGCCGTTGCCTCCGGCGAGACTGGTCTGGATGGAGGAGATCAGCGTGTCGTAGGGTGTGGTGGAAGTTGCGGCTGGAGCGCTCGACGCGGCGCCGCTGCTCCCGGATGACGAGCTTCCTTCCGCGGGATAGGCGGCGTTGAGCAGGCCGATTAGGCTGTTGGCGGAGCTGCTGGAGGAACTGCTGTCCGGGTTGTTCGAGTTGGCCGAGCCTGCCGCCGAGCTCAATAGCGAAGTGACCAGGTTGAGCTGAATCTGGCCCTGGATGAGGCCGGCGGCGATGCTGGCGGCGGTGGCGCTGGTGGCAGTTGTGGATGGAGCGGCGGCTGTAGAAGCCGGAGCCGCATTCTGAAAGGTGGCGAGCGCGCTTTGAGCCTCGGTAACGCTGCCGTCGCCGAGCGCCGCGCTCACGCTGGTCAGAAACGTACCCAGCGGTGTGGAACTGCCCGCTGCCGACGGCGAGAGGGCGTTGACCGCGTTGAGCAGCGTTGCTGTGTTGTTCAGATTGCCGCTGCCGATGGCCTGCTCCAGTTGATTGAGCAGGTTGTTGAAGACGCTCTGCTGGGACGCGGTGGCGCTGGAACTGTCGAAGTCGATGGCGGCGATGGGGGCAATGGCGGAGGTGCTCATGGCTCTACTCCTCTGGCCTTGACCTGCGGTTTCGCTCACGGCGCAGGGCAGCCTTTATCGGTTATCGGCTGGGCAGGCGGAAACTTTAGGCGGAAATCCGGCCCTGCATCGCCCAAGGAGAGCTCTGGCTGGGAGTATATTGATCGCTCCGCAACCCTAGATCGGCGATGGCGTGGAGCGGGCTCATCTGGTATGTGCCGTCGGGGCGGGAGGCAGGGTGCGCAGATAGGCAATGATCTGCCAGCGCTGCTGTTCCGGCAGCATTCCCCATTGCGGCATGCCCTTGTAGGGATTGCCGTTGCGCAGCATCCAGGCGAGTTCGCCATCGGCGGCGCGGCGGATGCGCGGGCTACGCAGGCTGGGGCGGGTGGTGCGGCCGTTGGCGTCGGCTCCGTGGCATTTGGCGCAGTTTTCGGCGAAAAGCGCCTTGCCGGCGGCTTCGGCTTGAGGTTGATGTGCGAGAGGATTGACGCGGACACGATCCTCGTCGGGGACGCGATGGAGCCACTTGCCATCGGCCTGAGCCGATACGATCGCCGTGCCGACACAAATCGTGAATGCGCAGAGTACAAGCGAAAGCGTTGTATGGAGAATATGTCCAGTTTTCATGACCCTGTCCTTTACTTTTTAGCATTTCGGGCTTTTCGGTAAGCAATGAAGCTACGCGATGCCAGAAATCTGCATCTCACTTGGCAAGAGCCAACGGCAGGCGCAGGCCAGGATCGGGGGAAAAGGGATCTTATCTTGGCTTAAAAGGGGCGGCCGGTGAAAGAGAAAGCGTAAAAGTTGATTGCGGCTCGGGCAGTGGCATAGCATGGCGTTGACCGGGATTTCTGAGCATTGAGGATGAAGTCTGGGCGTGACTTCAAACCTTCAGGCTCCCCCTCAGTATTTCTGCGTGATTTGTTCGACTAGAGTTGGTATTCGAGAGGACAACCGTTCACTATGTTCAATTCCGATTCCCTGGTGCCCCATGCGGTCTGCTGGGCCGCGGACCCGAAATTGATTTGGACGATGGTGGTCACCAACCTGATCACTTTTCTGAGCTACACATCGATCTGCGCAACCTTGTTTTATCTGGTGCGAAGAACCCGTCAGGTGATTGCACGCGACTGGGGATATTTTGTCGTCGGCTTCGCCCTCTTTATCGTCGCCTGCGGCTCTACGCATCTCATGGATGTGGTCACGACCTGGATCCCCATCTTCTGGGTTGACGCCGGGACGAACATAGTTACCGCTATTCTCTCTGCGTATGTCGCGATCATGCTGATCAAGCGGGTGAAGGTGATCGCTTTTGGCGTGAACGACTACGGCGCGCGGCTCTCCAACACGGAGAACGAGAAACTGCGGATGCGGGAGAGCCTGCTAGATGCGCAGAAGCTGGAGGACTGGAGCCGCATGTCGGCGGTGGTCAGCCACGAGATCAAGAGCCCGCTACAGGCCATTCAAAATCTGCAATACCTGATCAAGGTTTCAGACGGAGTTTCTGCCCAGGTGATCGAGTTGGCAGCGATGGCTGAAGAGGAGGCGAAGCGGGTGCTGGCTATCGCGGAATCTTCGCTTTCCTTCATTCGCCAGGCGGCCCGGCCGGAGGTCATCGATCTGCGCTCGGCGGTCGAGTCGGTGCAGTTCCTGCTGGGGCCGCTGCTGCGGGAGAAGGCTGTGACGCTGGACATTGCAAGCAATGGCGATTGCAACATCGAGGCCTATGCTGGCGAGACAAGGCAGGTGCTGCTCAACGTGATTCGCAACGCCTGTGAAGCAACGACCCAGGCCGGCAGCCATGTCGAGATCGAACTGACCGGGCGGGACGCCAGCGTGGACGTGGTGGTGCGCGACCACGGCACCGGTATCGCTCCAGAAGTGATGCCGGTCATCTTCCAGTTCGGGATCACCACCAAGGGCGATAAGGGCAATGGCATGGGCCTGTGGACTGTGAAACACATTCTGGGCAAGCATCGCGGAGAGGTGCGGGTCTCATCTTCGCGCGGAGAGGGCACGCGCATTGAGCTTTCCTGGCCGCGCGCCTACGACATACAACCGCTTCAACTTGCGCACGCTCAGAGCTAGCGGAAACTTCGGAGGCGAGCAACGATCGCTTTCCTCAGCTAAAATTGAAGTGCTATGACTACCGCGACGATTCCTGAAATCAAGCTGCGCTCGCCTCAGGGCGAGTTTGTGAATGAGCCTTTTGTTAACTTCTCCGAGGCGGAAAATGCACGCGAGATGCGCGCTGCTCTGGGCCTTGTGGGCGCGCAGCTGGGCCGCGAGTACGACCTGATCATCGGCGGCCATCGGGAGAAGACGACGGGCAAGATCACTTCGCTGAACCCGGCGCGGCCGGCGCAGATCGTCGGCATTCATCAGAAAGCTGGAGCGGAGCATGCGCAGGAAGCTATGGACGCAGCTCTGCGCGCCTTTCACAGCTGGAGCCGCGTTCCGGTCGAGGTTCGCGCTTCGCTGTTGCTCGATGCGGCGGCCATCATTCGCAGGCGCAAGCTGGAGTTCTCTGCCTGGCTGACATACGAGGTCGGCAAGAACTGGGCCGAGGCCGATGCTGATACGGCCGAGACCATCGACTTTCTCGAGTTCTATGCGCGCGAAGCGCTGCGGCTCAAGGAAGCTACGACGCCGATCCAGCTGCCGGGCGAGCGCAATCGGCTGATCTATATTCCGCTGGGCGTGGGTGCGGTGATTCCGCCGTGGAACTTCCCTTTCGCCATCATGGCGGGCATGACGGCGGCGGCGATTGTGACGGGAAATACCGTCATCCTCAAGCCGTCGAGCGATTCGCCGACCATCGCCGCGCTGTTTATGGAAGTGCTGGAAGAAGCAGGTATGCCGGCGGGCGTGGTGAACTTCTGCCCCGGTTCGGGCGCGACCTTTGGCAACGCTATCGTCGAGCATCCCAAGACGCGCTTCATCGCCTTTACGGGATCGAAGCCGGTGGGTCTGGATATTCACGAGCTAGCGGCGAAGACACAGCCCGGTCAGATCTGGATCAAGCGGACGGTGCTCGAAATGGGCGGCAAGGATTCGATCCTGGTCTGCGCGGATGCCGATGTGGATGCTGCTGCAGATGGCGTAGTAGCTGCGGCATTCGGATTCAGCGGGCAGAAGTGCTCGGCATGCTCGCGGGCGATCATCGAGGCTCCGATCTATGACGCGTTTGTCGAGAAGGTCCGCGAGCGCGTGGCCAAGCTGACAGTGGGCGATCCGGTTGAGAACCACAATCTCGGCCCGGTGGTGAATAAGAGCGCGATGCAAAGCATTCTCGAGTACATCGAGAAGGGCAAGCAGGAAGGACATCTGGTTGCTGGCGGATCAGCAGTCGAGACAGAAGACAAGGGATTTTTCCTGCAGCCGACGGTGATTGCGGATATCGATCCCGATGCGGTGATCGCGCAGGAAGAGATATTTGGACCGGTGCTGGCGCTGATCAAGGTCGAGAGCTACGAAGAGGGTCTCGCTGTCGCGAACAACACGGAATTTGGCCTGACCGGCGCGATCTATACGGCGGACAAAGTCCGGCTGGCGCATGCTGCCGAGGAGTTCCATGTCGGCAACCTGTATCTGAACCGCAAGTGTACCGGCGCGATGGTTGGGGCGCATCCTTTTGGTGGATTCAATATGAGCGGGACGGATTCGAAGGCTGGCGGACCGGATTACCTGCTGCTGTTTACGCAGGCTAAGTCGGTGGCGGAGAAGCTGTAACTATTCTTCACTTACAGAGCAAAAAGCCCACTTCGCAGCAGACGCGAATGTGGGCTTTTGTTTTGACTCGATAAGTTGATACACCAACGATAAGCTGCAGCGCTACGATCCTATGGGTGGATGCCCGATCACATCCGGACTGTAAGCGTGCAGCGCCGCGAGTTTCTGCTGCGGGACAAACTTATCCCATGCGGTGACGGGCACCTCTTCCTCAACTGCGGAATCGGTTTCGAAGTACATGGTGACGATCTGCTGTGGCTGAACTGCGAAGCGATAGTCGGCACTGGCTGGCAGCTTTGTCACGATGTTGCCAACGAGATCGGTGATGGCGGCGCGTTTGTGTGGGAGCGACAGCTTTATGCGAGCCTCACCGGCATCGCTAAAGGCCTCTGCAAATCGCAGGATGATGTGATTATCTTGTCGGCGCAGTGATTCGACGATGATGTTGCCCGATGTTTCAAGGTAAGACTGGCTCTTGAGATCGGCGCGCCCTTCGAGCATTACTGGCGCTAGGTTGTACTCCCATGCTGATTGGGGAACGCGCGCCTCTTGCCATGATGATTCATAGGGGAGCAGCGCATATTCGAGCACATGCTTGCCCTTGCCTGTCAGCCACGGATTTTCATATCCCTGATATTTGTCTTCGGCATTGAAGAGGTAGATGGAGGCTTCACGCCCATTCAGTTCGCGGCCGCTTAAGCCTCGATCGAGCAGGGCCACGCCTCCACCGCCGGCGGTTGCATACGCGCTCCAGCGGACTGCGGGTACGATGCCCTTTGCCCAGCCATGCAGGTTAGGATTGGGCTTGGACCAGGCAGCGTGTGAGAAGCCGAAGGGGACACCGCGCATCACTTCCTCGACATCGTTTGCAAGGGGGAAGTTTGCATACACCATCGTGTAGTCGGGGATGTCATTGATCTCTGTCTCGAAGTCGATGCGCGGATAAGTTTCGTAGAGCCGGATGGTCCGCCGCAGAACGCCGCCGCCGTAGAACTTACTCATGGTCACGATGGTTGTCGACAGCGGCCCTTTGTGCACTTCGATGGTTGAAGGCTCATCGCTTGAAGTTGCAATCTTGTTCTGCTCTGGAATCGGGGGAAGAATATCTGCCGGATCGTTCGCTTTTTTAATTGGCCTTTCGGCAATGATCGTGTTTGCCTGAGAGCCTAGAAGCTCGCGCCCGCTCTTTTTGCTTTTGAGGCTGGCGATAGCGCCGGTCTTTGCATCGATAGTCAAGATATAGAGCGAGGTTTCAATCCTATCGACGGAGCCGAGCGCTTTCGGCTTTTGCGCGTCACCCTTCATCAGCTTCAACGGATCAATGCTCACAGAGGCCATCGGAACGCTGCACAAGATCCGTCCGTCGGGCATAAGCTCGCATGCTGCACCCTCTATTACTTTGCCGGGAGCGACGGTGAGCATGATTGGATCGTTGCGGCGCCAGTTCAGTGGATTGAAGATCGCGGCCTGCTCTCCAGCCGCTGCCAGGGAGTTGAGCGCGTCTGCCTGAACATGCGCGGCGGAGTTGGCCACCCAGTTGAATCTGTCCTGCACATCCCAGGATTTCTCACTGACGAAGACCATGCCTCCTGCCGATCCCCAGAGGGTGTTGCGATCCATGTTCAGGAACATCAGAGTCCATGACTCGTAGAGGCTCTGCGATGGATAGGTGTAATGGCCGCTCAGGCTTGCGATGGTAGCCAGTGCCTCGGCGGCCTGCAAGCCTTGTTCGCAGCTGCGATAGAGGGTCTTAACCTTGGGGGTGTCCATCCAGAATGCGTCGAAGTCATACGCGGTGCCGCCGTGATATGTGGGGATCTCGATCGCTCCGGATTGAATGCCGGGGAGGATGGAGTCTACGTACTTGCTCAGGGTGGTGAAGCGGATCTTGCGGCGTGTTCCGGGCTGCTGCCATTGTGCTAGCAATGCGGTTGGATAGGATTTGACCGGCGGAGCGAGGGAGTAGTCGCCGCCGCCGCCGAGAATGAGGATGGATGCGCCCTGCGGGGTGATGCTTTCCTTGGAAGCGAACTGGCTTTCGAGCTTGTCGAGCTGCGCTTCGGTCAATACATCCTTGCTCTCGTAGATGCTGCTGGCCTCGGAATAATGGCCGGGACAAAGCGTGAGTATGCGCGATCCATCGGGAGAAACAGTCCAGTACATTGTCTTGCCGGTCGGGTTCTTGCGCGTATAGACGAGGGCCTTCATGCCGAGGCCTTTGGCGATCTGGGCCATCTGGTCATGAACACCACAGGTGTCGATGCACCACGCATACTGGGGCCGGACGCCGAAGACTTTTTCGTACCATCGCAGGCCTTCGACACCAATGCGAACGAGTGCTTCGCCGCCGGAGAGATTGATGGTGGATTCGAGAAAGAAGCCGTTGACCAGCTCCACGCGTTTTTCGGCGACGCTCTGCTTCAGCTCCGGGATGCGCTCGGGGCGGAAGTTCATGATGCCGACGATATTGTTTATTTCAGACAGAACGAACTGATACTCGGCATCGTCGCGAACGCGGTCGAGGTGCGAGAGATAGCTGTTGACGCAGTAGACGCGCTCTTTGGAGAAGTCCGCGAGCCAGCCGCAACTGGCGGGGTGGAAATTGGAAACGATATAGACATCGCGGCCATGAGCGTTATAGCTGCTGGCTGGCTGCGCCAGCGTCCATCGGCTGAGGGTTAGGGTCGCCGCGCCGGCGACGAACTCTCTTCGTGTCAACTTGGAACGCTTTGGGCTCTTCATCGTTGCCTCGGTTGGAATTGCCTCGGGCGCGATCGCCTAGGCAGGGCACGATAACTTTACCTGTAAAAATTAACCTTTGTGAATAAAAAACAGTGAGACGAGCGTACGATCTTTTGTGAACCGTGCATGGCAGTACAACGAATAGAGTGACTGCTGAAAAGCTGAACGCGTAACTCTACGGATTCGACGATTTGTGCGAGGCGTACAACTCGCACTGGCTGATTCCTTTCTAATGATGAGTGGCGTGTGCCTCGACTCCCCGTCGAGGCGTGCAAATTTCAGCCCCTCTTTACTCTCCAGAAAGGCACTCCCTTGAAAATTGCAACTGTTGCTGGCGTGGTTCTTATCATCCTTGGAATTGTCGGCTTCACCATGGGCGGTTTCTCCTTTACCCACGAAAAGAAAGATGTGGACATGGGGCCGATACAAATTGAGCACAAGCAGCACAAGACGATTCCCATTTCACCCGCGCTGAGCCTAATTGCTGTGGTTGGTGGGCTGGTGCTGGTGGTTGCCGGAGTGCGCAGCAAGTAAGAGCCTGAATCAGCTTGAGCGCCTGCACTCTGATATGTGGATTCGAGAACTGCGCCGCTGCTAAAATTGAGGCAAGCGTGGTTCTTTATGAATCGCGCAATCGACCGCCCTCAAGCATGCATTGAAAGCCAAGATGACCTCAGACTCCCTCGCTTCGTCTTTGTATCAAGCACATGACACTTTGAAGAATCGCCTACTGATTGCCTGCGCCGCTGCGCGCGAGGCTGGAGCGTTGCAGAAGCGGCGCTTCCTCGACCGCGACGCCATGGTGGTCAAGTTCAAAGGGCCGCAGGATTACCTGACTGCCACAGACGGCGAAGTGGAGAAGCTGGTGCGCAGCCGATTGCTGGAGGCCTTCCCAGGCGATACATTTCTGGGTGAAGAAGACGGCGGCCAGGTCAGCGCGCGTACTTGGGTAGTTGACCCTATCGATGGCACTTCGAACTTTGCGCGAGGCATTGCGCACTTCTGCATCTCGATTGCACTTGTGCTGGACGGCGTGGCTTCGATTGGGGTGATCTATCAGCCGATGACCGACGAGCTTTTCGCGGCGGCGAAGGGACTTGGCGCGACGCTGAATGGTGAGCCGATCAAGACTTCCTCGACGACGACCCTCGATAAATCGCTGCTCGAGGTAGGCAGGGCTTCGCGGCAGCCGAAGGCCACCTATCTAGCCATGCTGGATCAGGTGATGGCTAGCGGCGCGGGCATTCGAGGGGCTGGATCGGGAGCGCTGGCCGTGGCTAACGTGGCCTGCGGACGTGTCGATGGCTGCTTTGAGACGCATATGTATTCGTGGGACTGCCTCGCCGGACTGGTTCTGGTGGAAGAGGCTGGCGGTCGCGTGAATGATTTTCTCGCCGGAGACGGGCTGCTCAAAGGCAATAAGATCTTTGCGGCTGCGCCTGGGATTGCCGAGGAGTTCGCGAATGTGGTCGGCGTATCGCTGCCGGCATCGAAGTAAAATCCGCGCGGTGGGAAGCAAAACGGAGAGCGATGGATGTGCGGGCGATATCAGCGGAAGTCGGATAAGAAGCGCATTGCCGAAGCCTTCCAGCTTGGCCCGCTCGATGATCTGGAGCTGAGCGAAGAGCTGGAGCTGGCTCCCACTTATAACGCCGCTCCGGGAACGATGCAGCCGGTGGTGGTCTGGGATGACGATCTGGGAATGCGCGCGTTGCGCATGATGCACTGGCGGTTTCTGCCTCCGTTCTGCACCGATCCCAAGAAGCTGAAGCTGGATACGATTCACGCCAGCGCAGAGAAGCTGCTGGAGAGCTCGCTGTGGAAGAAGGCGTTTCTCTACCGGCGATGCCTGATTCCTGCCGACTCCTTTGTGGAGTGGAAGAAGGCCGGCAAACTCCGGCTTCCGTTTCTGTTTGCAATGAAGACGGAGGGGCCGTTTGGGATCGCGGGTATCTGGCAGCATTGGCGGACACCGAATGGGGAGAGCGAGTTCGATACCTTTGCCGTGGTGACGGTCGAGCCCAACGAGATCGTCCACGACCTGACCGAGCATCACCGCATGCCGCTGCTGATCCAGAAGAAAGACTACGAACGTTGGCTGCAGGGCGGCGATGTGGAGCAGCCGCCGGTCGACCTGCTGCGCCCCTTCGATTCGGACAAGATGAAGGCCTGGCAGGTGGGGACGAAAATCAACAGCGTACGCAATAACGATCCCTCGCTGATCGAGCCTTGCGATGATGCGGGGCCGGACGATGGCCAAATGAACATGTTTGGCTGAATATGTTCGGCGATTGACTGCCTAGACGACCCGAATTTGACCCTCTGTATCTTGGAAATTTGTCCGTCGGGCGGGCTACGGAACTAAAGTACGTAAGATTTCGTAGAATAATTTGAGGCGGCTGCTCACCAATGCCAGGGCGGCAACGTCTTCAACGAAGCATTTTTAATTCCCTCATGTTTTTAGAACATTCCTGAGCGCCGGTTCGTAGTTAACCGTTCTATGTTTGTTGGCGTTATAGAGAGCAGCGGCTGACCTTGTGCTGATCTGTTTCTTACGAGCTCTTATCCAAAATTAGAAAAATCCGGGGGTGGATTTTGGGCGATTTTCGCGCTGATTTGAAACATGCGTTGCACATGTTCATCAAGAATCCGGGGTTCACGATTGCCGTAGTGGCGGCGCTGGCCCTGGGCATCGGAGCCGACACAGCCATCTTTTCGGTGGTGAATACGGTTCTGCTCAAGCCGCTCAGCTATCCCGAGCCGGACCGCATCGTGCAGTTCATGAACACCTACCAGGGCGGCGCCGACCCGGGTGCGGCGGCTACAGAATTTGAGATGTGGCGGGAACAAACCAGCGCCTTCCAGGACGTGGCAGCTTACAGCAACAGCGGCGGCATGAACCTTACCGGTTCGATTCCGGAACAAGTGCATGGCTGGCATGTTTCCGAGGCTTACTTCCGGCTGTTTGGCGCGCAATTCGTCGAGGGGCGAGGATTTACTCCGGAAGAAGACCGGCCTCATGGCGGCAACGTTGTGGTAATCAGCAACGGATTGTGGAAGCGCCGGTTCGGGGGCGATCCGAATCTGGCAGGCAAGGCGATCTCCATCGCCAATGAGCCGTACACCGTGGTCGGCGTGACCGGGCCGCAGTTCGATACCGATCCGGCGGCCGACCTGTGGCTTCCCTACCAGTTCGATCCTGCGACGAAGGATCAGGCGCACTACTTTGCGGTTGCAGGCCGGCTGAAGCCGGGAGTGACTCTGGAACAGGGCCGGGCACAGTTGAAGCTGGCCTATGCGGCATTCCGGCGCAGGTTTCCGGAGGCCGATCCGAAGAACAACTTCAGCGCGGATTTGCTGAAGGACTCGGTGGTCAGCGATGTGCGCTCTTCTCTGCTGGTGCTGATCGGCGCGGTGAGCTTTGTGCTGCTGATTGCCTGCGCCAATGTGGCAAATCTGCTGATGGTGCGGGCGGCGGGAAGAAGCCGCGAGTTTGCCATTCGTTCCGCGCTGGGAGCTGGGCGCGCACGCATCATTCGCCAGCTCTTGACCGAAAGCGTGCTGCTGGCGCTGGCCGGCGGAGGGTTAGGCCTGGTGCTTGGCTTTAGCGGAGTGCGGGCGCTGCTGGCCGCGAGTCCGGGCGATATTCCGCGAGTTGGAGAAAACGGCGCTGGCGTGGGCCTGGATTGGCGCGTGGCTTTATTCACGCTAGGAATCTCGCTGGTGACCGGAATTCTCTTCGGGCTTGTTCCGGCGCTGGGCGCATCGAAGCCGGATCTGAGCAGTTCGATGAAAGAGAGCAGCCGGGGATCGGGATCGAGCATTCGGCATAACAAGATGCGCTCACTGCTGGTGGTCAGCGAGGTGTCTCTGGCGCTCATTCTGCTCGTGGGAGCTTCGCTGCTCATTCGTACTTTTATTGCGCTGCGCATGGTTAACCCCGGCTTCGATACCCACAATGTGCTGACGATGGAGATGGCGCTGAATGGGCCGCGATTTGAAAAGACGGCGGGTGTGGCGCAGGTGGTGCGCGACGGGCGTCAGCAGCTCGAGACGATTCCCGGCGTGGTTTCCGCCGCTGCTACCAACTCCATGCCGCTGGTGGGCGGATTCGGCCTGCCTTTCATCATCGTGGGCAAGCCGCTGCATGGCCAGCAGACTGGCGGCGCTGGCTGGGAGGCCGTGTCTCCGGAGTATTATGCGACCTTTCACATCCCGATTCTGCGCGGCCGCGAGTTTACCGATACCGACACAACCGGATCGCAAGGGGTAGCGATCATCAACGAAGCGATGGCCAAACAATTCTGGAACAAGGGCGAGAATCCAATAGGCCAGCAGATCATCATCGGGCACGGCGTGGGACCGGAGTTCGAAGAGCCTGCGCGGCTGATCGTCGGCATGGTGGGCGATATTCGCGACGGCGGCCTGAACCGCGATCCGCGCCCGAAGATGACCATTCCGCTCTCGCAAATGACCGATGGGCTCACGGAATTGAATGCCAAAGTCGCCCCGATCTCGTGGGTGATTCGCACCAAGTTCGAGCCGCACCAGCTGGCGGCAGCCGCAACGGAGCAACTGCGCAAGGCGAGCGGTGGTTTCCCGGTGGCGCGGGTGCGGTCGATGGATGAGGTGGTGGTGCGCTCGACGGCGCGGCAGGACTTCAACATGCTGCTGCTCTCCATCTTTGGCGGCTCGGCGCTGGTGCTGGCTGCGATTGGGATCTACGGCCTGATGGCCTACTCGGTGCAGCAGCGCACGCAGGAGATCGGCATTCGCATGGCGATGGGAGCAGACCGCGGACGCATCACGAAGATGGTGGTCTGGCAGGGTATGCGGCTGACGCTCGTCGGGGTCGCGATCGGCGTGGCGGCTGCATTCGGGCTGACGCACCTGATCGCCAGCCTGCTCTATGGGGTCAAGGACTGGGATCCGGCGGTCTTCAT
>DATAZR010000191.1:0-49774 GCA_036271955.1 Acidobacteriaceae bacterium
TCGCCAAGGTCGATGCCGATCGTCAGCTCTACCTGGCCACGCTTACGAGGTGCTTCTGCAATGAGGTGTTGCGATGGCTTCTTCATGGGAACAGTCTGCTCCTCCTCGGGAGGACCTGCTCATCCCATTTATCGTTACTAACTACCGATTGAGCGAAACGCTACGGTGAGTCATCAGTCGTCGTCATCGTCGCCGCCGTACTTCATTGCAGCCTTTACAAGCGGCCCGGGTGGCTGGACCTTATCTTCGCCGGGATAGGGGCGATTCCAGCCGGTGGTGGCGTACCAGGTGACATGGTTGAGGAAGTTGGGATCGACTGCATCTGCCTTATCGTACTTTCCCTTCATCACCTTCGCGGTCGCCTTGAGCCATTCCTTCTCAGTGGGCGAGTAGGCGAGAGCTTTGCCTGCGGGAAGGTCTGGCCCCTGATCGAGCGCGATGGTGGCTGGAACGGCGTCATAAGGCGTGAGATCGGCATTATCCTGAAAGGCATCGAACATGGGCGACGCGACAAGATCGAATTGCGTCAGCGGCCGGGCTCCGAGAATGTTTTCGATGGTGCGGTTGATGTTTTCGGCAGTGTATGTGGTGTGAATGGCCTTGCCTTGGCCCGGTGTCTGCGATACGACAGTGTAGGGGCTGATGATGTAGATAGGCTGGCGGTGGCCGTCGACGTGATCGGTGCCTGCCTGGGAATCATCCTCTTCAACAAAGATGGCGGATTTGTCCCATATCTTACTATGGCTGATGGCTTCGATCATGCGCCCGAGCGCGAGGTCGTTGTCAGCCTGGTAGTTGATGGGATAGGGATGCCCCTTGGATGTGCCTGCGGTGTGATCGTCGGGCAGCCAGAGGATGGTGAGGTTGGGCACTTCGTTTGCGGCGTCCATACGCTTGAAATCCTTGATCCAGTAGTCGGCGCGATACTGGTCGGGAATATCGAGGTTGAACGGCGGGAAATGCGGGTCCATGATTTTTGCCGCGGAGGGAATCGCGGAGGTGACATGGATAGCGTCGTCGGGGACAATGCAGTCGGCTGCGGAGGCGTTGCCCTCTTTGCAGAGAGATGTTTTGTAAAAGTCCGTCCATGTGTATTCGGAGCCATCCTGCTTGTGTGCGACGGTGGCGCCTGTGCTCCATTCACCATAGAGGCGAGCAGTCATACCCATGACTGCGACTTCGGTCCAGAGGAAGCCTTTAGGCGTGTTGGTGAGCGCATCTTCTGCCTCGCCGCCGGGGTATGAGCGAATCCAGTCGGGGGAGAGGATGTCGTTGGAGTAGAACGAACCGGACATGCCGATCCACGGGTGGCCATCGGCCGATTGGCGGCTCGGCGCATAGACGTTGTCGAGCAGCGGAAAGCGCTTCACGAAAGCGTGCTGGTTGGGCACCGCGGAAGCGAAAACCGCAAGTTCTTTCGCGCCGTTGCCCCAGGCTACGTCGCCGAGCATCTGGTCGTAGGTACGATTCTCTTTGATGATCAGGAAGACATGCTTGATGAGCGATGGCTCGCCGATGTGTTTAGGAATGGCGACCGGCTTCGCGTGCGGATCGACGAATTGCTTGCCGACTTCGATGTTGGTAGTCAGGTTCCAGTCGTTGTTCTCAAACACCTGTTTGCTGAAGGTGGCGAGGCTGGTCGCGTTAGGTTCGGGGATAAGATTGACAACGCCCATGTCAGCATGGGTGTTATAGGAAACGACGCCACTCTTGGTTGTTGTAGTAGTGCCGCGTGACCCGAGACCTTTGTCGTCAGCTATGACGAGTTGTTTGCGAGCTTTGTCGTAAACGATGGAGGTTGGGAAATAACCTGTCGGGATATAGCCGATGACGGGGTTTGCATCTCGGCCCTGGAGGTCGACGACGGCAACAGCATTTGCCTGACCGAGTGTGACGTAGGCTGTGCCGCTCTCCGTAACGGCGACACCGTTGGGGCCGGAGCCGAAGGTGCCGCCCGCGATGGGCACGCTGAGGTCAATGGTGCGAGTGACCTTGTTGGTATCGAGATCGATAATAGAGAGGCTGTCGCTATAGGCATTGGCGACAAAGAGACGCGAGCCAACAATGGTCATGCCTGCAGGGTGAAGGCCGACGTTGATTGTGGCTGTCAACTTGCCCGTTGTGAGATCGACGACAGAGACGGTTCCAGTGAGCGTATAGGCATCGGTGCGATCAACCACGATGGGCGTCCCGTCGGAGTCGTTAGTAAAGTCGTCTGTGGAGGCGGGGCGGCCGCCCTCGTTGCTGATATAGGCAAAATTGCCGTGGACGACGACGCTATTTGGGACGTTGCCTACCGGAATTTGTGTGGAGAGCTTTGCGGGTGAAGACGTGAGATCGATGACACCGAGCGTGTTAGCTGCATTGAGTGCGACATAGGCATGCTTGCCGTCGGCGGAGAAGGCGATGCCGCCGGGATTGATCGCTTTTGCGTTGTGATAGGCGCGTCCGTCTGCGGGTGGCGGCGGCAGAGTGACCCGCTGTTCGTGGCTGAGGAGACCGGTGTTCTGGTCTACGCTGGCGACGGAGACGTAGTTGTTGTCCTGGCTGAAGAGCAGTCTGGAGCCGTCCGGCGCGTAGGTGATGCCTGCGAAGGATCCAGTGCTGCGCTCCTTGGTCGAAGTATTCGGCGCGCCTTCGGGAAGGTAGCGCTGCAGGATCTGGCCACTTTGAGTATCGAAGACGATGATGGGCTGTGGCGATCCCATGAGGAGGACCGCGGCGGTGTGCGCCATCTTGCCGGGATTGAGCGCGATCGCCTTGGCACGGACCGGCGCGCCAAGTTCGATGAGGCGGCCGGCAGGCGTCAGCACTTGATTGTCGGAGACGACGATGGAGCCGTCACGCTGCGGGCCCACCGTGCGATTGGCGCTATCGACCTGCGACTTAACGCCTGATGCGGCACTGCTGCTCTTGGTGTGGTCAAGGATGTCGTCTTTGGGGGCTCCGACGTTGAAATTGGGCTTGGCGCCGGATTGAGGGTTCGGAGTTTGCGCAGACATCAGCAGAGTACAGGTAAGAAAAGAGAGCGTGGCCACTTTTGCTGCGCTGCTGGAGAGTTTGGTGATTATCATGATGTCCCCTGACACAGTAGGTTATACACCAGCCTCAAAAAGCGATGATGATGTTGCCGTTTTGCCACGCGAATTTTGCTCCTACTGCATAAACGAAAACCCTCCCCCGACGACGGGAGGGAGTCTTCGTGATTGAAATGAAGAATTAATCGTCCAGGTCGACGCGAGCGGGCGCCTTGCGGTTGAAGTCGCTCGCGGGGCGAACCTTCTTCTCGCCCGGAAACGGGACCGTAGAGCCGGTGGCTTCGTACCAGTTGTGGTGGCGGACGGTGTCGGGGTCTTCGGAGTAGGGACTTGCAGAGAGGTGGCCTAGCGATAGAACAACGCCAACGGGCCAAATCTACGAGCGCGAAAAGAACACCAGGATGACACGACGATGACACTTTTGTAATCTAGGATGGAGGATAGTTTGGGCTTCGCATCACGGTCTCCTGAACGGCCTTTCTTCTTGCGGCCATTCAAGCGGAACTCTCGTCTTTTGAAAGTTTTTCGTCATTCAGGAGGCGATTTGGCCTAGGCGAGCCAGGATCGATATTTGACGCAGCCTTAATCGATGGGTCACTTGAATGTAACAACGGCAAATTACGAAAGTGTCATGCACGGCTTTCGAGATGCCCTTCTTCGATCGTACTAACGCTTGAATTTCCCTAAGCACGATCTAACCTCACAAACACGGCAAGGATGCAAAAGCTCGCTGCTTCCCTCGCAGTGAGCCACAGACCTTGTGTTTTGAAATGCACATCTTGAACCACCACATTGCGATTCCAATGCGCGCAACGAGCGGCGGCATGATACGGAATCTTTTCACTCGCTCGGTAACCCTAGTCAATTTTGGGGGAAGCCATGCAACGCCAGGGCAAGAGTTCTGCGACGATTCGACGCGTTTGCGTATCCATCGGATTTGCCGTTTTGTTTTCGCTCCCCAGTCTCTGCACCGCACAGGTGGATCGCAGCGGATTGACTGGCACCGTGACCGATCCCTCCGGCAGCCTGCTACCGCAGGCGCATATCACGGTTGTCGAAAACGCAACCGGCTTGCGGCGCGAGGCGGTTTCGAATGGGGGCGGATACTTCAACATTCCCGAACTACCCGTGGGTATCTACACCGTCACCATCGAGCATCAAGGCTTCAGTAAAGTCGAGTTTGCGGATGTGCAGCAGGTAATTGGAAGAACGCGCACACTGAATGCGACTTTGCGGATAGCGGGAGGTGAAGAGCATGTAGAAATTGCCGCGAGTTCGGCGCTGATCGACCGCAATACCAGCGCAGTGACTGGCCTGATCGAGAAAACGCAGACCGAGGAACTGCCGCTGAACGGCCGCAACTGGTCGGAGCTGACTGCATTCGTGCCCGGCGCCGTGGATATTGGCGGCAGCAACCAGCGGTCAATCCGAATCGCTGGACGGGGCACCGACGACGACAACTTCACCTATGACGGCGTCGACGCAACCAACATTGTGAATCAGGCACAGCGCGCCTGGGTACGGCTTGCCATTCCACTCGATGCGATCCAGGAGGTCCGCGTCGATTCGCTGCTATCGCCCGCCGAGGCTGGGGCAACAGGAGGGCCGCAACTGGCCGTCACTTCGCCTTCGGGCACGAACCGCCTTCATGGCCGTCTTTTTGAATACCTGCGCAACGACTACTTCGACGCGTCCGAGCCTTCCTGGGCCTCCGGCGGCGAAACGCAGCAACCGCTTCGCTTGAACCAGTTCGGGGGATCGATCGGCGGCCCCATCGTGCGCGATAAGACCTTCTTCTTTATCGCGTCCGAAGCCTACCGGCAAAACTGGGGATATCCGGTCATCGGCTATGTGCCGACTCCGGCTTTTCGCGCCACCGTCCCCGGCAGTTCCCCGGTTTATCCAATCATGAACGCCTATCCGGTAGCCGGACCCAACACGATTCTCATCCCCGGCCTGAACAAAGATCCGAACATCGACGAGCTGGTCTGTGCCTGCACGCAGGTGGTCAACGAGAGCTCGGCAATGATACGGCTTGACCAGCACTTCTCCAGGAAAACAACCGGCTTCCTGCGATTCAATTACGACCGCTCGGTCGATACACAGCCGTATGCGGTTACTGCATCCGACTTGCAGCAGCAGGTTTCCGGGCCTGTTAACGGAGCCCTCGAGTTGCTGCATATCTTCAATACCCGCCTGGTGAACGAGGCCAAATTTGGATTCAATCGCTCCTCCTCGAACACTTACAGCCTGGGTCTGAACGACACCTACTATCAGGTCGCCGTTACGTCACTGAGCACGCAGAATTACGACCGCGTCAGCATTGGCGTGGGCAACGCGTTTTCCTATATCGACAACCTGACCTGGACACGAGGCTCGCATACCGTCAAGGCCGGCGTGGAAATCCGCCGCATTCAAATGAATCAGGGAAAAACGATCAGCGGAAAGATTACATTCACTTCGGTGGAGAATCTTGCCGCGAACAACGTGAGCAAGGTCACCCTGAGCGATGCTTTGCCTGACAACGGATTGCGCAAGACAGATTCCATCGGCTATATCCAGGACGAATGGAAGTTGCGACAGAGCTTGACGCTGAACCTGGGCGCACGCTATACCGTCTTTGGTCTCTTCCACGAGGTGCACGGCAGGCCCAATCCCCTTGACTTCAATACCTGCGGACCGCAGGGATTCTGCAGCGTGGGCGCCAGTTTTGGACAGCAGAATTACGGCGACTTCGATCCACGCGTGGCCTTCTCCTGGTCTCCCGACAAACCGGGCAAGACAGTAATTCGCGGCGGCTTTGGCATGTACCACGAAGATGGACAGTTGGACGATCAGAACCTGCCCGAGAGCAACGAAGTCGGCTCCTATTCGCTGACCAAGTGCCTCGGCGCGCCGCTTACCTATCCGATTGCCGCCTCGTGCTTTACCGGTCCGGGCAGCCTCTCGCCGCAGGCCCAGGATCGGCAGCGCAAAGACACGTATACCGAGCAATGGAGCGCCTCGGTCCAACGCGAGTTGCCTGCGGACTTCGTGGGCACACTTTCGTATGTCGGAAGCCATGGCCTCCATCTGCTCACCCTCTCCCAGGTAAACATGATCGATCCAGCCACGGGAACGGCCCCCTATCCTGCCTTCGCTCCGGCGATCAACTGGCGCGGCACTCAGTTAAGCAGCAGCTATAACGGATTTTTGGCGTCACTGAGGCGGCCGTTCTCACACGGGCTCCTGATCGCGGCCAACTATGCGTATACCCACGAGATCGATGACGACTCCGATGGCAGCGGCGACGGTGGCTCGCAGGTACCGCAAAACGTCGCCTGCCAACCTTGCGACCGGGCCAGTGGCAACTGGGATGTGCGCAATGTATTTAACGGCAACGTCGTCTATCAGCTGCCATTCGGCATGGGCAAACCGATGCTGAACGAGCGCGGGGTTGCCAGCGCCATCGCAGGCAACTGGGAAGTGACCTCAACGGCACTCGCTCGAACCGGCTTCCCAGTCAACGTGGTGTTGCCGAGCAGCTACACCGCGCCCGATGGCAACAACGCCGGCACGCAGCGCCCTGACCTGGCGCCGGGAGTCTCTCTCACTCCGTCCGGGGGCAAGACCGTTGCGGAGTGGATCAACCCAGACGCGTTCACGCTTCCTGCCGGCGAATTCGGCAATGCGCCGCGCAATCTGCTTCGCGGGCCGGGCACGTGGCAGATCGATCTCGGAGCCAGCAAGACGTTTCCGCTGTGGGAGCGCGCGCAGTTGCAGTTCCGCTCGGAGTTCTTCAACGTCTTCAATCACCCGCAACTGGGCCAACCGCAGGCTGCCTTCAATCCCGCGAACACAACTGGGTTTGGCAGCATCATCAATACGGTGAACACCAACACCGCCATCGTTTCTCCGATCACCCCGGTGGGCTCAGGAACCCCGCGCGAGATGCAATTCGCTCTGCGGTTGGACTTCTGATGCCGGCCGCGTGCAGTGCATATCCATTCAGAAGGACGAGCGGTGGTGGTGATTCAAATGCCAAAGTGGAAGCGCAAACTGCAGGATGAGTGGAATGGTTTGCTTTGAGAAGCGATTTTGATGGTGTGTCGCCGCGCAACCGTATGGGAAAGTTCAGACATCTAACCCGAAAGCGAGCAAGCTCGTTTAGGACGGAGACTGATGAAGGGTTCGATCGGCGTAGCTTGTCTAGTGGCCGGATTGCTGGGGGTGTTGGGAGGCGGACAGCGATTGCGGGCCGATGATGCGGTGCGGTTTGATCTGGCAGGGCCCAAGGTGGATGTACGGATACAGCGGGGCAGCGTGACGTTGCCGATTGCCGAGGTGCCGAACCTGATGGTTGGCGACAAGATTTGGGTCAAGGCGGATCTGCCTTCTACGCAATCCAATCACCTACTTCTGATCGTGGCGTTTCTGCGCGGGACCACGAATGAACCTCCGGATGAGTGGTTCCATGAGATCGATACATGGGAAAAAAAGAAGACAATCGAGGGAACGACCATCACGGTCCCACAGGGGGCGGAGCAGGCACTGATCTTCATTGCGCCGGAGACGGGTGGAGACTTCAAGACGCTCCGGTCGGCCGTGAAGGGGCGGCCGGGGCTGTTTATTCGCGCGGATGCGGAACTGAATGAGGCTTCGTTCGAGCAACTGCGAATCCAGCGGTACCTGGCGGCAATGAAGCAATTGGACTCGAAGGACCCGAAGGTGATTGCGGACCGGTCGGCCAAGCTGGCAGCGACGCTGGCGCTGAAGCCAAATCCGGATTGCTTTAAGCAGCCGGTGGAGCAGCAGGTGTCGTGTCTGACGCAGGCGCGCGCCCCGGTGCTGCTGAACGATGGCCATGGGATGACCGTTGCGGAGGCATTGTCCACCGGGCCGTCAGCCGACCTGGCGAACACGGCTGCGTATACCCAGCCCGTGGGCGCTGGGTTGTACTCGGCATATGTCGGGACGATTGTGGATGCGGTGCATCTCGTGGCCATGCTGAGGACGGCGCAATACCAGTACATTCCTGGATTGGCATTTCCAGATGGATCGACGCTGAACCTGAAACTTAATGCACCGCCCTCGTTTCACAACCCGAAGTCGGTCATTGTGATTGCTTTGCCGGCGGTCCAGCCTGCAAAACTGCCTCCGCTCAAGCCGCACAATGCTGATGAGGTTGCGTGCCTGAAGAACCCGAAGATGGCGATGCAGATCGAGGGCGCCCCGCTGGTGTTTTCGACGTCGCTGGCACATGATCTGGTGCTGCATCTGAACCGGACGGGAGTTCCGGTGGATCTGCCGCTTCGGGCGGATGCGTTTGAGGGAGGACTGGTGGTGGCTTCGCAGCCGGAGCGGAAGCCGCTGGACGACGTGATGGGCAAAGCGAACGACGCGACGAAACCGCAAGGTAAGGTGGGTTCGGCGACAGATCTGACAATTACGGGAACGGTAGAAGGTTTCTGGGGGTTCGACCATTTTGTGGGCCCGACGCTGACGCTTCAACAGATGGATGGCAAGGAATGGAAGATTGTCGGGAACGCGCAATTGATGGCGGGACAGGAAAGCAAGCTGACGCTGAAGGGCAACGGAACAGCGTGCGTGGAGCATATTGCGCTCCGGCCGGTGGAAGGTGCCAAGAATACTAAGGACGTAGATGTGAAATATCAGCCGGCAAAGGACGATGGAGCGAAGCTGCAGAAGGATACGCTCGCACTCGATGTGTCGCTGAAGAGCGTGGAACCCGGTGGTTATTCGCTGGGAATCAAGCAGTATGGCGATGAGAATCAGGAGCGGGTTCCGCTTACGGCGTATAACGCGCAGATCAAGCTGGATGCGGTGACGATCCATGCGGGCGACAAGATGGCGGTGTTGAGGGGCAAGGGGCTGGGCAGCGTGGCGTCGGTAGAGATGGATGGGCAGACATTTATGCCTGCGGCGGGGAGCGATGATGCAACGGTGCAGCTGGAGGCGAAAGCTCCCGTGACCCCGAAGAACGGTGATGAGGCAAAGGCGAAGCTGAAGGACGGACGTGTGCTGCCAGTGAAGGTGGAAGGAGAGGCAGCAAGGCCGGCGCTGATGCTGGAGTCGATGAACGCCTCACCGGCGGAAGAGAGTGGAGCGCTGCCGGTGGTACTGGCCGGAAAGGATGAAATTCCGCTCCATGGGAAGCTCACGTTTGTGGTGACGATGAAGGAAGTTTTTCCACGCGGGCAGAAGGTGGAGGTTGCGACCGCGAACGGAGCAGTGAAGACAACGCTAGCGCTCGTCGACAACAACCTGGTGCTCCAGGATGACCACACGGCGATTGGGACATTGGATCCCTTAAAGGCGTTTGGCCGGTCGGCTTTTGGGCCACTCGCCATGCGGCCCGTAGCAGCGGACGGAACAACGGGCGACTGGAGCCGGCTGGGAGTGCTAGTGAGAACCCCAGAAATTAGCGCAATCAAGTGCACGACCGGGGATGCGGTGACGTGCACGGTAGATGGGACCGATCTGTTCCTTGTACAGTCATTTGGCGCGGCGAAAGATTTTGCGAAGTCCGCGGACGTGCCGAGCGGGTTTTCGCAAAGCGAGTTCCCGGTACCGGCGCCAGCGGATGGGGCGACGCTGTATTTGAAGCTTCGGGACGATCCCGGGGCGGTAGCGGTAGTGAAGCTGACGGCGACAGTACAGAAGGCGTCTGCGGAGAAGGCTGAGCAAAATAATGCGGCCGATTCCGCGGGGAAGGCGAATGCTGCGCCAGCGACCCATCCTGCGGGCGCGAGTGCTTCGGCTGCCGGGACTAATAACGCTCCGCCCGCAGCGGGATCGGAAGCGCCATCGGCTGGGCCGCCGAAACGATGACCTTGCGAACTCTATGCCGCTAAAGCCGCAATGAATGCAGACGGGTTGTTGTCTCACTGAAAAGGCGCGCAGACGTGGTGCGCCACTGTATTTCGCACGATACGCAAACGCGGAAAACATGCATAGACTCGAGCGCTGGGCGTCATATGGTGCGTCCAGCTGCAAGATTGAAGGCGCGAAGATTAAGCGAGAATGTAGAGTTCAACATCCAAGTCTATAGTTCCTGTCTTTTAGCAATCTGAGCAACCTATCCGCAGCCGATTATCGATGAGCGCATTGGCCTGATTGCCTCAGTAGAAGAACGCTCTTGCTAACGGCACCTTGCTCTGGAATTCTAGGGACCACGCCTTTCCTGAGGTGCAGACATGTGGGCAAACATGTGGATTGACCGTCAAGATTTCTTTTACGCGATTCGTTCGGCACGGCGGGCGCCGCTGCTGACCAGTATCGCGATCCTGGCGATCGCGCTCGGCGTCGGTCTCAACGCCGGCGTGTTCACACTGTTGAATGCCATCTTCTTAAATCCGCCGACGCAGAAGGATCCTGCCAGCTTCATCCAGATCTATCCGCGATACGAAGGTTGGTTCACGGGAGCCGGACAATATTCGTCCTTCACCACAGACGACTACGACGCGATTCGAATGCGATCGAATGCGCTGGAGGAGGTCGCGGCCTTCCGGTCATCCTCGCCCATTCTTGGCGAGAGCCGCAAAACGATCGCTGCACAACTCGTGACCTGCAACTACTTCCACGTATACGGAGTCGAACGCCCGCTGATGGGCCGCTTTCTGGCTTCAGACGAATGCGAACGTGGTACAACGGCGCAGGTGGTGGTGCTGAGCGAACCGTTCTGGGAGAACAAGTTCGGCGCAGATCCACACATTGTCGGCAAGACTGTTCACCTGAATGGATTTCCGTTTACGGTAGTCGGAGTCGCGGCGTCAGGCGGCGGAGGCTCCTCGCTTGCCATTGTCTACGTTCCCTACACGGCTGAGCCCATCATGGATCGCACGGATCCCATCGATCACACAGGCACAAGCCAGCCCGCGAATTCTGATAGACCGTGGCTCGACCTGGCCGCCCGGGTGCGGCCGGGCTTCTCGCATGCGGATGCGCAGGCGGAACTGACGACTATCCTTCGCCAGCAGGACCGCGCCTACATGGAGCGTAAGATCACCCCCTTCAATCGCAAAACTTCGATTGTGTTGACCAACGGATCGTACGTTCAGAATCCTCAATATCACAATATTGTGGTCATTCTGATGTCGTTGATCCTTGGACCGCTCTCCCTGGTGCTTTTGCTGGCTTGCTGCAACGTGACGATGCTGTTTCTTTCGCGAGCCGTTGTGCGACGCGGAGAGATTGCGGTTCGGCTGGCGCTCGGGGTCGGCCGCGCGCGGCTTCTTCGCATGCTACTGTTCGAGAGCCTTCTGACAGCGCTCATCGCCGGAGCCGTGAGCATCGCCCTGGCATACCGCGTGCCCCAAGTGCTCATAAATATGGCAGACCGCGCAAGTTTTTGGCCTGCCTCCCACCCGGACTGGCGTGTATTCAGCTACCTCGCCGCGCTGGTCGTTGTGTCTACCGTTGCTTCTTCGCTCGCCCCCATGCATACGGCGTGGAAATTGGATCTGGTGACAGCGCTGAAGGGACACGAGGCCTCGACCACCACGCGCTCACGGCTTACAGGGGGCCTCATCGTCGCGCAAATTGCAATGAGCTTTGTGCTGCTGACGGCGGCGGTCTTGTTTGCGCGCCTGCCCGGGATGGTGACCGCCATGAACCCGGAATTCGAAACCCGCCATACACTCGCCGTTCCGCTGGAGATCGATACATCCGAGCAAAACCGCGCTGTGGCGCTGAGCTTCTATCGAGTGCTCGAGTCGCGAATCCGGACCATTCCCGAGGTTCAGTCGCTGGCGTACGAGAGCCTGCCGCCATTCCGCCAGACGCCGCCCAGTGAAGTCCGGCTGCTCGGCCAGAAGGATGGGCAGCCGGCAGCGGTCGATTACGTTTCGACCGATTTCTTCTCCACGTTCGGCATTCGCATGCTCGCCGGGCGATCATTCCTTACTTCCGATCCGACATCGGCGGGTGCGAGTTCCGTTGCGGTCGTCTCGCAGGCCTTCGCAAAGCAGTTCTGGCCCGCTGCCGATCCGATCGGCAAGATCGTCATTACTCCCAATGACAAGCGTGATACGGTGGTGGGCATCGCGGCGGACACTCGCTCCGAACGCTATGGAATCCTGGACGGTCCGCGCCTTTATACCTTGCGCGCCCCGGCCGATCTCGGCGGGCAATTGTACGTGCGCTTCGCAGGAAGCGCCGGCACGATGGAGTCTGCTGTATCCGACGTGATGAGGAGTCTCGACCGAACGCAGGTGCAACCTCCGCAGACCATTTGGGAATCGTTGGAAGCGGATGCGCAGCAGATGCGTTCTCTTGCGCGGATCATCGTCATTATGGCCTCGATTGCCGTGCTACTGGCCGTGACAGGCGTCTACGGAGTACTGTCATTCGCCATCAGCCAGCGCACACGCGAATTGGGCATTCGCATGGTCCTCGGTGCGAACCGCATCACCATCTTCCGCTCCGTTCTGCAGGCCGGCGGCCGACAGATCGGAATCGGACTGCTATGCGGCATAGCACTTACCGAGCCGGCGCAGTTGATCTTGGTTCACATGACGAAGAGGTCGCCGTATCCATTGCAGAGTTTCGACCTGGCGGTCTACGGGATAGCCGGAGCACTGCTTGTTGCGGTCTCGCTGGCAGCCATGTACATGCCGGCAAGGCGCGCTACGCAAGTAGATCCCATGAAAGCGCTGCGTACTGAATAGCACGCCGACTCTCAGACACTTCAGCTCCCTGATGGCAGGAATTTAACCAGAGAGCAGTTCGCTCGAAACTTTATCCACCGCCAGTCTTTATATGTATATGGTTTGTGTTCCTCTTCCCTTCCCAACTCAGTGAGATCGTTGCTAAACGGAGCGATGTCTGCCTTGCTGAAAATGCAGCATGCATTCCTGTTGTGCTCTTCAGATATAAGTTCGCTTCGTTGGCTTCATTGGATCGCAAAGAACGTTGAACTCCATCGGCGAATGGTTCGACATCATCGCGTCGATCGTAAGGGATCTGATTCAATGGAGATCGATATTCAAAGGCGTCCTATTGATTTGCGAAGGCTCTCTCTATGTTCGATATCATGCATAACTTAACGGTCTTTACCGCAGACCTATCTATATTCGACGATCCAGCCCTGAAGCCAAGCGCTGCGCTGTATCCGTTTGACTAGAAGCGATGCGACTCGCGTGGGATTGGCGATTATGAGTGCATTATCTTTTCAGGACATCTCTCTCGCGATGTGTATACATATGAGGACACGGATTGAACATCTTACGATTTTTTATGTGCCCACTAGAATTTGCAAAAGCAGATGCCGATAGATTGCCCGTAACAACAAAACAACCACCTGCTCCAATTATCGATTCTGGACTGTGATGTAGACAGAACGGGTTCGGTGCAGTGTGGAATTCGATAAGGGAGCCACATCAATGAGCATCAGCGTACTGAACAACATTTCGTCGCTCGTCGCGGAGAACGCCGTCTCCAACACGCAGGCGAGCCTGCAGAGCACCCTTCAGCGGTTATCGACCGGACTGAAGATCAACTCCGGATCGGACGACGCGGCCGGTCTTTCCATCGCCGATGGTCTCGGCGCCAACATCGCGGCCCTCACTCAATCCAGCCAGAACGCATCGAACGGCATTGGTCTGCTGCAGACCGCTGACGGTGCTCTGTCGCAGGTCACCACCCAGCTCAACCGCGCTGTAACCCTGGCGACGGAAGCCAGCAACGGCGGCCTCACCACCGATCAGGCAGCGGCTCTGAACAACGAGTTTACGACCATTCTGAACGAAATCAATCAGATCGGTTCGACGACCAACTACAACGGAACCTCCGTATTCAGCGGCAACACGACCAACTCGGTCTCCTCGGCCCAGGGTTCTGTCGCGAATCCCCTCTCGGCTGCCACCGATCTTACTGCGGGTTCAGTCACCACGATCACGGATAGCGCAACGGGCGGCGTCTTCAAGTACACAGCAGCTGCCGGAGACACGCTTGCGGATTTGCAGACGGCGATCGCCGCCGCTGCAGGCACCACCCTGAGCACGGGCACAGCGCTCAGCTTTGCGGGCGGCAAGGCTGTAGTCTCCAACGCAGTTACAGGAGACAACCTGCAGGTATCGTCCACGGATGCAGCGGTGGGCGCCTTCTCTCCTACTGTGACTACCGGTACATCTGCCCTCACCTTCACCAGCGACGGAACGACTGGTGGCGCGGCTAGCCTTTCCACCACAATCAACACCCTCTCGGCCACGTCGCTGGGTCTGGGCGCCGATTCGTTGACTTCAACAACGACGGCACAGGCTGCACTGGTCGACATCACCAATGCGATTGCCTCCATCGCTTCTTCACGCGGCACGATCGGCGCGAACGTCAACCAGCTGACCGCCGACACCAACGTTGAAAACACTGAAGTTCAGAACCTGACCAGCGCGCAGAACAACATTCAGAATGCGGATATTGCGAGCACGACTTCAAGCCTCACGCAGTACAACATTCTGGAGCAGACTGGCTTCGCCGCAATCTCTCAGTCCAACCAGGCGGAGCAGAACGTACTGAAGCTGATTCAGTAAGCCCACTTCCCTCCTACGAACGGTGGCGTCCTTGCGGCGCCACCTTTTTTTGGGGCTAGCCTCTGAAACGAATGACTCAACATGCCGATAGTATGGCAGTTGGAATCGACCTGATCCGGACGCAGCAGTAACTAAGCGTTCTGAGCAAAGGAAGAGGTAAGGCTTATGAGCAGCGTCTCCGCATTGAACTCGCTTCTATCTTCATCCTCGGGAATTGACATCAGTTCCATTCTCCAGGCACTGACGGGATCTTCTTCCTCCGGCATCGACGTGAACTCCGCAGTAAGCTCCTCCATTTCCGCCGCGCAACAACCTGAACTCAACTGGGAAGCTCAACAGTCCACGCTGCAAAGCCAGGCGACCGCTCTGACCCAACTCCAGAATGCCACGACCAATCTGGATAACGATGTTCAGGCTCTTAACAGCGTGACCGGTCCCTTGTCGGCGACCTTGGTGAGTTCCTCGAATGCCGGCATCGTTACTGGATCGGCTGCATCGGGAAGCTCGGTCGGCAATGTCGTGGTTGTAGTCAACAGTCTGGCTACTACCGCGTCGTGGTCTTCGAATACGCTGGCAAACGAATCCACGGTTTTGCCGCCTGAAACCTTTGTCATCACCACGGCCAGCGGCGCCACCGCAACAATCACAACCGGCAACGGCATCAATAACCTTGACGACCTGACAAAGGCTATCAACGGCGAAAATCTTGGACTACATGCAAGCGTGATCAACGACGCCAATGGCTCCCGGCTTGCGATTACGAGCAATAACTCGGGCAGCGCATCCAATTTCACGGTGACTTCGTCCGACCCCAGCTTCAGCCTTACGCAAGCAGTGGCCGGCACGAATGCATCCTTGCAAGTCAACGGAATCTCGATTGCGAGCGCTTCGAATACGGTGACGGGCGCAGTGCCGGGTCTGACTCTCAATCTGCTGGGCGCGAGCGTCGGCACAGAAGTGAGCCTCTCTGTCTCTCATGACAACTCGCAGGCATCGACGGCCATCAACCAGTTTGTTACCGACTACAACACTCTCATCGGCCAACTGAACACGCAATTCACCGACACGGGGACGGGTGAAGGCGTACTAGCCTCCGACTCCAGTGTGCGCAGCCTGCAGAGCGAGATCCTCCAGGCTCTGTCCTATACCGCTCCCCCGGCCCAGGGCAGCACTACTACTGTGCCCAATCTGTCGTCACTGGGAATCAGTGTCAATAACGACGGAACGCTCAGCGTGAATAACGCTACCCTGAATAATTCGCTCCAGAACAATTTCAGCGATGTGCAGAACTTCTTTCAGGGCGCCTCATTGAACGGGTTTGCCAACTCATTGGATCAACAGCTGACGAGCTTTATCAGCCCGGCTGATGGTGCATTTACCGTGGACCTGAAGAGCATCAGCACTGAATATTCAAACCTGCAGGACGACATCAACAATTTCGAAACGAACATCATTACGCCGCTTCGGACCCAACTGCAGGCTTCTTTCAGCCAGGCTGAAATCGCCTTGCAACAACTACCGAGCGAGATCAAGAATGTCGACGCCGAACTGGGCCTGAACAACAATAACAATTAATCAACCGGGGGCAAATGTGAACGCGACGGAACTAACATATCGGAGAACAGCAGCGCAGGGCGCCAGCGGTTTCGGCTTATTGATCGCGCTCTTCGACACTCTTGCAGGTGACCTGCGACGTGCCGCGGAAGCGGAACGCAACAACAATATCGAGAAGCGGTGCGAAGCAGCAAATCATGCGCTGCTGCTAGTGGGCCACCTGCAAGACTGGCTCGACCGCGGAGACGGAGGAGATCTGGCGCTGCAGCTTGGCGCTTTCTACTCCAAGCTGCGGCGTAGCGTGCTAGAGGCGCAGGCCAAAAGGTCGCCTCAGATACTGGAGAAGCTGATGGCCGAGGTGCTCGAAGTGCGCGCAACATGGCAAGAGGTCGAGGCCCGCAGTGCGGCGAATATGGAAGTGCCACCATGGGTGCATGGACCGGGATTTGCCGGAGCTCTTGCCCATGCAGAGCGAACTTCAGCCAGTTGGTCTGCATGATCTCTACGCAGCGCTAACCCTGCGATTGGCGATATGTTCCTTGTGGTCTCTGATGAGACATTCGCAGCCGTTGCGGTTTCGACAAAACAGGTAAAATGCGGCATCAAGATCTCGCTCTCGATGCCGCATTTTTACGCTTCAAAAATGAACTTTGAACGAAAGCAAATCACCCATGATCCGATGGGCGGACCAGGGGTGATTTGATGCTTGCCTCCTGGTGGTCAAGAGCTACTCTTTGAAGCCCTAGCTGGGCGGAGAGAGATAGTTGAGCAGGGAGTTGGGGAGAACCTTTGCAGCAGCAGCCAGAGCGGCGTTGTTGATGGTTTCAGCCTGGCTTAGATTGACAGCTGCGGTGGCTTCATCCACGCCGATGAGGTCATTCTGTTGCGAGGCGAGCGAGACGGTGTCCTGCTGCAGGAATGTCTGTTGCGCGTTGACCTGGCTCTCGGAATTGCCGTAGATAACGCGCTGCTGGCCGATGTACCCGATCGCTGAAGTGATCGAGGCGGTCGCTGTTGCGATATCGGAGCTGTTGCCCGTGTTGAGTGCAGCAACGAGCGAACTCAAAGCGCCAATCACGTTATTACTTGAGCTGGAGAAGATCTGGCTGCCGGGAATGTTGACTTGAACGCTCGTGCTATCGCCTACTTGCACTGAATTGACGCTGTCATTGCCGTTGTAGGTGTAGCCTGTCGGCGAAGACGCATCGGCGGTATAGGGCGTTGTTGCGCTTGTTCCTCCGAAAAGATATGAGCCGCCGATCGAGGTGTTGGCCTGCGCCACCACTGTAGCCAGCAGCCCTTGTACCTGGGTTGCGATCGCCGCGCGGTTTGCCGCTGAATTCGTGCCGTTGGCGCCTTCGGTTCCCAGCGATACGGCCTGGGTGAGCGAGGAGACTACAGTGCTCAAAGCGGAGTCCGCAGATTGCAGTGTGGACAGAACACTACTGATATTTTGCGTGTATTGATCCACGTTTCCGGTCTCTATGGTGTTTTGCACCAGGGAGGCAGATGCATAAGGGTCGTCGGATGGAATGGTGACCCGTTTGCCAGTGGACACTTGCTGCAGCGCCGTGTCGAGAGACACCTGGCTCTGCTGAATATCAGTGAGGATATTGGGGACGAAATTTGGGTTAATTCGCATGTCAGTCAGAAGGTTTCAGAACCGCCAAGATTAAGCGTAATGGTGTTGAGTTGTTGAATGGTGTCGATGATGCGAGCGGCAGCGGAGTAGGCCGTCTGATAGCGGATCAGATTGGTAGTCTCTTCATCGACGTTTACTCCCGAGACCGAGCTCTGCTGATTCTGCAGCTGCTGCAAATTCTGCCCAATGGCGGTCAACTGCGTGCTTGCATCGCTGGCTGCGCTGCCCACCTGAAAGACAAGATTGGCATAGGCGCCGGCAGCCGTCTCACCCGATGGCAGCTTGCCAGTGAGCGCTGCGGTAAGGTTTGCGACGTTGCCGTTGCTGCCTGCCGAACCGTCGGAGCTGGCAGCAATTTGCGAGGGATCGGTGAGCGCAACGCTAATGCCAGCGGCGGCGTCCGAAGAGTTGGCAGGAAGCGTGAAGAAATTCTGCCCAGCATTGCCACTGGAATCGAAGCCCTGTGTCTGGGCTGTATTGAACGCTGTGGCGAACTGGGTAGCCAGCGTATTCAGTTGAGAAGTGAAGCCAGGTATGGTCGTATCGCGAACCTCGATAGCTCCACCGAGCTGCCCACCCTGGATGGTGCTGGTCACATCGTTTCCGTTGGAGTCGAGCACCTTTTGCAGGCTATTGGAGCCTGTGGCGGTCTGCAGAGTAAAGCTCTGCGAGCCGATGACCAGCGGCGTTCCGTTGCCTGTGGTGATGGTCTCTCCACTGCCGTCTTGATTCTGAGTAATGGCGATGCCGGTCAGGCCTGATAACTGCTGTACAAGCTGGTCGCGCTGATCCTGGATCGCGCCGCCATCCTGTCCCTTTTGTGTAAGCTGCGCAAGCTGACCGTTGAGCTGCGCGATCTGGCTAGACAACGAATTGATCTGAGAGACAGTCTGCGTCACTTGCCCGTCGGCTTCCGACTGCGCGCTGGCCAATCCGCTGGCAGTCGAGTTGAAGGCGTGCGCAAGATTCTGGCCGCTGGAAAGAACGCTTTGACGGGCGGCCGAGTTTGTGGGCGTCGCCGACAATTGAGCAAGGCTCGATGAGAATGCGGTCAGCTCACTGGAGATGTCCTGCCCGGATGAGCTGGCAAAGTAATTTTGAACCTGCTGGAGATTGGAGGATGCGGTGTCAGCGCTGGCTTGCTGCGATGTCTGCTGTTGAATCTGCAGATTGAGCAACTCGTCGCGAACGCTCTGCAGCGAGTCGAGAGTCACTCCTCCGCCAACGATCTCCTCGCCTTGAAGTGTCTGTCCTACTTCGCTGAACTGCGGAATTTCGCGCGTATAGCCAGGCGTGTTGGCATTGGCAATGTTGTTGCTGGCGGCTTCGAGCGCACCTTGCGTGACTTCCAATGCCTGCAATCCGATGGAAAGCGATGTGTTCAAGCCACTCATAGCGATTACATCTGACAGGACCAGGTCTGCTGTTTCAACCTGGGGCCAGAAGCCTCCTGAAATTGTCCTTTGCACGAATTGAAGAGCGAAGCCATCAGCGAGACAGAGTGGCTGGAGTGCTTGAGCAGAGCAGCATATCGCCGATTGAGATTTTGCAGTGCTTCTGAGGCAACGCGGATTTCGCGTACCCGATCGCTATCGGCAGGCACTTTATAATCCTGTTGGACTGCCTCAAGCGGAACGCACAATTCTTCGACCAGTTCGCCAAGCCGGGTGCTTAAAGTTTGCTGATTGGCCACGCTCTCTTCGAGTTCCAGGAGGCTGTTGTGAGCAATGGCTCGCATTGCTCTTTCCAGTTCCGCCGCCAGAGAACGCAGCACGTAAAGGTATTCGACCGCTTGCCGGCTTCGTTCCTGAACACTGACAGCAATCATAGTTGGCGCTTTCTGCAAAGGCGGCCCTCTGGCATGCCGCAGGGCTTTACAAACTTCAGGCGTAGTTGTCGAGAATGGATGAGGCGATCTTATCCGGCTCGAGTTTGTACTGACCGCTCTCCACGGCCTGACGGAGATTGTCGACCTTATCCTGGCGAACTTCCGGGGATTCCAGAGCCTTACCGACCAGCGAACTGACGGAGGTCGAATCCGACGTCAGCGTGGCGCGGTCTTCCTGCGAGGCGTTGCCCGACTTCGCGGCGTTCTGTGCGCTTACCTGCTGCGAACTTAGCTCGCTGGACAACTCACTTGCTGTGGAGTTGTATAGACCGACTCTCATATTCGACCTTCCTGTTCTTGACCGTTTGTACTATCGGCACGTCGGGCGCTAAATTTCAGTGTGATTCGCGCTCTTTTCCGTAGTTACTTTTCTGGGTGCGGGCTCAGGCGGCTGTGCTGCCTGTCCGCTTTCCTTGTCGGCTCTGGCGTGCATAGCCTTGGCAATCATTGTACCGATACCCAAACCTCCAGAAGCAGCAAGTGATGTTGCCAAAGATTGCACCCCATAGCTCATCACCTGATCACGCGTGCCGGCGTTTTCGTCGTCATCGGCTCCGGGCACGGTGGCAAACGACTGCTCGGCCTGCTGCAGCCAGCTACCCACCAGGACAGCCTCAAAATCCCGTGCACCCTTGTCGATTTTGGCGCTGTCATTGGCTTTCGTGGCGGATTTCACACCCTGGAGAAGGCGATCCTGATTCGACGCCAGGAGGCTTGACTGCGTGTTGAGGGAACCAAAACCTGTGCTCGTTGCCATTACTGCACCTCCAACTCGGCCTGCATTCCACCCTCAGCTTTGATGGCCTGAAGTATGGCGACCACATCGCGAGCGGTAGTGCCAATGGCGTGCAGGCCGGCTACCAGTTCATCCACATTCGCGCCTTCGTCTAGGCGCATCGACTGGGCGGGAGGATCGTTGACATTGACTGTTGTTTGCGGCACTACCACAGCTTTTCCAGCATTGCCCTTGAATGGAGCAACGGTAGGCTGCGACACCTCGTAGTGCGTGACTACCTGAATCGAAAGGCTGCCATGGATGACCGAGACAGGAGAGAGCTTGACATCGCCACCCATGACGATGGTCCCGGTGCGCTCGTTGATGACGATCTTGGCCGGCGTACGAACACTCAGGGCCAGGTTCTGAACCCGCGAAATCAGGACAGGCACGGATTTCGCGGAGGCTTCGGCTACGTTGACATCAACCCGACTGCTGTCGAGCGCAGAGGCCACTGGCCTGTGAAACTCGCCATTGACAGCATCTGCAATGGAGGTCGCAGTAGTGAAGTCGGGATTGCGCAGTAATAGCGAAACAGTCTTGAAGCCGCTGAGATCGACCGAAGTGTCGCGTTCGATAATGGCGCCAGCGGGAATGATGCCGACAGTGGTTGCATTCACCTGTTTGCCATTGGCGCCCGAGCCTGCGGAGTACCCACCCAGCACCAGCGGGCCCTGCGCCTCGGCATACACCTGCCCATCCGGGCCATGCAGTGCGCTCATCAGCAACACTCCACCTTCCAGACTCTTGGCGTCGCCGACGGAAGAAACTGTCACATCCATTTTTGCGCCGGGCCGCGCAAACGGCGGCAGAGACGCGGTGATGAAGACGGCCGCGACGTTCTTGACGACAACTGAGGTGGGAGAGATGAGCACACCCATCTTCTGCATGGCGTTGGCAAGCGTCTGCACCGTAAAAATAGTCTGCTGGCGGTCGCCTGTGCCACTCAGGCCAACCACCAGTCCATAACCGACGAGCATATTGTCGCGAATACCCTCGACGCTGGTAATGTCGCGCACCAGAACCTGACGATTGGCCTCGGCTATACCGCTGGATTGCAGCAGCAATGAACCGGCCACAAAGAGGGCGGCGGCACGCGAGGCGATGCGACGAGTCGAGGTTGTGAATATGAGCTTCTGTTTCATGATCAAAATCCGAAAAGCCACAGGATCGCCTTGGTGATGGGGTTAAGGGGACGAGTGGCATCGCTGATGATGCCCTTGCCCTTGAGCTCGATCTCAAGATTGCTGAGCGAAGCCGAAGATATAGTGTTGTTCGAGCCGATGTCCGCCGGGCGCACCACGCCGCGAATGGTGACGTCTTCATGCTGGTTGTTCATGAAGATCTTGCGCTGCGCTTCGATCACGAGATTGCCGCTCGGTAACACAGCTATGACCTGGCCGGTCAATGCTGTCGAGAAAGCGGTGTTTGAGCTGGTAGCTCCCTGTCCCTTGAGCGCGGTAGCCGAGTTGGCGTTGAAGAGCGAATTCAAGCCGGTGGTCTTGAGGTCACCGGGCAGGCCCGTAATGCCGGAGCTGGTCTGGAATGTTCGCTGATAGCTGGAGTTTCCCGATTGCGCCGCAGTGGTCTGAACAGCAACCAGGACAACGATCGTGTCATTCAGCTTTTGAGCTTTGAAGTCGGTGGAGAGGTCACTGGTTGAGCCGCCGGGAACCCACAGGCTTCCGACTGTGCGGCTAGTTGGGACTTGCGTGTCCTTCTCTTGAAGCTTGGCCAGGTACTCAGTTCTCAACTGGGCAGCATCTACCTTCTTCTTCTTAAGACTGATCGCTCCGGCCTGCAGAACTGTTACCGCAAGCAGAATTGCAACTGGCAGACTCCACCGAATTCGTTTCATTCCCTTCCTCATTTCAGAGCCTGCCTCTCAAGGTCGTTCCATCGACGATTTCAGCGCGATAGACCATCTTGCGATCTTTGCCTGAGACGCGAATTGCCTGCCCAACGCCGCCACTTTCCAGACAGACCACAGCAAGCTGAATATGAATTCGATCGCCATCCAGCAGCAAGGTAGCTTGTGATCCGGAGCGCATGACGATTGCTTTCCCGGTGGGCTTTGTTTGCTCTATCGGGCTATTCAGATCCTGTAACTTCCTGACATCGTCATTGCCACGAATTGCCACATAAAATGGCAGGCACTCTTCAGCGGCCGCGCAACTCAGCCGGACCATGGTGCGGCCATCGCCTGCGCGCTGCATCGACTCAACCTTGAGTGCAGGCGCGCCTGTCGCCGCTTCGACGTCCGACAACAGAGTGACCTGATGCGCCGATACCGGCAAGCCTGCGCGAGTGATAGCGGAGGCTATGCGATCTGTCTCAATCGCAACGCGGCCAGCTGCGTGTGCGGCGGGCAGAGCCACCGCAGCGCACGCAATCCACATCGCGATCGATTGAAATTTCGTCATGGTGCCAATCACCTTACTGCGCCAGTTGATTCAGGCCTTGCAGCATTTCGTCGGCAGCCTTGATGACGCGCGAGTTCGATTCATAGGAGCGCTGCGCGAGGATCATGTTGACGAACTCATCGACGATGTTCACGTTTGCCTGCTCCAGCATGCCCTGCTGAATCGTGCCCAGACCGTCGGTTCCTCCAGGCGTACCAACGACAGGGTCGCCCGAGGCGGTTGTCGCCAGATAGATGTTGTTGCCGACGCTGTTCAAGCCGCCAGGATTGGCAAAACTTGCAAGCTGGATGACGCCGACCTGCGCGGCCTGGGTTTGGCCGGGGAGCGTAACACTCACCGTGCCGTCGCTACCTACCGTAATGTTGGTTGCGTTGGGCGGAATCGTAATCGCAGGCTGAAAAGCGTTGCCGTTGGCAGTGACCAGATTGCCCTGTGCATCCGTTTGGAACGATCCGGCGCGCGTGTATCCAATCTGATTGTTGGGCAGCAGGATCTGAAAGAAGCCTGTGCCTTGAATCGCCATATCAAGAGGGTTGCCTGTGCTGCTTAGGTCGCCCTGAGTCTGAACGATCTCCGTGTTGCCGGGCCTCGTACCGAGGCCAACCTGCAGTCCCGACGAAACAGTTGTCTGCTGCGTGGCCGCAGCGCCAGGCATCACTGCGCTTTGATACAGAAGATCGGAAAACTGCACACGGCGCGACTGAAAACCAGCGGTGCTGGAGTTAGCCAGGTTGTTCGCGATGTTATCCAGGTTAAGCTGCTGTGCGGTCATTCCGCTGGCGGCCGTGTACAGTGCGTGAAACATGAGCTATCTCCTTGAGCCCTGCGGCTCAGCCGTATGACTACCCAAGCTTGGGCAGTTCCTGGGTTGCTGTCTTGTCGATTTCGGAGTTAAACATGGATAGCGCGCGCTGCATCATCTCGGCCGAGCGCTGCGCCGAGATCAGCTCAACCATGCTGGTAACGGGATTGACGTTGGAGCCTTCCAAAACGCCCTGCCGCACGGTCGATTCAGTATCGTCAGTCGCTTTGTCTTCCGGAGCGGAGTAATAGGTGTTGCCGGCATTGGTCAGCAACGTATCCGAGGAAAACTTCACGAGCTTGATCTTGCCCGCGACCGCTCCACGCGATGAGATTGTTCCGTCGGGGCTAATCGAAATATGGCCCGGCAGCAAAGTGATCGGACCCCTGTCGCCCATAACTTCATCGCCGGTAGAAGTGGTTAGTTGCCCTTTGGACGAAACTGTAAAGTTGCCATTGCGCGTGTACCTGACGCCATTCGCGGTTTGAACGGTAAAGAATCCCGCGCCCTCAACGGCAAGATCGAGATCGTTGCCGGTCTTCTGCAAAGAGCCTTCGCTCCTGTCCATCGTCGTTCCGCTGAGAATGCCAAAGTTGTTGATGGCCTCATTCAATGGCGAACTGGAAGCATCGCCGGCTGCCTGCAGAACGGAGCTGAAGACATTGCGCTCAGCGCGAAATCCATTGGTGCTGGTATTGGCCAGGTTGTTGGCAATCGTATCCAACGCCTGAGTACGCGCAACCAGAGCCGTACATGCGGCGTAGTATCCACTGTCCATAGGGGAGCCTCTGGCCTAGGACAATGCATCTGGCGTGCCAATCCAGGTAGGCAAACTTTGCCCAAAAATGTCGGAATTAGGTGCTCAGAAGCCAGGTTGACGGGCTATTCATGAGGGAATGATGAGAAGCTCCGCGACTATGAGGATCGCGATTTCAATCGCCCTCATTTTCCTCATGGGAAGACAATCCGTGAGGCCGCAAAAAGCCAGGTGATGCCGCCACCCGAATTACATGGCCGTAGCAATCAAACCCGCATAAACCATGGAACGATTCTCCTGCGCCGCAACCGGATGGATGCACGACTGGACAGAAAGCCGATGTGCCATTCTTACGATTTCAGGCCAGGAAGCAGAAGAGGCACCAGAGTGACCTTCGTTGAAGAACTCCGCGACGAAACGCGGAAGAGACCATCGCGCCACAAGATTCGGTGCGTTGTACGACGATTCCTCGAGCCAGCGATCTCTCCATCCAAGCAAGGCCGGCAGCGAGGCAATCTCGTGAAGCAGCCCGGCCATATATGCCTGATCCGGATTCACTTCCAGCATCTCTTCGGCAATGAGCCTGGCGTGCTGCGCTACGTCTCGCGAGTGGCGCCAGAAATTGTTGATTGCCGCATAGCGAATATCTTGAGACGAGGTCTCGGCCGTCATCGCCTCTATGCAAGGCCAGATACCCAGTTCGGAGATGCAGTCTTCGATTCTCACGGGCCCATCGAAATCGCTCAATTCACGAGCGGATAGCCGCAGAACCTGCATGGTCGCTCCCAGATCGGCCAGGACGATACGCGAGACTCTCCGCAGGTCGATGCATCGCTCCTGCGCTTCCAGCTCAAGAAGAAGAAGAGTCTCCGGCAAAACCGGGACCGGTGGCGGTTCCTGGGCGACCTCAAACGGCGAGGGCTGATACATCGCAACCGGGTTGAACGCGGCGAACGCTGGGAATTCGATCCTCTTGAGCACTATGCCACCACCTCGCACTACTATCGGCAGGTGGCGGCAATTGTTTCAGTGCTTTCAGCTAATGTTTTCTCTTAAATAGGAAAAATTCTCGTTCTTTTCAGTGCCCGAGGCGCCCGCACAGCGGAAAAGCAGATCGACTTTCCGCCGGCGGCCGGACAATCTCGCCCACAGAAAGCTGCGGCTCTGAGCGAAGGCGGCCTCCGTCGCCGAGATTTCAACAGCAAAGGCTGCCATCGTTTTAGACATCTGCGACGGAGTGAGGCTATCGGTCAGGACGGCCTCTTCGTAATCTTGCCCATTGCTCAAGAGGGCCATTTGCTCTGTGAATTTCGTAGGAGTAATGAAACATGGATCGACTCTGCAGCCTGTGATCTGCTCGATCGAATCGAGAAGGCTATGCTCTACGCGATCGACAAAGCCTAGCAGTACACGCTTTGCCTTGATCGAATAATGGAGCGGCACTGCCGAGTTCCACCGCAGCAAAGTCGGGGGAATGTCGGCTTCAACAGGCTGACAGCCGCCATCCTGCGCAAATACCGGATGCCCCCATTGCGCAGCTTTCGCCGCCGCCAGCTGACCTTCATTCGCGAGGCCAAGACGGAGAAGCGTACGTTCCAACTCTTCGCCATGCAATTGACTCTGCGCCATGGCAGCGCGAAGCTGAGCATCCGTGAGATAACCCTTTGAAAGCATCACCAGGCCGATGGGCATGCGCGGACTGTGAGGCATCTCGAGCACGCGGCCGCTCGAAGCCTTCGTAAAATACGCTCGCGTGCCGCCTGCAAAGCAATCCAGACTGCAGTACCACTGCGAACCTACCCGGATCCCAACCTGGCTCTGTCCGACAGTCCGCATGATCAGCGTATTTGGGCAGGCCGGATGGGCACAGGGAGCGTGCATCGCTTTCAGGGTGCGGCCTGCAGTTGAGAAGAGAGAGGCAATTGAGATTTTCATCGAGATCCGATCCTTGTGTTAGCGGCGAACAAAATGAGATGCGATGGGCTGCGGAATTTCCGTGACCCGCAAACCGTAGTTGCCGTCGACGATCACAGCTTCTCCGCGGGCGATTACCTTGCCGTCAAGAAGCAGTTCAACCGGTTCGTCGACTTCGCGATCCAACTCCACGACAGAACCGCTTGCCAGACCGAGCACCTCGCGCAGTGGCAATTGGCGCTGGCCGAATCGAAGCGAAACATTGAGTTCCACATCCATCACGAGCTTCAAATTGGAGGCATCGAAGGCGCGCGCATCTCCCTGGCCTGAATCGCTCGCCGAGCGTTGCGCATTCAACGCAGCCAGTAAAGGCGCATCGAAATAGAGCATGATGGGCAGCTCTTCACCGGTGCTTCCGGCGGCTGAAAGCGGAACAACAAACATGCCTCCAAAAGCTAGACCCTCGACTGGGTTGACCTGAATGCTTACGGCACCCGCCTGCCCTGACAGGGATGCGCTTACAGCGGGCATCGCTGCAATGATGGCCTTCGCCAGCGCATCTTTGTGCCTTGCGCTGTAATCGGACGTTCCCTCTCCGAGAATTTTCGATCCAAGCTCTGCCACATAGGGTTCGTAGAACTCAACGAAGCAGTCTCCTCGCAGCGCGCCATCCATCGTCAGCCGGAAATGAACCGACTGGCCCTGCCGCGTAGTGAGATCGGGATTGTCAAGAATGGCGAGGCTCCAAGGGCTGCCGATCGATTGGCTCAGCGACTTTCCAAAAGACTCGGCAAATGCTGCGGCTACTCCGCGTGCGGCCTCATGATTGTTTCGATTGTCCATGATGATTATTCTCCTTCCCAGCTTGTACGTGGAACGCGGTCACCGAGTTGTGCCGCCTTTTGCGTGCCATTTCTGACTGGCATTGCCTCAAATAAGCCCTGGCCCTCGACAGATAACACTCCCGGCTTCCGCACAGGAGCACGCAGCTTGAGAACGCAACCTTTTTGCAGCGTAATCAAGTCGCGTACCGCTACTTTCAAATTAGGAAGGCTGGCCGCCAGCGTGAAGTCGCAATCGATGATGCGCTCGCGGATGCTGGGTGTGGGAAAGTGGCGCAGTCCACTCTTTTGCCGCGGCTCTTGCTGCTTGATCTGATTGAGCAGCAAACTGATGAACGATGCAGGAAACACCAGTTGTAGCAACCCGGAGGTTCCGGCAATCTCAATCTCGAACTTAGCCAGGGTCAGTTTTTCGTTGGCTGCGCAATACTGGGCCATCTGCGACGGTTTGATGCGGCGGCTTGCGACAAGCGACACGGGCGGCAGGTGCCAGGAGTGCTCGGATTGCCGCGCCACAAGCGACGTTATGTCCTGCATGATCTCTTCTTCGATCTCCGATAGATCGCGGGGATCGCTCACAGTCATACCAGTTCCGCCGAGAAGCAGTTCTATGATCGGAAAGACAATCCCAATGTCGCACTGCACGATCATCGTGCTCGACGCAGTAGAAAAATTCAACGGCACAATGTAGCTGAGCGGAGTAACGCTCGCCACATGCTCCTTGATAGGAGCCTGATCAAGGGAATTCAGCTTTACGTCAAGACCTGTGCCTAGGTATGCGTCGAGACTTGTCGCCAGGCGCCGGGCAAAGGTCTCGAAGATGGCGGTAAGAGCGCGAGCGTTCTCGTTGGACAAGCGCCCCGCCGACCTGAAATTGCAGACCTGAACGGTCCGCTGTTTCTCGCTTCCCTTGCGAGGCGAAGCTTGCCGTGAGGCATTCACAATAGCTTCCATTTCTGCTTGACTAAGCCCGTTCAAGACGTCCTCCTGTTGAGACCGCGCCTGCCGTGGGACGTTCCTGCATGTGGCCGAGCGACACTCTGAGTTTGTTGATACATGCCTGCCGTATTTGCGACACGCGTGAAAGCGCTACGCCTACCACTTCAGAAATCTCTTTCATCGTGAGCTCTTCCCGATAATAGAGAGAAAGAATCAGCTGCTCTCTTTCACTCAACTTTGAGATTGCTTCAGCAAGATGAGCCTTCACTTCGCCTTCGAGGCAGAGGTCAAATGGATCGGGATCATCCACATTTGCCGCGGACTCGATCACATCGAGCAGGTCGGTGCGATCGTTTGAGACAGCCGCCTGCTGGCCAGCAAGATGGAGCCCGTCAATCTGTGCCACAATCTTTTGCAGATAGCTTGTCTCGACCTGCATCTCAGCCGCTATCTCCGCCTCGACTGGAGTGCGCCCGAGCTTGGCCTCGAGGGTTGCGGTGGCTTCCGCTATTTCCCTTCCCCGGCGACGCAGCGAGCGAGAGCCCCAGTCCGATTCGCGCAGGCTGTCCACGATCGCGCCTCGAATCCGGAACTTGGCGAAGGCCTTGAATTGAATGTTCTTTGAACTGTCGAAGTTCTGCGACGCCTCGATCAGTCCAACCACACCCGCACTCACCAGATCCTCCAGGTCGATCTGTTGCGGCAACCGCTCGCGAATACGCGCGGCGATATAGTAGACCTGCGACAGCTCCTCCATCACAAGCTCATTGCGATAGTCTTCTGCAGCAGCGCTCGTTTTGTAAGCCGCTTCCGCTAGCGACATTGCTTCACCTCGTTCAGCGCGAATAATTCAAGCTTCCTCATCGAACCGACCCCAGCGATTGCACTTGCGTCATGGGCGGTATTTCCGATGGAGAGATCACCACGACCTTGGGAATAAAAGGCTCGAGCAGTCTTCGCAGGTAGAATCTGCCCGGCGAGGAACAAAGCAGCACTGGAGGCGCCATCGTCACCTGATCGCCAAGCATGCCGCGCAGTCCTTCTAGTATCCGATGGGCAACGGATATCTGCAGCGCACTGCCGGAGAATATCTGCGATTGCTGGGACGATGTGCGTGCACATTCTTCTTCAAGCGAGCTATCCAGAGTTACGACCTTAAGCTGCCCTTGATCATTGAGGAGAGGACGGATCAGAGCACGCCCAAGCGAATGACGCGTTGCCTCAACGAGCACCACCGGATTCTTGTTGACCGCCGCCGTCTCAACCAGCGCTTCGAGTATCGTGCCCATATCACGTATCGATACCTGCTCTCGCAACAGCTGCTGTAGCACCTTTTGCACTTCGCCGAGACTCATGAGCTTGGGCATCAGTTCTTCGATCAGCTTGGGATGAGAGTCGGATAGCCTGTCGATGAGCCTCTTGGTTTCCTGACGGGTCAGCAGGTCATGCGCGTTCTGCTTGATCAGCTCAACTAGATGCGCCGCAAGAACCGAAGTATGGTCAACGACCGCATATCCAGCGGCGATGGCCTGAGCCTGAAGGTCGGGAGTAATCCACTTTGCAGGAGAATTGAATGCCGGCTCTCTGGTTTCCTGGCCGGGAATATCTCCAGGCTTAGGATTGGAATTGACTGCCAGAAGCCGGTCGCGCTTCATCTCCCAGCGTGCAATTTCCACGCCGCGAAGATACACCACATACTCTCTTTCCTTGAGTGAAAGATTGTCCGTGATGTGAATGGAAGGAACCAGGAACCCAAGCTGCTGAGCCAGATTCTTGCGCAGCGATTTCACTCTTGCGAGCAGCTGTCCACCTTGTTTGGCATCCACCAGCGGAACCAGGCCGATGCCCACTTCGAGCATGAGTTCATCCAGCTTTAGCACGGCGTCCATCGGATCGATCGCTGGCGTGCCTGGCGCTCCGGTCTTCGCTGCGGCTGTCTTTGCTGCTGCTGCGGCCTCCACATCGGTCGCAGCCTTCATCTTCCAGGCGATAAACATCATGATTCCGCCCGATGCCAGGAACGATATCTTCGGCATTCCTGGAATGAACGCCAGTGCCACCAGCACTCCACTCACGATCCACAGCGGCCGGGCCGTCTTGAACATCTGCTTGCCGATGTCCGAGCCGAGAGAATAATCGGACCCCGCTCGCGTGACGACGATGCCGCCCGCCACCGATACCAGAAGCGACGGAATGATTGAAACCAGTCCATCACCCACCGTGAGGATGGTGTAAGTTTTAAGCGCCTGCTGAAACGGGACACCCTGCTGAAATACACCGATGAGAAAGCCAGCTACGATGTTGATGGCCATGATGAGAATCGTGGCCAGTGAATCTCTCTGGCTGAAGCGGGCGGCACCGTCCATCGAGCCGCAGAACTCCGCTTCGCGAGCGACCATCTCTCGGCGCTGCCTTGCCTGATCGGCATTGATCAGGCCTGTATTGAGATCGGAATCGATGGCCATCTGCTTGCCTGGCATTGCATCGAGCGTGAAACGGGCAGTTACTTCCGCGGTGCGTACAGCGCCATGGCTGACAACCAGGTATTGAATCGCGATCAGAGCGAGAAAGATGACGAAACCGACAATGTAATTGCCACCAACCACAAATTGTCCAAAGGCTTCAATCACCTTTCCCGCAGCGGAAGATCCCTCATTGCCGTGTAGCAAAATACGGCGCGTGCTCGCAAGATCCAACGACAACCGCATCAGCGTCAACAGCAGAATGAGGCTTGGAAAAACAGAAAACTGCACGGGACGCAGAATTTGAATTGCGGTCAGCAGCACCAGAACCGATGCCGTGATGCTCATAGTGAGCAGCAGGTCAAGAACGAAGCTGGGCAATGGCACCAGCATCACAAATACCAACGCAACCGCTCCCGTTGGGATGAACCAATCGGAGGAGGCGCGCAAAGTGGCTAGGAGTCCTTGTTTTTTCTTCACTGGAATCTCACTTGTCCTGACATGTTTACAGCAGCCGCTCTTCTTTGAGCATCACGGCGTCTCACTTCTTCCTGCGCCTTGTAGACCATTACGAGAATCTCGGCGACTGCGTGGTACAGCGCCGATGGAATCGCGTCACCCACCTCGACACTCTTGTACAAAGCCCGCGCCAGGGGCTTGTTTTCCATGATTGGGATGCCGCGATCTCGTGCGATCTCCTTGATCTGGGCAGCAAGCAGGTCGAGCCCTTTTGCGACTACGATAGGAGCGGCCATCTTGGGCTCGAACTGCAGCGCCACTGCGTAATGCGTCGGGTTGGTAATAACTACAGTTGCCGTTTCGGCGGCCTTGATCATCTGCCTGCGGCGAGCCTGGCGCTGCATCTTACGAATCCTAGCCTTACTCGCAGGATTGCCATCTGTCTCTTTCATCTCCTCGCGAATTTCCTGCTTGCTCATCTTGAGGTCGCTTTCGCTCTTCCGCCACAGCAGCAGATAGTCGACCGCTGCCCATACGAGCAGAACCAGTCCGGACTTCCAGCTAACCTCAAAGAGCATGTCGCCCACGAGCCGCACAAACACCCGCGGATCGGAATAGGAACTGGTCAGGATCTGGGACCAGTGGCTTTGAATGCATGCGTATCCCAGCCATGCGATCGCAGCGAATGGCAACAGCGATTTAAGAATGTTGCTAAGTCCCGCCGGCGAGAACAACTGCTTGAGTTTGGATACAGGGCTCAGGCGCTCGAACTTGAAGGACAGGGCCTCAGCCGCGAATACAAATCCTCCCTGGGCAAAGCCCGCAGCCAGTGAGACGACCAAGGCGCTTAGCATGATCGGAGTTACCCAGCGGAGCGCTTCAACACTAGTCCAGAAGAGCAGTGGGCCATTGGATGTGATCACGTCCGTGTTGGCGGAATCCAGGGTGTTGCGAAAGAAATCCGTCCAGCGATCTGCACCGGAGCGAGCCATGTAACCGGATGCACCTGCGACCGCAAACAGAGACAGAGCGCTGGAGAGTTCGCGGGATCGAGTGACCTGTCCCTGCTTGCGCGCCTTTTGCCGGTGCTGGGGTGTTGCCTGCTCTGTTTTGTTGGAATCAGCCATGGTTTTTATCGCGCGATGTGGAGGATGCGCTCGCCCTCCGCCACAGATTTCACAAAGAGGTTATGAAAGAGATCTGGCCAATACTTCAGGGTTGCGATCAGGATGAGGATGCCAAGAATGCTCTTGATTGCAGGGCCAATCACCATTACTGGGATCTGCGGCGAGGCCTTGGCAAGCAGCCCTAGGACAATGTCTGCAACCAGAGTTGCCGATAGAACAGGTGCGGCGATTTGCACACCCAGGCCAAAGAGTTCGCCGCCTGTATTGAGAACGGAGAATGTGAATAGGCTGCTGAGATGAGTTGTGCCCGGCGGCATGTACACAAAGCTGTTGGTGATGGCGCGGAGAATCCAATAGTGAACGTCCATGCGGAGAAAAAGCAGCATGACGATGCTCTGATAGAAGAGCTGGATGACTGTTGTATCCACCTGCGTTTGCGGATCGAGGATGTTGGCAAGCGAGTAGCCCATCTGTACACTGAGCATCGACCCCGCCAGCTGAATAGCTTCAAAGACGAGATTGGTTGCCAGCCCCATGCCGACGCCGATTAGAAATTCGGTGATGATCAGCAGTGGCCAATCGGCCATGGAGTAGCTGCCAATTCCCTTTCCAACCGCGGGAAACAGCAACAGCGTGAGAGCGAGCACCAGGCCTGCCTTCACTCGGGCAGGAATCGAAATGCTGCCAAAGAACGGCGCGAAGAGCATCAGTCCCGAGAGCCGCACGCTGATCGTCAGCAGCGCTGTGATGATCGTGATGAGAGGTAGCCCGGTCATTTGAGATACCCATGAAAATCAGATAGCACCGATAGCGTATAGGTCGACAGGTGACGCCACATCCAGGGCATCATAAAAAAGAGAGCAGTTCCTGTTGCCATAAGTCGCGTTACTGTGGAGACGGTATTGTCCTGTAGCGAAGTAAGTACCTGGATGATGTTGACAAGCAGGCTGACGACGACGGCTATGCCCAGCAATGGACCAGCCAGGATCATCACTTCCTGTAACATCATTCGCCCTAACAATACGATCTGATCTACGTCCATGGCGCTATTGAAAACTCCTCATCAGGGAACCGATTAGTAAGTGCCAGCCATCCACCATCAAAAAAAGAAGTAATTTCAGGGGGGTTGAGATAACTACCGGAGGCAACTGCAGCATGCCGACCGATGTAGTAATGGATGCTACGACGATGTCGACAATGAGAAACGGAAGGAACAGTACTGTTCCGATCTGAAAGCCTGCCTTGAGCTCCGATAGGATGTATGCGGGCACCAGCACGCGCATCGACAAGTCGGCGGGAGAGGCCGGCGTAGGCTCCTTTGCGAGTTCGACGAACAGCGCGACGTCCTTCTCGCGCACATAATGCACCATGAACTGTCGCATGGGATCTTCCGCGCGCCCGAGAGCCTCTATGGCTGTGATCTTTCCCGCCTGCATGGGCACGACGGAGGCATCGTAGATTTTCGATGCGACCGGCTGCATGAGAAAGAACGTAAGAATAAGCGAGAGGCCGATGAGCGTCTGATTGGTAGGTGTGGTTTGCAGGCCCAGCGCTTGACGCAGAAAATGAAAGACGATGAGCAGGCGTGCAAACGGAGTCATGCACAAGAGGATCGTCGGGATCAGTGTCAGCGTCGTAAGCATGACGACGATGGACCATGGCACCGCGCCGCCCGGCGTTTGAAGTGTTCCTCCAATCGCTAACGGCATCGACGCTGCTGTGGGAGCGGGTTCGGAATCGTTGATGGATAAAGGCACATCGATGCGATCTCCAAGCGAGGTGCCTGGAGCGGCCGAGTTTGTGGGGGCCGCCACAATGTCTCTTGGCGCTGCTGCATGCAGGAAGGTCAAATCGCCTTGTGCGCTCACTGGCGCGGTAGCTGCGAGGGCGATGGTGGACAAGATCGCCATCCCTCGGAAAACACTGCGGAGGCTCATTCGCACTCCCCTGCGCCTTGCAGTTGCTGCGAATGAGCGGGCAGTACATCAACCTCTCCACGCAACGGAGTCAATAACGAAACGCCCGATGCGCCGCCCCCAATCAAAAACTCCCGGCCTTCGACGCTGACAAGCGCAACGAAGCGTTTGTCGCCCAGCGATGCGACCTCTGCTACTCGCAGCCGTTTCGTTGCCGACATCTTGTATCGCGCTTGAACCCAGGACAGAAGCTGCCCGACCATGCCTGCGTTTCTCCTGAACTGCACCCTTGTTTCCAGGCCTATATACTGAGGTCGATCCGTAGACGCAGGGCTTAAATTCTGCAATTTTCTTTCCGACGAGAGCGCCCGCTGGGCACGCAGCCACGCAACTATTCGGTCTGCGAGAGGAAGCCGCGATGAGCGATGCCGGTTGACCCAGGGACTGGTTGGTGTTGGCTGAGGCGAAAGCGGTCGGAGCTTCCTCGCATGATCCTTTCTCTCGTGATTCTTCCTCGCAAGATCATCGGCAATACGATTGAGCGAAGCTTGAAAAGAGTCAGGCGAGGGCGCAGTCTGCCGGACATCCGAAAGACCATGTGGACCTGAGTCCGCCCACGCCGCACGCCGTTTTGTGTTCCTTGTCGTCATGCCTGACTCGTGATCCTTACCGCGAGGCGGTCGCCGACAGCTTCAAACTCAGTCCATCCAATCAGCAATTGATTGACGCGTAACGGAATATCGCTGGTGTGGTGGCAAGCTGTCTCGACGATCGATCCTGTATTCAGCAAGAGCAAATCGCCAACAGTAAACCGCACCACCGGTACATCCAGGCTTAGGGTGCAAGGCAGCCAGAGCATGTTGTCGAGCGGATCGCTCTGCGCGCTGCTCACGCCTTGTGTATGCGCTGGTTTCTCTTCGAAGTTGTGTGCTGCGGAACTCATGGATCCTCACGCGCCCTTGCCCGATAGATAATCCATGTGCACAGACAGACCACAGCGTCAGCCTGGGTACGATGGTGGTGATGGGCGATTGCTCGCAGGTAAATGCAATCCATGGGCCGAACTGAGCGCCTCGGCTACAGTTTGGAATTTTCAGCTCAAATTTTTTGTAAGCTATTGTTTTATCGATATTTATGGGTAGGCAAGGAGCAGCCTTTCGATGCCCTAAGCGAGTGAGATCGCCATGAGAATCGACGGCTGATAAAGCATCTTCCGCCGGGCCGGACCTGCACCCGGCGGAAGCTTCTAATCGTAAGTTAAGAACTCATGCGCTCCGGCAGCTAGCTCACAAGCTGGATCGTCGCCTGCGAGATCTGATCAAAGGTCGTCAGAGCCTTGGCATTGGCTTCGTATCCCTGCTGTGCGACGATCATGTTGGCAAACTCGGTGGAGAGATTCACGTTCGAAGCCTCAACCGATGACCCCGTAATCGTGCCGTTGCCGCCCGCGCCAGCCTGCCCGATAACAGCGGCTCCTGAAGCGGTCGTCGGCGTGTAGTCGCCGGCGCTGTTTTGCACCAGCCCCTGCACATTGCCAAAGCTTGCAACTGCGACCTGGCCAAGTGCACGCGTCTGGTTGTTGCTGAACTGCCCTTCGACTGTTCCATCCGGAGCAACCGAATATCCCGTCAGCGTGCCTGCGCCAAAACCATCTTGGTTGATTGCGCTGGTCCCGCTTACCAGATCCTGCCGTGTGATGCTTGAGTTTCCATCGGAACCCTTCAAGTTCCACGTGAGGTTCATCGGAGCAGCCCCATCTGCAAGGCCGGTGATGTTGATGCCGGCAACCGATCCTGAAGGCGATGTCAGATTGCCCGAGGAGTCAAACGTCATGGTGCCGGTAGAGACTGTGGTCGGCGCCGTGCCGCCGGTCGCGGAAGCGGGCAGCGTGATGTTGTAATCCCACGTATTGGTGCCGGTGTTGGTGTACTGAATGGTGAGAGTCTGCGGCGTTCCCACCGAATCATAGATGGTGATCGGAGTGCTGTAGGTATCACCGACTGCAGCACCGGAGCTCAGATTCGTTGTGGTCTGAAAGCTTGAGGTCGGAGAACCAGGCAGCGTACCCTGCTGATTCACAGAGATCGGCGCGAGCGCCGCTCCTGAACTCACAACACCATTCACCGCGGGATAGCCCATCACCATTTGTCCGGACGGAGTGATCAACTGTCCAAAAGAGTTCGTGGTGAAGTCACCTGAACGAGTAAAGCTGGTCTGCCCATTGCTCGCCTGCACCACAAAGAATCCATTGCCCTGCAGAGCCATGTTCGACGATACGCCCGTCGAGTTCAACGTGCCGTCAGAGAAATTAGATGTCGTGGCTCCGATGCGCACTCCCGATCCGATCTGGATCGGATCGCCGTTGCCCGAGGCTCCCTGCATGCCGTTGAAGATGTCGCCAAAGCTGACGGTCTGATCTTTGAAGCCGTCGGTGTTGAGGTTTGCGAGGTTGTTGGAAATCGTGTTGAGCCAGGACGAGTTTGCTTCCAGGCCAGAGAGGGGGATATCAAAAGACGCCATTACCTGCCTCCAGTGAAATTCGAATTGGATGTCTGGGCCGAAGCCCCGATGTTGCCGTACAGATTCATCAGGCCGGCCATACCTGCACTGCCGGTAGTTGCCGGTTGAAGTTGGTTGAGAGCAGCCGCTACCGCTGCGGAGCTCGTGTTGGATGAGGTCGTACCTGCTCCATGCGTAGCCGTCGCAGCTGCGCCTCTCACAGAACTCGTGGGATCGGAAGTCGATGTCGATGACGATGTCAAACTCGACAATGTGGAGTTGATAGAGATCAACTGATCCAGCTGGTTGAGTGAGACGAGTTGGCCGACCATCTGCGTAGGATCGACAGGCGAAGTCGGGTCTTGATTTTGCAGCTCGGTCACCAGCAGGTTCAGAAACGTCTCCTGAAGGCTGCTCGCCGACGTGCTGTCTGTACTGGAGTTGCCGCCCGACGTCCCACTCGTAGCGCCACTCGATGCCGAATTTGCCTGCGCTTTGGTGCTCGTGGCACTGGCGCTTTGCCCCTGCACTGGAGCAGTGATTGCCGGATGGAATCCTTGAATGTTCATCCCTGTTTCCTTTCGTAGTGCAATTTCGACTTACGCTCGAATATCCAAGCGGTTTCCGTTGTTCGCATTTACGGCAAGTGCAGCTTCCGCTGTTCTGCCCGGCTCTTCCGCATCCATACCGTTGCGCATGTGGTTCGAGAACGAAGCCTCCATCTGCTGCCTTGGCGATGACTGTCCAGAGTCAGCCGCTGACGAAGTTCCCTGGCTGTTGATTTCGATCGAGGCATTGAGCCCGTGTTCAGCTCCGAGCCTGCTCTGCACCGAGTCAAGATGAGACGAGATTGCACGGCTCAGGTCGCTGTGATCGACAGAGATCTGCGCTACCATCTGCTGCTGCGAAATCGTAGTGCGAATCGATATGTTGCCAAACTCGCTTGAGTGCATTCCCACCCGCATCTCGGACGCACTCATTGTCTGAAGCAACTTTGCCGAATCGATGTTCGAGGTCGCTGGGATATCAATATTCTCGCTATGCATTGGCACGTCTCGGCTATCAACCGTTCGCACCGGGGTGTCGGAAACAGAGCTTCCGGTATGCGCTCCTACCAAATCGTGCGAAACCACCGGCAAAGCCGATGCCTGTTGCTGTTGCGAGGTACTGCTTCCGGATGCTGCGGGAGTATTTCCCAACTGAGATGTGTTCGCGGATGTGTCTTTCTGCGGCTGGCCATTGCTCGACGAGATGTGATTCGATGCCGATGCATCGTGCGAGGAGTTACCAGTGTCCGAACTCTTGTCTGGGCTCGAGGTGCCTGAGCTTTTAGCATCAGAGCCGCTGCCATTCGTAGCGCCTGAAATATCCTTCTTACCCGCGGGCTTGATCGAATTCTGGACGGCATCACCGGTCTTAATCGCCGTGGTAGAAGTTGGCAAATTAAACGGGAGCGTAAGGATCGTTGCGCCAGATTCCGCTGCAATCGGTGAGACTGCCGGGGACGCTCCCATCGATGAGTCAGTCGATGCTTTTGAGATATCGGCGCCATGATCATTCACTGGGACCTGCGAAGCAGATGGAGCCGACTGTTTCGTGAAGGATGGGACTCTTAATGCATCTGGTGTGCTGGAAGCGGACGGAGGATTCGCTTGCGACGGAATTGCTTGCAACAGATTGATTGCTGCCAAATTGTCGGTGCTTGCGCTGGCGTTCGATTGTCCGTCAGGTGCGTTATCTTTGCTGGAACTATCACCAGACTGACTTCCGGCCGGCTGATGTACCGCCCTGCTGTCGAAGGACGTGCCACTCTGGGTTGCCGCAGCTACCGTTGCATTCTGACTCTTCGGCAAACCTCTACTTGCGCTACTGGAGACGTTCGACGCCAACGACCCAATTGTGTCGCTCGTCGTCAATCCAGGTGCGGTGGAAATACCCATCGCCTGCGGCAATGCGGTGACCACCGCCTTGGATGCCGTCGGTCCTGACATGCTGGCGATGGTCTGATCGGGCGGGGCAACGGTGGCTATGGACTGCGATAGAACGTCCGTCGATGCAATTTGCGCTCCCAACCCTGAAAAGCTCTTCGATATCTGCGTATTTGTACTCACCGCAACAGATGGGTTCCAATTCGAGCTTGCCGACTCACCCCCTGTCTTCCATTGCAACGTTGTTGGAGTGGTCGCGGTTGAGCTTAAATTGGCGTCGCCTCGCACAAGAGTTGAAACAACGCGATTGGTTGTAGCCGCACTGTCGAGTTCAACACGGCTAGTCCTGGCTTCAGCGATTGGTGTGATGAGTCGTACGTTGGCCGCATTCGCAGTTGCTACTGGAACGCCGCTTATCGGCATGGCGGTCGTTGTTAGTGCATTTGCCGTCGAATTCGCACTTACCGGAATTGCGGAATCGTGGCGGATTTTCGGTGAACCAGGAACGATCTTTGAAACCGTTGAAGCAGCCAGAGCCTTCTCTACTTGCAACGAACCGGCCCCCGCGCGACAAACGGCGTCTTTGTCCTGAATTTTCGCATCTGAGTTTGGGGCTCTTGTGGTCAGAGGCCCGGATGTACTGCCGATAGCACCATCCCGAGCCTGAGCCGTACGCGGCTCCACAGTCTGCGAATTGCTCATTCCGGAATCCGTCTTCGCTTCCAACTCTGTCGTACCGGACTTCGTTGTGTTCGTGCTGGGGTCATCGCCAATGACAGGTTCGTCATTGGATACGCTCGCGAGGAGAGCCTGAAACAGGCTGTCAGACGGATTGGCCTGTGCCCGTGCTAACAGAGTCAATGCCGAGCTCGATGCTGGGGATGAAATTCGCACGCCAACCTTATTGCACTTTGCGCGCCAGCGTATTGTTCTTTGAATGGCGATCTGATAGACGGCAGGCTATTGATTAATAAAGAGTTATAGATATACACATATTAGATGGACACAGATGCGTGTTGCCGGGGGGCAAACGTTGCCGTGTCAACTAGGCAAGGAATGCCTACTTGAGCTTCATGCCTGGGTAGCCACTGCTTTCTGACTAGCCAATGTGGCGAGCAAACAAAAGAAATGAAGCCCTCAGCGCATAAGCTGAGGCCTTGCTATGAAGATGTCTGGATTGACTAGCTTTGATGACGGCGTGCCATGAAGATATCGTCGAGAACTCTCTGCTGTGCTCTGAGTTGATCCTGCTCATATGCGTCTTTTTGATTATCGGATAAGTCGGTCAGGGTCTCGCGGTCTCGATGAGCTGCTTGATAACGAAGTATCTGCTGATCGCGTTGCTGCTCCAGCAGATGCAGATTCTCTATCAGTGATTTTTTCTGTTCGGCTGCCGAAGTAGCATCTTCAAGTAACATGTGCAGGTGGCTGGCAGAGATCGGCTGTTGTAAAGTCTTTTCCCGCGCTTCATGCAACTTTACGATTTTACTCGTGAGTTCGTCTATCTGATGCGCTAAGTGCGCCATCGCGAGCTGTATCTTTTGCAGCGCGCGCTCCTCATTTCGCTCCAGACTTTCGCGGACGCGAAGCACCGTTGCTAGTGAGAATCGAAAGGCCATCGGAAACGAATTGTCCTTACAAAGAGTGGCGATTTTAGTCTTGGGTACTAGGTGCGACCGTAGCGAAGAGCTAGCCAGGCAGAGCAAGCATCCGCTCCACAATCTCGGCGTGATCGTTGAGTAGCTCGGGCCTTTGCTGCAAGAAGGCATTCAACGCGGGCAGATTTTGAACTGCTTCATCCAACGCCGGATCGGCTCCCTTTTGATACGCCCCAATGCGTATTAAATCCTCGGATCGCGCATAGGCAGCCATCGATCGTCGAAGAGAATTCGCCTTGTTCAGATGCTGCTGCGAAACTACGCTGGACATCAAGCGGCTAAGGCTGTCGAGTATCGAGATCGGAGGATAGTGACTGCGCATGGTCAGGTTGCGGTCGAGTACGACATGCCCATCGAGCAGAGAGCGGACGGTATCCACAACGGGATCCTGCTGATCGTCTCCCTCCATCAGCACTGTATAAAACGCCGTGATGCTGCCCTGCGAAAAATTACCAGCTCGCTCAACCAGACGAGCCAACAAATTCAGAACCGAAGGCGTATATCCTTTGGCCGTCGGCGGTTCTCCTGCCGCCAAGCCAATCTCACGTTGCGCCATCGCAAAACGAGTCAGTGAATCCACAATGAGAAGTACGTTCTTGCCCAGGCTGGCAAAATATTCCGCAACCGCTGTGGCCGCCAGCGCTGCGCGAAGCCGCAACAGAGGCGATTGATCGGAAGTAGAGACAACGACAACAGCGCGTCGCAGCCCTTCTTCGCCCAACACTTCGAGAAACTCGCCTACTTCTCTGCCGCGCTCTCCTACTAGCGCGAGCACTGTCATGTCTGCGGCCGTACCACGCGCCATCATGCCGATAAGCGTGCTCTTTCCCACTCCGCTGCCGCCAAATATTCCGAGACGCTGCCCTCTGCCGCAGGTAAGAAAGCCGTCAATAGCGCGAATGCCACATCCAAGCGGCTCGCGAATGGGCACACGATCCAGAGGCAGCGGCGCTGAACCATCGATGTTGACCGTGTGTGTTGCGCGATAATCTTCCTTACCATCGAGCGGATTGCCAGTAGGATCTATGACGCGCCCGAGCAATCCGGGGCCTACGCGAACGGAAGGACGCGCTCCCCATGTCACAATCTGATCGCCAAACCGTATGCCTTGTGGATGATCGGCCGACATTGACAGCATCGTGGAGCCGCGAAATCCGATGATCTCACCGCTATAACTCCGCCCGCTGACGCTGCTGATCTCACACGACTCCCCTACCGAGCAAAACGGTCCCTCCGACTCGATGAGATTGCCAACTACCTGATTGACGCGGCCTTTCCAACGCAGCGTAGAGCCGGTCTGCAGATAGTGGGCATAGGGAGCCAGAAGCGAACGATTCATCGAGCCACCGGCCGCAGTGCCAGAAGATCGAAGAATCCCTGCTCTACCTCTTTCAATTGTGTATCCAATCCAAAATTCGCCGTTCCCAGCTCTGTCTCAATCAGGCAATCAAGCTCACTCAGGTCTGCATCTTCAACCACCTGGATCTTTCTTACCTGCGTATTTCCTGAGAAAAATTCTTTCCATAGATTCGCGCCCGACGGATTTACACGCACGGTCACACTTGAACCTTCACGCATATGCTCGACAGACATTCGCACAAGAGCCGCCAGCAGCATAGGATCCACCTGTGCCTCACGATGCAATATCTTGGCTGCAATAGCCAGGGCGAGCTGCACTATCTCTGCTTCAACTCTTGCGTAGTACTCGATGCGTTCCACTTCAAACGAAGCGATAGCCGCCGCGATGGATGCCTTCTCTGCCTGGAGCTTCAGTCCATACTCCTGCCGCAACCGCTGTTCGACGAGTGCCGTGGCTTCCATTCTCTCGCGATGAAGTCTCGCCGCAAATTCTTCGTGGGTGAACTCCACATCAGCGCGGCGCCGCGGCGCCTCTTCTTCCACACTGCTCTCCGAAGCTGGCTTCGCAGCTGCGCTCAAAGACAGGCTCCCCGCCAGGTCACGGTACTCAAGAGCCATCACCGGCAAGGTAAAGATCGTTTCAAAATCCATGCTGTTAGAGGACATACTCATCTTCTCCCTCGCTCTTGAGAACAATCTTTCCTTCCGACTCAAGCTTGCGCGCAATCGCTACAATTTCCGAGTGGGCCTTCGCCACGTCCTTGCTGCGAACAGGCCCCATCACATCCGAATCTTCCTTCATGGTTTCAACGGCGCGCGAAGACATGGTGCGATAGAAATGGCTGCGCAGTTCTTCACTCGCGCCTTTAAGCGCGATCATCAATGTCTTCTTGTCGATCGATCCAATCAACTCACGCAGGGTCTGCTCCGGCACGGCTAGAAAGTCTTCGAACGTAAACATCAAGTCGCGGATGCCGATCGCCAGCTTGGGCTCTTCTCGTTCCATCGTCTCGAGAATCTCTCGTGCAGTGGTGGGATCGAGGCGATTCATTAGCTCCGCGACATTCCTGAAACCGGAGGCCTTCTTGTTGCCCTGATCCCCTACGGACCTCAACCGCCGATTCAATACGGACGAGACTTTGGCTGCAACATCGGGGGAGTATTGTCCGAGATTCGCCAGCCGCCGCACGCAATCCGCGCGTACTTCCGGCTCTAATTTCATCAGCAAAGCCGAAGCCTGCTTTGCCTCGAGATGACTGAGGATGAGTGCTTTGGTTTGCGAGTGCTCACCCACGAGGAACCTCGCGAGTTGCTGTGGATCTGCCTTCTTGAGCGAGTCGACGCGAATCGAAGCCTCGTCGGTATTCGGCGTGAACCGCTGCATCATGCTCTTCGCGTCGCTATCTCCAAATGCCTTGGTCAGCAGGCGCGCGGTCAGGTCTCGCCCGCCCATCGCCGTGAACTCCTGATCCGCCATCATCTGTTGGAACTCTTCGAGAACGCCCAGCGAAACTTCTGCGGGAACGAAGTTAAGGTTCGCTACTTCCTCTGTTACTCGCTGCAGGTCATCTTCCGAGAGATTGCGCAGGATCACAGCAGCGGCATCCTCTCCCAGGAGAGAGAGCAATATTGCTGCCTTGCGTGTGCCGGTAAGAGGTGCTTGCTCGAGGGTGTTCACGATTGCTCCTCCCGCAGCCATGCCTGGAGGGCACGAGCCGTATTCGCGGGCTTCAACTTCACAAGTTCAACTGTCTGCTCCTTCAGCTGGACCGCTCTTCTGCTGCCATCGCCCAGTTCGGCAACCGCTCCAGGCAACCGATGCGAGAGTTCCGCTCCAAGTTCCACTGGAGCTGCAGATCCATCAGCCAGCGCCGGCTGCAACCCGCCAGGAAGCTTCCCTGGGCTCAATGCATGCTTTTGAATTGGCCGGAGTGCAAACATGTACACCAGTACAAACAGGACAAGCAGCGATACAGGCCGCAAGAGAGACGAATAATCCGACACCGTCTTATGCACCTTGTCGGACCAGTTCACCGCGGGCAGTTCCGCTTCCGAGGCATCTCCATCGAAAGCCATATTCTCAACGCTGATTGTGTCTCCACGATTGGCATCGAACCCTATTACAGCCTGGGCTATTTCGCGAATCTTCTTGAGCTCGTCGGCTGTTCTTTTGCGATGTGTAAAGCTGGTCTTGCCTCCCTGCACGGTCTTCGCAATCGCGTCGTCCACAAGAATCGCAGCCGAAACACGCTCGATGCCTCCGGATGGCCTCACCGTGTGCACGATGACTTTGTTTACGCCATACTGCGCTGTTTCAGACTTTGACGATTGCGTCGCAGCCTGTACCGGGTTGGGATTTGTCTTGTCTGCCTTCGGAACATTGCTTGTAGTACCCGGAACACCGCTTGAGACGGCTCCCCCGCCGGCAGTGTCCTCCGACTTCTGATCGCTCAACAAGGCGCTAACTGTAGGGTCATATTTCTCAGTGCGCTCTTCGCTCGATTCACGGCTGTGATCGACATTGACGCTGGCGCGAATCTTGCCTGGGCCGACCACAGGTTCAAGCGTGGTGATGAGGCGCTGCATCAGGCTTGCGTCCAACCCCTCGCCATCATCCTGCCCGTCCTGGTGTAGCCCCAGCGATCGCGCAGAGTCTGCATCGATGATGGAGACATCTTCAGGTTTGAGCTCATTGACCGCGCCCGATACCAGGTGTGAGATGGCTACCACAGCGGACTTAGGCAGTCCTTTACCGCGAAGCTTGAGAATCACCGAAGCCTTTGCCGCCTGTTGCCTGTCGATGAATACGGAATCGGCTGGCATCACAAGATGAACCCGCGCGCTCTCCACGTCACCGAGTGTCTCGATCGTGCGTTCGAGCTCGCCCTCCAGAGCGCGTTGATACGTGACTTTTTGATCGAACTCTGTCTGGCCCCACGACATCTTGTCGAAGAGTTCAAAGCCCATCCGCCCACTGTGCGGCGCGCCTTGTGAAGCAGTCTTGAGACGCGCTGCATCGAGCTTGTCCGCAGGCACGCTGATCGTCTTTCCATCCGAGCTGGTCTGATGCGGAATGCCTTCCGCGTCGAGCTGTGCGGTGAGAGTCTGGGCATCCGCCGCTTCCAGTCCGGTGAAAAGAGGTTTGTAGTCAGGCGTACCGATCATGCGTACAAACAGCGCCAGCAGTATCACGGTTGCACCCATTCCCGATAGCAGATAGATTCTCTGCTTCGAGCTTCGAGTCGCCCAGAACTGCTTTGCCTGACTTGCTATGTCGTTGAATCCAGCCATAAGGTCTCAATCCTAGAACTGCATTTTTTCGATGTCCTGGTACGCGCTTACAATCTTGTTGCGAACCTGCATCATGAGCTGAAAGGAAACATCTGCCTTTTCGACAGCGATCATTACGCTGTTCATATCTCCGCCGCCGCCCTGCAGTACGTTGCCCACCTGCACTGCGGCATTGTCGTTCAAGGTGTTTACGCTGTGGACCGCACTCTTGAGCACATCGCCGAAATTCAATCCATCGCCGCCGACGCCGGGGTCGAGCGACGATGCGTCGGGCACATAGGCATTGGGTATTCCGCTCAGAGTTACATTGCTCATCGTTCTACTCCCGTCACTACGACTTCAAAATGTCGATCGATTGCTGGATCATCTGTTTGGCCGCGCTTACCGCCGAGGCATTCAGCTGATAAGAGCGCACCGCTCCCATCAGGTCGACCATCTCGCTTGCGGGATTGATGGATGGATACTCCACATACCCGCTTGCGTTCGCATCCGGGTTGCCCGGCTCATAGCGCTGCAGCGGCGGCGTGGGGTCGTCCACGACCTGCGTCAGCTCTACTGAGCCCGTGGGCGTCTGGGGAAAATGGCTCAGCCGCCCCATCACGGTCTGAAACGGAGACCCATTCTTTGCGCTGAAGACGACTTCCTTGCGGGTATAAGGGCCGCCGTCTTCGGTATGCGTAGTCTCGGCGTTGGCAAGATTGGCAGCCGTCACCTCAGCTCGCTGCCTCTCTGCTGACAGCGCCGAAGCGCTGATGGTCAACATGTCAAAAATGCCCATTGTCAGTTCCCTTCCTTGATCGCAGTCAGCAATTGATGAAACTGCTCTTTGACCAGCTCAACCCCAAGCTGATGCTGCAGCTGAATCTGAGAAAGCAGCAGGCTCTCGCGATCGATGCTTACGTTGTTGCCGTCAGGCCGCTCCGGCAACCCCTGCAGATCGCGCGATACCGGATCAAACTGCACACCGCTGTTCTCATTCATGACCTGCCGCATCGACGCTTGAAAGTCGATGTCCTTGGTGTGGTAGCCAGGTGTATCGACATTCGCCATGTTCGAGACAACGAGCTGCTGGCGATCTGAAACAACCTTCAGATAGCCCTGCAAAGTCTGGATGGAAGAGAAGTCAGACATGTTATGCGTAGCTCCTCGGAGGGAGGCCATACTCCCGGATTTTGTTGCGCAGGGTGCGCAGGCTGATGCCCAGCATCTCTGCTGCATGGGTGCGATTTCCGTCGGTGAGCGCCAGCGTGTTTTCAAGATGCAGCCGCTCCACCTGGCGGAACGGCGTCCCGGCTACGACAGTAGGAACAGCATGTGTAGAAGGAGAAGTGGATGTATGCGACGACGCCATCGGCATGGCCGTCCCTTGAAACTCGCGCTCAAAGCATGCCGCATCGATGTCGCACGACTCACTCAGCGTAAGTACGCGGCGCATGAAGTTGCCCAACTCGCGGACATTCCCAGGCCATGTATGCGATTGCAGGCGATCGAGAAAATCCTGGCCTAGTCCCGGAACCCTGGCGTTCATCTGCGCCGAATATTTTTCAGCAAAGAATTTCGCCAGCACCGGAATGTCTTCGCGCCGTTCCCGCAAAGGCGGCAGCGACAGTGGAATCACATTGAGCCGATAGAACAAGTCCCCTCGGAATTGTCCGCGCTCCACCATCGAAGCCAGCGAAACATTGGTTGTAGCGATCACGCGAATGTCCACATGCACCGATCGTCCTTCGCCCAGCCTCTCAAACTCGCGTTCCTGCAAGGCACGAAGCAGTTTCGGCTGCAGGTGCAACGGCATTTCGCCGATCTCATCGAGCAGGATCGTGCCGCCGTCGGCTAACTCGAACTTGCCGGGCTTGGCGGCAACCGCGCCAGTGAAAGCGCCGCGCCCATGGCCGAAGAGTTCGCTCTCAAGCAATGCTTCGGGAACGGCTGCGCAGTTCACGGCGATGAATGGCTTGCGCGCGCGATCGCTGGAGTCATGAATGAAGCGCGCGAGCAGTTCTTTGCCCGTCCCGCTCTCCGCTTCAATCAGCACATCGGCCCCTGCACTGGCGGCCGCGCGCGCACGCTGGATTGCCTTGAGCAGCAGCGGTGCGCGGCCCACTATTGCTCCCGCTTGAGCCGGCTCCTCCGCTGGCGTCTGCCTGGCTTGATTCATCACCTTGGCTGCCGCGGCATGCAACTGTTCAAACGAGACGGGCTTGGTCAGATAGTCAAGCGCTCCATCGCGCATCGCTGTCACGGCGTCCGGTACAGAACCATAGGCTGTCAGCAGAATCACGCCGGTCTCCGGCGAAAGCTGCCGCGCCGAGTGCATTACTTCCATGCCGGTGCCATCCGGCATTTGAATGTCGGTAACGATCAGATCGAACTCTTTGCCTTCGAGATTGCGCACCGCCTCCCGCACTCCGGAGGCAATATCGACCCGCCATCCGTGACGGAGGAAGTTCGCGCGCAGTGCAGTGCGAATGCCCGGTTCGTCGTCCACTATCAATACCGAAGACGCAGTATCGTTTCTCATAAGGTTGGAAACTCCAGTTGAAACGTGGTGCCGCTACCCGCGCGGCTGGAAACGCGAATCTCTCCGCCAAACTGATGCATGAGCCGCCTGCAAACCGCGAGCCCAAGGCCCGGAGTCTCTCCATTGGAGCTGTACCCGGCATCGAAGATCTGCTCAAGCAGATGATCTGGAATTCCGCAGCCAGTATCGGCAATCTCCACCAGGCCTCGCTTCACTCCTTCACGTAGCCCGCTTCGAATCGCGACTGAAATGGCTCCGCCGCCTAACGTATGGCGAATCGCATTCGAAACAAGATTCAGGACAATCTGGCGAATGCCATTCTCATTCGCAAGGACCATGACATTCCGGTCTTCACCAACAAAGGAGAGCGTTACGCCGGCCTGTTCCGCGATGGGCTGTACAAAGGCAACCCCATCCTCAATGCATGCTGCAAGATCGACCGGCGCACGATGAGAGTCGCCGCCCGATTGCATGCTCAGGACGTTGTTCACCGTCCCTGAGAGCTGGCGGATCCCCGCGCGAAGATGAGAAATCCATTGCGCCGTATGCTCGGGATCTTCCGCGATCAGCCCTGCGAACAGCTCCATGCTGGCTAACGGATTTCTAATTTCATGAGCCAGGATCATCGAAGTCTCAGCCAGCGCAACAGAGTTGCGCGCAGCCTCGCGCTCCAGCTCTGCCTGCTTGCTGGAAGTAATGTCCCGCAGAATCCAGACACTCTTGAGCTGCATGCCTGCGATGCCGGTTTCACGGCCTGTAGAGGGACTGGACAGATCGCGCCTGCCGATCGCCAGCCAGCGTTTTCCTGCCGACGATGACAGGCATACCTCGTTATCGAGCGCTTCGCTGGCGCCGGTTGCCAGAGCCTCAAAGTCGATCCGGCTCATGCCCGAGAGCTCGCGCAGATTGCAAATGCGGGCGCTTCCCAGACCCAGCAGGGTTCGGCCCTCCGGATTAATCATCACGATGGCTTCAGCAGTATTCAGCACTAGCACGCCGCATGGCATGGAATCGATAATCTGCTGCAGCGCGGCGCGCATGCGGTCGTTCTCGGCAAGGCTCTCCGTCAACGCGGAGTTGCGCTCCGCGAGCTCCACTCCAAGGTGCGCTACTTCCTGCTGCAGGTCGCGGTACGAAGCTTCAAGCAGCGCCGAAGCCGAGATGAACTCGGAGAAGGCGTCCGCAAGAATTTCCGGACCGTGCAGCGGGTAGGGACCGCCTGCATTTATTGGAACAACATGAGAACTGGGCAGCATTTGCCTATTTACTAGCACGACGTGTGCCAAACTGAAACAGGCCACCCAATTTGGGAAGACGCACTACAAAAAGATATGTTCGGCTTTGATTTCCCGTTCCGAGCCGACAAGGATCGTGGCCCGTTCCATTACATTGCGCAACTCGCGAACGTTCCCCGGCCACGCATGTTGAGCAAGCACCTGCAGCGCTTCCCGGCTCACCGTTACGCCGGGAAAGAACTTCGCTGCGAAAGCAAGTGCCAGCTCATCGACATCGCCCATTCGCTCCCGCAGCGGCGGCAGATGGATAGGAAAGATCGCCAGCCGGTAATACAGATCCTCGCGAAACTGCTGCTTTGAGACCAAGGTCTTGAGGTCTGCATTGGTCGCGGCCACCACACGGACATCGACTTTCAGGTTGTCATTGCCGCCCAGCCGCTGCACCTCTCCCTGCTCCAGAAACCTCAGTATCTTGCCCTGCAACGATAAAGGCATATCCCCGATCTCATCCAGAAAGAGCGTTCCGCCGTGGGCCGCATGGACACGTCCGACACGCGATTGCACCGCGCCCGTGAACGATCCCTTGGTGTAACCAAAGAGCTCTGCCTCAAGCAAGGTCTCAGGAATCGCTGAGCAGTTGACCACGATAAAGGGCTGCTTGCGGCGTGGACTGATTAGATGTATTTCCTGCGCGATGAGGTCTTTACCTGTCCCACTCTCACCTGTTACAAGAACTGTGGTATCGCGGGCCGCAACCATCCGGGTCAGAGTATAGGTGCGCAGCATGGGCTGCGAATCGCCAATCATGCCACGCAGATTGGGCGCGCCATCGCTCATATGCCGGCGAACTCCGCCATCGACCGCAAGATAAGCCGGGGCTGAAACCGGTCCGCCCCGATTGATCAAATCTACGAGGCCAGTCGAAACAGAGGTAGGTGAGGAGCTGCCGACCAGGAGTTGCCCCGTATCGGAATTCAAGGTCATGATCTGAAAGTTGGGAAATCGCGCGCGGACCATGCCGTGAAATTCGCTGGCGTGCAAGTCCGGCAGGGTCTGGTCCAGTAGCAGGATTCCGCCTTCCGTGCTTCGCTTGTTCAGCAGTTCCAGCGCGCCGGCCCCGCTTCCCGCCTGGATCACGTTCCAGCGCGGCGGACCCAGCTTGTCATGAATGTCCTGCCGGAGCCGCGTGTTCGGGCTCACGATGAAAACGTCGATCG
>DATAZR010000192.1:0-133122 GCA_036271955.1 Acidobacteriaceae bacterium
CCGTTAAGCAACCCCATCCAATCGCGAGCCCAATTGCAGGCCGCAATGATCTCGCCACGATTCCGGCAACGCTCGCTCGAATCGTGATTATCATATTTCCCATGACCTATAATCGAATCGCTTCTGCGATCCTCCTGACTCTCTCTGTGTCCACGCTCGGCTCTTCCATACTTTTCGCCCAGCCGCAGCGTGGCGGTCAGCCCGGGCCCCCGCAAGCCCCGCCCGCAGCCAGCACTTCCGCCAAGCCAACCGAAATCAAGCTCGAGCCTCTCTCCGCGGACAAGTCCGTCGCCCAAACCGTAACCGTTCACGGCAAGACCCTCCACTACACCGCCACCGTCGGCACCATCAAGCTCACCGCGCCTGACGGCCACGCTACCGGCGAAGTCGTCTTCACCTCCTATATTCTCGACGGCGATCACGCCAACCGTCCTGTACTCTTCGCCTTCAATGGCGGACCCGGCGCGGCCTCCGGTTATCTCAACTTCGGCGCCGTCGGCCCCAAGCACGTCACCTTCGGCAATCAGGGCGACTCGCCCTCCGATTCTCCCGACCTCACCGACAACCCCGGCACCTGGCTTGACTTCACCGACGAGGTCTTCCTCGATCCCATCGGTACCGGCTACTCCCGCTCTCTCGTCGACGAAGCTGAGAGCCGCAAGCTCTTCTATGGCCCCACGCAGGATGTCGAGTATCTCTCGACGGTCATCTATAAATGGCTGACCAAGAATGAGCGCATGACCTCCAGGAAGTATCTCCTCGGCGAGAGCTACGGAGGCTACCGCGGCCCGCGCATGGTGCACTACCTGCAGGCGCAGCTGGGTGTCGGCGTCAACGGCCTCTTCCTCGTCAGTCCCTATCTCAATCCCAGCTTCGGCGATGGCAACCTCTCGCCGGTCCCGTGGATGATCACCCTTCCCTCGATCACCGCCGCGCATCTTGAGAACCAGGGCAAGCTCACCCCCGAGGCCATGAAGGAAGTCATCGCCTACGACGAAGGCGAGTACGCCTCAACTCTCATCAAAGGTCCCTCCGACCCCGTCGCCACAGATGCCATGATCAAGCACGTCACCGAGATGACCGGCCTCGATCCTCAGTTCGTCAAGTACTCCGGCGGCCGCATCGAAACCCGTGCCTTCCTCCGCGAAATTCACCGCGATCAGGGCACTATCGGCTCGGTCTATGACTCCAACGTCACCGACCCCGATCCATTCCCCTACTCTTCCTTCCAGCAGTCCGGCGACCCCATCCTCGAAAGCGGCAAAGCCACCATTACCGAGGCCATGGTCAACTTCGTCACCGTCACTGTCGGCTGGAAATCCGAAGCCCGTTACGACCTGCTCTCGTCCGACGTAGGTCGCCAGTGGGATCGCCAGAGTTCCGAAACCCAGCGCGGCTCCGTGCCAGACTTGCGCGAAGCCATCGCCGCCGATCCAAAGTTCCAGGTCGTCATCTTCCACGGCTGGAACGATCTCTCATGCCCCTTCATGGGCTCAATCCTCACCCAGAATCAGCTCCCGCCGTCCCTGGCCAAGCAGGTCTTCATCCATGAGTTTCCCGGCGGCCACATGTTCTATACCCGCCCCGCCAACAGCGACGGCCTGCATGCTCTTGCCGAGCAGGCAGCCGCCAGACACTAGGCCGCAATCCCGGGCACCCGCCCTTTCGCGCGGACTTATCGCGCGAAAGGGTGGGATCACAGTTCCATACTCGCCTTGTTGTCACGCTGAGCGGAGTCGAAGAACCTGCGGTTTGAGGCGTTGACTTTTGCTATGAACTTCTGAAACACCACACCGGTTTCCCGATACCTATTTATCCCGATACCCAATCAGCGGCTTCTGATCCGCTGGAATGGCCGTATAGTATGTCTTCCCCGCCAGCTTGCGGTCAAAATCCGCCTTCGCCGCCTGCACCAGCGCCGGGTTTGCGAAGAGATCGGCCGCCGTCAGCGCCAGAGCCTTCGCAGCTATCACCATGCCGTCCTGGCCAATGCTCATGCCCGTTGAAGCCGCAGCCTGCCAGGTATGCGCCGCCACTCCCGGCACAAAGGTCGCCGCGCCAAAACCGATGGTCGGCACCGCCCAGCTCACATCGCCCACATCTGTTGAGGCGGAGGGGGCATTGGGGTCGTATGGGCGCAAAGGCTCAATCTCCTTGGTCTGGTCCAGGCTCGGAACCGTGTCAATGCCCAGTGTCTTCTGCAGCGCAACGGCAAAGGCCTTCTCCTCGGCCGTCATCGTGTAGCCGCCTACCTCTTCCAGATTCTTCTGCGCCACCGGAGCCAACGCGTCATTGCCGATAATGTTGGCGTCGCTGCCCACACCCTCCACCACAACCGTGGTGCCGGTCATCAGCGCCGCTCCCTGCGAAATCTTCAGAATCCGGTCCCAGATTTCCGTCAGCGTCGAATTCGACGGGTTGCGCGCCATCAGGTCCATTTGCGCCAGGTCGGGTACGATGTTGGGAGCCACTCCGCCCTTCGAAACAATGTAGTGAATGCGCGTGTTGCTCGGCACATGCTCGCGCATGAACTCAATCCCATTGCCCATCAGCATCACCGCATCCAGCGCCGACCGTCCCCGGTCCGGAGCCATTGCCGCATGAGCCGCAATTCCGTGGAAGGTGAACTTGGCAGAAATCACCGCCAGCGCGCCGCCATTGTTCACCCCGTTGCGGTCCGCTGGATGCCAGTGCAACACCACGTCCACATCTTTAAAGAGGCCGTCGCGCACCATGTACACCTTGCCCGATCCGCCTTCCTCGGCCGGAGTCCCGTAGTAGCGCAGCGTGCCGGCGATGTGATTGGCCGCCATGTATTCCTTCACCGCCACTGCCGCCAGCGCGGCTCCCGAGCCAAGCAGGTTATGCCCGCAGGCATGCCCCGGCGCGCCAGCTGCCACCGGATCGCGCTCGGGCACCGTCTTCTGCGACAGGCCCGGAAGCGCGTCAAACTCACCCAGGATCGCAATCACCGGCTTGCCCTGCCCGAAGCTGGCAATAAAGGCCGTCGACTCGTCCGCCACACCCGCCTGCACCGTAAATCCCGCAGCCTTGAGCTGCTCCTGCAAGAGCGTTGAGCTCTTGTTCTCGTGATAGCCAAGCTCGGCATAATCCCAGATCTGCTTCGAAACCTGTTTCCAGTTCGCCGCATGATCGTCAACCAGTTTCTCCAACTGCTTGTGATCGGCTGTCTGTGCGTGGATCAATGGAGAGGCTGCCAGAGCAACGACGCTACACGCGCAGGCCAATAGCGTGGCCTTGCGCAGACAGGGAAGCGGACGGGAAGCCAGGGACAAGAGTTTGATCAATGGTGTCATCCTTGAAAAACAGTTTGGATTCGTTTGGAAATTGTAGAGTGGTATGTCCGATTCTAGGCAGTTGCGGCTGGTATTTCTTCGTTGATCTTAACCTTTCTTTATGCTATGGTTCCGCGCAACTCACAAGTGCAATTGGAAAGGAAAGACAATGAAAGGCAAATTACTCGGACTCACTGTCCTGTTAGTGGCCTTTGCCGGATCGGCGCTGGCCCAAACTCAGTTTTCCGGTACTCTCAAATGCGGCGACGATAAAGGGGGAGTCGAGCACACCATCGAAGTCGGTGATCATCCCGGCCATCAGTTGATGATAGGTAAGAGCACCTGTACCTATACCACGCCGATTGTGATAGCCGGGCTGAAATCGATCACGCAGACCGGAGCTTCGACCACAGAGATAAACGGTCCGAAGGGTCAGGAGCAAGTCTACGCCGTGGTCGCCATGGAAAATGGCGATAAGGCATACGTCCATGCCCAGGATACGGGCGTTATTACGGAAGGGGGAAAAGTGATCACCTACCACGGCACGTTTTTCTTCACGGGTGGCACCGGCAAGCTTAAAGGGCTAAAGGGAAAAGGCACCTATAAGGGCTCAGGTGACCCCGTGGGTCTAACGACCAGCCAAATTGAAGGCGAGTACACGCTGCCCGGCGCGACCAACCCCGGTAAGTAAGAAATAAAGCTTCTTTTGCGGGATTTCCCACCTCGCTCGGAAGTCCCGCAAAGAGCACGAGATTATCATTCGGACTGTTTTGCCTTGAATTAATCCCCGAAGGCGCACAATGGAAATGCGCAGAGGTTTTCGCTTCTTTGGGCTATCGCAATTTCCTTGGGAGAGGGTGTCACAAAAATGCGGACGCAGGAAATTAAATACCCCCACCCCCCCTTTTTTAATTCGCAAATTATTCGCTTTTAACTGACGGCCTAAGACAAAGTCGCCGCGTTCATCAGCCGATGAAACCCCTTCGCTCGCGCAATGTCTTTGAATATCTGCGTCTTCAGCGCTTCGGGCGAAGGCCACGCAATCTCCGGCCTTAGCCTCAACAGGAACTCCAGCTCCAGCGGCGTCTCGTCGGTCAAATCAATAGGCTCGAAGTCGAGAATATGCGACTCCACGGCAAACGAAGGCTCACCAAACGTAGGCCGGTTTCCAATATTCGTTATCGACTTGAAGCAGCGGTCTTGTATCGTCAACCGCGTCACATAAACCCCAAACGCCGGCAGCAGCCCTGAATACGGAGCCAGGTTCACCGTAGGCACCAATAGCTTGCCTCCGATGCCTCGCCCGCGTGCTGGCGTCGATCGCACAGCGAAGGTATGCCCAAGCATCCATCGCGCGCGGCGCATATCGCCCGCCGCGATGAAATCCCGAATCGCCGTGCTTGAAACCGCCAATCCATGCGTCACCACCGCAGCATGGACGGTAACTCCAAACCCGAATTCGCGCCCAAACTCCGCCAGCTCAGCAACACCAGCCTGGGCCCGATGCCCAAAGCGGAAGTTCGCTCCCTCATGTATCGAGCGCACGCCAAGCTTGCCGACCAGGATCGCCTCGACAAACTCCCGCGGTTTCAGCCCGGCGAGGGAATCGTCGAAGGGCAGCACCAGCACCGCATCGATTCCCGTCGCAGCCATCAACTGCAGCCGCTCCGGCATCGGCGTCACCAGCTGCGGACAATTCTGCGGCCGCAAAAACCGCTCTGGGTGCGGATCGAAAGTGATGGCAATCGATCGCCATCCAGAGGCCCGCGCCTCTGCCGCAATCGCACTCAACACATCCGCATGCCCGCGATGCACTCCATCGAAGTTGCCGATAGCCGCCACCGACGGCCCAAATCCAGCAGGCACTTCGCCGAGCGAACGATAGATCTGAATGCCCTGCATAGCCTCACTCATGCCAGCGTCACCGGCAGCGTCAGTCCGTCGTAAGCCAGCGCCATGCCTTCCGGCAGCCGCGCATTGGTCTCTTCGTGGCCGAGGTCATGCGAGATATGCGTAAACCACGTCTGCCCAGCGTCAATGCGGTTGGCCCAGCGCACCGCCTGATCCACCGTCGCATGGCTGGGATGCGGTTTGTGCCGCAGCGCCGAAACGATCAGCACATCGAGGCCCTTGAGCAGAGCAAAGCTGCTTTCCGGAATCGTGCTCACATCGGTGATATAGGCGACGTTGCCGATGCGATAGCCGGTGATGGGCAACTCGCCATGAAAGACCGGAATCGGCGTCACCTGCACCTCATGAATCGGAATAGGCTCGCTGCCATGTACATCGCGCAGGGCAACCTTGGCGCGGGTCGGGTACTTCGAATCCGGAGAAAGCGTGTAGGAGTAGATCCGCTCCAGCGCCTCGCGTGTCTCCGCGGTGACATAGAGCGGAACTGGACCGAACTCGCGATAAGTCACAAAACTCAATGGCCGCAAATCATCGAGGCCGAAGATGTGGTCGGCATGGGAGTGCGTGTAGAAGACCGCGTCTACATGCTTGATGTTCGCGTTGAGCGCCTGCGCCCGGAAATCCGGGCCAGTGTCGATGAGCACCACGCGCTCGCAGGGCCGTGCCGTCTGATCCAGTTGAACCGGCGGGAAGGGAAGGTGGCCCTTGCGAGCTTTGGGCAGCTTGACCGGCGGAGGATTATCCGGATCGGGTGGCGGGCAAGCCCAGCGCACCACAATCGATGGCCGCGAGCGCTTGTCATGCAGGTCGGTCGAGGTGCAGACAGCGCAGTCGCAGCCCAGGGTCGGCACTCCCATCGAAGTGCCGGTGCCCAGAAATGTGAGGCTTCCCTGCATCCGCTTAGCGCTTCGCTCCAGGTGGCGGAGGCATCGGCGGCTGCGCGGAGATCATGCGCGTAAGCTCGAGGAAGGTCGCGTGCAGCTCGTAGAGCACGGTGTCCAGCGTGCGCGTCTCATTCGGAGTCAGGTTGCCCTTGCTCTTGTCGAGGACCACGCCAAGCAGGTCGATAGTCTGGCGCGCGCCAAGGATATCGATGCGCGGCCGCTGGCCTTCCGGAGTACCCGCGCCCATCTGCATCATGGCCGAGAGGTACAGCTGCTGGACGAGGTGCTCAAAGCCGATCTTCTCCTGCGGCGGAGCGCCGGGATTCTGCGCGCGAACCAGGTCGTCAAGCCGCTCGGCTCCCTGATCGTAGGCCAGCTTTTGCAGGCGGGATTCTTCCTCGCTGGGCGCTGGCGGCAACTGCGGGTCGTCGCCAAAGTCTTCTTCTTCCTCGACAACGGCTACGGCTGGAACCGCTGGCTCAGACTTCGCGGAAGAAATCGGCTCAACAAGTCGCGGACCAACACTCGACCCAGCGCTTGGAACGGCAGTTGGCTTGGCTGCTGAATTGGCTTCCGCAGGCGGTGCGCTAGTTGGCGATTCTGCAGCCGGTGTGGAGTCGTCATCGGCGTGGAATTTGCGCCGGTCTACTACGGTGAACTTCGGTGTATCGCTCATTTATTCTCTCTTGGGCGGCGTTGTTCGCTGCCCACTTTCAGTGGCCTTCAGGCCTTAAGTCAATTTCGGTGGAGTGTGTAGGATATGGGCCATTCCGCCCGCATATTCCAGCGGCCGGTTGCCGATTTCAGCTTCGGCGCGAATCATCGCTATAGCAAAGATGCGGCGTACGCCTTGAAGTTGCACTGCGGCCACGCTGGTCAGCGCACCGGCGGGTTTCGCTTCCGGAGCGCTACCGGAAACGCGCAGCTCTGTCCCTACGATGGGCAGATCGACTGCGTTGTCAGCGGTCAGCTCCTCACTGGTCAATTCGAGTGAGCGCAGGTGGCGATGCACCTGGCCGCGCGATCGGATGCGCTCGACGATCTCCTGGCCGAGATAGCAGCCTTTGGTGAAGTTGAGCGCGCGGTCCTGAGCAGTCTCCTGGGCCAGATCACGGCTCTGGATGTCGACTCCATAAGCAGGAATGCCTTCAGCGATGCGCAGGGTTTCAAGCGATGTCGCGCCGACTGCGGTTGCGCCAGCACCCAGCAAAGCCTGCCACAGCGCGGGAACCTGCTCCTGCTCTGCCCAAAGCTCGAAATGCGGCGTCAGCGTTCCGTAGCCGCGAATCAGCCGGACGGGAATTTCACCTAACGTGCCGCTGGTGCTGGAGAGTTCTTCGGTCGGAACGGCAAGGCCAAGCTTTTGCAGCATGGATTCAGCTTCCGAACCCGTAAGTCCGAGCGCAGTCTGTCCAGAAATCGGCGCCAGCTCGACGTCATCCATGATGATGAATCGGTCGAGATGCGTCATCAGTGCTTCGGCCTGCCCGGCGGTGACTTCCAGCTCCAGCGCATCGCCATCGCGCAACACGTAGCAATCGCCCTGAATGCGTCCCTGCGCATTCAGCACCAGATTGTAAGCGCCGCGTCCGTCGGGCAGCGTTTCGACGGCATTGGTGACCATGCCGCTCAGCCAACGAAGACGATCTTCGCCGCGAACAGCGATTCGCCGCAACCATCCCAGATCATGAAGGCCGGCTCCCGAAAGCAGCGCATCAGTTTCGGCCTCTGAAGCGTCCAATTGCCGTGGCGTCAGCACGCCGAGGTATGAGGCGAGGTCTGTAGCCGGGCTAGAACCGGACGCAGTGAGATACCCGGCCAATGGTGTCGCTTCGACCGTAGTCACCGGGTTCTCGTTTTGCAAGGTCAGTTCCGTCATACGGGGGCTCGTCATACGGGAGTTCCGAGCGCCTCTGCACCGTTCGATGCTGTGCAGGGCACAAGGTTGATTATAGCCTTGGGGTATATTCCGAGTTAAGGCGCAGAGCGCCAAAGGCTCGCAGGCAAATCGATTCAGGCCGGGCCGAAATGCGCAGGATCGCCGCGCAAAGGTCCGGTGGAGAGCAAATGAGACGAATTCCCGAAATCCGGCAGCGCGGCGCACATCGCAGAGCGGCTCTTGCGCCTGCTTTTTTGCTGCTGGCCGCGTCGTTCGCAGCGCCTGTCGCATACAGCCAGGAAGTGAAGCCCGCGCCGCAGTCGACTCCTCAAGCGGGTCCTCAACCGGCCAAGCCGCAGGGCGAGACGCACATCACGCCGGAGCAGGGCAAAGAGCTCTTCCGCAGCGTTGACGAGCTGATCAAATTTGCCTCCGACGAGACCGGCCTGCCCATCCGCCATGAGGTCAAGCGCACTTTGACCTCCCGTGCCGAAGTCGAGAAGTACCTCAACGAAAAATCCGCCGAGGACGAAGATGCCAAGCGCATGCAGCGCGGCGAGATCGTTCTGAAGAAGTTCGGCCTGCTCGATCGCGATTTCGACCTCAAGCCCTTCATGCTGGCGCTGCTCAAGGAACAGATCGCGGGTTATTACGACTCCAAGACCAAGACCGTGTACATGCTCGACTGGATCGATCCGGAGACACAGAAGCAAGTGCTGGTGCATGAGCTCACGCACGCCTTGCAGGACCAGCACTCCGACCTCGAGAAGTGGAACGATCAGACTCCCGACGACCCCTCGCACAACGTCAACGAAGACAACGATCACCTCGCCAAGGACGAGCTGGATACCGCGCGCACAGCGGTGCTCGAGGGGCAGGCGATGGCGGTCTTTGTCGATTACTCATTGAAGCCGACGGGGCGCAGCCTCATCAAGAATCCCGAGCTGCTCGATCAGCTTGAAAACAACATGCAGTCGACGGACGATTCGCCGGTGCTGGCGCGCGCTCCGCTGCTGTTGAGCGAGTCGCTGCTTTTTCCCTACAAGGATGGTTTGAGCTTCGAGCAGGATATATGGATGGATAAGGGCAAGCAGGCGGCCTTCGCTGGAGTGTTGGACCGTCCGCCGGCCTCAAGCTGGGAAGTGATGAATCCCCGCGTATATGAACAGTCCAAACAGTCGCCGGTGCTGGTGCTGCCCGATATTCATCCGCTGCTGAACAAGACCTATAAACCGTACGACATCGGCCAGGTGGGCCAACTCGATCTGCGGATTCTTGCGGAGATTTTTGGTGGCGCGGCTGCCGCGCGCGAGCTCACTCCAGCATGGGACGGCGGCATCTACTGGGCTGGGCAGAAGCTGAGCGCAAAGACTCCGGCAGAGCAGGCTTCGACCGGCTCCGTGGCTCTGTTCTACCTCTCGGCATGGAAGAACAAGGGCTCGGCGCGCGCCTTTGCGCACATGTATGCCGACGAGCTGGGGCGCAAATACTCCGGCGTCAAGCTGGATGTGGCGGACAAGGCTCCGGAATCAGAAACGGGCGAGGAAGTGATCTACAACACCAAAGAGGGGCCGGTGGTGATCACGGTGCGCGACAAATTCGTCTTCGTCTCCGAGAGCTTCGATCTGCCGACCGCGCGCAAGCTGGCCAACATGCTTATCGATGGGCAGGGAACCGGCGAGATACGCACCGCTGGAGTTACGGTTCCGCGCGCCGGATGGTCGGAGAGCATGTCCCGGTTCATGCACTCCTGCGGGATGATGAAGGCGGCGCTGCTACGCTGAGGGTGCTTTCTTCGTCTTGCTATCGAGCAGGTAGAGAAGCTCCCGTGCGGGAATAGCTTCGCCAAAATGCCAGCCTTGGGCCAGAATCTGCTGATCCAGGCTGGCGAAGTATTCTGATTGCTCAGGTCGTTCCACACCTTCGACGACAACCTTGACATTCAGCGTTTCGGCCATCGCCAGAATCTGCGGAACGATGACCGCGGTCAGGGAGCCGGTGCCGATGGCGTCGGTGAAGGCGCGGTCGATCTTGATGGCGTCGACGGCCAGCTCATTGAGGTAAGACAGGCTCGAGTAGCCGGTTCCGAAGTCGTCGATGTAGAACTCATGCCCACGCTCGCGCAGCTTGGCGATGGCCGAGATGGAGAGCGGATGATCGGCGGTGGAACGCTCGGTCAGCTCCAGATTGATGCTTTTTGGCGAGACCTGATGGCGGTGCAGCAGCTTCTCCAGCATGGGCAGGAACTGCGGATCGGCCAGGTCGGCGGCGGCGATGTTCACATTCACATGAAACTCAGGATGCTCGCGCAGAAACACGCCAAGCTCGGAGACGATCTGTCGCAGCACTACGCGGGTCAACTTGCCGACGTAGCCCAGCTCCTCGGCGGCGGCAACGAAAACATCTGGCCGCACGTAGTTACCCTCCTCGTCGGTCCAGCGCGCCAGAGCTTCGGCGCCGAGTATGCTGCCGGTCTTGACGTCGACAATCGGCTGGTAGACGACGGTGATCAGATTGCGCCGCAGCGCCCGCCGCAACTGCTCGTCGAGGCCGCGCCTGGGGCGATGAAAGAGCAGCGTAAAAGCCAGCGCCATTCCAGCCAGGCTGCCGATGGCGACGAATCCTCCGATGAGCGCGCGGTTCGACAGCCAGGCATCGCGCAGGCTCATACCCGCTACCATGCACGGCGCATAGCGAGCCGAGCATTGGGCTACGTAGATGGAGCCGTCATGGAAGATCTGCTTCTCGGCCAGCACATCCGCGGCGCTCATCTGCAGCGGATCGCCGGCGGTACGCAGCACTTCGCCGGTGGCGCGGTTGGAGAGCGTAGTGGTGTAGCTCATCGGCGCTTCCCGCAGATGGCCAAAGGCGTTCTGCTCCGCGACAAAAGTCGCTTCCCCGGACTGCGTGATATCGCCGAACATGCCGGGCACGGTGACCAGCGGGGAGTGCAACCAGATCTTTCTGCCGGTGCGCAGCACTATGTCGGGCTTGTCCTGCGGCAGGGGATGGTCGAACCGGCCATCCATCGAAGTGCAATACAGCATGCCATCGCGCACACGGCCGATCTCTTTGACCAGGTGGCCGCGAAAGACCACGGTTCGCAGGCGCGCAATGTCCTCATCGGAGCAGAAGGGATACGGAGAAGCATTGACCTCGTCGAGCGTGGAGATGATCTCGTCGTTGTAGCCCTCGGCATATCGCACCAGCGACTTGGCATAACGATCGAGCTTCTTCTCGGTGAGCTTGAACGCCACGATCAGGCCGATAATGAGGCCGGCAACGGCGCACAGGCAGACGATGCCCAGCGCCCGCAGTACGCGGCTTGCGGACTTGATGGGCGTGGGCGTCACTCCGATTTCTCCGCACAGAGATAGATCAGGCCTGTTGCCGGGACCGGCAGGCCGAAGAACCAGCCTTGTCCGAGCATCTTCGGGTTGCTCAGGGAAAAATAGGCCGCCTGATCTTCCCGCTCGATGCCCTGCACGACCACATTGAGGCTGAGAGCCTTTGCAACCCCAAGAATCTGGGGGATGATCGAAGCCGTCACCGACTCGGTGCCAATCGTCGCGATGAAGGAGCGATTGATCTTGATGCCATCCACGTTCAGCTCCGTCAGGTAAGCCAGGTTGGAGTAGCCGATGCCGAAGTCGTCGATGAAAATCGCATGGCCTCGCTCGCGCAGACGGCTGATGGATGCGATTGCGATCTGGCGATCGGAGGTTGCCCGCTCGGGCAACTCAAATGCCACGTTGGCCGGGCGGAGCGGGCCATCCTGCAACTTCTCGTCCAGCAGCAAAAGAAGCCTGGGATCGGCCAGATCAGAGGGAGCGAGATTGATGTGCAGCCGGAACTCCGGATGCTCGCCAAGGATGGGACGCAACTCCTCCGTCGACCGAGTGAAGACGAAACGGGTAATCTCGCTTACAAAGCCCTCCGCCTCAGCCAGCGCGATGATCGTCTCCGGGCGGATGCTCTCGCCGTCTTCATCGGTCCATCGGGCCAGCGCTTCCGCGCCGACGATGCGGCGGCTGCCCAGTTCGACGATCGGCTGATAGACGACCGAGAGCCTGCTCTCGAGAATCGCCACCCGCAGCTGGTTTGAGTGGCTTCGCCGCTTGCGGCCGGCCATCCATAATGCGGTCGCGCATACGATGCCGGCTCCGCCTCCGCTGGCCACATAGCCCAACAGAAGGGCGCGGTTGTTGATCCAGACCTCATCGACGGATATGCGCGTTACGGCACAGGTGGGGAACATCGTCGAGCAGCGCGAGCGGTATAGCATGCCGCCGGCGCGCACCATCTTCTGCGACTCGAGTATTCCGGACGGAAGGGGCGTGTCCTTCGGCATCCCGGAGAGAAATTGCTTCTGCGACGGATTGGACTGCGATGATCCGACGATACCGGCGACGTAGTGGATGTGCTGCTGCGGAAAATCGCTGTAGACATCCGGTCCGATGACCACGTTGGCGTTGCCCTGGGCTGCAACGGCGGCATGACCGCCGGCTGGATTGCTGATGGGGGCATTCCGGTAGATCATGGCTCCCCGGGCGAGGGTGAAATCGGGAGGCGGCAGAGGAACCGGCTCGGCAAGCTTGCCCGTGGTGGCGGAGCAGAGAAAGTTCTTCCCGTCGATTCGGCCCACGTCTTTGAGAAATCGCGCCGAGAAAGTCAGGCGACGCAGCAGGATGATGTCCTGCTCGGAGCATGGGGGGTAGGGCGAGGCATTTGCCTGTCGAATGGTATGGATAATTTCGCCGGTGAGCGACTCCTCCAGTTGCACGAGACGATCGGCGTATTCGGCCAACCGCGCGCTGGTGGCGGCAAGAATCGATTCGCGCCCGACGAAATATCCGGCCAGGACTCCAAGCAGCACCGCGACCAGCGAAAGCCAAAGCCGGTCGAGGCGTTGGATATCGCGGATATTCAGCATGTCCTGCTACCTGAGGAAACTTGCACAGCCTGCATCAGGATGTATCTCCTGTTTGTGTTTCTAAAGGCAGTCCCAACTAGGCCCGGCGCTGAAAGCTGCGCTTGAAATCCGTGACTGAAGCAGATGTTCGGCCGCTTAGCGCAGCCGTAAAGTCTTCGGTGAAACCGCCTCAAACAACCCAGCTGATTCTTAGTGATGTATCGGGTTGGCTTGTGGTTCAGAATCTTCGGGTTTCTCTCACTGTTGCCGTAACGCAGAGTTTCGCGAACAGTTTCAAGGTGCGGCTACAAGAGGTTGTTGAATCAGGTTTGACTTGCCGATTTCGGGGCGCTTGTCAGCAGAGAACAAGGATCGCCAGCGTTCAATCGGTCACATTGCCCATGCCTTTCCGCCAGGTTCGGGCTTCGCGGTCAATGGAGCCTCCTGAGGGCGTTTGCCAGAGTCTATCGTATTCCGGCAACTTCGTCTTTAATTCTCTTGGCGGCGGCAATGCTTACAAGGGTACGTTTCAGCGGAGTAACCGCGACTAGTATACTTAGGTGTTTGGTTCCAATCTTATCGGGCGCAGATATATGTGGCCGAATGCGGGAGTAATGCTTGCAAAAGGCAGAAATAGGGATCATTGGCGGCAGCGGACTGTATTCCATGCCGGGGCTGACAGAGGTTCGCGAAGAGAAGGTTACGACGCCTTTTGGCGATCCGTCGGACAGTTTTATTCTTGGCCAGCTTGAAGGCCGCAGTGTGGCTTTTCTGGCGCGCCATGGCCGCGGCCATCGGCTTCTTCCCTCGGAGTTGAACTTCCGCGCCAATATCTACGCCATGAAGATGCTGGGCGTAGAGCGCATCGTTTCCGTCTCTGCGGTGGGCTCGCTCAAAGAGGAGCACAAGCCGACGGACTTCGTGATTCCTGACCAGTTCATCGATCGCACCTTTTTGCGCAAGAGCACGTTCTTCGGCGACGGCGTTGTGGGTCACGTAGCCTTTGGCGATCCTGTCTGCGCCACGGTAGCATCGGCGGCCGCTGAGGCCTGCGCGGCTTCAGGAGTTATCGGCAAGCTGGGCGGCACGTATGTGTGCATGGAAGGACCGCAGTTCTCCACCAAAGCAGAGTCGAATCTCTATCGCAGCTGGGGAGCCGATGTCGTGGGCATGACCAATCTGCAGGAGGCCAAACTGGCTCGTGAAGCGGAGATCTGCTACGCCACCATAGCCATGGTCACCGATTACGACTGCTGGCATCCGCATCATGATTCGGTCACAGTCGATCAGATCGTAGCCGTGCTGCATCAGAACTCAGAGAACGCCGCCAAGGTGGTTCGCGCCACAGTGGCCGCGCTGCCCACTGAGCGCAATTGTGCTTGCGCCACTGCGGCAAAGTACGCGATTCTGACCCAACCGGCGGCGATTTCAGCCGAGGCTCGCGAGCGGCTCAAGCTGCTCTTTGGCAAATATCTGAATTCATAACATTCATCATCCCAGCAAATAAGGATAGACATGGCAATCACAGTTGTGGGTAGTGTGGCATTCGATACGGTCGAGACTCCGGCGGGGCGCATTGATCGCACCCTCGCGGGCGCGGCCACTTACTTCTCGCTGGCGGCAAGCTACTTCACCGATGTGCGCGTGATCGCCGTCGTTGGCGAGGACTTCACCGAGAAAGAAGAAGCGGTCTTCGCGGCTCGCAACATCGATACACGCGGCGTGGAGCGAGCGCCGGGCAAGAGCTTCTTCTGGCAGGGCGAGTATCTCGAAAACCTCAACGAGGCCCGGACCCTCCAGACCGACCTGAATGTCTTCGCTTCCTTTGAGCCGAAGATTCCCGAGGCCTATCAGGATTCCGAATTTCTCTTTCTCGCCAACATCGATCCGGTGCTGCAGAAGCGCGTGCGCGACGGCATGCCCAACGTGAAACTGGTGGGCGGCGACACCATGAATTACTGGATCAACGACCACCGCGAAAACCTGCTCGAGACCCTGAAGGTCGTCGATATTTTGCTCATCAACGATACCGAGACCAAGCTGTTGGCCAAGAGTAAGAATCCCGTGAAGGCAGCGCGCGATGTGCTTGCGCTGGGGCCGAAATCACTGGTGGTCAAGCATGGCGAATACGGCGCGACGGCTTTCTTCGGCGAGCACTCCTTTGCCGGCATCGATTCGCATCATCCCTTCCGTGCTCCGGCATTGCCGCTCGCCGAAGTGGTCGATCCTACCGGTGCGGGCGACAGCTTTGCGGGAGGCTTCTTCGGCTACATTGCCTCGCAGCCCAAGCTGACGCCTGAGGTCTTCAAGCGCGCCATGTTCTACGGCGGCGTGATGGGCTCATTCACCGTGGAGAAGTTCGGCACCGAGCGCCTGCGGCACCTGAAGCGTGAAGAAATCGACGAGCGCTTCGAGCTCTTCCGCAAGCTGACTCATCTCGATTAGTCGCGTGCGATGGCAAATCAACCGCTCTCTTCGCTGCCTGTGACGAGGCTGAATCCGATTCGGCCTCAAGGCGAAGCTGCCAGCGGCCGGGAACAGTTGCTTGTGCTCGCGGCCACGCTGGTCGCTTCTCTCATCGCCGTCTGGTGGAGCTGGAGCCATTCCGCATTCCTGCTCTACGGCGATGCAGAGGCGCACATCCATATCGCGCGCCGCCTCTTTGATTCGCATCGTCCTGGTATCACACAGCTCGGCTCGGTGTGGTTGCCCTTGCCACATCTCTTGCTGGTCCCGTTTCTCCTCGTCGACCCATGGTGGCGCAGCGGATTTGCGCCGGTGATTCCCAGCGCTGCGTGCTATCTGCTCGGCTGCCTCGGCCTCTACAAACTGGCCCGGCGATGGCTCTCGCCCGCAGCTGCGTGTGTCGGTCTTGCACTCTTCGCTTTCAATCCAAACCTGCTCTACATGCAGACCACGGCCATGACCGAGCCGCTCTTTCTCTGCGAGCTCATCTGGTCCGTCTTGCTTGCCATCGAGTGGTACACAAATCTCGATACCGATAAGCGCCGCTCCTCGCGCCTCTTATGGGCAGTGATCGCAGTGCTCGCAGCCGCTGTTTACACACGTTACGACGGCTGGATTCTCGCCTTCCTCATCTGGCTCGCCATGGCGGTTTGCCTCTTCAAACGAGGCCGTCTATTCCGCGTCAACTTTATTTTCGCTTCGGTCGTCCTGCTGCTCGCGCCCGCAGGCTGGATGGCCTACAACGCCGTTGTCTTCGGCGACTGGCTCGACTTCATGCGCGGCCCCTATTCTGCTCTGGCGATTGAGTTGCGCACCTCATCCTCAGCTACCGACCCGCACCCCGGCTGGCACAATCCATGGGTCTCGCTCATCTACTTCGTCAAAGACTCTGAGATGGTCGCAGCAGCCCTCGGCTGGGGCGAAACGATTTTTGCATTAGCCGCCCTCGGCACCGCCTGGGCCTGGCTGCGACATGGCCGTAAACACAGAGCATCCAACACTGCCGCGTACGATCAAAAATCCCCATGGCTCTGGACGCTCTTCCTCTGGCTGCCGCTGCCCTTCTACGCCTACTCGGTCAGCTACGGTTCGGTGCCGATCTTCCTGCCCGTTTGGAAGCCCTACTCCTGGTACAACACTCGCTACGGCATGGAGATGCTGCCCGCCTTCGCCTTCTTCTTCGGCTTTGCCGTAGAAGCCGCCCTGCAATGGATGCAGCGTCACAAGCCAAAGTACCGCACTCCGATTCTCGCGACGATCTTCGTCCTCATCGCCGCCAACGTTGCGCTCATGTTGCATCAGGGCCCGCTGACTTACGTCGAAGCAGCAAAGAATACCGCGGCTCGCGCCTACTACAACACCGTCCTCGCCCAGGCCCTGGCAAAGCTTCACACCGAAGACCCGCAGGGCATCGTGCTCATGGATACCTCGATGTATCCAAGTCTTGTTCCGCACGCCGGCCTCACCTATCGACAGACCGTCAACGAGAGTGACAAGCAGTTTTACTGGGCCGCGCTGGGAGATCCGGCAGGCCACGCATCGATCATCCTCACCTTTGCCGGCGACGACATCGATAAGGCCGTTCAAGCACATCCCGAGCATCTGCACCGCATCCAGAGCTTTCACTCCCCGTCCACAGGATGGGACCAGCACGACGCCACCCTGTACGTAACGGATACCTTTCCTTCCGCGTCCAGCCTGCCGCCCTCAACAGCCATAACAGCCCGGTGATAGCATCGGGCAGAGGATGGAATTCGGACCCTAGGCACGCATGATCGAGACCTTTACAACTCATCTGGCCGCATCGCTCTCGCTGCCCTTCAACTTCGGGGATCTGGAGCAGAATGTTGTCAGTGACGAGGCTATACGCCGCCTGCTTGTTGCCTGCGTTCTCGGCAGCGCTGTCGGCCTCGAGCGCGAGTGGAAGCGTCAGTCCGCAGGCGTGCGTACCAACCTGTTGATCTGCCTGGGTTGTGCCTTTTTCACGCTCCTGTCTGCCGTGCTGGCAGGCGACACCGGCACAAACAAAGGTCAGGTAGCTTCGAACATTGTGCAAGGTATCGGCTTCCTCGGCGCAGGCCTCATCCTGCACAACCGCAACCGCGTCAGCGGCCTGGCCAGCGCGGCCAGCATCTTCGTAGTCGCCTCGATAGGCATGGCCTGCGGAGCGGGACTGTTTCTCCCCGCAGTCATCGCGACATTAATTGTGATGGTGTCCATGGCGGCCATCGGCTTCATCGAGTGGCGCGTCAGCCTCAAGTCTTACCCGCTGATTTATGAAGCGCGCGGCAGCGATGAGACAGCTCTGCTTATGTCGATCCTCGAAGCCATGGACAAGGAAAAGCATCGCCTCAGCAGCGTCGATCGCGATGCTATCGGCGCCATTCAACGCGTAAGTTTTTCTCACTCCGCAACCAGGCGCCAGCACGAACGCCTGCAGCTCTACCTGCTCGCTGAGCCGGCTATCGAAGTCCTAAAAACATTCCGTGATTCGGAGGAAGACTGATCCTGTGATTCCCTTTACAAAAGCACATGCCTGCGGCAACGACTTTCTCATCATCGGCGAAGATGCCGTGCAGGGCTACGACAAGGTCGAGCTCACGCAACGGCTCTGCGACCGCAACACCGGTATCGGCGCCGACGGCATTGAGTATTTCGAATGGACCGGCGATCTCTCCGGACGCATCCACCTCTACAACGCCGATGGCTCCACTGCTGAAATAAGCGGCAACGGCACGCGCTGCGTAGCTGCATGGATGGCCGATGAAATCAACGCGCAGGTCAACGACGAGCTATCCATCGAGACCGATGCCGGAGTGCGCATTTGTACCATCGACGAGTTTCGCGATTCGGACAACGGCGGCCCGACAGTCCTGATTACGACAGATATGTACGTGCCTGAATTCAAGCCGAAATCGGTTGAGCTCTCTGATGGCACAGTCATCGAGGGTATTTACGTCGACATGGGCAATCCGCACTTTGTCGTCGTGCTCGATTCGACCGAGAGCGAAGGCTTCCATGTTCTCGGCCGTCCTTGGGAAGACATAGGCAACGAGATCTGCTTCCATCCCGATTTTGCCGAACAGACCAACGTCGAGTTCGTGAAGGTGATGAGCAGCCGGGCCGAGCCGTTGAACAAGATCGGCCTGCGTATCTTCGAGCGCGGCGTTGGACCAACGTCTTCATCCGGCACCGGTACAGCAGCGGCGGGCACAGCGATGATTGCCGTCTATGGCGCAGTCTCGCCGCTCGATGTCGAGGCTCCCGGTGGCGTTCAAACGGTCGAGTGGGCAGGCGCAGGCCAGCCGCTCTTTCTCACAGGTCCAGCGACCCTCATCGCCAACGGCGAGGTCTGGTAGATGGCCGAACTGCTCAAGCCGCGCGCAGCAGCCGTGGGAGTCAAGGCTGCTGTGCTCTCGCCTGCCTCCACGCCCGACGCAGCCAAGGTCGAGCGCGGCATGGAAGGCCTGCGCAATCTCGGCTTCCTGCCCATCGAGGCTCCGCACATGCTTACGCGCGGCCCGCTCTACTTCGCCGGAACCACCGAGCAGCGCCTGCTTGATCTGCACGCTGCTTTCGCTGACGACACGGTGCGCGTAGTCTTCGCAACACGCGGCGGCTATGGGTCGAACTATCTTCTCGAAGAGCTCGATATGGATGTGCTCGGCGATCATCCCAAGCCATTCTTCTGCTACAGCGACATGACCGCATTACAAGTTACATTGCTTGACACACTGAGCCTTCCATCCTTTCACGGGCCAATGGTCTCGCCCGATTTTGGCCGCGAAGACGGCGTGCATCTGTCCAGCCTGTTGGCCGCGCTTGCAGGCGAGCCGTACAAAGTCGGCAAAGCCGAAGGCCTGCGAATGCTCAAGGCAGGCCACGCCAGCGGAGTGCTTTACGGCGGATGCCTCAGCATTCTTGTTGCCATGCTGGGCACTGCCTTCGAGCCGCAGACCGAAGGCAAGCTGCTCTTTCTCGAAGACGTTTCAATGAAGCCCTATCAGGTCGATCGCATGCTCTGGCAACTCAAGCAATCTGAAAAGCTCGACGGCGTCAAAGGCATTATCTTCGGCGAAATGCTCGACTGCGTTTCGCCCGGCGCGAGGCCTGACTTGCTCGAGGAAGTGATCCTCAACGCGCTCGATGATTTCGAAGGACCCATCGCCATCGGCCTGCGCAGCGGACACGTTTCGCGCGCCAACGTCACGTTGACCTTCGGCATTGAAGCCGAGCTTGTGGCTACCGAAGAGCCCGAGCTTCGCCTCCTCGAACCGGCGGTAGCACGATGACACAAAGCAAACCGAAACACATCCATCTCAGCGGCATATGCGGTACAGCAATGGCTTCGCTCGCTGGCCTCTTGCGCGAAAAAGGATGCCGTGTCACCGGCTCCGATGCCGCCGCCTATCCGCCCATGAGCGATCAGCTTCGCGAGATGGGAATCCCCGTCGCACAGCCCTACGCTGAAGCCAATCTAGATCCGTATCCAGATCTGGTCATCATCGGCAACGCGCTCTCGCGAGGCAATCCAGAGGTCGAACGCATTCTCGACCAGCGCATCCCGTTCACGTCGATGGCCGCTGTGCTGCATGAGGAGTTTCTCGCCGATTCTGAGACCGGCCCGCGCGAATCGCTGGTCGTCGCCGGCACTCACGGCAAGACCACGACGACCAGCATGCTGGCTTGGATTTACCAGACCGCTTCGCGTGAAAACCCAGCACTGGAGCCATCATTTCTCATCGGCGGCGTTGCCGAAAATTTCGGCACCAGCTATCAGTTGCGGCCTACTCGGCCCTTCATTCTTGAGGGAGACGAGTACGACACTGCCTTCTTCGACAAAGGCCCGAAGTTCCTGCATTACTTTCCCGATGGCCTCATTCTCACCAGCGTCGAGTTCGATCATGCCGACATCTATGCCGATCTCGAAGCGGTCAAGCTGGCATTCAAGCGACTCGTCAATCTCATCCCACGCCGCGGTGTAATCGTCGCTTATGACGGTAGCGAAAACGTGACTGAATGCATCGGTCATGCGCTCTGTAGAGTCGAGCGCTATGGCTTCAGCGAGAGCGCCGACTGGCGCATCGCAAATTTGCGCCACGACGGCGGCAAGAGCATTTGGGATGTTCATCGCAAGGGCGAGCTTTGGGCTGAATTCGAGATGCCTGTCGCCGGCGAGCATAACGTGCTCAACGCGACCGCAGCCGCAGCGCTCGCCGCGAATCACGGCGTTCCAGTTGCCTCGATACAATCCGCTTTAGCTGGCTTCTTAAGTGTCAAGCGCCGTCTTGAAGTGCGCGCTGTTATCGATGGCATCACTATCATTGACGACTTCGCACATCATCCCACCGCAATTCGCGAAACATTGCGCGCGCTGCGCCAGGCGTACCCCAATGCAGATGGAAAAGCTGGCCGTCTCTGGGCCGTACTCGAACCGCGTTCGAATACCTTGCGCCGCAATGTCTTTCAGCATGAGCTGGTCGAGAGCCTGGCGCTCGCCGATCGCGTCATCCTCGACGCCGTTTATCAGCAACAGCGCATCCCTGAGATCGAACGTCTGCATCCCGAGCAAGTAGTCGCCGCGCTTAACGAATCCGGCACACCGGCAGAGCTGTGCGCCAGCGTCGCAGCTATCGTCGATACACTCGACCGCCAGCTCCTGCCCGGCGATGTCGTCGCTATCCTCTCCAATGGAGGCTTCGACGGCATCTACGACAAGCTGCCCGCTCGCCTCAGGCAGCGAAGCAACATCGGCCAAGTCGCTGAGGCCGTGACGCGGGCATGATCGCGTCTCTGCTACTTCTTGCGACCTACGTTGTACTGGGTCTGCCGATGGCTCTGGTTTGCATTCCCTGGAAGCTGCTGACCGGCAATCTCATGCCGCTCTATCGTGGATCGATGTTTGTAGTGCGCACCGGTTTTCGTCTCGCGGGAGTGCGTATTCAAGTGGAAGGCCTGGAGTTGGTGCCGTGCGGCGCAGCGTGCATCTTCATGTCCAACCATGTTTCCAATCTCGATCCGCCTGTGCTCCTTCCCCTGATCCCAGGGCAGACGTCGGTTTTCCTCAAGCGCTCGCTGATGAAGATTCCCGTGCTGGGCTACGGTATGCGGCTGGCGGAGTTTGTACCCGTCGACCGCGGCGGCAATCTCGAAGCCGCGCAGCAAAGTGAGCATCAGGCCAAGGCGGTGCTCGAAAAAGGCATCCACATCACGACCTTTGTCGAGGGCACCCGCTCCCGCGACGGCCGCATGCTGCCTTTCAAAAAAGGTCCGTTCTATCTGGCAATGGAGTCGGGCGCGCCGTGTGTCCCGATCTCGATCTCGGGCACCGAATCGATGATGCGCAAGGGCAGCCTGCGCATCCATCCCGGCACAGTACGAGTTATTTTTCACAACGCAATCTATCCGTCGGATATGGCAGACAAGGAAGCATTAATGCAGATTGTGCGCGAGTCGATCGCTTCCGGCCTGCCGGAGTGGATGCGCAGTCCTGCAGAGGTCAGTCGCTGACGCCGGGATTGGCGATGTATTTCACTGCCGCGGATTGCGCAGTAGTGTGCCGCCGACTGTGAATCTTTTCATCTGTGCCGGCGGACAAATTTGTGGTCTGCGCTATTTCAAGAAGGCGTTGTAGCCGTCGCCGAGCAGCTTCTGCTTCATGGCGTTGGCCTCTGCCCGGCTGGAAAATGGGCCGGCCTGCACGTGAATCAGGGAGTCTCCCGGCAGGTGGCGCGCCGTGACCGAGTAGCCGCGCTTTTGCAGCGCCCCCAGCAGTACGTTGGCGTCGGCCGGGTTGGAGATAGCCGCGATCTGCACCATGATTCCGGGCGCAGGGGCAGAAGCGGTGGCGGAAGAAGTGGCAGCAGTAACCGGAAGCGCCGCAGCCACAACCGCTGGTGCTGGAGCAGACGGTCTGGAAAACGTCGCAGACGGTTGTGGAGTCGATACTATGGCCGGCTTCACCTGCGGAGGTGTGGTGCTGGCTGGTGCGGAGACAGGGGTTTTAGGCTGATTCGAAACCACTTGCGGTTCCGAGGCGGCAGCGCTTCCAGCGGTGACCCCAGGTTGCGCATCTGTGGGTGAATCGGCAGCAGAAGATTGCGGCACGTCCGCAGTCGGCGTGGGCGTGGGCTGCGATGCGGCAGAAGGCTTGGGTTGACTGTCCACGGCCTGAAGAGCACTGCTGGAGGGGGCCGTGTTCGCAGGAAGCTGAGCCGCTTCCGCCGGAGCCCGCCGGCCCACGGTGTAGCCCAGGCCAAAGAAGAGCCCGCAAATCAGTACCAGTCCGAAGAAGATCGCCAGTAGCGTGGTGGCGCCGATGGTTACCTCCCGATCTTCACTCTGATCGGGCTGCGCGATCTCTTCTTCCTCTTCTTCAAATACCGTTCGCATGGGGAAACCCTGATTCTCAGCCCCGGCTCTTTGCACGGCAACGGGGCCTGATTCACAGGGTACTAGATTGTTTGCCTTCGATGGGGGCGGGGGGATTGACGATCTTGGGTAGTCCCTCGCGCATCAGGGAGAGGATATCGACCGGCAGCGGGAAGACGATGGTGGTGTTTTTCTCGACGCCGATCTCGGTCAGGGTCTGCAGGTAGCGCAGTTGCATGGTGAGCGGTTCGGTGGCCAGCAGGTGGGCGGCTTCGACGAGCTTTTGCGCGGCGTTGAACTCGCCCTCGGCGTGAATGATCTTGGAGCGGGCCTCGCGCGCGGCCTCGGCCTGCTTGGCCATGGCGCGCAGCATCTGCTCAGGCAGGTCGACCTGCTTGACTTCGACGGAGAGCACCTTGACGCCAAAGGGCTCGGTGCGCTGGTCGATGATGCCCTGAATGCGCAGATTGAGCTTGTCGCGATGGCTCAGCAGCTCATCGAGCTCAACCTCGCCGAGCACCGAGCGCAGCGTGGTTTGCGCGAATTGCGAGGTCTGGTAGGCGTAGTTGGCCACCTGCACAACGGCGAGTGTGGGATCGATGACGCGCAGGGTCACGACTGCGTTGACCTTGATGGTGACGTTGTCGCGAGTGATGACGTCCTGCGGCGGAACTTCCATCACTTCCTGGCGCAGAGAGATGCGCACCATCTGGTCGAGTGGCCGGAAAACGAGGAAAATTCCCGGGCCTTTGGGCTCGTTGAGGGCGCGGCCCAGGCGGAAGATGACGGCACGCTCGTACTCGCGGAGGATCTTAATGGAGTTGAGCAGATATAGAACCACAATGATCGCAACGATCAGGATTGGAAAGCCGACGAAACCCATCGTGAATTAGTACCCCCGCACAGGTCGGATTGTACTCCTTGCCGCGCGGTTCAGGAGCGGGGCTGAACCTCAAGTACATCGCCGTGGAATCCAGTGACGCGGACATGGGCTTTCTCCGATAGTGGCTCGCTGGCGGTTGCCTCCCATAGTTCGCCGCGAACAAGGATGCGGCCAACCGGCGCGCTGTCTCTGAGCCGCAACGGTTCCATCGCTGTGCCGAAAGAGCCGACCAGCGCGGCTGGGCCGGTGAGCGCTTTGTTGCGCTGTGCGCGTACGGCGATGCGAAGCAGCAGCACCGTGATGATGCCGAAGCCGATGCAGAGCGAGATGGCCAGCATCGGCTGAATAGCCATCTCCGGGATAGGCGCGTCAATCAAGGTCAACGTTCCAAACGCGAGGCAGGCGATGCCGGCAATGGCAAGCACTCCATGGCTGGCGAATTTGACCTCAAGCACCATGAGCACAGCCGCGGCGAGCAGCAGCAGAACTGCAGTGTGGCGGATGGGGAGCAGGTCGAGTGCGAAGACGGAAAGCAGAACCATCACTGTGCCCAGCGCGCCGGGGACGATGGTGCCGGGAACGTTGAATTCGAGATAGATGAGCAGCGCTCCGCCGACTAGCAGAAGCAGTGCGATGTTGGGGTCGGCGAGGCGGCTCAGCAACTGCTCGCGAAGCGTGGGTTGCAGCGTGACGATGGTAGCGTTGCGCAGGTGAAGTGTCTCGCTGACAGGGCTGCCGTCACGAATGCGAGTAATGGTGCGGCCATCGAGCGCGGCGAGGAGATGCGCCTCATCGGGAGCGATGATGTCGATCAGCTTTTGGTCGAGCGCCTCATCGGCAGAGAAGGATTTGGAGGTGCGGACGGCGGTTTCGGCGACCTCGACATTGTGTCCGCGGCGGGCGGCGTAGGAGCGCAGAAAGGCGGCTGCATCGTTCTCCATTTTCTGCTTCATTGTGTCGTCGGGCGTGCCGGATTCGAGAACGGGATGGGCCGCGCCGGTGTTGGTTTCAGGAGCCATCGCAGCTACATCGGCAGCCTCGAGCAGAAAGAAGCCGGCGGATGCTGCGCGGACTCCAGCGGGTGCTACATAGATGATGACTGGGACGCGCGAAGCAAGCATCGCGCCGACCATCTTGCGCGTGGAGTCGAGCAGGCCGCCCGGTGTGTCGAGCTCGACCAGCAGTGCCGCGGCGTGATCTCGATCCGCCTGGGCGATGGCGCGCTCCAGCCGGCCGGCGCTGATGGGCTGGATGGTGTCGCGAATCTCGATCTTGTCGACTAAGGGCGACTGCGGCAACAACGGTTCAGCGGCACCGGCAAGAGCGGCCAGCGAAACAGCGATGCGGCATAGAGAAAGCAGGATGGAAGACGTTCGCATGCGTTGCTCCTGTTCTGGACTTTTGCAAGTCCAGAGGCGGATCGGTAGCAACTCTCATTATCTGCCTGTTGTCTCCACTTCGCTTACCTAGCTATGGGTTAGCTTGTTTGAAGAGCTGGCTCAGGTTGTCGATCTGTGATTGATCCGCGTCGCCGAGGATGACAAACCGCAGGCTCTGAGACTTCCAGGTGCTTACGTTAAATGCGTTGTGGCTTCCGCTCTCTGTGGTTATGGGGAACGTGTTTGCATTCTGAAAGATCAGAACCGAAATCCTGTGCTGGCGCAGAGCGACAATCAGTTGCGCAGCGGGCTGCTGATGCAGGTAGACAAGCTTTCCGCCAAGCAGCTGAAAGCCGGTTCCGCTGAGTTCAGGTACGTTAAACGAGAACGGAACCTTCCCTTGAAACCACGGCTTGACTGTATGCCGGTCGGTGGAGACCACATCGAATGGGTTTGCGCTGGCGAGCGCGTTAACGTGCAGATCGGCCACTTCGCTGAAAGCGTCCGTGCGGTCTGAGTACCGAAGTAAGGCGATGGCCACGAGCAGCATCGCCGCAAGCGGAATGGCGTACGGCAGGAACCGCAGAAGGCGGGGCTTAGTTTTCGGCACTGGAGCTTTAGAAGCCGCGATCTGCTGCTGTATCCTGCGCCGAAAGTCGGCACTGGGCGTATGGCGGCTTCGCGCTGCAAGCAGGCTGCGGCGCAGGCTGACCATCTCGGCGATCTCGGCAGCACACCGCGGGCAGGCGGCGATGTGTTGCTGCATTGCGACGGCCTCATCGGAGCCAAGCTCGCCGTCGAGATAAGCTGCCAGCGCGGTGGAATTCTGTTCACAGAGCATCTTCGCACCTCACAGGAAACTTCATCTGGATCGTCTGGCGCAGCAGTTTTCTGGCTCGCGAAAGGCGCGACATCACGGTGCCTACGGGCACGCTCAAGACCTGCGAAATCTCCTGATAGCTCAGCTCTTCGATTTCGCACAACAAGATGATCTCGCGATGAGCAGCGGGGATGCTGGCGAGCGCACTCATCACCGTCTCCTGGCTCTCCTGTTGCAGCAGAAGAATTTCGGGGGTGATGGAGTGCGCCGTCACATCGATCATCTCTTCGCTATCGTCTCCCAGATACGAGGTTTTTTGAGCAGCCAGGCCGGCGCGGGAGTTCAGGAAAGCATTGCGCAGGATGCGATACATCCATGCGCGCAGATTCGTTCCTGCCTGAAAGGACTGGAAGCCTTTGAGCGCCTTGGCATAGGTCTCCTGCACCAGATCTTCAGCGTCTGCACGATCGCCGGTGAGCCAGTGGGCAAGGTTATACAACTGATCGAACAGAGGCATCGCCATCTGCTCGAAGAACTCGGTCTCCATCCCTTTCCTTCCGGTGCAAGGCCGCAGAAATTATTGTCCCGAGGATACCTTGAGGAAGCGAATGATGTCAGCGCGCTCCTGAGCCCGGGGCACACGAAAAGCCATTTCATTGCCTGGAGCCACGGTATCGGGATCGGTAAGCCACTTATTCAGCGAGGCCTCGTCCCAGGTCAAATTAGCGGATTTCAGCGGCTGCGAATATTCGAAGCCAGGCACAGAGCCAGCCTTGCGGCCATAGACCCCGTGCAGGCGCGGACCTTCGCGGTCCTGATCGAGAGAATGGCAGCCGGTGCAGCGCTTTTCGAAGAGCGCCTTTCCGCGCTGCGCGTCGCCAATTGGATTCGTTGCCGGCTGGCTCAGCCCCGCGAACGAGATCAGCGCCGGGGTCAGGAACACGAAGACCTGAAAAACTCTTACATGCAGCGCCACGCCAAGTCTCTTCATGTCAAGTCTCTTCATGTCATGTCTCTTCATGTCGGGCGCGTTCCTTTCCTTGCGGAGTCGCGATGTTTGAAGATTCACAGTGCGGCTGTCTCCGGTAAAGCAATCGGTGCGCCGGACAAGGATGTGTCGACGATGGCGAGCGAGTGGGTTTGCGCCACGAAGTTGACCTGCGTGATGCCGAGCACATCGCGAAGCTTTTCATCCGGCACCTTCATTGGCCCCGGCGATTGTGCCGCTCCGGGCGCAGGCTGAGGAAACGCAGTCGACATTGCCGTATGGAAGGTGGCGTTTCCTTCGACTTTTTGCAGCACCTGGTGGATGTGTCCGTTGAGTACGCTCACCGAGCCGAAGCGCTTGAGCAACGCAAGAGCCTGTTCGCTGTCAGAGGTGCCCCATCCCCAGGTCGGATAGATCGCCCACAGTGGAATGTGCGCGAATAGGACGACCGGGGTGCTGCTCCTGACGTTGCGGAGATCCTGCGCGAGCCACTCGAGTTGAGCTTTTCCCAGCTTGCCCATACCCTCAAGCTGCACTACATTGACCAGCCCGATGAAGTGGACGCCCTTGTGATCGAAGCTGTACCAGCCGTGGCCTTTGGTGCCTTTGCCATAGCGTTGTAGATAAGACTTGCCATCGTCGACTGAAGTGTCATGTTCGCCAGGAACATAGTGGACTTGCCGTTTCGAGCCAAGCATCTGGTTGAGCATGTCGAATTCAACGGGCTTCGAAGAGTGCGTCAGATCGCCGGTGTGGATAAGAAAATCCGGCGCTGTAGGAATAGCATCGATCTTGTTCAGCGCGGCCTGCAGCGTTGCGGTTACATCCGCATTGGCCGCTTTGTTGAAGCCGAGGTGGCTGTCGCTGATCTGAACGAAGGTGAAATCAGATTGCTTCATGGCATGCACCGCCTGGCCGAAGAGACGTGAAGATGGCACGCCTCCTGCAAAAGTCCAAACAATTCCAGTGCCGGCCCAGGCCATGCACCTGAGAAAGCCGCGGCGGTCGATTCCATCGCGGCTGATTGCGTTATGGTCTTCAGTTAAAGAGAGTTCGGCGGCGTTTTCAGGCGATCTGTTCATGTAGCTCCTCGTGAAGTGCAAATGCTGTGCACTTACGAGAACCGAGCGGCGGGATTTTTATTCCATCGCATCGCAAAAAAGCGAGATGGAAATTAGCGGATATGGTTTCTAGGGTTTTGCGGCAGCCGCGCTCGGATTGGCTTCGGCGACGGGATGAGCTTCGATGCGCGATTGAATCGTTTTGCGCAGATCTTTGGCGGCGCGGCTTGAGGCGTCGAGTTTTACTGCGGCATCGGCTTCATCGCGAGCTTCGGTAAGGTGGTCGGCAGCCAGATCGAGGCGGGCGAGAACCAGGTAAGCATCGAGATTTGGCTGACGGGCGAGCGCGGCCTGGGCCTCTTTGCGTGCGGATTCGGTATCGCCGGAGCGTTCGCGAACCTCAGCAAGACCGGCGTGGGCCTGGGCGCTGTGATCGTCTGCGGCGAGTGCTGCCTGATAGCTCTGCTCGGCCTCAAGCAACAGGCCGCGGTCGAGTTTCTCTTTCGCCGAATTGGTGAGCTTGACTGCGCGCTGCGAAGCGGGAAGAGCAGCCAGATGCGCAGCTTCGACCTGGTCCAACATCTGTGAAGCCTGCCTGAAAGCCGCCCCGTTGTAGGCGCGTTTGATACGTTCCAGCGGTTCAGGTCTGGAAGAAGCCTGTGTTGTGGAAGCGGCTTCCGGCTGTGGAGGCGTTCGGGCAGGCGCATTCTTCCATGCGTTTTCGAGAGCTTTGGCTTCGCTGTCGTTGGGGCGAAGCTTGAGACTCTGCGCGAGCTCGGTAAGCGCCTCGGCATTGTCGCCATGGCGATGCAGACTCACGGCAAGATTAAAGTGATAATCGGCATCGGTCGGATCGGCCGCTATGGCCTGGCGAAAGAGCGCGATGGCAGTAACTGCATCGCGGTTGTGACGGCTGTTGGCGACGGCCTCATTGTTTACGACCTCGGGGAGCGGCAGCACACGCCCGACTGAGGCGAAGGCCTCTTCAGCGCGTGGATAGTTGCCGGAAAAGATGAGCGAAAGGCCGCGGTAAAATCCGGCTTCGAGCGTCGAAGGATCGCTCTTGGTGACCTTGCTGAAGGAGACAGCAGCCTGCTCATACTGCTGACTGGCGAACTGAAGTTTCGCGGTCGCGAGCCATGCTTCGGTGAAGTCAGGATTGAGGTCGGTGGCTTTCTTGAGATGGCGCAGGCGCTCTGCCGGGTCGCGCTCGGTCAGCCCGCGAATGTATTGCTCAAAGGCATCCAGCCGCACCTTGGAGCCAGCCGCGCGGAAAGTCTCTTCGGCAACCGTAAAGCCAGGGTCGAGTTTGCGGGTAAGCTGCCAGGCCAGAGAATTGAAGAGCGGAATGAGCTGTGATAGCTGGCCGCTTTCGGTGATCTCGTCGCCGAGGCGCAGCTTGCCCACATCGACGATGCGGGCTTTGAGACTGAGCGTCGCGCCATCGACGCGGTAGCTGCCGATCAGGATGTAGTTGGCGTCGAGGGTTTGCGCAATACGAAGCGCAGTGGCGCGGCTGGGATCGAAGGTCTCCGGCAGTCCGAGATGGTCGAGAGCGTACAGACGGTCTTCGCGGCTGAGGGGGAAAAAGCCAGCCGAAGCGAAGCGGCTGTTGAGGATCTCGGGCGCGGCTTCGCGAATCCAGTCAAGACTTGAGGCATCTTGATTTGCCTGGTCGGCCGTGCCCGGCGCGGTGAGATTATCGAACGGCAGCACAAGCAGTATGTGGCCCTGGCCAATCGAATCTGCGCCGCTGTCTGTGACTTGGGCCTGAGCTGGAATCGCCGAAAAAGCAGCTAAAATCAGGACTGCCAAAATGAATCTGGCAGCGAGAGAACGAGTTTGGAAAAATGAAGTCACGACACCTGATTATAGGGTTTCGGGGATTATAGGTGTTCAGGCTTTAGTTGCCGGTTGGGATGATGCCCGCGTTCTCGACCATCAGAATCACAGTGCGCTGTGCCGCCCGCGTGCGATGGACGACTCCTTTGGGAACGACGAAGCCCTGGCCGGGTGCAAGCTCGACGACACGGTCTTCTAGATCGATGAGCAGCTGGCCTTCAACGACGTAGAAAAATTCGTCATCGTCATCGTGCTTATGCCAGTGATATTCGCCCTGGATGATGCCTACGCGCACTACGGATTCATTAACCTTGCATAAGGTCTGGTTGAACCACTTGTATTCGCAAGCGTCGGCAAGCGCCTTGACATCGATGGTTTCGAGCGGCTGGTGAAGGATGTTGAGGCGAGTCTCGTAGGGATAGTCGGCAATAGAGTCAGACATGAGTGCCTCCAATTCGAGTGGCTTAGATTCAGATGGTTTATTTGTTCGTCAGTTCATTCGTAGTAAGCCGCGCTTCAAAGGAGCGATGGAAGCGCAGCACCGCTGCCCATTGCAGCCCATCGGTACCTTGCCAGACGATGTCGCCATTGAGCTTGCGGGCGATGGTCGATGGGGAAAGATCGTGATGCAGGCCGAAATACTCCTCTTCCATGGACGAGCTGCTGAGATGAAAAGGAAGCGCGGGAGGCTCTTCCTTGGTGGAAAAGATCAGCGCCGTTGAGTATCCGCCGGGATTCTGCGCGGCGCGGTCAATCTCCGCAGCGGTGAAGTCTTCAAGACGGAAGATCTCATTCGAATCAAACAGGGCTGGCGCCTTCACATAACCCAGCTCCGGGCGGACCAGCTCTTCGCTGATCGGCCATGCCGTCAGCACCGCCGAGCCCGGATAGCGCGTGGCAAGTTGGTGGATCGCCTGTTGATGCAGACGGATGACGTGGGCGTAGGTCAAGTTGTCTTCAGGCGCAAATCCGTACGGCGGATTGACGAAAAGCGCGACCACGAAAGCTGCGGCAGAGAAGACGGCGAGCAGCTGCCAGTAGCGAACCCGCCGATGGAAAGTTGAGACTGCGACCAGCAGCACCAGTGGATACATGGGCAACAGATAGCGTGTCAACAGTGCTCCGCCGAGTATGGAAAATGCCAGCGCGTTGGCCAGCAGAAGGGCGTAAATGCGTGCCTGCGCCGGAAAGCTGATGCGCTCCGGGGTTTCCCCAGAGGCGTTCTTTCGCGGATCGAGAACCATAGCCGCCGCCGTGCAGAGCACTGGCACAAACATGTTCATGTGACCGAAGAGATGCAGCAGGCGATGGCCAAAGGCGGCAAGAATGCGCAGCGGTTCGAGCGTTGAGGTAGCGTTGTAGCGCAGGAACTCGGGGTTGCCGAAGAGGAAGCCAGTCTTAGCGCGATGATAGGCATACCAGGCAGCCAGCGGCAGCAGGCAAAAGCCGTATGCGGCGGCCAGCTGATAGCTTCGCGTGCGAATCGGCCGGGTCTTGCGGAAGCCTGCGGTGAGCTCGAAGGCGGCAAGAGTCAGCGGTGTGACGATCGATGTTTCCTTCGCCAGCGCGGCGATCGAGAACCACACGGCTGCAAACCAAATGTCACGGCTGCGTGGCTTGCGTGACTCCTCGGGCAGCGAGTAGACCAGACCCCATAGCGTAGCCGCGGCGGCGAAGATATCCGCATGGGCCAGCGTGCTCTGCGCAAACCAGATGGGATAAATCGCCGTAAGAACCAGCGTCCAGAAAGCGACCAGAGCGCTGGGATTGAGGCGCGAGGCCAGCTTCCAGACCGCGAGCAAACCAGCCGAAGCGACGATCAAAACCGCTTCGCGCGTTACCGCCGGATGAAAGCCGCATAACTTCCACCACAGCGCGAGATAGATCGACGGCACCGGTGGATGCGCGTTGGTGATAGTGGTGATCGGGATCAGCGAGCCGGTACGGAAAAAGTCCCATGCGGCGGGGATGTAGTATCCGGCTTCGTCCCAGTAATAGGGCAGGCGCAGCAGGGTGATATGGGTGAGATAGAGGCCGGCGAAGATCACCGGAAAGATCATCCACAACGGAAGCGGCGCGTCGGGGCGCGGCATCCAGTCGGAAAGGCGTGGAGCCTTTGGCTTCCGGCGCGCAGACTTGTTCGGCGTCTCTTGCCGGGCAGAATCTCGTGGGGCAGGATCTCGCCTGACAGGATCAGGCGGACTGCTGGAATGCACTGGCAGCGATGCGGAGGGTTCAGTCATCTTGTTCTGTCTGTCAGATGCGCGTGGGAAGGCTGGGGCAGTCCTGAGGGGTGAGATTTTCGGCGCGCCTTAGTTGACCACGCCGGAAGGGAAGTTGGGATTCTGCGGCTCGAGATTGAGCTCGCCAAAGGCTTGCTCGTACTGGTGCAGATTTTGCCCCAGCACATTCCACAGAGCCTTGGCCTGCTGCGGGCTGAGGTAGATGCCCTGGTGGTTCTGGATGCTGAGCTGGTCGGGGGTCTCGGAGTTGGCCTGTCCGAAGACGAGATGGAAATCCCACACGCTCACCCGGATCTGGACGCTGTTGGCGTAGGTGTCGCGGTATCCTGCGGCTTGCTGCATGTTGACGCGGGGCGGTTGCAGATTCTGGCTCATAGTCTCAACAGATTACTCCGGCAGAGGGTGGGAAAGCGACTTGCGGCGCGGCGGATGAGGAATCGCCGCGCCTTGTCCGGGTTCTGAACAGGCTGCGGCGGGTATATTGGCATTGAGCCGGCGCGGCAGGGAGCCAACATTCGATTCGTTGGTTCAGATGTCTTTGGCAGATACTTTCGGGAGCATGAAACAATGCGGAATCTATGGCCGGTGGTTGCGGCATTGGCGGTGAGCGGTGGAGCAGCGGCAGCACTTGGCCAGACGCCCGATGCGCTCAAGCCCTTCGTGAAAGAAGACGCTCCGGTGCTGGTGCTGGAGCATGTGCGCGTCATCGACGGAACCGGCGACGCAGCCCGCGATGACCAGAGAATCGTTCTCGACCACGGTAAGATCGTCCATGTTGGACCGGAGATTACAGGCGAAGCGCCTCCGCCTGGCGCGAAAGTGCTGGACATGACCGGAAAAACCGTCATCCCAGGCCTCGTCGGTATGCACGAGCATCTCTTCTACCCGCTGCCGGAAGGCGGCCCGGGACTGTTGCCGCTCTACGGAGAGATGGCCGACAGCGCTCCGCGTCTCTACCTCGCTGGAGGAGTTACGTCGGCGCGGACAGCGGGCAGTCTCGAACCCTACACCGATATTTCAGTCAAGAAAGCGATTGACGCGGGCAAGATTCCCGGGCCGCGACTCTTTCTCACCGGCCCATATCTCGAAGGCGATCCATCGATCGGGCCGCAGCTGCATGCGCTTACCGGTCCCGAAGACGCGACGCGCATGGTGAATTACTGGGCGGATGAGGGCGCGACCTCGTTCAAGGCCTACATGCACATCACGCCGCAGGAGCTGAAAGCAGCCATCGACGCGGCCCACGCGCATGGGCTTAAGTTGACCGGGCACTTGTGTTCGGTCGACTTCAAGGAAGCGGCTGCGCTGGGCATCGACAATCTTGAACACGGCTTGGCAGTCGATACGGAGTTCTTCCCCAACAAGAAAGAGGGCGTCTGTCCGGGGCAGAATCCCGGTCAGGCGGCACTGGCCAAGCTCGATGTGGAAGGGCCGCAGATCCAGGCGACGATTCAGAATTTGGTTGCGCACCATGTCGCCGTGACTTCGACGCTGGCTATCTTCGAGAGCTTCGTGCCCAACCGGCCTCCCATGAACAAAGAGGCGCGCTCGCGGCAGTCGATCGCGCCCGCAGGCTGGGCCGATTACGCGACTACGCGCGCTTCGATTGCCGAGCACGCCGACGCTTCGCTGTGGCCCAAGCTCTTCAAAATGGAGCTGCAGTTTGAGCACGATTTTGTGAAGCAGGGCGGACTATTGATGGCGGGTTGCGATCCGACTGGCTACGGCGGCGTGCTGCCCGGCTTCGGCGATCAGCGCAATGTGGAGCTGCTTGTCGAAGCAGGCTTTACACCGCTTGAAGCGATCCACATCGCTACGGAAAACGGCGCGCGCTGGCTGGGCGAAGAGGCGCATTTTGGCACCATCGCAGCAGGCAAAGACGCCGACCTGGTAGTGATCGACGGCAATCCGGCGGCGAAGATCGATGACATCGAAAAGACGGAGATCGTCTTCAAAGACGGAGTCGGCTACGACCCGCGCAAGCTCATCGATTCCGTGCGAGGGCTGATCGGCGTGCGGTAAACCCGCCGACCCCGTTCTTGCCGGGCTCGAACCCGGGCACTATCCTCTACACAAAGGCTGTAATGCTGGTACACAAAGGATCGTAATGCTGGCTTCGCTGCGCAACCTGCTCCACGACGAAGACCGCGACACGCGGAGCAGGATTGCGGCCATCTACGGCCTACTGGTGATCTTCAATGTCGGCGCATGGGCTTGGGCGCTGGCCGCGTTCCATCATTACCCGGTGCTGCTGGGCACGGCCTTTCTGGCCTACAGCTTTGGCCTGCGCCACGCCGTCGACGCGGACCACATCGCGGCCATCGACAACGTGACCCGCAAGCTGATGCAGGAAGGGAAAAAGCCGGTCGCCGTCGGGCTGATGTTTTCTCTGGGCCACTCGACCATTGTGATCGCCGGATCGATTGCGCTGGCCGCCTCGGCGCTCGCCTTGCAGCATCGTTTCGACGCGGTGCGGTCGATCGGCGGAGTGATCGGAACGCTGGTCTCAACCTCATTCCTGCTCGGAATCGCGGCCGTCAATCTTGTCATTCTGCAGTCGGTATATTCGACCTTTGTGCGCGTGCGGCGAGGCGAGCCGTATGTCGAAGAAGACCTCGATCTGCTGCTGGGCAATCGCGGCTTCCTATCGCGGCTCTTCCGGCCCATGTTTGCCATGATCCGGTCGAGCTGGCACATGTATCCGCTGGGTGTGCTGTTCGGCCTTGGCTTCGACACGGCGACAGAGATTGGCGTGCTGGGAATCTCCGCCGCCGAGGCGTCGAAGGGCCTCTCGCTGTGGTCGATCCTGGTTTTCCCCGCGCTCTTTGCCGCAGGCATGTCACTGATCGATACCACCGACAACATCCTGATGCTGGGCGCGTACGGCTGGGCTTTCGTGAAGCCGATTCGCAAGCTCTACTACAACATCACCATCACTTCGGTTTCGGTGGTGGTGGCCTTTGCAGTGGGCGGCATCGAGGCGCTGGGGCTGTTCGCGGCGCAGGCGCATCCGACAGGCGCGTTCTGGGAACTGGTGGGCAAGCTCAATGACAACTTTGGCCTGCTCGGCTACTTCATCATTGCGGTGTTTGCCGTGAGCTGGATCGTCTCGATTGCGATCTACAAGTGGCGGCGATTCGATCTGCTGGAGCCGGAGCAGCTTTAGTCAGCTTACCTTCTGGCAAATTGAGGACGGCTGGACTGGATCATCGCTTGAGCTTTGGCCTTGAGGGCGGTCGTCATCTCGTCCCACACTTTGAGCCAAGGGCCGTTCCATGCTGGCTCTTCGGCTTTGATTTGATCGATCTCGTTCTGGCTCATTTCGGAAACTCGCTTAGTCATGAGCTCGGCCGTCTTCTTGTCAGCATCTTCGGCTTTGGGAATTTCCTTTAATGCCGCCTCGTCACTTAGGCCCTCTTCGATAACCTTTTCTACGTCTCGGCTCTGCGAACGCGCCAATTCCTCTCCGGTTTGGCCGTCGTAAAGAAGCAGCATGGCCTCTGCCGCTTCCTCGTCCCAGTATTTCTGGCAGATGGGAAGAAGTATAGACGTGATGTCGAGGTGATCCACATCATCGAACAGTTTGTCCTGGGTTTCTTCAGGAATGGGATTTGCGGCGTTTTCTGCCTGGTACTTAATAAGACGTTTCAGATAGGCTCGTTCCTTCTCGATCTTTCCTTCCTTCTCCTGCAAGAGATTCAACTGATAGTAGGTGATACGGTGCTCCGGCAGCATTGGCGGGTTCTGGGGCTTTTCCGCATTTGAGTATTGAGCGTGAGCGGTTCTGCCCATTCCACAGATGGATGACAGAATCCCAATAGCAACAACCAACAATTCGTACCGTCTGTCGGAAGTCATTCTCTTCTCCTGGCGTTGACGCGCAACTACTGTCCAAGAGTTCAAGATCGGAACTCTTGAATTCGGCAGTGAGGGAGTTGGACGCTATTGTGTCAATGCGGAGCGGAGGAGTCAAGAGATAGCAGGAAATGGTCTGCCTGCAAGAGGTTGGTGCGGAAGAGGGGACTTGAACCCCTATGGGTTACCCCGCCAGATCCTAAGTCTGGTGCGTCTGCCAATTTCGCCACTTCCGCCTGAGAGACAGTTTACACCGGCCCGGTTTTGCTTACACTAGTTCGGTTTTGGCGGGAGTTGGCGCAATGTCCGGTTTTGGCGTTACTCTTTCTCTAAGAGGAGATTCGATGGCATCTGCCGTTCGCAAACCGGTTGCGATGATGTTTATGATCGCGAGCGTCTTTGCGTTCCTCATGGCGGCATCGGCTCCCGCTCGGGCCGCTGGGTCTGGCGCTTTCTTCGACGACGATCCGGACGATGACGACACCCCGCTGGCGGTTGGAGACTTCAACCGCGACGGCATTGTCGATATTGCAGAGGTGACGCTGCCTGGTGGCGGGCGTTCTACCAAGGCGTTCCTGACGGTGCTGCTGGGCCAGAAGGATGGCAGTTTCAAGCAACTGGCGTCCTCGTCAGATTTGGGCAGTGATCCCAGAACCATCGTGGTTGGAGACTTCAACGGCGACGGAATAGCCGACATCATTGTTGGAGACGAAGACGGGTCGCTCGTTGAACTGCTTGGCGATGGAACGGGCAACATGGTTTCCTCGGGCGATGTGGGTCACGTCAGCTCGGTGGTCTCGGTTGCGGTAGGCGACTTTAACCACGACGGCAAGCTGGACATGGCCGTCTCGGACCCCAAGACAAACTCGGTTTCGATCCTGCTCGGCGCGGGAGACGGCACCTTCCGACCCGTTTGGAGCTTTTCGCTGCCCATGGCGGGAAAGGTCTTTCATCTCGCGGCTGCGGACTTCAACAAGGACGGCATTCCCGATCTTGCCGTGACGTACGACGAGCCCGATGAGTTCGAGGTGATGCTGGGCAACGGCAATGGCACCTTCTCGTATTCTTCCGCACTGAGCAAGACGCGCGATCCGAATTCCCACTGCGCGACTTAACGCAGCCTGCCGATTATTTCTCGTGCTCCAGTTCCACAACCATGACTTCGATGGGCTTGTCTCCGGCATTGACGTCGGCATGCATGGTGTTGGGCGGGTTGGTCGGGAGCCAGTAGGCTTTGCCGGCTTCCCAGTGATGCTCTTCCGACTCACCGGTGCTCTCGACAATCTTCATGGTGCCTCCAACCAGCGGGATAATCACGCGCGGGTGTTCGTGGTGGTGCATGGTCAGAGGGGAGTGGGGCAGAACAACGGATCGCCAGACTTTGACATCTTCGTTTTCGAACTGTGGAAAGCGCTGGGTCTGCGTCGCCTGCTGCGCGGCGAGAACGGCAACTGCTCCCAGGGCGGCGGAGGCAAAGAGCGAGGCAAGTGTTCCGGCGTTCAGTTTCATATCGTTCTCCAGCGGGGATGTAGGCAAGTTATAGCATGCAAGGGCAGGCAGGAGTCCGGGCGATTTTCAAAGGGATCGGCGGAGTCGCGTGCTAGATTTATCTGCGACTTCATTTGACCGCGAAAAGGGGAGTAGTAATGGCGACACTTGGCAATCCATTGGTTTCTTTTAGCCAGAGTGCGATTCTTGGCCCGACCGATCCGGGCGTCTGCTGCCGGTTGGGGTATAAATGGCTGGCGAGCAAGGTTGCGCCGGGAACGGTACCTGCATTCAAATTTGGCGGGGTGAACTTGCAGAAGACGCTGGAAAAGCAGAATGCGTATCTGAAGGACGCCGACCCGTATGAGAAGGAGTCGCCTGGGGCTTTCCGCCTGGGTGTCTCAGCTGTTTCCGCCAAGTGGCTCAACCTTTGGGGCGAGAAGCACGGCATCAAGTTTGAGACGGTGCTCGGGGTTTCAAGCTGCACGGAGTACTTCGCCAAGGGCTACGGGAACCGATCGGCGATCTTCGGTGAGTTTGGCAAGCTGGCGGATGGCAGCAACTGGGCGCATGCAACGGCTTACTTTGCCGGAGGGCCGCTGTTTTTTGACGCCAATCAGGGAGAGTTCGCGCTGGGCATGCCCAATCCCGGAGCGGCGCTGGATAACTATCACAAATATCTAGCCGGGCCGGGAGAGACGCTGGACCGCTACGTTTTCTGGGCGATCTGACGAGGGGGCCGCAGGGCCAGTTATGAAACCGGCCCTGTCAAACGGGCTCACTTGGCCGAGATGACGATCTTGCCGAAGTGAGCTGCGCTCTCCATGTGGCGGAAGGCGGCTGGGGCGTCGGCGAAGCTGAAGGTTGAGTCGATAACCGGCTTGAGCTGAGCCTGACTGATGGCCTTGTTCATGGCCATGAAGTTGGCTCGCGAACCGACGTAGACGCCGTGAATTTGAATATGTCTCGACAGGATCGGCCGTACATCCACAGCTTCCGCTGCGCCGGATAAGACACCAATCTGGGCGACGATGCCGCCGGGACGAGCAGCTTTGATGGCGCGTGGCAGCGTTCCAGCGCCGCCGACTTCTACGACTAGATCGACGCCTTCGCCGCCGGTCTGTTCGAGTGCCCACTTTTCCCAGTCGGGACTGGTTTTGTAGTTGAATCCGGCGTCGAGACCCAGCGATTTGGCTCGTTCGAGTTTTTCGTCACTTGAAGAGGTGCCGAGCACGCGCGCTCCGGCCAGCTTGGCGAATTGCAGGGCGAAGATGGAGACTCCGCCTGTGCCTTGAACCAGGACGGTATCGCCGGGCTGGGTATCGGCCCAGGTGAAGAGCGCGTTCCAGGCGGTGACGGCGGCGCAGGGCAGCGTGGAGGCCTCTTCAAAACTCAGATGATCGGGAATTCGGACTAAACCAGTCTCGGGAAGAACGACTTCGGTAGCCAGCATGCCGTCGATGTCTCCGCCCAGTGCGCCCTTGGTTTTGGCTGCAGTGGGTCGGCCATCCTGCCAGTTCTGCATAAAAATTCCCATGACGCGGTCGCCGGGCTTCCACTGCGTTACGCCTGAGCCGACGGCGATAACCTCGCCGGCGCCATCGGAGCAGGGTACGCGGGGCATGGCGAGGCGTGGATTGTAACGGCCCTGAACGACCATCAAGTCGCGGTAATTGAGAGAGATAGCGTGGATTCGGGCTTGAACCTGGCCGAGACCTGGTGAGACCGACTCCTTCTCGATCAGAGTCATTGCGTCGAGGCCGAAGGCGGGGATTTGCCACTGCTGCATTGGAACTCCTTGGTATCGATACCTTTGGATGCGCGAACGATTGCGCGCAACGCGGATCGAGACGGATACAATCAGAACATGGCACGTGGTTGGGAAAGCAAGTCGGTGGAGGAGCAAATGGCAGCAGGCCAGCAGCAATCGGCGGTTTTTTCCGGCAGCGCGCAGGATCTCCGGAAACAGCAAGTGGACAAAGCACACCTGGCGCGGCAGCGCCAGGCGCTGGATTTACAGCGGGAACACATCCTGTCGCAGCGTACTTCGAATGCCGGCCGCAGGGCCGCGCTCGAAGCGGCATTGGCCCAGATCGAGGCGCAGCTCAAGGCGCTCGACTAGATTTTCAGACTGACATTTTATTTGTTGTCGTCTGATCTGCATCTATTAGCGTCATGACGATTAACAACTAACGTCATGACAACTAACAACTGTTTGCCGCGCAGACAGTTGTTGGTTGCTGTCGAAAATCGCCGTTAAAAATCTGATTTTTGATTCTGCCGTTAGCGGGTGCTTCCCGTGGCGCCGGTCTGCTCGCGATGGAACATGAGCGAGTTTGCCTGAGTGATGGACGTCATCAGCACGTGGGCGATGTTGACATGCGCCGGACGGGCTGCTGCCCAGACGATGGTGTCGGCGACGTCGTCCGGCGTGAGCGGGATGACTCCCTGATAAACCTTGGCTGCGCGAGCATCATCGCCGCGAAACCGGACTTTGCTGAAGTCGGTTTCCACCATTCCGGGATCGATGCTGGTGACGCGCAACGGCGAGCCGAGCAGGTCCTGACGCAGGCCGTCGTTGATGGATTTTTCCGCGGCTTTGGTGGCGCAGTAGACGGCGCCGTTGGGGTAAGGAAGCTCGCCGGCGGTTGAACCGAGGTTGATGATGTGGCCTGAGCCGCGCTCGACCATGCCGGGAACGACGGCGCGGGTGACGTAGAGCAGCCCTTTGACGTTGGTGTCGATCATCTCTTCCCAATCCTGAATATCGCCCTGGTAGAGCTTGTCGAGGCCGCGGCTGAGGCCGGCGTTGTTAACCAGAATGTCGATGGCAGCCCATTCGGCGGGGACGGCGGCGATGGCTTCGGCGACCGCGGTTCGGCTTTGCACGTCGAGCCCGAAGGTGTGAACGGCCGGTGCGCCTTTTTCGAGAGCTTGTGTGGCGACGGCGTCGACCTTGTCTTTGCGGCGGGCGCAGAGGATGAGACGCACTCCTTCGGCGGCGAAGGCGTAGGCGGTGGATTCGCCGATTCCGGCGCTGGCTCCGGTGATGAAGACGGTTTTTCCCTTAAGACTCATGGGTCTATAGTAGCGAAGCGATTTCGAGAGGCGAAGATGCGATTTCGCGCTCTGTTCAAGGGCCGGTATTAGGATTTTGGCGCGACTTGTTTCTGGGCGATCTGGTACTGGCTGACCGGCCAGTCGGATTCGCCGAGGCCGGCGGCGATGGTCTGGTCGAGCTGTGCGGCGAGGTAGGCGCCGAGGCCGGAATCGAATCCGGCGGCGTGGCCGGCTTCGCGGAAGAGGCGGGTGTCTTTGGCTCCCAGCTGGATGGTGGCGCCGGGCTGCTCGGGCGGATGCAGCATGACTTTGGCGTAGGCCTCGTAGAAGGGCGACTGGAAGAGCGCGCTGTTGACGGTGGTCACGAAGGTTTCGGGGTCGATGCCCTGCGAGGTGGCGAAGGCCATCGCTTCGCTGAGCGTCTGGATCATGGAGGCGATCATGAAGTTGCCGCCGAGCTTGAGCGCGTGAGCCTGCCAAGGCTCCGTGCCGACGACGGTGATGCCGCGGCTGAGCGGCTCAAGTAGGGGACGGGCTTTGGCGACGGCGTCGTCTGAGCCAGCGGCTGCGATCCAAAGGCGTCCGTCGGCGGCGACGTTGGGGCGGCCGAAGACGGGTGCGCCAACGAAGAGCTGGCCGCGTTTGGCGTGCTCTTCGGTGAAACGACGGGAGAGCGGGACGCTGATGGTGCTGAGGGAGATGTGCAACTGGCCGGATGCGATGGCGTCGATGATAGGATTTGCGCCGAAGAAAAGCTCTTCGTGCGTGGCGTCGTCTTTGAGGGAGCTTAGGATTGCGTCCTGTGCATGGATTGCTTCTGCGGGTGTCGAGGCAACGCGAGCGCCTTCGGATACGAGTGCTTCCGCGGAGCTGCGAGTGCGATTCCAGACGGTGACTTCGTGGCCTGCTGCGAGCAGACGCCGCACCATCGGCGTGCCCATTTTGCCTAGTCCTAGAAAGGCGAGCTTCATTTGTTGCTCCTGATTAATCGAATCGGGAATCCTATCAAGATTCTTGTTGAGATGGATAATGGAGTACTACGTACACGCAGTTATATTGGATGCACTGACTTTCGAAAGAAACTCAGACAAGATTCGGGCTATACTGGAAGCGAAATGATGCAGCCAGCTTTCATTACAACGCCTATTCCGACAGTCGATGAGGTTGCCGAGAGACTCGGCATCAGCAAGGCTCGGAAGAAGGCTATTATTCGGATCATGACGGGAGAACGTGGGCCAAAGTCTTCTGGATCGGGCCGGAAAATTGCAAATGCGTCGAAAGCAGGCAGCCGCAAGAATAGCCGAGACAAGAAGAGCGCAAAGCGTGTCTCCAAGCGCGCTTGAAGACCGCGCAGTCTTTCTAAATATTCCGTACGACAACGCCTTTCGGCCCCTTTATCTTGCATACATTACCGGATTGTCCCAATTTGGATTGGAGCCGAGAGCAACCCTCGAAATTCCTGGCGGGGAACGCCGGCTTGATCGCATCCTGGACTTGATTCAGAGCTGTAAGTTCTCCATCCACGATCTGTCGCGCGTTCAACTCGACAGAAATCCACCGTTCTCCACTCCGCGCTTCAACATGCCCTTTGAACTGGGTCTAGCTGTTGCTGTAAGCAAGAATGAACCCAGAACTAGGCAGTGGTTTCTTTTTGAGACAAAGAAACGACGAGTGCAGAAGTCGCTGAGCGATATGGACGGCACCGATCCTTACATTCACGAGGGTACGGTCGAGGGTGCTATGCGTGAACTTTGCAACGCATTTGTGCGGCAAACTGCGCGCCCAGATGTACCGCAGATGATGAAAGCTTATAGAAAGCTTTCACGCCAAGTCGAGACACTTCGAATGAATGCTGGGGCCGACAGCATCTTTACCGCGAGGGTTTTCAAAGACCTGTGTCTCGCGGCCAGTGTCCTGGCTGATCAAACAAGACGATAGTTACTGCGGTGTGACGAGCTGATGCGCGATGGCGAAAAGAGCCAGTTCTAGGCGCGTAGAGACGCCGGTTTTATCGAAGATGTTGGAGAGGTGGCGCTTTACCGTCTCTTCGCTAAGGGTGAATTGCTTGGCGATGTCGCGGTTGCTGCAGCCTTCTACGATGCAGCCGACGACTTCGAGCTCGCGCGGGGTGAGGCCGTAGGTCTTGCGCTGGGGCACGGCGGCCTGCTGCATGAGCGTGTGGAGAGCGCTGACGAGGTTGACGACGCGCTTGCCGCCGATCCAGTAGTCGCCGGCGATGACGGTGCGGATGGAGGTCTGCAGGTGGTCGGAGAGGGCGTCTTTGAGCACGATTCCGCGGGCGCCGATCTGCAGGGCTTCGATGATCTGCTGGGTGGTGATGAGCGAGGTCAGCAGGATGATCTTGACGGTGGGCGTGCCGTTCATGATGGCGCGCATGGCTTCGAGGCCGGGCAAGCGCGGCATCTGCACGTCGAGGAGCAGGATGTCTGGCTCGAGCTCGAGGGTCTGGGTGATGGCTTCGTCGCCATCGGAGGCCTCGCCTACAACTTCAAAACCGGGGTGGGCAGAGAGCATGTTGCGCACGCCGATGCGTACTACTGGATGATCATCCGCCAGCACAATCCGAATTAAACGATCCGTTCGTTCCATTTGAGCCCAACCTCCCCGTCGCAGGCGATTTTTGCGTCTGGCGACTTGCAACCGGTTTTCAATGTCGTGGGGTTAGATTACTACAGTAACCCATTCGAAAGAATCTCCTTCAACTTATTCAGTGTGAAGTGCAATTGCAACAGTTCTTTTCGCCCGGTCTCAGGGCGGTTACTGCTTTCTAACAGGGCCGCTGGTTCGCGCGCGCCGATGAGGCCGACTATGCCGCATCCACCCTTGATGGTATGTGCGATGCGTTTGATCTCGGCTGCGTTGCCGGCGTCCATCGCCGATTCGAGGGTGATGAGGCGGGTTTCGAGATCGGTCGCGACGGCGGTGTAGACCTCATTGAGCGCGGCTGAGGGCATCATGGCTTTGAGTTTGGCCAGGACGGATTGGTCGATAATTTCCTGTGCGTCGTCAGTTGCAGAGGGGTGAGCATCCGCCACTGGCGCGTTCGTTTTCGCGGCGTCGTCGGCGAGAAGCGTAATCAGCGATTCCACTTCGATGGGCTTGAGCAGAAAGCCGTCCGTCGCCAGCCGAAGATCTTCGCTTACGTCGCTGCCGCTGATGGTCACAATTCGAATATCGGCGCGATTGCCGTTGGCGCGAGAGTCGAGTTTCTGGCGGAGTGCTGTGACGAGTTCCACGCCGCTGATACCGGGCATCTGGGTGTCCATTAGGATCACACCGGGCTGCTCGGCGGCTTTGTCGATGTGATCGAGCGCGTGCGCTCCGTCTTCGGCGGAGTCTACGGAAAAGCCGTGCATCTCCAGCATCATCGACAGCACTTCGCGGCTGATCGCGTCGTCGTCGATCAGCAAAATGCGAGGTAGCTGCTGGGTTGAATTGGACATCGATCCAGTCTGCCACGCCAGCCGCGAGAGCGGCGGATTTAATTGCTGAGGCTACCCACAACCAGCACCTGGAAGCTGCCGGCAAGCGCGGCGGTCTTGAGGCCGCCAATGCCTCCGTTGTGGGTGAGGTCGAAGCCAGTGACGTTGGTGACTAGGTACACCTCGCCGGAGGAGGGATTGACGGCCAGAGTGCGGGCGCGAGCGCGGGTGGGCAGCTCCTGGATGACGGCGTAGGAGTCGGTGAGGTGCTGGCGGATGATGGTGAGGCTGCCCACTCCGCCACCGTTGGAGGCGTAGATGAGGCCGCGTGTCGGGTCGTAGCCGATGGCGTCGGTTCCCGCGCCGATGGGCAGGGTGGTCATGACGTGGCCATCGGTGGCGTCGAGCACCTGCATCTGCATGTTGTCGCAGGCGACGAAGAGGCGGAGGTTGTTGCTATCGATGGCGAGGCCGCGAGGCGATTCGCAGCTCTGGCCGAGGCGAATGCTGCGCAGCGGATTGTTGGGGGTGGAGGGATCGCTCCAGTCAACAGTGAATGGCGCAGAGCGGGCGGGTGTGCGGCTGGCAGTTTCGTCGGAGCTGGCTACGTTAGGTTGGGCTGAATTGCGCTGGTCGACGCTGGATTTGGCTAGCGCTGGCTTGCCTCCATCCGGTAGAGCGGAGTCTGCGAGCTTGCGCAGGCGCGACTCGATGGCCTGCGCGTCGAAGTACGTAATCTGGTTGCGGTCGGTGACGTTCAGGTACACCGTGCCTTTGCTGTCGGCCTGGGCAAAGCCCAGTTTGCCAGGCAGCAGCATGTCGGCCAGCGGCTTTTGCGTGTCGGCATCTATGACGGTGATGGTGGACTTGACGAGGGAATCGAGCGATGGATTGCGCTGGCTACTGCCGGTGCGGCGTGCGGGTCTGGCTTCTTCGGAGGTCATCGGGCAGATGACAAAGACCAGCCTGGTCGCGGGTTCGAAGACCACAGCACGAGGGCCCTTACCGGTGGGGACAGTGGCTACGATCTCAAGCGTGTCGCGGTCGAAGACTTTGACGTCGTTGGATTCGCCATCGCTGACGTAGCCGTATTGGCCGTGATCGTCGAGGGCGATTTCATGAGCGTCATGCAGGCCTTTGACTTCGCCGGTGAGCTTGCCTTCGTTCACATCGACAACCTGCACGACGGGGCCGTGGGCGATGAAAAGCTTCGATCCGGAGGGATCGAAGGTGAGGTAGTCCCAGTTACCCTCGCCGCCGATGGTCCAGGTTTTCTGGATGTCGAAGAGCTTGCCGGGGATCTCGGTGGCCTGGGGAGTCTGGGCGGCCAGGCGAAGCACGCCAGTCGAGAGGAATATGACGACTACGACAAGGCATTTCTTCATCGTGGATCGATCCTATTCCAATTGGACGCAGGAACGCAGTTCGGAGTTCAGCTAATCGATTGCTGCGGGCACCTCGTGCAGCCAGCCAGGGTGCTTGAGCAGTTCGCGGGGACGGGAACCGTCGGCTGGGCCGACCAAGCCGTCGCGCTCCATGAGATCGATGAGATGCGCGGCGCGGCCATAGCCGATGCGCAGGCGGCGCTGGAGAAGCGAGGTGGAGGCTTTGCCGAATTCGAAGACAAGGCGTACTGCATCGTCGAAGAGCTCGTCGTCATCGCCTTCTGCAGAACCGTCGCCTTCCATCTGAGAGCGCTCTTCGCGGGGAGCTTCGAGGAAGCCTTCGGCGTACTCGGCTTCACCCTGCGCCTTCCAGAAGTCTACGACTGCGGCGGTTTCTTTTTCGCTGACATAAGGTGCGTGCAGGCGCATGAGGCGTGATGTCCCTGGCGGACGGAAGAGCATGTCACCGCGTCCGAGGAGAGACTCCGCGCCGTTGTCGTCGATGATGGTGCGCGAGTCGACCTTGGAGGCGAGGCGGAAGCTGATGCGCGTCGGGACGTTGGCTTTGATGAGGCCGGTGATGACATCGACCGAGGGGCGCTGGGTGGCGAGGATGAGATGGATGCCGACGGCGCGGGCCATCTGCGCGAGGCGGGTGATGGATTCCTCGACGTTGGCGCGATCGAGCATCATCAGGTCGGCGAGCTCGTCGATGATGATGACGATAAAAGGCAGCGGCTCCTCGGCTTCGCCGGTTTCGGTGAAGAGGCTGTCCATACCGCTCTCGGCGATCTTGTTGTTGTACTGCTCGATGTTGCGCACGCTGCGGCTGGCGAGGAGCTTGAGGCGGCGCTCCATCTCGCGGACGGCGTTGCGGAGGGCGTTAGCCGCGAGCTTGGCCTCGGTGATGATGGGCGTGAAGAGATGGGGAATACCCTCGTACATGCCGAGCTCGACGCGCTTGGGATCGACCAGGATCAGCCGAACCTGGGCTGGGGTAGTGCGAAACAGGAGCGACATGATCATGGCGTTGATGGCCACCGATTTACCCGATCCGGTGGAGCCGGCGATCAGCACGTGGGGCATGCCGGCGAGGTCGGCGGTGACGATGCGGCCGTTGATGTCCTTGCCCATGGCGAGGGTGAGGCGGGATTTGGCTTTGGCGAAGGTTTCGGACTCGATGACGTCGCGCAGGTGGATGGTTTCGCGGTCCATGTTGGGGACCTGGATGCCGATGTGGCTGGTGCCGGCCATGCGCTCGATCAGGATACTTTCGGCGCGCATGGCCAGGCAGAGGTCGTCTCCGAGACCGGCGACGCGGCTGTACTTGACGCTGGCGTCGGGCTTGAATTCGTAGGTGGTGACCATGGGGCCGGGGTTGATCTGCACGACCTGGCCGTTGACCTTGAACTCGGCGCATTTCTCGACCAGCTTGCGGGCCTCTTCGCGGAGCATGTCTTCGCGGATGGCGAGGGGCTCTTCGCCTTGATGGAGCAGAGTGCTTGGCGGGAGCTTGAAGCCGTCGATTTTCCTGGGCGAAAGGATGGGGCGCGGGGCGATCTCCGGATGGGCGTCGGCGCGTTCGTGGATGGGTAGCTCGGGGACGGCAGGGCTCTTGGCGGGAGGCTGGGGTGGTTCGGTGGCACGAGCGCGTGCGAGTGTGGAGGCTGATGCTGTCGGTGCAGTCAGCGGAGTCACGGGAGGATACTGCTGCGTGGGGGCGGCAGCGGCGGCAGCTTCGCGCTCGGCTTCTTCGGCGGCCTCTTTGGCGCGGCCTCGGAGCGGCATGTGGACGACTTCTCCCTGCGAGCCGGCGATTACGTTTGCGGGATTTGTGCCGCGAGCCGAGATGGGGATGATTTCGTCCTCTGGCTCGCGCTCTGGCGCCCGGGCAGGGGCATAGCCGGGAGGGGCGGCCTGCACGGCTTCGCGGCGCTCCCAGATGCTGGGGGCGTAGCCGTGGCGGGGCGGAGCTTCGTCGGCTTCTTCGGTGCGGTTCTTCATGCGCTCGAAGGCAGGCACTTCGTCGAGCAGGTCTTCGTCGACAGGCTTGCGGCGGCGGAGGAAGCCGAAGATGCGGGCGAAGAAGCCGGGCTGGTGGATTTCGTCCAGCTCGTCTTCGGCATCGATGGAGCCGTGCTCGGCGGCGCGTATGGCTTCCTTTTCGGCGCGGCTGTCTGCGCGGTCGGCCTGCCAGTTGCGCCAGCGATCATGCACGGCGGAGAGCTGAATGGAGCGCTCCTGGCTCCACTCCCATGCTGCACCGAAGCTGAAATTGGAGCCGAGATAGAGGCCGCCGGCAGCGAAAACACCGGCGATGATCCATGCGCCGGTTGGGTTGACGTAGCCGGTAAGCTGATCGGCAATGAGGCGGCCGACGATGCCCTCGATGGGCATGGCGTGCAGCCAGTGCCAGCTCCAGGGAAGCAGGCCGGCAACGGCGGGCAGAAAAGCCAGCGTAAGGACAATGCCGGTCCAGCGCAGCCAGGCCGAGCCATTGGATTGGGAGCGAATCCAGACCCAGCCGAGGCCGCCCAGCCAGAGGGGCAGGCCGAAGGCGACTATGCCGAAGATCTGCAGCAACAGATCGCTGAGGTAGGCGCCGGTGGGTCCGATCCAGTTGTGGACGGCATGCGGGCCGGTGACGCCGGTGGAGGTATTGAGCGACGGATCACCGGGGTGATAGGTGGCGAGAGAGAGCAGGAGGAGCGCGGCGGCCAGCATCAAAGCCGCCCCCAGAAGCATGTTCAGCGGGCGGTTGCGCGTTGGCGTGAGAGCGATTCGGATGGGTTTCATGGCAGGGACGCAGCCGAAAGCGGGGCTCGAATGCAGCAGACGAGCGCAACAGCCGACGGACTAAAAATCCCAGAGCAACTTTATTATCGCCCGAGGAAGAGAGCCTTCGGGCTGAAACTGGGGTGGGGAACCTTGCTGTCAACCCCCGGTAGTGCCCCCGGCGCGCTGGGCTGCCTAATGAGTCCGGCGCTTGCGGGTGCGTTTGACTGCGCGTTTGGGCTGATGTTTGGGTGGCTCGGGCGGAATCGGCGGCAGGCCGGCGAGGGTGAGGAGGGCGTCATCTGCGCCCTTGAAGAGGTTGAATTGATACCCGGCGGGGCCGTCGGTGGCGGCGAGGAAGATCGCAATGTGGCGGGGGTGATTGATGGCGATGTAGGTGGTATACCCCGCGCCGCCTCCGGTCTTCTGAATGATGTGGCGGGGGTCGGCTGGCGGCAGGAGATGCATCCATCCGAGGCCGATGCCGGTGGGTGTGCCGGCGTGGTCGAGACCGTGTTCGCTGGCTAGAGAAGACGGTTGGATGTAGACGGCCTGGGCTGCGGGGTTCTGAGTGGGCATGCTCGGGCTGCCGAGCAGATATTTGAGCCAGATGGCCATATCGCTGGGCGTGGAGAAGAGGCCGGAGCTGCCTCGCGTGTTTTCGGTTACGGTGCAGGGGCCTTCGTCGCCGGCGGGGATGAGCAGGCGGGCGCATTGCGCGGAGTTGGGAAAGAAGGTGGTCTGGCGCATGTGCAGCGGGTTGAGCGTGCGCTCAGCGAGCAGGGTCGCGTAGGGCTTGCGTGCGGCGGCCTCAAGCGCGTCGCTGAGAAAGTCGAAGCCGACGTTGGAGTAGAACGCGGCTGCGCCGGGTACGCTGCGCAGATGCTGCGTTGTCAGCCAGCGCCAGCGGGTGCGGAAATCGGGATAGGTGAAGTGTGGCACGCCGGGTGGATTGTTGCCGATTTCGCGGGCCAAGCCGGCGGTGTGCGTGGCGAGGTTTTCCAGAGTGATGGGCTGGATGCGTTTGGGGACGACAGTATGAGGCGGGGCGAAACGCTGGAGCGGTTCGTTGAGCCGGACGGTCTTGCCATCGACCAGCTTGATGAGCAGGTCGGTGGTGAATATCTTGGTGAGCGAGCAGAGGCGCAGCATCGAGTTGGCGTCGGGAAGCTGGCCGGAGCCGGGAGCGGTCTGGCCGTAGCCTTGAAAGAAGACCTGGTTGCCGCGGACCACGACAAGGACCATGCCGGTTGAGCCAGACTGAGCGAAGAGCTGCGCTCCGAGGGCTCCGGCGGATTGCAGGTCGGGGGATGACTGACTGGGCAGCGGGGCCTTGGCTGCAGACGGCAGCGCAACTGCCGGGGTAATCAGCAGAATGGGCAGCAGGGCGAGACATCGGCACACTGACGCGGGATGATTTGTGAATCTGTATGGCGGCTTCGATTGAGGCATGCTTCCTATTGGCCGCCCATGATCTGGCGCCCCAGCGTCAGCAGCAGAATGGCCAAGGCGATGCGATACACCGCAAACAGCACCAGCCCGTGCTTGCGCACCCACTGCAGGAACCATTCGACTACGCCGAGAGCAACGATGAAGGAGACGACCAGGCCGATGATGAGGACGATCCAGCGTTCGGAATTCATGACCAGGGGAATAACAACTTCTTCGGTCTTGGGATGATGCAGGACTTCTTTGTAGAGATCCCAGCCGGTGGCGGCGATCATGGTCGGAATGGAAACCAGAAAGCTGAACTCGAGGGCGGCCGAGCGGGTCAGGCCGGCGAGTTGGCCCGAGGCGATCGTGGACATGGAACGCGAGGTGCCGGGGAAGACCGCGGAAAGTGTCTGGCAGAGACCGATGAAGATGGCCTGGCCCATGTTCATCTCTTCGACGTCGCCGGTGCCTGCCTCATGGCGCACCGTCCAGGCATCGATGACCCACATGACGATGCCGCCGATGAGCAGCGCCCACGCCATCACCTGCAGGCTTTCGAGATTCTTGCTGATCAGCTTTTTGAGCAGCAGCGCGGGGACTGATGTGCAGGCGAAGGCAATCAGGGTGAGGGAAATCGGATGGTTCCAGACGGTGCGATTGCCGTTTTCGCCCGTGGGGAAAGTGCGGATGAACTCGATGATGCGGCCGGCGAAAAGGATGCACAGGGCGAGGATAGCCCCAAGCTGGATGACGATGGTGTACATCTTCCAGTAGGGATCGGCGAGGTCGAGATGCAGCATGGCCTCGGCGATTCGCAAATGGGCGGTTGAGCTTACCGGCAGAAATTCGGTGAGGCCTTCCACAATGCCGAGCAATACCGAAATGAGATAGCTATTCAATCTTCCTCCGCGTCTTGTTTGCCGACCGTTAGGGGGTGTAGTTGTCGCTCGCGCCTCGATTGCTCGAAGCGCATTTCCTGCGGAGCCCGATGAGTTGAGATGGGAAGAACATTCCCGGAATCAGAATACCTGAAGGCCGCTGGGGCCTTGCAGGAATTCAGCCGCGTGCGTCAATCACGACAGTCAATCACGACTCTCGTCACCGCTTTCAATCGCGGGCCTTAATCGCGATCGGAGCCGTAGACGGCGATGCCCTGATCGCTTTTGTACACCAGCGATGCGACCCGCGCGCTGTAGTCGGAGCTGGGATAGCGCTTTTCAAGTTGGCCGGCGAGGTCTTTGAGATGGTTGCGCGCCGCGTCGCTCTTCTTGTCATCGCTGTCGGCGGCGTACATGTCTCCCAGTACGGCCTGGCGATACGCGGCCTGATAGAGCGCCTGGGCAGTCCTGGGGCCGTCGGAATGCTCTTCAGCAAACTTCTCGTAGAAGACGGACTCTTTTTCCGGGCACTTGACCTGGCCCTGCCAGTCGCCGCAGAGCTTGTTGTCGATCATCTCGAAGGCGGCTTCATCGGCCTGCTTGCTGTGCGGATAGAGCTTGATGATCTTGCGCATCTCGCTCTCGTCGATCTGCTCTCGCAGGTAGGCCTCGCGCTCTTTCGCGGAGGGCAGCCGCGCTTTGTCTGCTTTATCAAACTGCCAGCGAATGTCGGCTGCGCGCCATGCGGCTTCGGCGGCCAATGGCGAGTTGGGGTAGAACTCGACTACGCGGCGATAGAGCAACCGAGCCGTTTGGCCGGCATTGCGGGGACCGCGGGCATCTTCGGCGAGGATCTCCATGGTAGCCGCTTCGCCCATCAGCACTTTGTCGCCATCGGGGGCGGTGTCGCGCACTACGCCGCGGGCTTGAATCCATCCGGAGACGGGGGGCGGAGCGGCTTCGCGGCCGAAGACGGGTGCGTCTTGTTCGTTGACTTCTTCGACGTCGGTGTTGGCGAAGACGCGAATCCAGGGGCCGCTGGTCTCGGCGACGACCAACTCGCGGCCTTCCTGCACGCGATCGACTTTCTGCGAGGATGTGTCGGGCTCGACGTAGAGCGGGGTTTCGCGCAGGATGGTCGCGCGGGGGCCGGCCATTGGCTTCTGATCTTTGCTCGGTTTGTCGTGTTTGTCAGCGGCGTGTGCCGCAGGAACGAAGAGTAGCGGCGCACAGACGAAGGCGGCAATAGCGGCGCGTTTCACAGTCCAAATCATACTTGAGGGACGGCTGGGGCAGGATTCAGTCAACGGCGGCCTACTGGACTTACTGTTCTAGCAGCACATTGGCCAGCATCTCCGGCGCGACGTTGCCGCCGCTCACGATGGCTACTGCGGTTTTGTACGATGGCAGCTCGGCGCTGTGGAAGAGCAGAGCTGCCGTGGTTACCGCTCCGCTTGGCTCGGGAACAAGGCGCGTGGTGGCGACGATGGCCCGCATGGCGGCGCGAATCTCCGCCTCGGTGACGGTGATGATGCGGTCGACGAAGGCCTGAATGTGGGTGAAGTTGCGCGCGCCGAGGCTTTGCGTGCGCAGGCCGTCGGCCATCGTCCGGCTGGTCAGCTCGGCTGGCCAGGTCACGATTTCGCCCTTGGCAAAGCTTTCGGCGGCGTCAGCGGCAAGCTCCGGCTCCACGCCAATCACGGCCGCGCGAGGGCGCAACTGGCGCACTGCCGCCGCCGTGCCGCTGAGCAGGCCGCCGCCGCTTACCGGGCTTAGGACGAGGTCGACTTCGGGCAGCGCTTCGACGATTTCAAGGCCGCAGGTCGCCTGCCCCGCGATGATCGCTTCATCGTCGTAGGGAGGGATGACGATGTAGCCATGCTTGGCGACCAGCTCTTCGGATTTGGCGAGGCGCTCGCTCGATGCGACGCCGACTTCGACGATCTCCGCGCCGAGGGCGAGGGTCGCGGCGCGCTTGATTGCCGGGGCATTCGAGGGCATGACGATGACCGCTTTGGCGCCGACTTCGCGGGCGGCGTAGGCCACGCCCTGCGCGTGATTGCCGCTGGAATAGGTGATGACGCCGCGGGAGATTTCATCGGGCGAGAGTTGCAGAATTTTGTTCGCAGCGCCGCGCAACTTGAAGCTGCCGATAGGCTGCAGGCTCTCGGCTTTGAGCCAGATCTGTTTTTCGGGGCCCAGGCCTTCGACTCCGGCGAAGGGCGCGCGGATCATCGGCGTCCAAGAGGCGATGCCGGAGATGCGTGCGGCTGCTTCGCGAATTGTGTTCAGAGAAACAAGCGACTCAGTTGCTGAGCTCATGGCAGATACCTCGCAGGCACCGGTTGATCCGGCGTTTCTGCCTGCCAGAGGATTTCGAGGATACGCCAGCGCTTGCCATCGTAGGCGGCCTGGATACTGTTGATGCCGCGAACCTGTGGCGGACCGTCGGGCTTGCCGATGTGGAGTTCGTAGGTGCTCCAGAGGTGTGCGATGTGGCCGTATGTCTCGGATGAGACTTTGATCTGATGTTCGTAAAGGACGGCGTTGCCACGCTTTCTGACATTGTCGGTCCAGGCATCGAGGGTAAGCAGATGCGGGGCGAAGCTGCCGTCTTCGGCTTTGGCGATGGGTGCGAGGCGAGCTTCCGGCAGGAGAATCTCACGCATGCAGGCGCGGTCTTTGTCGGCCGGTCCGCTGACGCCGTCGTCGATCGCTTTGATGAGCTCCTCAAGCGTGGTGGTTGGGAGGCAGGGCGGAGGGGCCTGGGCGCGAAGCTGGGGCGCAAGTGAGCCCATTGCGAATAAGAGAAATATCGCTACGGATTTCATAGCGCGATTTTAACGCGCAGGGCTTGCTGGACGGGTGAGTCGATCGGCTATTTTCCGGCAGGCAGATACCGCGAAGGCAACGGCTTGCCGGGCACGGCATCCTGCCAGAGCAGCGAAAAGGCTCGCCACTCGTTGCCATCGAAGACCAGTTCAAAGTCTTCGATGCCGTTGGACGTCACCGGGCTGGTGGCTGAGGCGCGGACTTCATAGGTCCGCGTCACGCGGGCGACGTTCTCGTAGACCTCGACGGAGGAATGCAGAGTGCGCTCCCAAAAGGTTTCTGTGGGGTGCTGCCGATACCAGCCGATGAACTCCTGCGGTGTCTCGATGACTCGCTGCGGTTTGCCATCTTTGCCTGGCACGACTCCGGTGATGCGAGCATCGGGTGTGAGCAGGCCTAAAGTGCAGGTGTGGCTGCGGCTGCCGGGGCCGATTACGGCGTCATTCCAGACCTGTACGAAGTCGTGGATGTCGCGGACGGGCGGGCAATCTTTCTGCGGTGCGGTTTGCGCCGACAGGCCGCAGGGAATTAGTGCAGCAGCGATGGCGAGCGAGATAAGACTGCGTGGCATTGGGGCGATTGTACAGGCAGCTCAATTCCGGAGGTCGGTGATGCTTTGGAACCGCCTCAGGATGCTGGCTAGCCGCTGCTGGCTGATCTCGTCGGGCAGGAGGTATCCGGGAAGCGCATCATGAAATCGCGGAACAACGAGCAGTTCTTTCGCTGCTTCCGCTAAATACATGCGAAGGTCCACCGGCGCGGCCGCAATTTCTTCCAAGATCGACTGACGGCCGTCAATCACTGCCACTACGTCCTCCAAGTCCCTGCTGGCATAGTAGTCCCTTGATCCGCGCCCTCGAAATGCCTCGACCTTTGTAGCGAGAAAATACGGTGCACTGATGGACCTGATGGATTGCCCTCCCGAAAGGATGATCGTCTGGGCCGATTTGAATGCGCCTGGATACCAGCGATTGCTGAAGCCGAGAACTTCTTTGATCAGGGGCATTACGTCGATGACAAGATCACCATGCAACCAGCGACATATGGACGCACCTTCGCGCGCATCTTCGGAAAATCCGAGTCTCCTGAGGCGTTTGGAGAAATCGTTGTATTCGTCGTATGTAGAGATTTTCGCGATGACGTCAATGTCGATTGTTGCACGAGGCGGAGCAGCCCCAGAATCCGTGATGAGCAAACATAACGTCGCGCCGCCGACAAACACAATATCGTCAAGAAGCGGAGCAAGCCTAAGAGCGGCAGCTTCGAGGAAATATAGATGTGCTTCATTCATGATAGGTTTTATCGGTCGAGACGTTTGGTTAGTTCTTCCTTCGCGAGCTGGCGTTCACGGACCCTTTCTCCGCGAAGGGCGTCCACCAATGCCAGAAGCTCGTAGAGTTGTGGGTCAAGCAGAGCTGCTTTTGGAACCTGCCTGTGCAGAGGTAAGAACGAAAACCCTCTAATTTTTCCATCTTTATCAGGCCAGACGGGAGGTGGGTCGCCCATATCCTGAAACTGCGCTTTCAATGGAGGCGCACCTATGCCTGTAGGAACTCCCCTGATGAGGCCGCCTCGTTGCGCAGGGAATACGAAACGAAAACCGTGGATCAGAAACTCCAGGAGCCCGCTTTGATTTACTTCCTTCTCCGGAGAAGACCGTAAGATCAGGCCCGAAGTCTTACAGCGCTTGATGGACTGAGTAATTTCCGATGGCCGTACAAAAAGTTCATCAGCCACCCTCTTGGACTGGACGTGAGGGTCTTTCAATACACAAAGCTTGAGTAGAACCAGGATGTCCAAGCCATTGATCATACTGATAATAATAGTCTAAATTTACAATTTAATAAATCGTAAATTTAGGCGCATTTTGCGTAATGTAGAGCTAAATCTCCATGACCACCGGCATGATCATGGGGCGGCGGCCGGTGGATTTCTGGATGAAGCGCTTGAGCTCGACGCGGACTTTTTCCTTCACCATGCCGTAGTCGGCTTTCTCTTCCGGAGAAAGGCTGTCGAGGCAGCGCAGGACTACGTCGCGGGCTGGCTCTGTAATGTCGGAGCCGCCGAAGCCGCGCATTACCACTTCAGGCGCGCGCTCGACCTGCCCGGTGCGTTTGTTGAGCGCGACGACTGCAAGAACGATGCCGTCTTCGGAGAGCGTGCGGCGGTCCTTGATGACCAGATCTTCGACCACGTCGATGCTCGATCCGGAATCGATGAGGACGCGGCCGGCGGTTACCTTGCCATTCTTGCGGGCCTGGGTCTTGTCGAGCTCAAGTACGTCACCATCTTCGATCACGATGGCGGTGCCGATGGCGCCGGTTTCAGTGGCTACCTGGGCGTGTTTCTTCAGGTAGCGATAGTCGCCGTGGACGGGGATGAAGTACTCCGGCCGGACGAGATTGATGAGCAGGCGCATCTCTTCCTGGCTGCCGTGGCCGCTGACATGGATGAGCCCCTGCGAGCCGTCGTCGTAGATGACGTTGGCGTCGCGGCGATAGAGATGGTCGATCACGCGGAAGATGCCTTTTTCGTTGCCGGGGATGACGCGCGAGCTGAGGATGACCGTGTCGCCTGGATCGATCTTGGCCTGCTTGTGGGTATCGACCGCGGCGCGGCTCAGGGCGGACATCGGCTCGCCCTGGGTGCCGCTGATCATGACCAGCAGCTTTTCAGGAGCGAAGTCCTTCATCTGGCCGGGGTGAATGATGAGGCCCGGGGGAATGTCGAGATAGCCGAGGTCCTGCGCGATCTCTGTGCTCTCGTTCATGGAGCGGCCAATGACCGCAACTTTGCGTCCATGCGCTCGCGCCAGTTCAAGAGCGATACGAATGCGGTAGATGGAGGACGAGAAGCAGCTGAAGAAGAGCTTCTTCTTGGTGCGTGAGAAGATCTCGTCGAGGCGCGGCTTTACCGCCCATTCGCTGGGCGTATAGCCGGAGCGCTCGACGTTGGTGGAATCCTGCAGCAGGGCGAGGACGCCGCGCTTGCCGTATTCGGCAAAGGTATGCAGGTCAAAGGGCTTGCCGTCTGGCGGCGAAAGATCGATCTTGAAGTCGCCGGTATGGATGACGACGCCGACGGGCGTTTCGATGGCCAGCGCCACGCAATCCACGAGCGAGTGCGTTACACGAATCGGCTCGATGGTAAACGGCCCGATGGTGAACTTGACCTTGGGCTCCATCTCGATCAATTCGACCAAGTCGGTGAGCTTGTGCTCTTCCAGCTTGCCGTCGACAAAGGCCAGCGTGAACTCGGTTCCATAGACCGGAACCTTGAGCTCGGAGAGCATCCAGGGCAGGCCGCCGATATGGTCCTCGTGGCCATGGGTCAGCAGGATGGCGCGTACATGGGCCTTGTTCTCAATGAGATAGGTAAGGTCGGGGACGACGATGTCAACGCCAAGCAACTCCGACTCCGGAAACATCAATCCGGCATCGATGACGATAATGTCGTCTTCCCAACGGAGCGCAAGGCAGTTCATTCCGAACTCGCCCAGACCGCCCAGAGGGATTATTTTCAGTTTTTTAGTTTGCATCACTAGTCTCTTCGATGCTAACACTCCCGCAGTCTCGGAACGATATTGACCGGAATAGCCTCTTGGCAGGCTCGATAACTCATAGGATGGCTGTTTGGGAAAACGGAGTATACTTCCGGCGAAAGATCTGAGGCGATTCTGCGTGAGGTAGAGGGCATGGGTACGGCGCGTCGCTTTTATCTGGTGCTTGTTTTCTGCCTGACGACCTTGGCTTGGCCGTGCGAGGCTGACGCCCAGGTGGAGCCCGCTGGACAAACCGGCTCTGCTCCTGCTCCCTCTCAGAAGAATCCGTCAGTCACCATCGGTCATTCGTCTGCTGGTGAGCCTGTCAGTGAAATAACTCCGTCTGACCGCATCCAACTCGATCTTGTTGTAACAGACCATGCCGGAGAACCGGTATCAGGCTTTGGGGTCAAGGATTTCACCCTATTGGACAACGACCAACCAGAGGAGATTCGTTCCTTTCAGGCGATAAACAGCGTCTCGGTTAAGCCGGGCAATCCGGTCCAGGTCATTCTGCTGATCGACGCAGTAAACCAGACGTTCGGCGAGGTCGCCTACATACGGCAAGAGGTCGACAAATTCCTGCGGCACAACGGCGGCAATCTCGCCCAGCCCGTATCGACCTTCTGGCTCACGGATCATGGATTATCTATACCGGTTCAGGATTCCAATAACGGGAACCTCCTGGCTGCGGAAATCGATCGTCACTCAGGGTTACAACCGATCGGATTAGACCCTCTCCAACGTTATCGATTATCCGTCAGGGCGCTCGGATCGATTGCGGTACGCGAGATCAAGAAACCTGGTAGAAAGCTGCTGGTTTGGATCGGGCCTGATTGGGGAGGAGAGGACTACAAGGAGCTCGCTCAAGCCTCATTGAAGTTAAAACCCAAAGATAAGCAGCAACTCTTCGATACGATCGTGGAATTTTCGACGAGGCTGCGTGAGGCGCGCATTGCCCTTTACAACGTTTCAACAGAACCGCCCGATGTCAGCGCCAACTTCTATGTAGATTTTCTGAAAGGAGCGAAATCTCCCTCGGAAGCGAATTATTTCAGTCTTCTTTTGAAGGTGCTTGCAACCCAGAGCGGCGGACGCGTCCTGAACCGGAGTTCCGATTTGGTTGACTTGATCAATCATTGTGTCCTGGATGCCAGCGCCTTCTACACACTCTCTTTCAGTGCCCCGCGTGCGGATCATGCCGCCGAGTATCACGGCCTTGAAGTCCATGTCGCTAAGCCGGGATTAACGGTGCGCACGGAAACCGGCTATTACAACCAACCGGACTACTACGATCAGCCCGATAAGGTGGCGAGACGTGTCACCGTCGAGCAATTGGAGGTGATGCTGAAGGCTGACGAGGAAATGCCGGACAGTGAGGTTGCCACGCAACTTTTCGGCCTGAAGTTGACCGAGCGGTTGAGCAGTGCAAAGCTCTCATTCTGGCAAGCCCATTTTTCGGGATCAAAAACCTCATCTGCGTTGGCGGCCATAGCTGACTCATCGGCCTTCTTGAATCCTCCGGATGCGGAGATTCTTTCCGATGCAACACCAGATGTCTCCGCGCAACGCCAGATACTATCCCGGACCATCGATTATTTGAGTAAGACGATCCCCAGGCTGCCGAATTTTTTCGCAGCACAGACCACTGTTCGCTATGAAGATTCGCCACAACAAAATGAGGAGTGGGAAAAATCCTGGAGCAGCGACAGATCGTTGCATCTGGTTGGCAGTTCCAGTGCAACCATTCTCATTCGTAATGGTAAGGAGGTTGTAAATGCAGGTGCGTCAAAGCGGAGAAAGCCGAAAGACAAAGATAGGAATTTGATCGTCGAGGGTACGTTTGGCCCTATTCTCAGCACGGTCATGCTGGATACTATGGCCGATCATGGCGGATTCATCTGGAGCCGCTGGGAGAAAGGGGCGGGTTCACCCCACGCTGTATTCCGTTATGCAATCTCGGAAGAACAATCGCATGATCGAGTGACCTACTGCTGTGTGCAGGACGGTGATGGAACGAGAGTTTTTCAAAAATTGGCGGGCTATCACGGAGAGATAACAGTCGATCCGGAGAGTGGCGCAATTCTTCGCCTTACGATGCAGGCCGACCTGAAATCGACTTCGCCGGTTATCCGATCTGACATCATGGTCGAATACGGCCCTGTGGGGATTGGCGGAAGCACACACATCTGCCCGGTGAAAAGCATCTCCATCTCAAGGGTGCGCACTTTGGGTGTGATGCAAATATGGGATGAGAACCTTAGAACCTTTGGACCTTACGAAACGATGCTGAACGCTGTTTCCTTTGGCGAATATCATATGTTTGGCTCGGAGTCGCGCGTGCTGACAGGCCTCGATCCGGATCGCTGAAAAGTAGCGATCAACAGCCTGTATGCATCCACTCCTCGGCGCCATAGTGGTCGTCATATTGGTTCCTGACCGGCTGTGATCTGTCCGCATTTGAACGGCTTTGTCCGGATTCGGCCAGAGGCAGCCGGGTTTTGAGAGACGGCCTGCTATAAGGGCATTGATTTCAGCCTTTTTCCGCCCGGACTATGGAACGGAACGTGCTGGCGAGCGTATGAGTTCTCATACGAGAACAAGGGAGGCAGCCCATGCCCAAGCTCTTCCAGGATTTCCGCTACGCTCTGCGCCAGCTCGGCAAGACGCCGGGTTTCACCGTGGTCTGCATTCTGACCCTGGCGCTGGGAATAGGCGCCAACACGGCTGTCTTCAGCGTAATGAATGCGGTGCTGCTACGATCGCTGCCGGTAGCCGACCCGGCGCGCGTGGTCTACCTGCGGACGTCGAATCCGCCCCATAACACCGGCACGATCAATACGACGGAAACTTTCTCCTATCCCGTCTACGACGCGCTGCGCAGGCATAGCGGCGGCATTGCTCCGGTGATGGCTTATGTGCCGCTCTCCTCGGGCAAGGTTGCTGTGCGCTATGGATCGGAGCCCGAAGAGGCGGAAGGAGATATGGTCAGCGGAACCTTCTTCTCCGGCCTGGGCGTCAAGCTGATTCGCGGGCATGGCTTCAGCGAACAGGACGAGGATGCGCACGCACCCATCGCAGTGCTCAGCTACAGCTTTTGGACACGGCGCTTTGCGCGCGACCCAGAGGTGCTGGGCAAGGCGATCTACGTCAACGGAGTGGCGCTCACCGTGGTCGGCGTGGCTGCGGAGGGCTTCGAGGGCGTTGAAGCCGGCTCCTCGACCGACTTCTGGCTTCCTCTGCAAAGCCGGCCTGAGCTGAATGCTTATGGCAATCCCCCCGAGAATGGCAAGACCTTCACGGTCGACCCCACCTGGTGGTGCATGCGGCTCATTGGGCGGCTTGCTCCCGGCGTGAGCGAGAAGCAGGCCGTCGCCCAACTACAATCGCTCTTCCAGACGGCGGCGTACATCGGCGTCGGCAGCGTCGAGCCGGGCGAGAAGAAGCCGGTGCTCAGCCTCGTCGAAGCCAAGAGCTTTCCCGGCTATGACGATATGTATGGCAAGCCGCTGCGCATGATGATGGCCATGGTCGGGCTTGTTCTGCTCATCGCATTCAGCAATGTGGCCTTGCTGTTGATGGCTCGCAACGCGACTCGGCAGCGCGAGTTCTCTGTGCGGCTGGCGCTTGGTGCGACGCGTAGCGTGCTCTTCCGCCAGTTGCTTACCGAGAGCCTGCTGTTGGTATCCGCCGGCGGCATCCTCGCGTGGCTTTTTGCGGCCGCTGCGACGCGCGCGCTGGGCGCATGGGCGCAGATTGAGTCGAGCCTTGCGCCCGATACTACTGTGCTCTCATTCACTCTGAGTATCCTGGTGCTGGCGGCGCTGCTCTTCGGCCTGGCGCCGCTGCGGCTTGCGCTCTCAGCTGGGCCTGCGCTGGCGCTCAAAACGTCGGCTGCAACCTCGAACACAGATGCAGGCAAATCGCGCGCTGGCAAGATCATTGTCGCTATGCAGATGACGCTTTGTGTGGTGCTGCTGGTGGGCGGGAGCCTGCTGGTGCGTACGCTGCAGAATCTTGAAAACACGCCGCTGGGGATGAAGGTAAATGGGCTGGTGGTTTTCGGCGTCAAGCCGAATACGCATACGCTGCCTGAATCCAATGCTTTCTACCGCGAACTGATGGGTAAGCTGCATGCGCTACCCGGTGTAGAAGACGTGACCATCATGGCAGAACGCCTCGGGTCGGGTTGGTCGGATAACAGCGATATGAAGGTGGACGGCAAACTGCCTGATGTCGCCAACGGCTCGTCGCGCACCGTGCGTAGCAATGTTGCCGGGCCGGATTTCTTCACGACACTTGGCGTGCCGGTGCTGGCGGGGCGCGACTTCAACTCTTCGGATACCGAGACCTCGCCGCATGTCGGCGTCATCAACGAAGAATTTGCAAAGCGCTTTTTCCCAGGTCAGAATCCGATAGGGCATCGCATCGGTCCCACTGGAATCGACTGGCAGATGACCGTCGTCGGCGTTGTGAAAGACCACAAATACCGCAGCATCGATGAAACGCCTATCCCCATGGCCTGGTATATGTATTCGCAGATTCCGGTGCTGGGCCAGATGCAAGTCGAGTTGCGTGTAGCTGGCGATCCGCTGGCCATCTTGCCATCGGCAGGCAAGGTGGTGCGCCAGATGGATCCTAATCTTCCGCTGATTCAACCGATGACGCAACGGGCGCAGTTCGACACTACGATCTCAAGGCAATCGCTCTTCGCGCGGCTTGCGGGATTCTTTGCACTGCTTGCCGTGGTGCTGGTCGCGACGGGCCTTTATGGAACGCTGGCCTATCGCGTCAACAATCGCACGGTCGAAATCGGCGTGCGCATTGCCGTGGGGGCGCAGCGCAGCCAGGTGATCTGGATGGTGCTTCGCGACAGCCTGATCTTGACAGCAGGCGGAGTGGCAGCCGGTGTTCCGTTGTCTCTGCTGGTGGGCAAGGCGCTTACGTCGTCGCTGTATGGAGTGAAACCCTTCGACATAGCGAGCTACGCGTTTGCGGCTTTGATGGTCGCGGTTGTCGCAACCGCTGCCAGCGCCGTTCCAGCACGCCGCGCCGCGAGCATCGATCCGCTAACGGCGCTGCGTTCGGAATAGTCTGCTTACTCGGCACGCAGAGCGACCATGGGATTCGCTTTGGTCGCTCTGCGTGCGGGCAGATAGCAGGCCAGCAGGGCAATCGCAATCACCATCAGCCCGACCGAGGCAAAGGTGAGTGGATCGGCGGGACTGACGTCGTAGATCAGGCTTCGCATTACGCGCGCGAGGGTTAATGCGACTCCAACGCCAAGCACCGTGCCTGCGATGGCCAGCCAAGCAGCCTGCGCCAGCACCAGTCGCAGCAAGCCACTCGGCGGAGCGCCCAGCGCCAGCCGCAGCCCAAACTCGGGAATGCGCTGGCTTACGGAATACGAGATGACTCCGTAAGTTCCGATTGCGGCGAGCACTATGGCCAACCCTGCGAACAGCCCTACGAGGAGGAAGGCGAAGCGCGGGGTTGCGATCCCCTGATCTGCAATCGTATCCATCAGCCGGATATCGGCTACGGCAAGGCTTGGGTCTAGGCTCTTCACTTGCTCCCGTACCGCGCCTATCAGCGACTGCGGATCGGCGTTCGAGCGAACCACGAGATACATATCCGGGTCCAGCCGTTGTCTTGGCGGCCACCAGAATGCTGGTTCAGCGCCCGCACTGTTGGGTTTGTCTTTCACATCGCCGACTTCACCGACAATGGTCATCCAGTCGCTATCCTTAGGATGATCATCGAAGGTAATGCGCTTTCCGACAACGTCTTCACCTGGCCAATAGCGTTGTGCCAGCGCCTTGTTGATAATCAGCACCCGTGGCGAATTATTGAAGCTGGCTTCGGCTTGGTTGAAGAATCGCCCATGGATCAGCGGTATGCCCAGCGAGCGGAAATAGTCCTGCGAAGCCCAGTGATAGCGCGCATGAAACTCCGAGTGGGGAGGAGGCTGCTTGCCCTCGATGGTGAAGCCCCCGGCATTCTCGTCGTATCCAGTCCAGGGCAGATCGCTTCCGATACCCGTACTCTGCACTCCGGGAATCGAGTTGATCCCGCTCACCAGGCGGTTGTAAAAGCCGGTAATGTCGGTAGGCGACTTGTAGCGGGTCTGTGGCAGAGAAAGGCTCGCCGTCAGAGCATGGTCCTGCCGGAAGCCGGGATCGAGATGCATCAGGTTGAGAAAACTGCGCAGCATGAGGCCGGCTCCGATCAGCAGTACGCAGGCCAGACTCACCTCAGAGATCACCAGCAGGCTGCGCAGTTTCTTTTGCCGTCCGCTGCCCGTTGCACCGCGGCCGCCCTCGTGCAATGCCCGGCTGGGGTCTGTGCGCGAAGCCTGCAACGCCGGAGCCACGCCGAAGAGAATGCCCGTTACCACGGAGATCAGAAGGGTGAACAGCAGCACGGGGGCATTCACATGAATCTCGCTTGCGCGTGGGAAGCCGGCCGGCAGCAGCGAAACCAGCACCTGCACTCCTTCGATTGCGAGTAAGACCCCAAGGCCGCCGCCAAGGAGCGAGATAAGAAGGCTCTCGGTGAGCATCTGCCGTATCAGGCGCGATCGTTGAGCGCCGAGCGCGAGGCGCACAGCAACCTCACGCTGCCGCGCCGCAGCGCGTGCCAGCAGCAGATTGGCCGCATTGGCACAGGCAATCAACAGAACCATGCCCACCGCGCCGAGCAGAACAAGAAGCATCGTGCGATTGGCCCCAACGACATCCTGATAGAGCGGCATCACCAGTACGCTCCAGTTCCTGTCGCCTTCATGTTCGCGGCCGAGCTGGGCCATGATCGCGTTCATCTCAGACTTGGCCTGCTCTGTGGTCACACCAGACTTGAGCCTTCCGATTCCCTCGATATAGTGCGAGCCGCGTTCAGTGGGATTGCCTGCGAAGGTGAATGGCGACCAAACGTCTACACTGTCGCCAAAGGGCAGCGCATGATAATCATTGCCTGGATGCTCCGTACCCGGCGGCATCACCCCAATCACCGTATAGGGCTCCAGGTCGAGCGTGATCTTGCGCCCTACGATCTTCGGGTCAGCCCCAAACTTCGTGCGCCACAGCCCGTCGCTCAAAATCACCTGCAATCCATTCCCAGGTAGTTCCGCCTGGTAATCGAACTCCCGTCCCAGCCTGGGCTGAAGTCCGAGAACGTGAAAATATCCTGAAGTGACCGCAAAGCCATTCAGCTTTACCGGATCGCCGGAGCCAGACAACTGCAAATCTCCGCGTGTGTACGCTGCCATCGATTCGAAGGATCGATTACGCGCTCTGAAGTCGCGAAAATCGAAAGGATTCAGAGGGAACTGAGGGTACTCAGAGTTGGAGAGAAAGAGCCGCATCAGCTTGTCAGGCTCGGGATAGGGAAGGGACTTTAACAACACCGCATCGATCACGCTGAAGATAGCGCTGTTGGCTCCGATGCTCAGCGCGAGAGTGAGCGTGATGACCGCGGTAAATCCGGGATTGAGCATCAACTGGCGCGCAGCATAACGAAGATCCTGCAGCACCGTCTCAAAGCGAAAGCCAACAACTTCGCTGCTTCGCTCCTTGAGGCTTTCCGCGTTGCCAAACTGCCGCGCAGCCGCCTGCCGCGCTTCTTTCTTCGTCATGCCACCCTCCGCGAATTCCTTCTCTGTCTGTGCGCGATGAAAGGCCATCTCTTCGTCGAGTTCGTCGCGAAACCGCTCGCGGCGAATCAGCATCCACAGCTTGCGAAGGAATCCAGTTGTGTCAGTCATGCTCATCTCCTCGATTTCGCTTTGCAGCTACTCGGCCCGCAGCGCCACTGCAGGATCGACTCCGGCTGCTTTATGTGCGGGAATGAAACTGGCCAGCATTGCTGAGCATCCCAACACGATTGCCACACTTACCAGCGTTCCCGCATCCCATGCAGCTGTGCCGAAGAGCAGCTTGCGCATCAGCGTTGCTGAAGCGACAGAGCCCGCGAGGCCGAGAACTACACCCGCACCTGTCAGCCATCCAGCTTCTTTCAAAATCAGCCCATAGACCGAACTGCGCGGCGCACCAAGGGCCATGCGTACACCGATCTCGCGAGTGCGCTGGCTTACCGAATAGGCAATTACTCCATACAGGCCGACTACTCCCAATAGCAGCGCGAGAGCGGCAAAACCGCCGACAAGGTAAGCAGCAACACGGTGCAAGTACGCTGTCGCCGAGCCATCAATCTGCGCCTGCATGGTGGTCTCATTCGATGTGCCGATTGCGGGATCGATCTGGTGAATCGCTGCAGTGATCGCGGGCAACATCGATTCGGGCGACTGAGCGGTGCGGACAATGACAGTGAATCCATCATCCGGACCCTGAAACATCGGGTAATAGATGACAGGCCTGATCTGCGAATCCAGCTCGCCTTCGCGGATGTCATCCACTACACCGACAATCTGGCGCAGTGAGTCGGGCGACAGATCGAGGTCTCCAATCTTCTTGCCGATCGGGTCTTGTCCAGGGAAGAACTGTCTGGCCATCGCCTGATTGACGATCACATAATGAGGTTTCGATTTGTCGTCGGTTTCCAGATAACTGCGCCCGCGAATCATTTTCGCCTGCAGTGTTTTGAAGTAGTCGGGAGTCACATCGCGCTCCGGAGCTTCCTCGTGTTCTCCATTCCACGGCCTTCCTAACACGCGAAACCACGTCGTATCGCAGTTGCAGGTCAAGGGAGGATCCGTGCTCAGCCCAACGGAAAGTACGCCCGGCAAGCTCGACAGGCGTGCAATGACATCCCGGTCCAGTTGCAGAGACTTCGGCGCTTTGCCGTAGATGTTGTCCGGCGCTTCGACATTCACCATCGCCAGATGATCAGTATTGAAGTTCACTTCAACGTGAAGCAGCTTATAGAAGCTCTTCGCCAGCAGCCCCGCGCCCGCGAGGAGCACCACTGCGGTTGCCAACTCGACGACTACGAGATTTGCGCCCAGGCTGCGCCATGCCTTGCCGACTGAGCCACGTCCGCCATCGGCCAGTCCTTCGCGTACTTGTCCCAGCGGCAGGCGCAAAATTGGCGCGAGCGAAAACAGGATGGCCGCGAAGAGCGCCAGCAGCACGGCAAAAATGAAGCTGTGCAGATTGAGGCTCAGGCCTTGCAGGTACGGCATCGACTCCATCATCGGTTTGGAGATGAGATGGCTCAAAGCCTGCATGGCGAACGAGGCAACTCCTATGCCCAGCAGCGTTCCCACAGCGACGAGTAGTACGCCTTCGGTCGCGAACTGGCCCATCAGTCTGACTCGCGAAGCGCCCAGCGCGCCGCGCACTGCAATCTCGCGCTTGCGGCCCTCCGCGCGCAGCAGCACAAGGCTCGACACGTTGATGCATGCGATCAGCAGCAGCAACGTTGCTCCCCCCAACAGCACCAGCAGGATAGGACGAATGTTGCCGACGATGGCCGCGGAAAGCGGGACCACATTCGCGCCTTGGCCCCGGTTGCTATTGGGATACTGTATTTCAAGATGTTGCGCAATTGCCTTCGCATCCGCGAGCGCGGTGGCCACAGTTGCGTCGTCTCTGAGTCTCGCCAGGCCGTACAGATTGTGGCAGCCGCGCCGCTTCTCGCAGCCATTGGGATCGTGCAGCGTGGTCCAGAAGTCTGCACGGCCACGCGGCGCAAAGTGAAACTCGCGAGGCAGCACGCCGATGATCGTATAAGAGTTATCGCTGAGCGTAATCGTTCTTCCGATCGCATCGCGCTGTCCGCCAAAGCGCGTTTGCCAGGCCGCATAACTCAACAGCACGGTACGCGGCGCGCCAGGCGTGCTCTCACCCGCGTAGAAATCGCGACCCAACGCCGGAGTTACTCCGAGCGCGTGAAAGAAGCCGTCGCTGACGCGCACGCCGGGCACTGGTTCCGTACCCTTGGCCGTGGAAAACAGATAGCTGTTATACCCCCAAGCCTCGAGCGAGGCAAAGGAATGATTCTGCTTCTTCCAGTCGATATAGTCCTCATAAGAAAGATTGCAGAGTGGGCACTGCTGCGTGTATTCATACACGCCAACCAGCCGGTTTGGATTGGCATAGGGCAGCGGCTTGATGAGCGCCGCATCCACAAAGCCGAAGATAGCCACGCTGGCGCCAATGCCCAGCGCCAGAATCAGGACTGCCGTGATTGCGAAGCCCGGGTTGTTACGCAACTGGCGGAGGGCAAAGCGCAGGTCCTGCGCGACGGTCTCAAAGCGAAAGCCGATCACTTCAGTGCTACGCTCTTTCAGCCGCTCAGCGTTGCCAAATTGCCGCCGGGCCTCACGCCTCGCGTCTTTTCGCGTCATGCCATCGGCAAGAAAATCTTTCTCTGCCTGCGCGCGGTGAAAGGCCATCTCTTCGTCGAGTTCGCTGCGGAAACGTTCGCGGCGTATCAGCATCCACAGCTTGCGAAAGAAGCCATTTGCATCAGTCATGCCCGTCTCCTCGATTTCACCGATTGAAGGTTAACCCTTATGCGGCATCGCAATTACTCGGTTCGCAACGCAACTGCTGGATCGACAGCGGCAGCTCTCCGCGCGGGAATATAACTAGCCAGCATCGCCGCGCATCCTAATACCACAGCCACGCCAGCCAGCGTCTCCGCATCCCACGCAGCGGTGCCGAAGAGCAGTTTGCGCATCAGCGTTGCCGCGCCCAGCGAGCACACCAATCCCAGCGCAATGCCGATGCCCGCCAGCCATCCAGCCTCCCTCAGGATCAGTCCATAGACTGAGCCGCGCGGAGCGCCAAGGGCCATGCGTACGCCAATCTCGCGCGTGCGCTGGCTTACTGAGTAAGCCACTACGCCGTAAAGTCCTACCACGCTCAGCAGCAGTGCGATTGCCGCAAAGCCTCCGACCATCGAAGCCGAAGTACGGTGCAGATAGGCCGACGGTGAGTCGTGGATGCGCTCGCCCATCGTCGAGGGCTCAAAGACAGCGATCCCTGGATCGATCTGGTGAATGGTTGCCGTCATCGCCGGCAGAAGCGACTGCTCATCTTGCGAGGTGCGCACCACAATGGCAAAAGAACTGTCCGGGGTTTGATTGAAGGGAAGATAAAAGGCCGCACGGGGCGCGGCATCCAACTGCCCCTCTTGCAGATCGTTGACCATGCCGACAATTTCGATGGGCTGCTTGCCGTCTTCCCAGATGATCCGCTGGCCTATCGGGTTCTGGCCGCGGAAGTACTGGCTGGCCAGGGTTTGATTGACGATCATTACGCGTGGCTTTTGCTGATCGTCGTCTTCGCTGAAATTGCGTCCTCGGATGATTCGCGCCTGCAGTGTGGGCAGATAGCTGGCACTCACCTGCCGGTTGGCGGCTTCATCATGTTCGTCATGATTGTAAGATCGCCCTACAATTCGGAAATCGGATGTTCCATCGCCATCGCCCAGCGGCAGGCTGCTGGTGGTTCCAACAGATTTCACACCCGGCAATGCGGCGATGCGAGAGAGCACTTCCCGTTGCAGGTTAATCTGCGGCACGTCCTTCGCATAGCGGTCTCCAAGAGCCGAGATGCGCAGTGTGGCCAGATGATCGGGCTCCAACCCTGCATCGGCGCGCAACAACCGGTAGAGGCTCTTACCGAGCAGTCCAGCGCCCACCAGCAACACCATGGCAGTGGCCAGCTCGATGACCACAAGGTTGGCTCCAAAGCGCCGCCAGATGGTGCCAGCCGAGCCGCGGCCGCCGTCGGTCAGTCCCAGCCGCATCTCTGTGAGGGAAAGCCGGAAGGTTGGCGTAAAGGCAAAGACCAGGGCGGTCACCGCGCAGAGCAGAATGGCGAAAGAAGCTACATGAAGGTTAAAGCCGAGTCCCAGCAGATAAGGCATTCTGGCCAGAATCGTCTTTGGCACCATGTGCGTAAGCAGCTGCATGGCTTCGACTCCGCATGCCACGCCAAGAATGCTTCCGGCTGAGGCAAGCAAGAGTCCTTCGGTCACAAACTGGCGCACCAGCCGACCTGCGGAGGCGCCCAGCGCGCCGCGCACTGCGATCTCGCGCCTCCGGCTCTCTGAACGAACCATCAGCAGGCTCGCCACGTTGACAGTAGCGATTAGCAGCAGCAGCGCGGCTCCGCTCAACAGCACCAGCAGAATGGGGCGAATCTCACCGACGATCTCCTCGGTCAGAGGCCGCAGCCATCCGAAGCGTTGGCCGTTAGTGTCAGGATACTGTTTCTCCAATTGCAATGCGATTGACTGGACATCCGCCGATGCAGCGGCAAAGGAGACGCCGTCTCTCAACCGGGCCAGGCCAAAGAGATTGTGGCACCCGCGCTGCTTTTCGCAGCTGCGGTCCGGGCGCTCCGCTGTCCAGAAATCCGCCGGCTCGGCAGGCGCAAAATGAAATGTCGCGGGCAGTACGCCAACGATGGTGTTGGTCTCTCCATCAAGATCGACGGTTTGTCCCAGCACATCCCGTCTGCCGCCATATCTCTTTTGCCACGCGCCATAACTCAGCATTACGACATGCGGCTCAGCAGCCTCACTCTCGTTTGGAGTGAAGTCGCGCCCCAGCAAAGGCGTCACACCCAGCGCACGAAAGAACCCGCTGCTCACCCTGGCGCCATCCGCCGGCTGCGGGCCATCGGGCGTCTTGAGCATAAATCCGTAAGCGCCAAACACGTCCATCGAACTGAAGGATTTGCTGCGGTTCTTCCAGTCGATGTAGTCGAGATAAGAAAGATGAAAACGCGGACCCAACAGATTGCTCTCGAAGAGCATCGCCAGCCGCGTGGGATTTGCGTATGGCAGTGGCTTGATCAGAGCTGCATCCACAAAGCCGAAGATGGCAACGCTGGCGCCTATGCCCAGCGCCAGCACCAGTGTGGCAGTTGCTGTGAATCCAGGACTCTTGCGCAACTGACGCAGCGCGAATCGAAGGTCCTGCGTCACCGACTCGAAGCGAAAGCCGATGATCTCACTGCTGTTGTCCTTAAGCCGCTCTGCGTTGCCGAACTGCCGCATCGCAGCCAGGCGCGCAGCCTTCCGCGTCATGCCGCTGGCCAGAAAATCCTTCTCTGCCTGGGTGCGATGAAAGGCCATCTCTTCGTCGAGCTCGCTGCGAAAACGATCACGGCGAAGCAGCATCCCCAGCTTGCGGAAAAATCCATCCATCCCCATATCCATCTCCAGTGCCGTCTCAGCCAATAGCTGTGCGGCATTCGTTGTGTTACTCAGTTCGCAATGCTTCCACGGGATCGACAGAGGCTGCCTTGAGCGCTGGTCGCAGGCTTGCGGCCAGCACCGGCATCAGCAGCAAAAGTACAGCAATCAAAAACGTCATCGGATTGTTCGGCTCTACGCCGTATAACTGGCTGCGCAACAGCCGCGTCACCAGCAGCGTTGCCGCTCCACCGCAAACCATGCCTATGAGTGCAGCGGCGAGCGTGCGACGAAGAAAGAGCATCGAGATCTGGCCTCGTGTTGCGCCGAGAGCCATGCGCACGCCAATCTCCTGCCGGCGCTGCGCTACTGAATATGCGACCACGCCATAGATACCCACGCAGGCCAGCAGCAGGGCAATGCCAGCAAAGGCGACCAGCAACGCCATGTTGAGCCGGGGCTGCGCGACGGAGTTATCGATGAGCTCCTCCATCGTTTTCACATTGGTCACGGCCTGATGCGAATCGACCCGGTGTACAAGCTCGCGGATTGCATTCGTCAACTGCTCAGGCGGCATGTGCGAGCGAACAACAAAGGAACGTTCCACAACTCCCTGGTCGTCATCCGCAGGCCAATAAACCTCGGGTCCAATGGCTTGTGCAATCGAGCCCGCAGTGCCGCGAACGTTCGCAAGCACGCCCACAATCTCAACCGATTCACCGCCGACGATCAGATGTCTCCCAAGCGGATTTCCGCCGGGAAGATACTGCCTTACCAGTTCCTGATTCACAAGCACCGGGGTGTGCTTTTGGTTCATGTCGCTTCCGGCGAAAGCACGCCCTGCAACCAACGCAGTGCCTGTGGCCCGCAGATAATCGCCTGCAATATGGCGGTCTTCGGCGTTGATCGCAGGGCGATTGGCAATGCGCGGCAGCCAGTCTGCATCGAAGTTGCTACGTAGATGCCAGTCTGCGGTAGGCAGGGCATCGATCTGTCCTGCTGCGATAACTCCCGGCAACGATTCGATGCCTTGCTGCACTCCGCCAAAGAAATTACGAATCTCTGCGGTCTTCGCATTCCATGGCAGGTTAACGGAAAACGTAAGCAGATTCTCCGGGTCGAACCCGAGAGGAGATTTCATCAGATTCCAGAGCGACTGCGCGAGCAACGACGCGCCCGCAAGCAATATCAGCGAAAGCCCAACCTGGACGGAGATAAACGCGTTGCGCAGCCTGTTTCCCGTGGACCCCGTCAGACGTGTCTCTCCTCGCTTCAAAGCGGCATTCAACTCTACATGCCGGTTTTGCCATGCAGGAGCAAGTCCAAAAACGATCCCGGTACATACTGAGAGCGCGACAGCAAAAAGCGCCACGGGCCAATGCAGGCCATTCATTCCTGTCATGGCAAGCCTGCCGGGCAGTTGGGCTCCGAGTGTGCGCAGAACCAGAAACGCCGCTCCCAAACCGATAAGGCCGCCAGTCAATGAGAGCAGCACGCCTTCAGTTAAAAACTGCAGCAGAATGCGCCTCTCCGAGGCTCCCAGCGCTCGCCGCAAAGCCACGTCCCGCTCTCGTACTGTCGCCCGCGACAGCAGCAGATTGGCGACGTTGATGCACGCGATCAAAAGCAGAAAGGCCGCTGCCATCAGCAATATGAGCAGCGCAGGCCGGGATGCGCCGTAGAGGCTATCCCGCAGCGATTCGCTGCTGAACTGCCAGACGGCGTCCGTTCCTGGGTATTCCCGTTGCAGTTGGTCGCCGATCATCTTTAAGTCGGCCTGGGCTGTCTCCAGGGTGATGCCAGGCTTCAACCGCGCATATACGTTTGCGAATCGTGTTCCTTCGCCGCGGTAGGTGAATTGCCCGGTCTGGAAATGAGAAGGCCGCCAAAGATCGATGCCGCCGGGTAATTGAAAGCTCTGAGGCATCACTCCAACGATGGTCGCCTGCTTTTGGTCAAGCGTTACTTGCCTGCCGATTACGCTGCGGTCTAAACCAAAGGTCTGCTGCCACATGGCATAGCTCAGCACGACGGCGTCTGGGGCATTCGGCAGGTTGTCCGCATCGTTGAAGGTGCGTCCCAGCAGCGGCTGCATGCCAAGCACCTTCCAGAACTGGCCGTTAGCGGCGACGGCCTTCACCGGCATTGGCAACTGGGCTCCAACAATCATCGTTGGATGATCGAAATAAAAGTACCCAAGACTCTCAAACGATTTGTTGCGGGCGCTCATATCGAAAAATCGCGGGATGCCCACAAGCCCACCGGTTGACCGGCCATGCTGGCGGACATCCTGGATATGAACAATGCGATTCCCATCGGGATACGGCAGGTCGCGCAGCAATGTTGCATACACCAGCGTGTAGATCGATGTCGTGGCGCCAACTCCGAGAGCCAGCGTCAGAATCACCGTGAGCGCGAAGCCTGGAGACCGCATCAACTGCCGGATGGCATAGCGTAGATTCAGCCAGATGCTCTCCCAGCGGAAAGCGATCATGGCGTGGCTTTGCTCGCGCAGCTTTGGGCCATTGCCGAACTGACGCCGTGCCGCCTGCCGCGCTTGCTTCGCAGGCATGCCGCCGTCGACGAATTCCCGCTCTGCCTGTTCGCGGTGAAAGGCCATCTCCTCGGCCAGTTCGCGATGAAAGCGGTCGCGTCGGATCAATAGCCAAAGCCTTCGAAAGAATCCGTCGATGCCAGCCATGGATACCTCCTATGCGTCCTGCAGAACCCGCCCGATTGCCGTGATCATCCGCTCGAACTCTGAGAGTTCGAGGCCCAGCTGCTTTCGTCCTGTCGCCGTCAGCGTGTAGTAGCGGGCGCGGCGATTGGTCTCGGTTTGCTTCCACTCGGCCTTCACCCATCCGGCTAAAAGCAGCCGCTGCAAAGCGGGGTAGAGCGAGCCTTCTTCCACCGTCAGCACATCGTCCGAGAGCCGCTTGATGGAGAGGGCAATGCCGTAGCCATGCAGCGGCGCACGGTTCAGGGTCTTCAGGATCAACATGTCCAGGGTGCCGGGCAGGAGGTCGGGTCGCTTCGCCATGGCCGATATATAGATTATCTATGGATAGGATGTCAATGGTGAAAAGAAAGACAGAAATGAAAAGCCGGGGCTCTCGTCCCGGCAATCTCAGAAATTGAAATTTCGAATCGGTCTTAGCGCAGCAGGTCTTCGAGCGTTGCGCTCAGGTCGGTTTTTTCGTCGCGATACTTTACGATGACGGGCGCATACAGGCTCAGTCCCCACTCCGCTCCCTTGGCTCGACCCACTGCTCTGGAGCCAGGCACGACGACCGCGCGCTCGGGAATGATCAGCGGCATCTCAGCGGTCGCGCGCAGCACGTCGCCATTCACCAGGTCAAAGACCGGAGTGCCGCGGGTCAGGATAGTTCCAGCGGCCAGCACCGCGCTGCTGCGCACGATCGTGCCCTCATAAACGCCGGTATTTCCGCCTACCAACACATCGTCCTCGATAATCACCGGGCTGGCGTTGATTGGCTCAAGCACGCCGCCGATCTGCGCCGCGGCGCTCAGGTGTACGCGCTTGCCGATCTGGGCGCAACTGCCCACGAGCGCGTGCGAATCTACCATGGAGCCTTCATCCACGTAGGCGCCGGTATTGATGTACATGGGAGGCACGCAAACGACGCCTCGCGCCACATAGGCGCCGGCGCGCACACTCGATCCACCGGCCACGATGCGCACTCCATCTTCTGGTGTAAATTTGCGCAGCGGAAAGGTGTTCTTATCTACCAGTGAAAGCCCAACACCCGGCAGCTCGACCAGCACGCCTAGCCGGAAACCCAGCAAGATGCCCTGCTTGACCCAGGCATTCACGCGCCAGCCGGTAGGGCTGTTCGTATCGGGCTCGGCAGAGCGCAACTCGCCGCGCTCCAGCGCCGAGCGCAGTTCTAAGAAGGCTTCTAAGGCCTTGGCCTGAATCGTGAAATCGGTTGCCGTTTCCGGATGCGAGAAGTAGAACTCAATGGTTTTTTGCAGGGGATGTACGTTCATCGACCTTGATTCTAACAACTTTGCGGCGGTCAGACTTTACCGGAGAGCCATGTCTGCGGCGCTCAAGCAGCACTGCCGGGGAGACTGTCGGCGAAAAATAAGCAGTCGCCGGAGGGCCGGTCAAAGCATGATCCGTTTCATCCTTGGCTAGTATTTGAAGCCGGAAGGAGGATCGACCGCAGGGAATCATGGCCACCGGAGCCGAGCGCAAGCCCAGCTTGCCGCTGTTGCGCTTAGCCTCAAGCCAGCTGCTCAGGCGATGGTCGTGAATTTCGGGCTGATCCTGCCAGAAGGAAGGCTCCAGCGGGCAAACGATGCGCAGGTGATCCAGCTCCAGCTCGACCATCTCCACCCCGCGCGGGAAATACTGTTGCACATTTACCGCGCCGATGTGAAGGCCGACAGCTCCAGAGTGTCCGGTGTGCCGATCTTGCGTTAGAACCACCATGTTCCACCTCTGGAGGGGGCCTGAGTATGGAGTCTAGTCAGACGAATGAGAAAAGAATGCTGGAGGCAGAGATTGCCCGAATTATCCCGCGCCGAAGAGGGAATTTCAACTTGAACATCCCGTTTCGGTAATTCAGGAATATCTCAAGTAACACCATCATTATGTAACTGAGTCGTCAAAAAGCAAAGAAAAAAGGGCGGATTATCCCGCCCTGCTATGTAACTTCAGTGTGATACCGAACGTAACCTGTGGCTGAATTGACCCATTTGCGGTCAGTCTGCCTAGGCTGAAAATCCTACCGCGTATTTGGTTGTGCGAACTTCTTTCGGCTCGATTGGCAACAGCCGGAAGGCGTGTTCGCCCGCCGGAATCATGGCCACTGGAGCCGGTTTTCCTGCCAGCTTGCCATTCATTCGTTTCGACTCCAGCCAGGACACCAGCCTCTCGTCATGAATTTCCGGCTCACCTTCCCAGAACTCCGGCTCTAAGGTGCATACGATTCGAAGATGATCCAATTCCAACTCGACTACCGGCACATCGGGCGGGAAAAGCCGTTGCACATTGCCGTCCCCGATGTGCAACCCCGTCATTCCCAGGCGTCCACTTTTTGCGTTTACCACCATATCTACCCCTGCCTTGGGAGGGCCCTGGACATAAGACCGTCCACTTCTTAAGATGCGGCTGAGGTAATCAATGGAGGCAATAGAATGTGCGTTTTTACACATCTTTGACGACATCGAAGAATAAGAAAACGTTATAAGTCTTCGACGTCCCCAGCTGCAGATGTTGAATCGCCGCTCGCTGATTTGGCTTTAGTGTCACTTCCTGTCTCTTGCCGTCCCGCAGGGAGAAAATGACCTTTTGTGGCTCGGGAGAGATTCCGATCCATGCCTTGGCAACCCCCTCCTTGTCGGTCACCAGTCGCGCCGCTCCCGACTGGACGCGCCCCAGCGGCTTGCCCGCCAGGTAGAACTCAGCTCCTTGACCGTTATAGTGAATCTTCGCCTCGCGGTCTTCGTCGGTCCGCAACCGGAAATGCGCCGACTCTGCTGCCGGGTGGCCAGGCCGGATGTTCCAGTGCAGTTCGCCGGGCTCTTCATGGATTCCGGCGAGGCGCCAGGTATAGTCGATCATCACAAGCGCGCTCGGCGAATACTTCGGCGCGTCTTCCTGCGTAAAGCTGCCATCGAGCGGGTCGATCTGCTGGCGGAACCCCGGAGCGTGTTGGCTTGCTTCTCGCTGGATCGCCTCGCACCAGCGGTCCATCATTTCGCTGTGCTCGGCCGCCCGGCCATAGTGATCGAACCATCGCCCCGCTCGCAGCGCGATTAGGGCCTGAGCCGCTCCGCCCCACGAGTTCCGTGGAATAGGCCGCACAAACGCGGGATCGTCGAGCGCTATCGACGGCAGCGGATAGGCGGCCCAGAAGGCCTTGGGATTGTGAATCTGCCGTGTCCAAAGATCGTCGAAGAGCGCCTGATCGGGCACATGTTCGCTGCAGACCCGGGTGAGAATCTCGCTGCGAATTTTTACGAAGTGGCCTTGTGCGTCGAGATCGTAGAACGCTGCGTCTTCTGGAGCATAGAGCTTGCTGAGGATCAGCTTGCGGAGCGTCTCCGCACTTTCCGTCCAGCGGTCTGCATCGGCTTTCTTGCCCAGCGCTTTGGCCATTGCGGCTAAAGCGGTTCTCGCGCCGTATTCGGTCGCGGAGAGGTCAGGGCAGAGCCGCGGCAGCCCCAGGACTGAGGAGCACTTTCGAGCATCAGCTCCGGGGCATTGGTCCGGCATCCCGGCCCAGCGCGGGCTGTTGTCGTTGCCGGTGTCCCAGGTGCAGAAGCCCTCGACCAGGCCCGTCCCGCGCGTGTTGCGATAGCGAACCAGCCAGTCATCCCATCGCGAACAAGCCGCGTAAGCCGTATGCAATAACTCATCGTCCCCGGTTGCCTGAGCCAGTTCCCAGGCCGTCGCCGCAATCGGCACCACCATCTGGATCTGCCCGAAGCCCGCAGCACTGGGGCGGATCATTGCCGGCAATTGCCCATCTTCGCGCTGTAATGCGAAGAACGCCATGTGGCTGTTGCGAGCTACGTCCGGGCGGAATTTGCGATAGGTCAGAGCCTCATGTGGACCGCACTCCATCCAGATGCCCTGGTAGACCGAGCCCTCGATTAGCACCGGCTTTGGATAGAGCGGCAGCGTCTGCACATTGCCGGCCAGCACCTGCAATGCAGCATCGTAAGCCGCCTGCCAGCGTTTGTTGGCCGTGCTGAATTGAGGAGCTTTTGAATTGAAGGCGACATCGGCTGATCCAGCCTTGGCGGCGATCAGGGCTCCAGCGCCGAGTTTCAGGAAAGCACGCCGATCCATCGTGGACACCTTGCCGGTAGCGGGGCCTGTCGATCTAATGTTGCTCTAGAACATCCGCATATCGCCTTCCGGCAGTGGAGCTTCGCGCAGCAATCCCAACTCGCCGGCGAGGCGCTCCAGCTTCTGCCGCATCGCCCGGTCGGGCTTCACCAGCGGGAGCCGAACCGTGGCATCGCAACGGCCCATCGCGCTCAAAATCGTCTTCGCCGGCCCGGGATTCGATTCCCAGAAATTCGCCTCGAAGAGCCGCGCGAACTTGCGCTCGATTTCTCGCGCCAGCGGCCACTCATTGCGCAGCGCCGCCCGCACCATGCGCGCCACTTCGCCGGGGGCTTCGTTGGAAGCCACGCTGATCAATCCATTGGCTCCGATGCCGATCGCCGCCAATGCCAGGTTGTCGTCGCCCGAGAAAACCTTGAATCCGCGCGGCACCGAATGCACCAGCGCGGCAATCTGCGGCAGCCGACTGCTGGCTTCCTTGATCGCTGCGATGTTGTCGGCCTCTTCGGCCAGCCGCACTACCGTCTCTGGATCGAGATTGACGCCCGTGCGTCCAGGCACATTGTAGAGAATGACCGGAAGCGGATTAACCGCTTTGGCCAGCGCCATGAAGTGCTGATACTGCCCTTCCTGCGAAGGCTTGTTGTAGTACGGATTCGCCGAAAGCACCCCATCGACGCCACGAATCCGCGCTACCTTCTCGGCTTTCTTGACCAGCGCTTGCGTGGAGTTGTGCGTGCATCCGGCCCACACCGGAACACGCCCGGCAGCCGCTTCCACTACCAGCTGAACAGCCGCGAGCCACTCATCTTCCTCAAGCGTCGCCGCCTCGCCTGTCGAGCCGCAAGCTACGAGAAAGTCGATTCCCGAATCGATCTGCCAGTTCACCAGCGCCACCAGCGCCCGGTCGTCCACAAAACCATCGCCCCGGAAAGGCGTAATCAAAGCCGTACCGCAACCCGTCGTTTCCATTTCCGTAATTCCTATCCGAACTTTCCTGTGCCAATCTTTCGTGCCAAGGGTGAGTGTATAACGCCAGGGGCAGCGCCTCGGTGAGCCTCGCGGGAACCCGAATGCCTTCCCCGGTGTCTATCATCCCAATGCTCTCAAAAATACGCTGGCGACGCGTTCTGCGGAACACGCTCATAGCCGCAGTCACATTCCTCGCCGCAATCGCGATCTGTATCCAGGCGCAACAGCATCAGTTGCGCTGGCGCGCCGAGCGTCTTCTTGCCGACATTCGTCAGTTGCAGATGGACAAGAGCACCTGGGCCGATGCTCAGCGACTTATGACCCGCTGGGGTTCATGGGGTAAATACGAAGGAACATGTAGCGAGCAGAGGTGCAGTTACCAGATAGAACTAGATGACCTCTACGGAACTATCCTCGCTTTCGATAAGCGCGGCAGCAAATTGGCGGACCTTCTTAAGATTTGCTGCATGCGGCTGTGGCGCCCCTATGAGTTGCTGGGCGGGCGCACGGAAATGGTGGTTGGGAGATTTGAGGTCATCGAAGGCGTCATCAGAGGGAAAGACTTTGTTCTCGGAATTGAGGTGCATGACAGCAACGCGCAGGAAAGTTGGGATTATCTGCTCTTTGGATCGGCTACTACCGCTTGGAGAACCGGCGACTTTGGTCGGCCGCTCAACATCGCTCATCCCGAGTACGTAATCGGCCGTCCCGGAGGATGCGAGGGATGCGAAAACATCTACGCGAAGTACACTCCCTACGCCGATCCCAACGAGGTAAACAAGCTTCTCGACTTCAATCTGGATTGCCTTACCCAACTGATATCTTGCAGGCACCCCGCCGACATCATGCCCTCGGTTTGGAAGCGCTATCAGATCGAAGAGGCGATATACGAGAGTGCAATCCGGGCCAATCCAGAGAGTGCATTCCCGTGTGCGCCGTCGCTGGAATTTCTCGGCCGGGATCGGGCGAACGTGGTCGTTGCCAAGGTTGACTCAGTTCAATCCCACGACGATCAAAACCTGGAGATCGATCTTCACCTCGTTCAACGACTGAAACGGACATCCTTCTGGAAGGACGATGAGATTCGGAAGATAGCCCTCGCTGATCCTAAGGTAAAGTCCAACCTAAAGAACGGTATTGGTTCCCTCAAGCTGGGTATGAAATTGATTCTGGCGTTTTCGACACCGATGGATGCTTCGAATCGACGGTGGGTTGACGATGCTTCTCCTTGCGGAGTCCTCCCGCTGACGCCCGAAAATCTCGCCGCCATTCAACGCGGAATACAGCAGGACATATTTCCCGAAGGCCGAAACGTCTTCCAGTAAAAATATATTTAGAGCGACTGTCGAAAACGCCCTCTGCCATTCGACTTACCCGCAGAACAGGCAAGAGGAGGCCTGAATCCCATGCAATATCTACTGCTGATTTACGACGACGAGAGCCAGATGCAGTCCATGAGCGAAGCTGACCGCGGCAAGATGTACCAGGAATATGGCGCCTTCACCCAGGAAATCATCGCCAGCGGGAACTTCAAGGCTGGCAGCGAGCTGCACCCGACCTCGAAAGCAACCACCGTCCGTCTGCGCGACGGCAAAAAGCTCGTCACCGACGGCCCTTTTGCCGAAACCAAGGAGCAGCTCGGCGGCTTTTATATGGTCGAGGCCGCAGATCTCGATGAGGCCACGGCCATCGCCGCACGCATTCCTTCAGTGCGCAACGGGTCGATCGAAGTGCGGCCCATCGTGGTGCGTCCGGGGATGTAGGAATCGTCCGTGATTGCGATTGCCGGCCGGTGGATGGAGCAGTCACCGTCCGGCATTTCGCGGGAGACAGACGCGCTTCTCGGAATGGTGGCTAGGGATGTTGGAAATCAGCTACTCTCTGTCTGAGGCCGCATCGTAACCATGCAGCAGACCCCAATTGAGCAGAAGGCCGAACAAGTCGTAGAGCAAATCTACCGTCAAGAATGGGGCCGCATCGTCGCCATCCTGATTCGCCTGGTGGGCAGCTTCGAGCTTGCCGAAGAGGCCGCGCAGGAGGCGTTTTCGGCTGCCGTCGAGCAGTGGCCAGTTCAATGGCCCGTTGAGGGAGCCCCCGCCAATCCGCGCGCCTGGTTGATCTCGACCGCACGCCACAAGGCGATCGACGCCCTACGCCGCCAATCCCGCTGGCTGGATTCGGCTGAGTCGGCGAAGGCTCTCGAAGAGCTTCAACAGCCGGCCGCAGACCTATTTGAGGATGAGCCAATGCTGGAAGACGACCGTCTGCGGCTGATCTTCACCTGCTGCCATCCAGCGATAGGCACCGAGGCGCAAGTGGCTCTCACGCTGCGCACTCTTTGCGGCCTGACCACGGAGCAGATCGCCGACGCCTTTCTTGTGCCGCTGCCGACGATGTCTCAGCGTCTGGTTCGCGCCAAGCAGAAGATTCGCGACGCCGGCATTCCTTACCGCACGCCGCCCCGCGCTGAGTTGGAGGAGCGTCTTGCTGCCGTCCTGCTGGTTGTGTATCTGGTCTTCAATGAGGGCTACAGCTCGCCCGAGCGCAGGAACGAGCTTTGCGAGGAAGCTATTCGCCTGGGCCGCCTTCTGGATGAGCTGCTGCCACGGCAGGCCGAAGCCTGCGGCCTGCTGGCTCTCATGCTGCTGCACCATGCCCGCCGCGCCACCCGCACCAGCGAAAGCGGCGATTTGATTTTGCTGGAGGATCAGGATCGAAGCCAATGGTCGCAGGATGAGATTCGCGAAGGGCTGCAGCTCGTCGAGTCCGCGTTGCGCCGCGCTCCCGGCGCTTACTCCATCCAGGCGGCGATCGCTGCGGTTCACATGCGCGCTCGTTCAGCCGCCGAAACCGACTGGCCGCAAATTGTCGCCCTGTATGACGTTCTGCTGCGTGCGCAACCCTCTCCGGTGATCGAGCTCAATCGGGCAGCGGCGGTCGCTATGGCACAAGGCTATGAGATAGGGCTCGGCCTTCTTGACGATCTCGAATCGCGCGGAGAGTTGCGCGGATATGCTCTGCTGCCTGCGGCACGCGGAGCTTTGCTGCTTCGCCTGGCGCAATGGCAGCCAGCGGGCGAGGCCTACCGTCAGGCGCTCTCGCTGGCGGATACTGACCCCGGCAATGCCGATCACCGATTCCTCGCCCGGCGTCTCGCCGAAGCTGAAGCCAACTGCTCCTGAAGGAAATCTCTGTCCGCTTCAGCCTCATAGGCAGACTCAAACAATGATTTATGGGCGCGCTTCCGGCTGCGCGTAGTATCCGTCGCGGGTGCGAGCTATCAGGCCGGACTTGTCCACTTTGACCTCAACGTGATGATACTCATTCGGCTTTTCCGCGGGAGCCATATGGAAGTTAATTTCGTACCAGGAATCTACATCGGATAGGCATTGGTTCAGCATCTCCGCGACAGCGTTGTTGGATTCGACCACCTTGCCCCCGCTCTGCAGCGCAAGCACCTGCAATCCAAGATTGCCGAGCACCGTCTGGTCTGGCTTGCGAATGCCCTTCAGGAATTCGCGATAGTAGTCGGCGTGGAGTACGGCCGCTCCCGCGCCGCGCGGATCGACATCATAGAGCGTCGTGTTGGCAAGCCTCAACTGGCCGGAGAAGGATACGATCTGGCCGAATATCTGGCTCTGCTCCTTGTCGTTGATCTGGGTGCGGTCACCGGAAAGGAGCGGCCAGCCAGGAGAGATCCAGAGGATGACCTTGCGGCCAGGGAGCTTTGCGGTAAAAGCGGCAAGATCGTGAAGAGCTTTCAGGGAAATTTCGAGCCGCTCGGTTGCGCCCCAGAAGCCGCTGCCGCGGTTGATTTCGCGAAGCCCGGATGTGTAACGTTCAAATACGTCATTCAGCACGTTGCCATCAACCGAAAAGCCATTCTGGATTTGCGCACCCTTATCGGTCAATACCGCAATCGTGGTGGGATGCGCCATTTTGCCGCCATTGGCCTTGAGAAAATTTTGCACTTGTTGGCGTTCCCAGGCCATCGTCGAGAATGGAGCGTTGGCCGCATCCAGCAGAAGAATAACCTCGACAGGCTCCTGGCCTACGGTGACGGCCTTGAATGAGGTGATGGGCTCGGCCGCTCCATTATCCATCAGCGTAAAGTCCTGCTGAGTGAGGTCTGCTACCGGCGCGCCTGACTTGGTCGTGACGGCGATGTTGAGATGAATGCTGCGAGGTATTGGATCGCTGGCCGGAGGAGCCTGCTGGGCTGGTGCGGCAACAACGCCGGTGAGCAATGCAGCAGAGAGAAGACACAGATGTTTGCCGATGAGCATTCAATCACTCCGATCGTGGCCGTTGCTGGGAGTCAGCCCCATGCCGGCGAGGAGGGATGGTATCCTGCCTCGTCAATTTGGTGCGAAAGTTATCTTCTACGCAGCAATGACGAGGCACGAGGCTGTTTGGACGCGAAGATTTAGAAGTTCAGCTGTAACAAAGGACGGTACGAGTTGTAACTTGATCCGGCGGATATCGTGCCGCAGTGCATCGAACTAGATTGCTTTTCGCCCTGACCAGCGAAAGATCGAGCAGGGCTCCTCGGTGCTCCACGCGTATTCGCCCTCGGGCTGGTGATTCAGAATTGCCTTGTCCGCCGCCTCATCTTCTGGCGAAAGCGGCACCAGTCCGCGCCACAGCTGCGTCCATCGCGGGTTCACGGCAAGCACTTCCTGCTGCTCGTCGTTGGCGTAGATCAGGTCGATCTGCCCTGGCCGCCGTGCGAATTGGCTCTCCAGATGCCGGACCAGCGCTTTGAGCACCGGGCCGCCAAAAGGATTGAACATATATGCGACGCAAGGGTTGGCAGGGAACTTGAACATCGTTACATCTGATGCCACGATGCGCATCGGGCAGCGTGCACGACCGCTGGCCTGCCACTTGTCGATGTTCTTCTGGGCAATCTCCGCCAGTGTAGGATGCAGCTCCACGCCGATGACTTCGCGAAAGGGCATCTGCGAGGCGATCAGCATCCCGCGCCCCATGCCCGCGCCGATGTCGATGAAGGAATAGTCTTCGGGCGGCGCGACCAGCTCCATTTCGCGCCATCGCGCACACAGCTTTTCCAGCACCGAAGGGGCAATGCCGTAATACGCAGTGGTGTGCTTGTCGTGCGGGTGGCCAGTGGCCAGATGCGGCCCGCGCACCAGTCCGCTGGTCTGCACATCGTTGGCAACGTCGTAGGGATGGCGCATGAAGCCATCCTTCACCGCGAGGCCATGTAGAAGCCGTTTGCGCCCCATCACGGATTCCTTTGCCGGCCTCAGAGCTTGTCGAAGATTTCGCGGAACTCCCAGACGCCGTTCTTGCTGTTCAGCCACTCTGCCGCCCGCACCGCGCCCTCGGCAAAACCGCGCCGGTCAAACGACTCATGGCGCAGCTCGATCTGGTCGCTGGCGCTGCGCGCCGTCACCACATGGATACCGCTCACATCGCCTTCGCGCTTTGAAGTGATCTCGACTTCGGCGCTCGGCTGCGTCCGTTGAATGATCTGCTTGAGCGTCAACGAAGTCCCCGAAGGCGCATCGAGTTTCGTAACATGATGCGTCTCCTCGATCGAGAAGCGATGATCTTCGAGCTTGGCGAGGTCCGCTGTCAGCCGAAAGAGCTCCTGCACACTGACGGAAAAGCTGGTGCCGTAGAGCAGAGCTCCGCCCTTGCGGAGAGCGAGCGCCTTCATCTCGTCGAGCCGGTCGTACCAGCCGGTGGTGCCTACCACGATGCGCGCGCCCAGCGCCAGGCACGCCCGCATGTTTTCCACGGCCGAATCAGGCGTGGTGAAGTCGATCACCACATCGACCTGGGCCACAGTCGGTGCGGTCAGCGCGCTCGCGCCGGCGTTTTCTCTGTCCAGCACGCGGACGGAATGACCCCGTTCTCGCGCCACCTGAGCCACCAGGCTTCCGGTCTTGCCTTTTCCAAGCACCAACAGCAGCATGACGTTTTCTCCTGGGGAAGTTAAAGCATTTCTTGCAAGGGATTTCTTAAACTTGTCATCCTGAGCGAGCAAGCGAGTCGAAGGATTTGCTTCTCAGCGATGCTTATCGTAATTCAATAACTCAATTCGCCGAGAGTGCCTGGCGAGCCGCAACATCGAAGACTTCCGGATCGGGATTCTGGAAGAACGAGGCGTGCAGCGACTTCACCGCTTCCTCAACATCTTCCTCCTCGATCATGAAGCTCATGTTGATTTCGCTCGCGCCCTGCGAAATCATACGCACGTTGATATGCTTGATGGCTGCGAATACCTGCGCGGAGATGCCCATCTGCCCACGAATATCCTCGCCCACCATGCACACCAGCGCCTTGCGGCCTTCGTATTTCACATCCGCAAGCTTGCTCAGGTCATCGGCGATCGCCGGCAGCTTTTCTGTCGAATCGACAGTCAGCGAAACGCTCACCTCGCTGGTCGAAACCATATCTACCGGACACTGGTGCTTGTCGAAAATATCGAAGATGGCCTTCAGATATCCATGTGTCATCAGCATCCGGCTGGCCACCACGTCGATAATCGTCAGTTTCTTCTTCACCGCAATGGACTTGAACGGGCTATTGCAATGCGGCGCCAGCGAAATGATGCGAGTGCCTTCATTCTCGGGGTTGCGCGAATTCAGTACCAGCACCGGGATATTCCGCTTGACCGCCGGCAGGATCGTTGCCGGATGCAGCACCTTGGCGCCGAAGTAGGCCAGCTCCGCCGCCTCTTCAAAGCTGATAACTTTCACGCGTAGAGCATCAGGACAAATCCGAGGATCGGTGGTCATGATGCCATTCACATCGGTCCAGATTTCGATTGCCTCGGCACGCAGCGCGCCGCCGATCAAGGCTCCGGTAAAATCCGAGCCGCCCCGGCCGAGTGTAGTGGTGATGCCAGTCTCATTGCTGCCGATAAATCCGCCCATCACCGGCACCCGGCCCGCTTCAATATGCGGGCGAACATGAAGATTGCAGCGTTCCTCGATCAGGGCATCCTGCGGAACGGCCTTCTGAAACTGCGAATCGGTGATGATCACATCGCGAGCATCAAGATGCACTCCGTCGATCCCGCGTTCGCGAAAGGCCTGTGCGATCATGGCGCTCGAGAGCCGCTCGCCGTAGCTCACAATCAGGTCGGAGATGCGCGGCGTCAGCTCGAGAATTGCCGCAAGTCCGCGCAGAACTTCATCCAGGTTGTTGAACTCGCGTTCAAGGAGCGCACAGATCGCAGAGCGATCCTGTATTAACGCAGCCGCGGTATCCATATGCCGGCAGCGCAGCCTCTGGCTCAGAGCCATCGTTCCGGTGCGGTCGCCACGGCTCGCCGCTGCCGCGCAGGCCAGCAGCTGGTCGGTCACCTTGGACATGGCGGAGACCACTACCACCGGCCGCTTGCCCGCGGCTACCCTACTTGCCACGATACCCGCGGTACGGTTGATCGCGGCCGCATCCTCGACCGACGTACCGCCAAACTTCATAACTACCAGGCCAGACTGCAGACTCATTCAGCGTCCCTATCTGTACTCATCTATCTGGATGCCCCTCACCAAGCGGGTGCCCATCCTTGACGCAGTTTCATCGCGGCAAGGATGGGATTTTCAACTATGCCTGCGCTACCGTTACAGCTACTGGCTCCAGCTTGCCCAGGCTCAGCAGCAGCTCGGCATTCACAATCGCCGCCCCGGCTGCTCCGCGAATCGTGTTGTGCGAGAGCACGGTGAACTTCCAGTCCAGCAAACCGCAGGGCCGCAGCCGTCCCACAGAAGCCGCCATCCCATTGCCGCGATTCTTATCGAGCCGAGGCTGCGGACGATCCTCCGCCGCAATCCACTCCACCGGCTGTGCGGGAGCGGTTGGCAGGTCCTGCCCCTTCAACGGCTGGAACTCCGCCCACGCCGCCAGCATCTCTTCGCGCGTCGCTGGGCGCTTGAGCTTGATCGAGACCGATTCCGTATGACCATCCTCGACTGCCACTCGATTGCAGTGCGCGCTCATCCGCGCCGCCAGCGGCGCAATTGCGTCGCCTTGCAGGCTGCCGAGCAGCTTCAACGTCTCGGCCTCCATCTTCTCTTCCTCGTTCTTGATGAAGGGCACAACGTTGCCGAGAATGTCCATCGAAGGCACGCCCGGATATCCAGCACCCGAAACAGCCTGCATGGTGGTCACAAAGATCTGCTCGATGCCGAAACGCTCTTCAATAGGCTTCAGCGCCATGACGAGACCGATCGCCGAGCAGTTGGGATTGGTCACGATATAGCCGCCTGAGTCCTTGCGCCATTCCTGATCCTCGATCAGGTGCAGGTGATCGGCGTTCACCTCGGGAATGACCAGCGGAACATTGGGGTGCATTCGGAAAGCGCTGGAGTTTGAAACCACCGCGCAGCCGGCCGCCGCAAACCGCGGCTCCAGCTCGCGGGCGATGTCGGTGTCGAGCGCGGCAAAAATGATCTTCGGCGCGCCTTCGGGATCGGCCGGCGAGATGGTCAACTTCGCGATCCGCTCCGGACACGGTGTGTCGAGGCGCCATTTCGCGGCGTCCTCATACCGTTTTCCGCTCGAGCGGTCGCTGGCCGCAAGCCAGGTAATCTGGAACCAGGGATGGTTTTCCAGTAGCTGAATGAAACGCTGCCCGACCATGCCGGTCGCGCCCAGTATGCCGATTGCGTGCTTGGTTTGCATAGTAGTAGACCCTCCAGTGTACAGGAGAGTCGCTTGCAAAACATGACACCTTGGTCGTACCGCATCCCTCGAATCAAGAATGGAACCGCACTTTCAGCCAGTGTTGCGTCCTCGGCTCTCAAGGAAATGCCGAGGCAGCCGATAATCCAGGCACAAGCCGATCGATCCCTTTATGTGTGCCTAGCGCCATTCCGAAGCCAAATCAGGAGACTCGACCGCCTGCGCTGCCGAAAGGCGTGCGCTCGGATTGTTGCTCGAAGGTGCGGCCATCAACCTGCCGCAAATAGATCCGGAAATTCATCGCCGCTTCCGCAGCGGCATCCTGCGCAGTTCCATCAGCCTGGTTGAGCCGCAGTCTGAACAGAATTTGCTGAACATAATCGCTATCCTCGTCCAGTGCTTCGAGACCTACCGCAGCGAAAGTGAAGTTGAGCTGGAGGCCCGCCACAAGGAATGGCGCCAGATCGTCTCCGCTCTGATGCATCAACTCGCCAGCCGCGACAACATCGATCCACGCTCTCCTCTGTGGGCCAGTTTGAGCAAATCTCTCGCCGACGCTCATATGGCGGAAGAGATCCAGCAGTTCAAGGGGAAGTTGCTGCGCGTCTTTGAGGCCAGCGCAGAAGAAAACGCCGCCAAACGCGGTAAAGAAGCCGAGGAGCAGGATCGTTCCACGGCCAACGACAATGCTGCGGGTCTTCGCGGCGGCGGCGCGGCCATCCAACACGTCAGCACGATGATCGCCAACTCCCGTCCCGGCTACGTGTGCCTCTTTCGCCTCAGCTGCCTCGATGTGGTCGGCGAGCGCTTCGGCCCGGAAGGCATTCAGGATTGCCTGATGGCCGTCTCCGCGTTTCTGATCCAGAACATGCGCGCCGAAGACCTGGTCTACCACTGGAGCGAGTCCTCGCTGCTGGCCGTCTGCGATCGCAAAATTCGCGAAGACATTCTCTCCGCCGAGCTCAATCGCGTGCTGGCTCGCAACCGCGAATTCACCATCAACATCGGCGACCGCGCCATCATGCTGCGCATTCCCGTCGACCTGCAGTTATTCCCCATCAGCAATTTCCGCTCTGGAGAAGACCTGCAAAATCTGGCTGGGTCGCGCAACCTGCAGGAGCGCGCTTCGGACCTCGCCTTGCTCGGGAGTGCAGCTCCATCCCGCCCTCGCTCCAAGGGACTTCCGGTAAATATATGAGCGAAACGTACCTCCTCAGCCCATCCAGCGCCGCCATCGAAAAGTTGCCGGTGGCTTACTCCGAAGTCGATGCTCAGGGAGTCATCCGAGCTGTCAACCAGGCTGCCTGCCGGATGCACGACATGGTTGCCGAAGAGCTTGTCGGCCGGTCGATCTGGGAGTTCGTTCCTCGCGATGAGGCTGCCCGCGACCGCGTTGATTTTACGCGCGCCCTGGCCTCGGGAGAAGATCCACCCACCATTCGCCGCTCGCTTTATACCGCCGGCGGCGAATATCGCACCCACGAGATTCACCGCCGGGTAATGCGCGATAGCAGCGGCCAACCTGCCGGCTTCTCCTGCGTCACCTTTGATGTCAGCGAACTGGAAGCCGCTCATCAGGAGTCGAAGCAGGCCCGTCTTTGGCTCGAAAGCGCCATTTCTGCCATTCCCCAGGCTGTCATTCTCACCGACGCTCTCGGCTTTGTCCGCTACGCAAACACCGCCGCGGAAGAGGTTACAGGCTGGCAGGCTCGCGAACTCGTCGGTCAGCAGATCGAAATGGGAGTGCCTATCCTGCGGGCTTCCTCTCCCAGCCGGAAACCGCTGAGCTTTCGCAGTGCACTCGACGAAACCTGGAATGGCGACGTCGAATTGCTGAACCGCAACAGAGAGCCCGTCTCGACCTGGCTCTCGGCCTGTCCGATTCTCGATCAGGAGAGGGGAGTCACCAACGGAGTGGTCATTGTCTTCCGGTCGCCGAGGACCAGGGCAGTCGCGCCCGACGAGTAGTCCATCGGTTACGAATTGTCCATAGCTTACTTGGGGCGCTGGCTCTCGCGATGCGGCTCGCGCGTCTGCAACAACTGCTCCAGCTCTTCCTTGAACTCGCGCACGTCTTTGAAGTCCCGGTAGACGCTGGCAAAGCGGATGTAAGCCACGGTGTCCAGGCTCTTCAGATTCTCCATGATCAGCTCGCCGATCTCGCTCGTCGTCCGCTCGCGCTCCGGAGCATCCATCAGGTAGCTCTCCGTCGCGTCCACGATCGCCTCCAGCTTGCCCGCGGAAACCGGCCTCTTCTCGCAGGCTCGCAAGAGCCCGCTCAGCACCTTGTGCCGCTCGAACTTCTCCCGGCGGCCGTCCTTCTTCACCACCATGTAAGGGATTTCGTCGATGCGCTCATAGGTCGTAAAGCGCCGCTCGCACTTCTCGCACTCCCGCCGGCGGCGAATCGAATCCGCTTCCTTGCTCTCGCGGCTGTCAACCACCCGATCCTGCGCAAACCCACAAAACGGACATTTCATCGTTATTGCAATTCTAGAGCAGAATCCACTGCGATGATCATGCTGGGTAACAGTGAGACGTTGCGTGCCATTCTCCAAATAAATGTCTCTCGACATATTCTTTACGGAAGTTTGCGAACTCGATAGATTTTTGCCCGCGGACCGAACTTTTATTCGCGCTAACCTCTCTCTCAGGTATGAACGCCCCAATCCACCCGCAGGAGTCTCCACCGCCCGGCCAAACCCTCCTCGTTCTGCTCGCCCAAACCGGAGACCGGGCTGCACTGGAACAGCTCCTCCGCGAAATCCACGCGCCGTTGCGCCGATACATTACCCGCTTGGCCGGCGCCGCCCTCGCCGACGACGTCCTTCAGGAGACATCGCTTCAGATCTTCCGCAAGCTTCCGTTCCTGCGTGAGCCCGCCGTCTTCCGCCCCTGGACTCTTCGGATCGCCTCGCGCATCGCCTTCTCTCATCTCAAACGCGCCCGCCGCTGGCTCCCCCTCGACGATTTTTCATTCGAACCTCTCACTACCCTCGACTCCAATCTCGGCGAGCTTCCCGATGCCGCTTTCTTCGCCCTTCTCGATCATGTCTCGCCCGCCAGCCGAGCCGTTCTCCTTCTGCATTACCAGCACGACCTCTCACTCGAAGAGAGTGCCGCCATCCTCGAGATTCCTATCGGCACCGCCAAGTCGCGCCTCCACTACGGAGTCGCGACCCTTCGCAAACTCCTCACCTCAGAAAGGAACCCAGCATGAGCCCCGAATCCCAGCAGCCTGAAAACACCAACGCAGAACTCGCCTTCGTCCAGCAGGCGTTGGCAGCCGCCGACAGGTCCGAACGCTTCTCGCGCATCATCGTTGCCGTGCTTGCCATCCTCGCCGTCGTCGTTTTCATCTGGATGCACATGCATATGTTCCCGCCTGAAACTCTCGGCGGGCTTCTGCACTCCCTCCTTCGCGTCGACCTCTTCTTCCTGGTCCTCCTGTTCGCCATCACCATGTACCTAAGGGCAGCCATGAACCGAAACACCCGTACCATCCTCCGGGCCCTGGCCAATACCCGTCAGCGTTAACTTCATCGCAAACGAAAAGCGGGCCGCAAAGGCCCGCTTGCGTGTATATAGTGCAATCGTTGTTTACGATGCTCGTGCCTGCGGCATCGGGTCACTCCAGCTCCGGATACGGTAGATCGTCCGGATCGACGTCAACATAATCCGGCTCAGGGTCGCGAAGGAACCGTACCGCCTCGATGTCGCTATGGCCTTCAAGAAGTGCCCGGCAGATGCGGTGCATTCCATCCATCACCTGCCCGTCGCTGGAAAGAATAATCGGGAAGCTGAGGTCGCACTTCAGCATCAGCCGCGTATGGTCAGTGATCTCCCGGCATGTTAGCTTCTGCCCCGGACCACCCGACCAGTAGGGCTCATCCAGCTCGCGAATGGCCGAAAGCGGCACGCGTTCGCGAACGAAATCCCTGGAAAGCTCAATAAGCCGGTGAACATCCCACACATGCAGTCCCTGAGGTGACTGGCGAGAGTGATATTGGGTGCGCATCCGCTTCCTCGGGTGAAAGGCAATTTCAGCGCTTGAGCAAGGTGTAGCCGCTAGGCTTTGCTCGGCTCCTCAACCGGCGGCTTGTTTTCGGACTCAACCTCTTCCGCCGCGTGGCCGCTGTCGGCCGCCACCTTGCGCAGGCTCACATGCTCAAACTGCGCCCAGATCAGCCCCACCGGCACGATGCCCAGGAAGGTCACAATCAGCAGCATTGCCGCGCACGCTGTAGAAGCCTCGACCGATGCCCCGAGAATGCCGGTAATTGCCGTCGCGACCACACCAATCTGCGTAAACCAGCCCAGCACCGGCAGCTGGAAGATGCTTGCCCCGCCGCTCACGATCATCAGCAGAACGCACTTGGGCGGCGTCATCGCAGCCAGCTGCGGACTGGCCGAGAAAGCCGTGCAGGTCTCGAAGTATGCCCCAGCGATCATCGTCCACATGACCAGCGAAATACCTGCTGTCAGGGCGATATCGGAGCCCGAGCGCATCGTGTCGAGACCAGACCGGAAGGCGCGAATCTTGTCTCCAACGGACGCGCCCAGCTTCTTCGAAAACACCCCGAAGGCCCGCTCAAAAAATGCCGCAACTGCCCCGCCGCTGATACGCACCGCGACCAGGAATAAGGCTCCTAACGCGGTCAGCACCAAACCGCCGAAGCGCGCCGCAAAGGCCATCCAGAAGGGAGAATGCTGTGCGAGCGTGGCCATCATCTTGGAGTGGCTGAAGGCCTTGAGAATCTCTTCCTGTGGAATCCAGAGCATCGCCAGCGAGAAGATCAGCGCCATGGCTCCGGAATCGAAGAGCCGCTCGACGATGTAGACCGCTACCTGCGAGCTCAGAGGCGAACCGGTTTTCTTTGAGACAAGATAGGGTCTCACCAGGTCTGCAACTCGGCCGATCAGCGCCACGGCTGTGAATCCCATCACCTGCGTGCCGGTCAAAGACAGCAGCGGAACCTTCTTATTGGCCCGCATTAGCAGCGCCCAGCGGATGGCGCGAATTACGTAAGCAGCGTAAATGCATCCCAGGCCGATGCCGATCTTCACCCAGCTCACCTGCGCCAGCTGAGCCTTAAACGTGGCAAAGTCGAAGCCGACATGGCGGTAGGCCCAGATTCCGAAGCCGACCAGCACAACCAGCACAACCAGGCTGAGGATCAGTTTTGCGTTCTTCACTCGTTCCCCATTTCAGTGCTGTGATTGGGTGGTGTGCCGACTTGAGTTGCGGCCTGGGTTGCGCTTCGGGTAACAGAAGCCGTCCGCTGTCCGGCATTGCTTGCGCGTATAGCCACCATGCGAGTCTCATTGCGAGCTTTTACGCGCCGGTTGAACTCATGCACCACCCGCGCCACATACACCCGCGTCTCATGATACGGCGGAATCCCATGGTAGCGGTCCACTGCTTCAGGGCCGGCGTTGTATGCCGCCAGCGCCAGGGTGATATTGTCGCGATAGCGGGTCAGCAGCGAGTCGAGATAAGCCGTCCCGCCCTGCACATTCTCATCCGGCGCAAAGCTATCGGCAACGCCCAGTTGGTGGGCCGTTCCCGGCATTAGCTGCATCAGCCCGCGAGCCCCAGCCCGGCTGGTCGCGCGAACATTGCCATTGCTCTCCGCCTTGACCAGGCTGGCCAGCAGGTCTTCATCCACATTGTGTTGCTGGCCGGCCTTAGAGAGCAGCTGATGCAAATCGGCAGCTGTGAGCTTTGCATCCTGATGGCTTGAGACCATCTGAGCATCATTCTGGTTCTTCCCAGCCGCCGTCTTATCAAGCGAAGGGACAGGCGGATCGGGAACTGTCTCGTAGCCGGTAACCGCCTCCGGCTTCAGTTCGAAGTAATTCGCGTCATCCGCTTTCGGATAGACCCGGATCCTGTCGCCGACAGTCTCGTGGTGATTGCAGACAAGGTCAAAGCCATTGGCCAAAGTCAGCCGCTCAGCCGCCATCACGGGCAATGCTGCCGATAGCACGACAAACGCCGCCATGACACAAGCCGAATTGTTCCGGGTTCTCAGCATGAATCTTGACTCAAACTGTAGCAGACGCCAGATCGGCTCCGGCATCGACTTGAGCATCAACCTCGGCCCCAATTCGCGCAATCGCCTTTTCCAGCATCACCGCCACGCCATCTTCGCGATTGGTTGGCCCGGTCACCCAGCCCCGTCCAGCCGCCATTCCGCGCAGCTCCTCGGTCGCATTGCCCATCAGTACGCCGGTCCCGGCCCAATCGAGCATCGCCTCGTCGTTCCAGTTGTCGCCGATGGCCATGGTTTCTTCCTGCGCAATGCCCAGGCGGCCTGCGAGCCTTTCGAGCGCAGTCCGCTTCGAAACACCCTTAGGCAGCAAATCCAAAATAGAAAGATCGTTCCCCGGATACGCCGTTCGGATGCACTCGAACTGTCCGGCCCATGCGCAGTTCCTGAGAAGCTGCTCAGCCTCGATCATCTCCGCAATCGTACCCGCGGCCATGCCCTGAATCAGGTCGACATCATCGCCCAGCGCATTCTCGATTGGGTTTACCTCTTGAATCGAAAGCCGGTTTGACTCCACCCACTTCGCAAGTCTCCCCTGCACCTTGACCAGATCTTCCACGATCAGGTCTGGATTGGTGGCCTTGTCCAGGGTAAAAACGATCAAACCCACGCCGCGCAGCACGCCTGCTAGTCCCCGCGCCACAGCCGGATCGAGATGGGTGAAGTCGATCCGCTCGCCTGAGAAACTCCGCGTCACTGCACCATTCGACGTGATGAGGGGCGTATCCGCTCGCAGACCCACGTCCTCGAGCAGCGGAGCGGTAAAGGCCTGACGGCGCCCGGTCGCGATGGCCACGACGATTCCGGCCCTTTGGGCGTCGCGCAGAGCCCGCTGGTTACGTTCGCTTACTACCGTGGAGAAATCAGGCAGCAGCGTTCCATCCATATCGATAGCGACCAGCCGGACCAGATGCGGAAATGCAGCAATGCCATCCGGCGAGACGAGTCCGTTTGAAGAGGCGAGCTCGTCTGGAGAATTCAGGGGAAGGGAAGATTGCATATCCTTTAGTTTACCCGGAGCCCGGAAATGTCGCATGAAGCTCCGGTCAAAGCCCACGTTTTCGACGCCAAGGCCTTTCGGTGAATCGGACGCGCGGTTTATTCTGGGACCATGAGCCAGCTCTGCCGCCAATGTCACGCCGAAGTCGCCGAAAACGCGAATCAGACCGCCTGCCCCGCCTGCGGCGGCGGACTGATTGCCCTGCCCGGCACTGATCTTGACCCTGTTGGCGCGCCGCCCCGGCTAGTCGATCATCGCGGAATCCTGCTGCCGCGCCGCCATGCTGTCGGCGGAGTGATCACTCCGCGATAATCCAATCCGGTCCACCGGCCAGCCGATTTTTATTGGTTTTCAGCGACTGCCCCACCCTTGGCCAGCCCACGAACATAGATCACCAGGTTCCAGACATCGTCATCCTTCGCCCGTGCGGCCTCTTCCGGCGGCATCTTGTCCTTCCCCTTGCGGATAATGTCGAACAGGTCTCCGTCGGACTTGGCAGAGAGCACCTTGGGATCGGTCCAGTCCGTCAGCGTCATGCCCATATCCTTGGCCAGGTCGGTCTTGCCGTTGCCGTTCGCCGCATGGCACATCTCGCAGTCGAATCCATACATCTTCTTGGCCTTGGCCCGCGAATCAGCCGTAGCTTTGACCGGATTCTTGACTGTCGAGGATGGAGCCGCTGCTGCAGGCGCTTGCGTCTCTGGAAGGGATGCGGGTTCTTGTGGCGCCGGGCTAAGAGCAGGAACAGCCTCGAACAGGATCACCGAGGAAAGGAGCAGCAAGTACCGAAACATGGCAGCCTCCTCAGTTGCAGGTGTCGAAATATAGGCATCGTGCAGCTGATTGATTTTTTCAGGCCGAATTATAGGCCTAAATCAACGCCGCACGCAGGTGGCTAGCACCAAATTCGGAACCATCCATGGCACCTGTCGCGGCTGGCTGTTCGGGAGTTTTCAATCTAGGTAGAGTTACGCAAACTTCGTACGTGTAGCGCAAGGCCGCAGCACGAGCGAAGCGCCTTTAAGCCGTCGCCAGCCCCTCAGCCTCAGCTAGTCTCTTCTGCCGCTCATCGAAGGTCCAGAAAACATCCGCCTTCAACTCCAGTGCCGCCGCAACATGCAGCGAGTCAAGCGTCCTCACGCCGAGGGTGACAACATGGCGGCGAGCCAGTGCCACACAGATAGAAAAGACCTGATCCGGTTGTTCAGTGACGGTGAAGACACCCGAAGAGCAGTCACGCTCGAAGTTGGCATAGGCAAGCTGGGCGTCTGCTGACGATATCGTGCCTCGAAACGCCCATTGAAAGATTGCATTGGCAAGTTCTGCGCGATGGAATGGTGTGACATAGAGGCTGGGCCGCAAAAGCATGCGCCGATCGACTTCCTGCGAATGCTGATCTGGCAGGTACCAGGAGAACAGGAAACTCGAATCCGGGTAGACGATCAATACCGGCTATCCTCGCGCGCCTCAAGCACGGCATTTTTTTCAAAGACACGGTCGCCGAAGATTTTCCTGCGCCGCGCCTCAAAATCCGGCCACTCCACCGGCTCTTTCGCCGGTGCTTCTTCAGGCACGATCCGCCCCAACACGCGATCCCGCTCACGCAACTCCACCGTCTCCCCAGCCTTGAGCCAGGCCTTGAGCTGTCGTGTATCGCGAAGTTGTCGAAGATTCACCGAGTGCATACCAGCAATGTGACACAAAAACGTGTCACAAGTCAAAGCGGTCACCAGCAGCGAGTCAAACTACCTCACTCGTACCGCAGCGCCTCAGCCGGCAAAATCCTCGCCGCGCTCGACGAGGGATAGATCGTAGCCAGCAGCGAAACCCCAATCGAGACTGCCGCCACCAGCACTCCATCCCGCACCGAAGGCGCAAAGGGCAGCGTGTCGATGTTGTACACCCCTGCCGACAGATGAATCGGGTAATGCCCGCCCGCCCAACAGGCAGCATATCCGATGACCAGCCCTGCAGCCGTTCCCAGCAGGCTGATCAGCAGCCCCTGCATCAGAAAGATCCGCCGCACCTGCCCCGGCATCACGCCAAAGCTCATCAGCACCGCGATATCCCGCGTCTTTTCCATCACCATCATGGTCAGCGCGATCAGGATATTCAGCGCCGCCACCAGCACGATCAGCCCGATGATGATGAAAGTCACGATCCTTTCCAGTGCCAGCGCACGAAAAAGATCCCGGTTCTCATCCATCCAGTTGGTCGTCTGGAAGCCCTTGCCCGCAGCCTTCTCGATCTCCTGCCCGATCGTGTCGGCGTGATACATATCGTCGATCTTGAAATTGATCATCGAGATCAGGTCCGGCTCGCTGAAAAGCCGCTGCGCATCCGAAAGCCGCACAAAGGCCAGAGCCGAGTCGTACTGATAAAAGCCAGAATGAAAAATACCCGCCACATGAAATTTCTGGTAGCGCGGAATCAGTCCCACCGGCGTCAGCTCTCCCTGCGGACTGGTGACCATCACCGTATCGCCGGTCGCAACCCCCAGTGTGTCTGCTAGATCGCTGCCCAGCACCACCGGAGGCTGAGCCGCATCCACCGAACCGACCCTGGTCTCTCCCGGAGCCAGATCTGCCGCCGAGCCTGATTTCATCATGGTCAGCAGATCGCTAACCTTTCGCTCCTCTTCTGGAATGATCGCCTTGAGCAGCGAAAAGCCCGACCGCGGCCCGTTCGAGATCATCACTTCTTCAAACATCGACGGAGCCGCGGCCGTCACATGCGGCAAATGGCGCATCTGCTCCAGCAGCGGACGCCAGTTGCGCATGCCCTCGTTTTTCACCCGCATCAACGTAACATGAGCTGTACTGCCCAGCAGCCGGTCCTGCAGGTCGCGCCGCATGCCACCGGTAATCGCAAGAGCAACCACCAGAGCAGCCACTCCGGCAGCCACGCCAGCAACGGAAATCAGCGTCACCAGGCCCACCACCGCCTGCCGCCGCTTGGCCCTCAGGTACCGCGCCGCAATGTAAAGCTCAAACCGCATACATTTCCTAATTGCGATTCTTCAGGATAGTTCAAAATGCTTGTCATCCTGAGCGTAGCGCAGCGGAGTCGAAGGACTGCGTTTAAGACTGCCGGGTTTCGACGAAGACTTCGTCTCGTCGACCAATGCTATTTTTCCGAAGCAGGCACCAGCACCTTGGCCGTCGCCACATTGTCATGCCGGTCATAGGCGCGCACCGTGATCAGATGCTCTGTTCCAGATTCTGGCTTGCCGTCAGCCGACGCCGCAGGCAAGGGAACCAGCACCGAATAATGCTCCTCCCTGGCATCCGAAAGCTCGCCCACAGGGTCGATATACTGCCACGGCCCGGCGTCCAGCGAATACTCGGCATGACCAATCGGCGATGCCGCATCCTTGGCATCGAAGCTTACCGGAATCGCCGGCGGGCACGGCAATTCCTTGCACTTGCGCGAAACCGGCCCGCCTGCCGTCAGGCCCGAAATCACCGGCGGTGTCGTATCCAGCGCAAACCGGTCGCTCTCCATGCCGCCGCTCAGAGATTCGCCAGGAGCATGCGAAGGAGCATCGCTCGCGACTACCTTAATCACATACCCGCCGTCGGGAAAGTCCGATCCATCGAAACTGTAGGCCTTTTCCGTTACACCCTTCTTCAGGGGACGCCACACATGCTCCCCATCGCCGCGCAGGTAGAGGTCGTAGCTCAGGTCGTCGCCATCGTCGTCATGCGCCGCCCAGCGCACCGTCACGGCGTTGCGATCCTTCTGCGCCTGAATCGGTGTGCTCGCCTGGTTTCCGTCGAAACTCACTCCAGTGTTGGCGCTGGGAAAATTGATCGTCACCGTTCCCGGCTGGTTCGGATTCTGTTGCTGCGGCACAAACCGCGCTCCCGGCACCACCATCAGCTCATCGACCATCGGCGCTGAATTGACCGGCAGGTAATTTACTCCCACGCCGCTCACCACGCCGCCTGCGCCTTGCGAATTCGCCGGATCGAGCACCGCCTTCCACTGCAGATACCGCCCCGCAGGCGAAGCGATCTTGTCATTCGAGGCCAGTTGCCACTCGCTCCATCCCCAATCCTTATCTTTGCGCGCCGGCTGCTCGACGTTGCCGCTGCGCGTCCAGAGCTGGAAGCCATGCGACTCCGGCTCAACTTCCACTCGCCCCCAGCGCGACATCGCTCCAGCGTCCAAAACATCGCTGGCGTAGCTGTGTGCTTCGGGCTTCGCGGAATTCTTTTCGCTCCCAAGAAAGTACAGCTTGCCGGTATTTGCCGTCCCCACCAGGTAGCCGTCAGCAGATGAAGTCATCGCCACCGCCTGCTGCGCATCCAGATGCGCCACATCGCTGTAGCCGCCGTTCGGGTGAATCGTAAAGATGCGTCCGCGATTGCCGGTCAGCGCTGTCAGACCGTCGGCTCCAGCTGCCAGTTGATAGACGATCTCGTCCTTGCTCGCCCAGATCTTTCGTGGAGCCTGCTCCGGCTTCAGCGCATAAATCTCTGTCCCATCGGGCAACGCCGTGCTGGCATTGGCAGCCTGCATCGACCCTGGCTGCACAAAGCTGATCGTGATCCCTATGCTGCCACTCTGCACCGGCAGCTGCGGCAGCGGATTGTGATTCTTGTCGCCTACATCTGCCGCATAGATCGTGCCATCGGCCCCAATCGCAATCGCGGTAATTTCCCGTCGCGGCGCGCTGAAAAGCACATAGCCTTTACCCTCAGGACTAATCCGGTACACCAGCCCCGACCCATCCGTCCCGGCAATCAGATTGCCTGACTTATCCCACGCCAGCGCACGGATATGTTGCTCGTCGCTCTTGAAAAACGCCTCCGCAACCGGCTTTGCCTGGCTCACATTCACCCGGTACACAGCTCCAGGCCCGCCGGTGGCAATGTACAACCGCCCCGCCGCATCGAATGTCATATCCCAGATGTAGCGCGCCTTTGTGTCCGTTTTTCCATCCGATGCTTTCTCATCTGTCGGCTTGGAATCGCCAGCCTTCGCGCCGTCTGCTTTCGCCAGATCGAAAATCACCTCAGCCGTGTTCTCATCCAGCGCCTTGGCGTCCGCTTTTGCAGCATTTGGCTTGATCCGGTACACCTTGCCATCGGGCATCGTCGCCGCGTACAGCGCACCATCCGGCCCCACGCGCAACACCTGTACCGCAACCGCCTTGGTCTCGAAGAGCTTTGTCCAGCGGCCGTCGCCACCACTTTCATGTGCGGCCTCTGTATTCACCCTTAGCACCGTAGCCGGAGAGCCAGTCGCCAGATACACCGTTCCCGCCTTATCCGTAGCCACCGACCACACAAAGCTCGAAGGCGTCGTCAGCACCTCGCGCGCCACCGGCCCAGAACGCAGCTTGCCGTCGCTGGTGATCTGCACCCCGTCCGGCGTTCCCTTCTCAAATTCGTCGAATCGCGACTGCGACCACAGCTTCGTCCCCTGCGCCATCGCCGGTACACACGCCGCCAGCATCAGCGCAGCTACAAGGAGAAGCGAAGATCCGCGTGAGCCAAACAGCTCGTGGCCAGACATTTTGGAAGCAGGCAATCGCAATGATAAGGAAGAGATACGACAGAAATTCATGCTGTGGCTGAGTTTACTAGACTTGGCTTTGACGCGCGCCGCACAGATATGGGTGCCCAGGTCTCGATTTTGAGACCTGGGCCTAATTCACGCGCAGCGTGAACCTACCGCAGCCCGCCCCCCGGCTCCACGCGCAGTGAAAGCATCTGCTGCCCGCTCAGCACCCCGCCCGCCGGAGCCTGCGCCGCAACCACAATCGACTCGCCATGCAGCCCGACTTCCACTCCGCTGCGCTGCGACTCCATCGTATTGGCCATCGAAAGCGGCAAGCTGTCCATCGTCGTCCCGGCCATCGAGGCCTGCGACTCCGGCAGCAGCAGGCTCACATACACCTGGTCCGCCGCATGTAGCCCTCTCAGTCTCGCCGATACGGCCGCTTCGCTCGCCACACCCGGCGGCCTCGCCGCGTCCATCGTCCGGTCCAGCGCTATCGAACTTCCCACCATCAGCCGCAGCGTTCCCGGCTCCAGCCGCGCGGGAATCCGAAACGGTATCCGCACATTGCGCTCCGGCTGCTGCCATGGCCGCAGCGTAGCTTCCACTTCCACCGTATCGCCCGCATGAACAATGCTTGAAGAGATAAGCCGCACGCTCTCCAGCTCCGTCCGCATGTCGCGCGGAATCGTCTCGATATGCAGCCGCACGCTCTCCATCGGCGCCAGCCGCGTGGAGTTCGAATACATCCGGTTGAACCCATCTGCCACGCCCAGCGCCGCCGCCAGCTGAGCTGCCATAGTCTCTCCCGGCACGCCCCACGAGTTCACCGGCACCGGCTTTTCCCCGCCCACCTGGATCTCGCCCGTGATGTGGTAGCTGGTCTCCGACGAGCTCTCGTTCGACTCCAGCAGCACCTGGTACACCGACACCAGCACCACCTGCGAAGTCAGCGCCGGCAGGTCCAGCACCTCAACCTTGCGCTCGACCGTCCTGCCGCGGTTCGCCACCTCGATCGAAACCGGAATCATCCGCGCCGTCGCGCCCAGCACGCCGCCAATCCCAGAGTCCCGATCCTCAGTGAACGCGCCAATTACATTGCCTGTGTTCACAATCTTGAAAGCATTCAGCGGCGAGGGCAGCGTAGCCAGCACTTCCGTTGAAGTCATAGGCAGCGAAACCGGCCCTGCCTGCAGAATCGGATGCCCGCAAGCCAGCAGCCGCTTGGGATCGACATAGGTCACCGTGCAGGTCGCCGCGATCTCGAGGTCGCCGCGCGCCATCTCCAGGCTCACCGCCGAACCGGGCACAATAGGCCCAAAGTCGTCCGAAGATTTGCCCACCGGATGCGACGGATTCGGAGCCGGTCCAGGAGCCTGAATCTTGTTCTTATCGGCCCCGTCTTTCTCTGTTTCGGCGGACCCTCCGCCGCCTGCCGAAACCATGTCCAGCCCTGTCCCGGCAACCCGCTCCTTCCAGAGCCGGATCGCCTCGGGCTGGAATCCGCTCATCATCAACGGAGTTTCCATCGCCGAAAATGTAAGTCCGTCGGCGCTGCCCTTATCCGCGACCTGAACGGAACCCTTCTCCGATAAATCTCGTACTTCGAGCATCTGCTCGATCGGCGTAATGCCGGCGATCGGCTCTTTGCTGAACTGGCCGATCCGGTACGACAGCGCTCCCGCCAGCTTGCCGTCAATATAGACAGGGCTGCCACTCATCCCGGCCACTACGCCTGTATATTCCGGCTTGGCCCCATGCAGCCGCGCCAGGATCAGATCCCGATGCGGTCCCCGCGCCCCATGCAGCACGCCCAGGATCTCGACATCCATCGGCTCGGGCACAGTCCCCTCAAAGACCGTCCACGCCGTGCCATGCAATCCGCGATGCACCTGGCTCAGCGGAAACACGCCTACACTCGACGGCGGGGGAGCCAATGTCGCCGCAACAGCCGCGGTTTGCGCCTGCGCAAAGCCGCACCCTCCCCATAGAACGATGGAAGCAGCGCCAACAGCGGCGGCAAAAATTTGAGCCCGCGAGGTTTTCTTAAAAGGATTACGCACGTCTACCAATTTAGACGGTGCAGCGGTCTGCATGGTGTCTGGCTCTCAATTTGCCCTCGGCTCGGCCTTCTATCGAGCAGGGAACCAGACTTCGGATAGGCTCTACCAAGCCCCAGCCCGTATGCTTCTTGTCAGTGAGGTTGTCATGACTCGTCGGTCTCTTCGCCGTTCCGGACTTCGTTCCCCAGGTTCCCGCCGTGCGGCCACCTTCCTGCTTGCGCTGCTGGCTCTTGCCGGCCTTTCGCCAATTTTGTGCGCCCAGTCGACACCTCCCGCCCCGCAACAGCCTCAGCAACCCGAGACTACCCCTGATTCTGGCGGTCCAGCCTCCGACAGCGGCCCCATCGTCGTTCCCAAGAAAAAGGAGCAGCCCGCCGACGAGGCTCCGCCTCCGCCGCCCGCGCCCAACGAGCCCAAGATCAAGAATCCCGAGGGCATGCCGCAGATTTCCCTCCACGTCGACGTACCGGAAGTCACCGTAGACGTGGGCGTTCTGCTCCAGAAAACCCACCAGTTCGTCCCCGGCCTCAAGCCCACCAACTTCCGCGTCTATGAAGATGGCAAAGAGCAGAAGGTCATCGGCTTCAAACGTGTAGAAGCGCCCATCACGGCTCTCATGATCTGCGAGTTCGCCTCGACTAACTATCAATTCATCTATGACATGCGCAATTCGGCCTTCGCCTTTGCCGAACAGCTTCGTCCGCAGGATTACGTCGCCCTGATGACCTTCGATTTGCACACCCAGATCGTCACCGACTTCACCCAGAACAAAAACGAGCTTCTCCAGGACATCAACACCCTCCGCATTCCCGGCTTCTCCGAACGCAACCTCTTCGACGCTCTCTATGAAGGGCTCGATCGCCTCAGCCGCATCGAGGGTCAGAAGTACATCATCCTCATCGCCTCAGGCCGCGACACCTTCTCCAAGATCACCCTCGACAAGATCCTCGACAAGGTTCGCAAGACGCCCAATGTCACCATCTTTTCGGTCTCGACGGGAGCCGTCGCACGTATTATGTCCGAGGGCCGTGGCCGTGGAGGCTTCGGTGGCCCCGAGATCGACTACCTTCAGGCCGACAACCAGATGCAGACCTTCGCCCGCATGACCGGCGGCATGTTCTTCGCCCCGCGCTTCGTCGCTGAAATGCCGGAAGACTTCGGCGTCATCAATCAGGCCATCCGCTCGAAATACGAGCTGATCTACCATCCGCTCAACGCCAAGCAGGACGGCAGCTTCCGCAAGCTCCAGGTCGAACTGGTCGACGATGAAGGCCATCCACTGCAGATGCAGGATGAAAAACACAAGCAGCTCAAGTACGAGCTGCAGTACCGCGCCGGCTACCGCGCCCGCCAGGAAGTTGAATAGATTCAACAGATCGGAGCCTGACACAGCCGAATTGAGGAAGATGTTCCTTCCGTCATCCGGCTGTATCTGGTTGTTTTCGAATCTATGTGAAAAGTGCTTTGTAGACGCCCCATGAGTAGTAGGCCAGGACCGCTACGGTCATGGCTACGGTCAGTACCAGGCTCGCGCGAATTGCAGGCTCGATCCGCTTTACCTTCGACACAATCTGCGTTTGAAGCGCCTCTTCGTGCGCAAAGGCGTCATCCAGAAAGATCTGCGTATCTTCGTCACGGGTCAGACTCGAGCGGTAGGCGTACAAAAGGGCTGTCATCAGGGCAAAGGCCGCCCAGGCGATCCACAACATGGGAACGAGGTTCGTTGTCATAAGCCACCTCCGTTGGTTGGACGGAATCGGAGGGAGACTCAGATTCCGTTCTTACGTCGGTCCGGCTTGCCCGCGATTCCTCTCAGAGGATTCGGGGTCTCGCGGGTCGAGGAGGGCCGCTCGGCTAAACACTATACCCCTGAATCGATTATTTTGGCCACCACCGGCGTTCGCTGATATTGCAGCTGAGTCCCAAAAAGCGGTTCCCGCGGCATCTCCGCCTGCGACTTATGCTTCACTTCCGGCATCCAATACCAGTACCGGACCAAAACGCTCTTGTTTGCGCGCGGCCCAGGCAGTAGAGTAAGAGTTAAGGCTAGAAACCAGTTTCAGTACCGCAGCTCAGCTGCAAAGTTCAGTTCAGGGAGAATTATCAATTATGGCTACCGCAACCGACCCCATCGTGAGCGCGTCCGCAGCAGTTCAGATGCCTGAGATCAAGGCCACCCCGCTCAACATGACCCCGGCGGCTATCGCCAAGGTTCGCGAAATCATGGCTACTCAGGATCCAATCCCGGCCGGCCTCCGCGTCGGTGTCGTCGGTGGCGGCTGTTCCGGTTTCCAATACTCCATGGCCTTCGAAAACCAGAGCGGCATGATGGACAAGGTCTTCACCTACGACGGCCTCAAGGTCTTCATCGACGCCACCTCGTTGATGTACCTCAATAGCTGCGTAGTGGATTACGTCGAGACCTTCGAAGCAGCCGGCTTCAAGTTCGAAAATCCCAATGTGAAGAGCACCTGCGGCTGCGGCTCCTCCTTCAGCGTCTAAACGTTGTAACGCTTGGCGCCAAGCCTTTCGCTCGTTGCTCTTGCCAGGTTCTCAGCAAAACGGCCCCCCTCGTCCGAGGTGGGCCGTTTGCATTTCCAGCGCGATCACAAATTGTGTGCTCCTGGTCTCGATTCTGAGACCAGGGTTTTGAGCCTGCTTTTGCAATTACTGCTGAGGCTGCACTGGCGTTTGCGTCGGGGCCTGCTGTGGCGGAGGCTGGCCGAACTGGCTCTGCGGCGCCGCTCCCGTCGAGTTAATGCCGCTACCTCCGAATCCGCTGTTTCCCGCCGCCCCCGCCGCCGTCCCTATGCTGCCTGCATTGTTGCTGACCATCAGCCGGTCGGCATTCGGGTCGTACCAGAATTCCCACTCGTTGAAGTGGGTCTTCTTCTTCCAGATCAGGATTCCCGGCTTGGGGCTCACGCTCTCCACCCCGATGATCCCGGCTCCGCCAAATGTCTGCCCGTTCGCACCAAAAGTAGACCCGCCGCTGACCGGATTGCCGTTCGCATCCGTTCCACCCGTCGAGCCCGCCCCCGCACCGATTCCGCTGGCCGTAGCGGCGCCGGTCGAGTTGGGAGAATTTGGGTCCGTTGTTCCCGTGCTGCCTGCCGTACTCCCTGCCCCGCTTAGGGTCGAGCTGCCGCTGCTCAAACCTCCACCGCTCAGGCCTCCGCTGCTCAAGCCACCGCCGCTAAAGCCGCTCGAGCTTCCAAACGTGCTGCCAGCCGCGCCGCCAAAGCTGCTGGAAGCCCCATTCGCTCCAAGGCTCTGCCCCACTCCGCCGGGGCCAACCCCCGCCAGCGGAGAGCCGCCTACCCCGCCCAGCGGCTGGCCAAAAAATCCATAGGAGGGCGTCTTGTTCTCGCCAAAATGGATCAGGTGCCAGTCGTCCTTGCCGGTCATCGGGTCCTTGTATCGCTTGCGCAGGAACCGTATCTCGTTGGTCTTCACAAGGGCATCCATATTAGGCGGGTACGATCCGAACTTCTTGTAGTACAGCTTGACCGCCCGCACATACTGCTGCCCGCGATGCACCAGCTCGACCTCCCGGTCCCGCTCGATCTCTTTCGCCATTTTGGGCGCGGCTATCGACAGCGTAATCAGCACCATGGCCACCAGAAACAGCACCGCGATCAGGATGTATCCCTGTTCGTCCGCTTGCTTTCTTCTGGCTCCCGGAAGTTTCATCTCACCCTCAGTCGACTGGCGAAGTGCCGCTTTAATTGCTTAGCTGCAGTGTTTGCGTGTTGTTGTAGCTCAAGTCAGTGACCTGCACAGAATGCGCCGTTACCTCCACCACCTTGTAGCGATGGTTGACGATCTCCCCAGCGGCCGCCTCGAAGACATCTTCCCCATGCAGCAGGAAGGCCTCTCGCTTACCATCCCTCGTTGCTGTATAGCCGAAGTACCGCAGATCGATGGCCGGCGGCTGCGGAGGCGGAGGCGGCCCGGTCACCACCGGAATGATTGGCCCTTTGGGACGCGCCGGAGCCATCGCGGTTTCAACCCGCACCGGGGCCGAATCCGCAGAGAAGATATTGCGCCCGCTGCCTGCATATTCGATCGACTCGCTCAACGCCAGCTTCTCCAGGTGCAGGGCCGGGTCCAGTCCCGCATTGGGCAACTTCCTCGCCGCCGGACCTGATCCAGCAGGCCCAACAGCCCCGCCAACTGGTGTTCGCACTCCCGCCGCAGGAGCTGTCCGCGCAACCACAGGCCGTGCCGGAGCGGGTGCCGGAGTCGACGGACCACCGGTCAACTGGCTGATCCCCAGGTACAACACAATGCAGAGCAGGACCGCGACGATGATCACGTTACGCTTGTTTTCCGTGCCAACCTTGATCGCCATCGCTATTGGCCCTCCCCGCTGGCAGGGCGCGTCGCCGAACCCTTTGCAGCACCCGGGTCCTCATTCGCAGCGGGCCCTTCGTCGACCGGGAAACCTCCCGCATCCGCCGGGCGCAGCCACGTTGAAACCTGCAGACGCAGGTTCACCGTCCCGCTCTGCTGCCCGCTCAACGCCATGGCGCGAATCACAAAGAAAGTCTGACTGCGCTCCAACCCGTTGATGAATTTCATGACCCCCAGGTAGTCGCCGCTTACCCCGGCATCCATGCGAATCTCCGTCAGGTCTCCCGATCCCGGCACCTGGGTATAACCCACCCGGCTCAGCTGTACGGGAGCCTTCTCCTTGAGCTGCCCCAGCCGCTCCAGAAACGCCGAATAGCTGGCCGGGATGCGCGTGGCATAGAAATCGTCAATCTGCTCCCGCGATTTATCCACCTTCTTGTCCAGCCCGCGCAATGGAGCGGTCTGCAGTTCCAGCACCTTGAGTTGCGCCTGCTTCGCGGCCATCGCGTCCACATTGCTGCTGCTGGTCTCGCGCCAGTCCAGCCCCACCCGCACCGCCAGCAGGATGGTCGCAATCGCCAGCACGCTGAAACCCACCGCATGCAGCCCCACGGGCGAAAACAGCCGTTCCAGAAACTCGCTTCTTCGGCTCATTGCGTGCCTCCCGGCGGCTGAGGTGTTCCGCTTTTCGGTGGCGCCCCGCTTCCTGGCGGACGGGTCAATCCCCCAGAGCCCGTCGGGCGAGCCCGCATCGGTCCGCCACCCGGCGCGCCTCCCGGCGTCATCCTCGGCATCGGTTGCCGAGCCGTCGCTGGCAGCGCATGCCTCGGCTGCGCGTTCAGCTGCATGTTCGCGCCTGGTGTTTCGCGTGTTGAAGCCCGCGTCGATGTATGCTTCTGGGCAGCAATCTCCGCTTTGCGCTCATCCAGCGTCGGCGGGTTGTATTCCGCCAGCACCTCAAAGGTCACCCTGCCCGGTTCCCGCACTACCTGCAGACCGCCCACTGCATTCTCGGTGTTTTCGCCGGAGATGCGTGGCGCCGTAAACCGCTTCGAGCGCTCCATGTACCGCACCATTTCGATCGCCCGTTCGCGCTGCCCGGTCACTCGCAGGTGCAGAGTCAGCCTGCCATCCTTGGCCCGCACCGGCTCGATTGCCGTCACCTGTACTCCCGGAGGCAGCACCCGCTCCAGATCCTCCATCGCCACCGTCCAGGAAAACGCCTTTTCATCGAACAGCGAATTCAGGAACTGTGCCTGTTGCAGCACCCGCGCATTTGCAGGCTGCTGCATCTGGGCCCGATAGCCCTGCTGCTCGCGTTCCTTGATGGCAATCTGGCGATCGACCGCATCTTCCTCAGCCGCCATGCGCAGGGCCGCCTGGTGGAAGTGCATCAATCCAAATCCCAGCGCGGCCAGCATCACCACCAGCACCAGCATGCCGATGCGTAGCCGCTTCAGCGCCGGACCCTGGTCCGCGTATGGCCGTGTCGCCAGATTGAGAGTGATCTTCATCGAACCGCTTTTCCTCTACCAGACATCGAAAATAACCTGTCATCCTGAGCGGAGCGAAGCGCAGTCGAAGGACCTGCGTTTAGCGATGCCGGATTCCTCTCAAACTTGGGTGCCCCATCCTTGCCGCGTATTTTGCGGGAAGGGTGGGTTGGCGCGAAACCCAATCGAACACACATTCTCAATTCGTCCCCGCCAGCGCCCCGGTCACTCCCGCAACCGAATGCATTCCCATCGCCGAAGCCATGCCCACCTCCGGCCGCGCAACCGCCTCGCCTATCGCCATAGCCGGATCGTCCAGCAGCTCGGCGAATTCCCGCGCCGGCAATATTCCCGAATACAGCAGCCGGTGCGGCCTGACTTGCAGGCGGTCCTCGAAAAACGCCGCCGCCACGGCAATCGACCGCTGAATCTCGCCCTTCTGTACATCCAGACCGTCAGCCCCGCCAGCCGCGGGCAGCTCCACCGTCCGGTACAGCAGAATGTCGTTTCCTGACACAATCGAGGTCGTCAGTGTTCCCGCGCTCAGGTGTACGGCTAATACGGCTTCCTGGTTTTCCAGAGCCGCCAGTACCGCCAGGCTTACTGGAAGCACCGCGCCGGGCTCGTATCCCGCCGACCGCACCACGGATTCATACTCCGCCAGTACCGGCCCGGGCATGATCGCCGCCAGCACCTTCCACTGCGTTTCGGTCCGCGCCGAGCCCTCGCTCAATACCTGATAACTGATTCCTGCGTGCTCCACATCGAATGGCACCGACTTGCGCAGCCGGAACCGCAGCACCGGCACCGCCTCATCCTGCTTTGCCGGCAGCGTATCGAAGTCCAGCACAAACACCCGCACTGCCGCATCGGGAACCACCACCGTCACCGACTTCGTCCGCGGAGAAACCTGCCCCAGCGCCGACCGGATCGCCGACGAAACCGCCGGATGATCGAAGACATTGCTCTCCAGGCCCGGAGTGATCGCCAACGCCGGCAGGCTCTCGGCAGCATACGCCGGACCCTGCCCCGCCGCCGAAGTCGCAGCCGCAACTACGCCCAGCGTCGAAATCTCGCAAGCCGCCGCAGGCCGTCCGCCCGCTGCAATCCCAATTGGCATTCGAAAACTCGGCACTATCGTCCTGTCTCGATGAAGGTTACCTTGTTGACTTCCTTCAGCGTGGTAAAGCCACGCCGCACCCGGTCCAGCGCCGACTCGCGCAGGAAGCTCATGCCTTCCTTATGCGCCTGTTTGCGAACCTCTGAAGTGGGCTTCTTCTCCAGAATCAACTCCCGGATCGGGTCGGTCAAGTCCAGCAGCTCGTGAATCGCCGTTCGCCCTCGATATCCCGTCCCGCCGCACTCAATACATCCCGCACCCTCGTGGAACTCGAAATTCCGCCACTCATCCAGGTTCAGGCCGCTCAACCGCAGCATCTCCTCCGGCTGGCGAACGACATACTTGCAGTGATCGCAGATGGTTCGTACCAGCCGCTGCGCCAGAATGCAGTTCAGCGAAGAAACGAAGTTGTACGCCTCCACGCCCATGTTCAGGAACCGGCCAAGCACATCGAATGCGTTGTTGGCGTGGACCGTCGTGAACACCAGATGCCCGGTTAGCGCCGAGTTGATGGCGATCTGCGCCGTCTCGGCGTCGCGGATTTCGCCCACCAGAATCTTGTCCGGATCGTGACGCAGAATAGACCGCAGTCCGCGCGCAAACGTGAGCCCTTTTTTCTCGTTTACCGGAATCTGCGTGATGCCGCGAATCTGGTACTCGACCGGGTCTTCGATGGTGATGATCTTGTCTTCATCGCTCTTGATTTCATTCAGCGCAGCGTAGAGAGTCGTCGTCTTACCTGAACCGGTCGGTCCGGTGACCAGCACCATTCCGTAAGGCTCGCGAATATACCGCCGGAAACGCGACAGATCCTCGGCCTCGAAACCCACCACGTCCAGGGTCAGATTGCGAAACTTCTCGCTCATGGACTCCTTGTCAAGCACACGAAGCACGGCATTTTCGCCATGCACCGTCGGCATGATCGAGACACGGAAATCGATCAGCCGGCCCTTGTAGCGAACCCGGAAACGTCCGTCCTGCGGCACGCGCCGCTCGGCGATATCCAGCTCCGACATGATCTTGATACGCGACAGAATCGTCTGATGATGCTCCCGCGCGATGGGAGCCATCGCCGGCTGCAGCACGCCGTCGATGCGGTACTTCACCAGCAGAGAATCGTCGTAAGTTTCGATATGTACGTCCGAGGCGCGCCGCTCCAGAGCGGTAAAAATCGTCGTATCAACAAGGCGGATAATCGGGCTCAGGTCTTCGTCCGCTGCCAGTTTCTCGATGGAGATATTCTCGTCCGAATTCTCATCGCCCGTCAGCACATCGAAGGTCAACCCTTCGCTCGCCTCATCCAGCACGCGCTGCGACTGCTCCGTCTTCTTGAGCAGATCGGTAATCTGCGACAGCGTAGCCACCCGCGGCTCAATGCGATGCCCCAGCAGCCCGGCAATCTCATCCAGCACCATCAACTTCGAAGGATCGCTGACCGCAATCACCAGCACATCCCCGCGCAGCTCCAGCGGCACAAAGTTGAACCGGAACATCAGCTCAACGGGCACCGTCCGCAGCAGATCATGCTGAATCTTGAAGTTCTTCAGGTCGGCAAACTCGGCGCGATAGCGCTGCGCCAGCTGCTCCGCCCGCGCCCGTTCATCCTGCCCAGTCGCGAAAACCCCATTTTGTGGTGCCGTAACTACCGCGTCTGCCATATCCAAACCTCATAGTGCTCAAACCGCGTTGAAAAGTGGTCAGTGATCAGTGGTCAGTGGTCAGTGAGCGGCTGCCACAGCACGGTTCTCATTGAGAGTTGCAATTGTCGCGAAGATCATTTTCCCCACTTCATTCGATAGACGTTCAGCGGAGTCAATCTGATTTGCGTCGCCAAAACCCAATTCTCTCGCGATGGTCAGATGCGTCTGCAGCTCAAAGTTTGAACCTCTTGCAATCCCAAGAAACTGCCGGTACTCGAGAGTATTCAATCTGCCTGCTCCTTCCGCGATATTGCTCGGAACCGAAATGGCAGCGCGCCGCATCTGGCTCGTCAACCCATAAAGATCTTCGCGGGGAAAGGCTTTCGATAACTGGTAGACCAAGACCGACAATTGAATCCCCTTCTGCCAAACCACAAGATCCCGAAATGACTTTGCCATTTACAACCACTCCAATTCGGGGATCACTAACCCACACTGACCACTGATCACTGACCACTTGTTTACTGGAACTGTTGTACCTGTCCCAGTGAAAAGATCGGCAGATACAGCGCAATCAAAATGACCACCACAAACACGCCCATCACCAGCAGAATCATCGGTTCAATGAGCGCCATCGCCGCTGTCAGGGCAGTCTCCACATCCTCCTCAAAAAATTCGGCGACCGAGTTGAGCATCTGCGGCAGCGCGCCCGTTTGCTCACCCACGGCAATCATCTCTGTCGCCACGCCGGGAAAAACCTTCGTCCCCTCCAGCGAAGTCGCCAGGCTCTTGCCCTCGCGCACCCGCACCACCGAAGAAAAAACCGCCTTTGCAATACGGTGCGAAGAGATCGATCGCGCCGCCGTTTCAAGCGAAGGCACCAGCGGCAGGCCGCCTGTCAGCAGCGTTGAAAGCGTGCGCCCAAACAGAGCCACCTGATACTTGATCCAGATCTTCCCCAGTATCGGCATCCCGATGCGAAAACCATCTACCCGGTCGCGTCCCCCGGGAGTCTTCGCGTACCAGGTAAATCCATACACGATGGCCGCCAGCGCAAGCAATACATACGGACCATAGTGCTGCGCGCCCTTGCCAAAATGCAGCAGCGCGAGCGTCAGCCACGGCAGCTGGATGCCCATCCCGTCATACAGCGTCGAAAACTGCGGCACGACATACGTGATGAGGAAGACAAGCAGCCCAACCACAAAGAAGATCAGCACAGTTGGATAGATCAGCGAAGCCGTCACCTTCTTGGTAAAGGTGAGCGAAATCCGCTGGAAGCTCACATATCGTTCGAGCACTTCCTGCAGATTGCCAGATCGCTCGCCGGCCAGCAGCGTGGTCGTATACATCGTAGGAAACCCGCCCTGCGCCTCGAAGGCCACAGAAAGCGATTCGCCCGACTTCACCCGCTCCGTCACATTGAGCAGTTGGCCGGCAAAGTAAGGATTGCGCTGGTTCTTGGCCAGCATCTCCAGCGAACCATGAATCGGTAGCCCGGCGCGCACCAGCGTCAGAAACTGCTGGTTGAAAATCAGGAACGGCTCCAGCTTGGTCTTCTTGGCCCGTCCCATCCTTCCCCGCGAACGCACCGAAAAGACGTGGTAGCCGGATTGTACAAAGCGATGCCGCAGCTCCTCCGCCGAGGCCGCCGTGTGCGTCTGCTCCTGCACCCGTCCCCGCTCATCCGCCAGCTTGATGACAAACTCAGCCATGCTCCGCTTTCCCGCTGCTCCCGTTCTCTGGTCCGGTGCTCTCGAAAGGGTATCAGTTTCGACACTTCACCCGAGAGTTTTCCCTGCTAGGAAAGACGCGCCAATCCGCCTCCGCGCTCAGAATGGGAGCCATTGGCCATGAGAGCGGGCGATTAAGCCAAAAGCGGAACGCCAGCCGCCTCCGCGGCAACACGCAGCGCCTTGTCCAGTGTCGCCAGAGGAAGCTTCTTACGTTCAGCTATCTCCAGATAGGTCGCGTCGTAGAACGAAAGCTGGTATCTCCGGGCCAACCCAAAGATTGCGTTCTCGTCTGGCTCAACATCAGTCCAGATTGGAAACCCGCCCAGGAATTTGAGAAACTCCTGGGATCCGTCGCGGGTTAATCGCTTACGCCGTTCGCTGATTGTCAGCACGTTACGGATCTCAAACCACCATAACGTCGGCACCATCGCAGGTTCGTGAGCCAGATGAGCCATTGCACGATCCGCGAGTGGATCCGATTCGTCAGTAAGCGCCCACACGGCGCAAATCGATGCGTCCAGCACGAATGGCATTACTCCCGGCCCTCATCGCGAGCCGACAGTATCTCATCGAGAGTGAGCCTGCCAATTTTCTTGCGCAATGCCTTCATGCCTTCTATAGCCTGTCGCACGCGCTCCCTATCAATCTCCGGCTCCGGGCTGATTCGCGCAATTGGCCGTCCACGCCGGGAAATCACCACCGTCTCGCCGCGCTCAACCCGATCTAGGATGCGCAGAAAGTGAGTCTTGGCCTCCGACGCCTGAAAAGTTGGGATAGCCATGTGAGAATCTCCGATGTTTCGAATGCACCGACTGGTCAATTTAACTGGTCAATATATCGTAGCAGAATGGATGGACGATCAGATGCAGATCCGCATCGTTCAGCGCAGCATCTCACCACCCCATTTGCCGCTCCCGCTCCAGAATGATCCCCGTATACCGGTTCATCCGCTCCGGCCGCCGCTTCAGAGGAGCAGGCAGCACCGCCGCGAGCCGCGCCGCTTCTTCCTCGCCAATATTTCGCGCCGAGGCCCGGTAGTGGAACTCGCAGGCCGCCTCCGCTCCATAAACCCCCGGTCCCCACTCCACCTCGTTCAGGTACAGTTCCAGAATCCGCTGCTTGCCCAGCACCAACTCCGCCACCGGAACCAGCGTGAACTCGGCCCCCTTGCGCAAAATCGATCGCCCCGTCCCGAAAAACAGGTTCTTCACCAGCTGTTGCGAAATCGTCGACCCGCCGCGCAGCCGTCCGCCATCCATATCGTTTTCGGCGGCCAATTCCATAGCTTGCCAGTCAAACCCATGATGCTGATAAAACCGCGCATCCTCTGCGGCTACCACCGCATGCTGCAGATGCACTGAGATCTGGCTCATCGGCACAAACTCATACTGCTTGCGATACGACTTTCCATGTGCCCACGCCTCCAGCCGCCGCTCGATATGCACGGCAGTTGTTGGCGGATCAACCCACCGCAGCATCGCCAGCGTCAGCGCAGCCAGCAGCCAGAGCCCCACCACCGTAATGCCAATCCATCGAAGCCACGCCAGCAAAACCCACTTTCGCCCACGCGTCCGCCTCGGCAACCCCTCTGTCTCAGGAACCTTACTCACTCGGCCAGAATAACCGCTGCTCTTGTTTTTCTTTCTGTCATTCCCGCAGGGAATCTGCTGTTGCGAGTGGCTAAAATCCAGCCGCCACCAGCCACGCCTCAGTCAATTCGAACTCTGGCAGCTTTTCCGCGTCCAGCCGTTCCGCCATCTGCGCAAGCGCCAGCTTCACAACAACATCCCCTTCGATATTTATCGAGGCGCCCGCCGCCAGCGTATGCAGATTCGTCCGCCAGTAGGTCAGCGGCAAAATGGCGGCCGTGACGATCTCCCCATCGAAATCGGCAATCGTCAGGCTGATCCCCTCCAGCGCCACAGATCCCTTCAGCACCATCCACGGCCGCACAGGTTCCGGAACCCGAACCCGCAGCATCCAGTCCGTCGTCTGTTCATCAAAATGCGCGCTCGACCTCGCTACCACCGGCTCCAGCGCCTCCAGCAGGCCGGCCGCATCGACATGCCCCTGCACAATATGCCCGCCCAGCGGCGAACCAGCCGCCACCGGCAGCTCCAGGTTCACCACCGAACCAACCGCCAGCGAGCCCAGCGAAGTCTTCTCCAGCGTCTCCGCCGCCAGATCCGCATGAAACAGTTCGGGATCGGTCTCCAGCGCCGTCAGGCAAACCCCTGAAACCGCCAGCGAATCTCCCTCGCGCAGCTGTCCGGCAATTCCCGGAGCAGCAACCGTAAGCCGCTTCACACCGCCATGATCCTTCAGGCTGACAATCGTCCCAGTCCGCTCAATAATTCCAGTAAACATTCTTCTAAAGTAGGCCAGCGCTTCTGCCGTTGCAACTGCAGGCATTCACGCGAATTGCAGGGTTACTCAAATCCGATTACTGAAGGCTATGTACATCTTTGGTCACCTTCCCGCCAAAAGCGGGAACCACGCGCATCTCACTACGTAGACCAACAAAGGATGCTCCCGATGGAGAAGCTTCAAATCCCGTTTCGCGTACACAGCACAGGCTGGCTGCTGCTCGTTTTCTGTCTCAGTCTGGGAGTCATGATCGACGGCCCGCGCCTGGGCCTTTTCTTCGGGGTGATGGCAGTACTCAGTCTTCTTTTGCATGAGGCTGGACACATGCTTGCCGCCGCTTTCCTCGGCGTTCCGGTCCGCGAATTTGGACTTCGTCTCGCCGGCGCCTACATCCGCCGCGCCTACGCCGCCACTCAGCAGGACGAGGTGCTCATCGCCACCGCCGGGCCGCTGATGAATTTCTGCCTGATCCTGCCGCTGTCTTTCGTCCCCATCCTCGGCCATCAGCTAGCCCTTTGCAATCTTGCGCTCGGCCTTGTCAATCTGCTGCCGATTCCCTCCAGCGACGGCATGCGCATCCTGCGCGCGCTACGTAGTTCAGTAGCTCCCGGTCCCCTAAACCAGAACTAAGCTTGTTCAGCCCGCGCCAGCCGCTCGAATTCAGAACAGGCCGCCAATCAACCGCGGCAAGAGAGCTCAATTCGCCGAAGGTAGCTCTGCGTGGTCGATCACCAGTACCTGCACTGGAACCTTCTTCAACTTCAACCGCAGCCCCAACTGCTCTGGAAGCACCGTAAACAGCGAGAGCGGCGCATCCCCCGGAGAGGACTCGTCCTCATTCGGAGGCGGTCCAGGTCCGCCAGCAACCCCATTCAGGACAAAATCGTACTTCCCATGCAGTCCCGTCTCATCGACAACCATCCGGTCCATTTCCTGCAGGGTCGAAATCCATCCCACCAGCATTCCCATCGGCGCATCCTTCCCAGTCACCTGATGGCTCGCGGTATAACAGATTCCCATGCATATCACCTTTTCCACGGCCCCTGTCTCCTTCCCACTTGGCGCCGAAGGCGGAGGCGGCGGAGGCATTACGACGCCCGCGCCCGATTCACCCGTTCCCAGAGAGGCAGGAGCTTCCACTTCCTTGAACTTAGGGCCTCCTTTCGCTACCACCAGTGCGTAAACCTCACGTTCCTGGGTCACGGTGTGCACCTTCAGTTGAAAGCGTTCTGCCAGAAGCGACTGCAGCATCAACTGGTTTTGCTTCACCATCTGCGTCACACTGATACCATTTGCGGCTTCAATCTGCTCATCTTCCCACTTAGCCTGAATATCGAAGAATTTCGTATCCCTCCAAGCTGGCCCGCCTATCAAGGGACCCTCCCGCCGCATGTTGTACGCGGACACAAGGAGGTCGTAGAGGGAGGCGTGTTGTTCGTTCAATGACCCCTTAGCCATTCCGCCCAGCTTTTCCTCATCCGGTTTCGCCGGCTTGATTGTCGCCACAGCAAAAGACGGCCTGGGTCCGCTGGTAATCAGCAACTGTCCATACACCGGAACCCGATGCACAATCCCGTACGCCACCGGCCCGGCAAAAGCAACCGACGCAAGCAAAGCCAGCGCCAGTTTGCCGGCCGCAGTTAGCTCCTCGCCCCGCGGCTTCATGATCGAACGAATCCTCTTATTCAGATCCGCGCCGGTAACTCTCGCCACGCAAGCCAGCGAAGACTCCACCGAAAACCGGCAAGCATGCAACAGCCCCTCGGCATAGGCCGCAGGGCTGCTGCCCAACCGCACCACAGCCTCATCGCAGGCACGCTCGCGCTCCTCAATCATGCGTCGTCCCATCCACCAGATCTGAATTTCGAACTTGGTCAAGCGCGATGTGGTCATCGTTACGACTCCTGTCAGTTTAATTATGACAAGTGTCTGCGATGCTAGCGCGAGATTTTGCATTGTGTCAAGAACAAGAAAAATATTGTGAGCAGAGGTTGGACCTGGGAGACCCGGCCTTAATACTCGATTCCGATTGGCAGAGCGCCAGCCGGAGCTTTCAGGCGTACTCTCTAGCTATCTTTCCGGTAAAGCAGATTCTTCATCGCCTCGCGCCGCGCCTCATTCGCCTCCGCGGCGCTCTTACGATCCAAGGCGCCGGTCAGGTCTTTGCTGCCGGCGTCGTCCGCTTCAGGCTCGCTGCACGCCGGGCAGCGGTTGGCAAAGCCGGGCTTGCCCGGCTTCAGTTCAAACTCTTCTTCACAAACTGCACATACTCTTATAGGAAACGACATCGCACCTCCATGATAAAACCCGGAAGCCCATCGCTTCAATCACCACCTATGACGACGTCTTCACCACCAAGCGGTCACTCAATCCCATGGATCGCGCAGCAGCGCCGACACGCTGAAATCATTCCCATGCCGCTCGATCTCCGCTGTATCCAGCCGCACCGGCAGCGGCAGTCCGCGAAAAGCCGGCACGGCATCCGACCCCATGATCTGCGGCGAGCAGAAAATCTTTACTCTATCCACCAGCCCCGCAGCCAGCAGCGCCGTATTCAACCGCGAGCCGGTCTCCGTCAACACCGTCAAAATCCCCTCGGCTCCCAGCTTGTCCAGCAGCCGCCCTAGCGGAACACGACTGCTTTCGGCGGCCATCACTTCAACTCGCACGCCGCGCCTTCGCAGCTCCTCGATCCGCGCTGCCGCCACTTCGGTCGCATGTCTGTCACGCTCCGGCGCAGGCACGGTGAAGATCACCACATCATCCTTCGCCGTCTTGATGAGCTTTGAATCCAAAGGCATGCGCAGCGCTGAATCCAGAATCACCCGCAGAAGTGGCCTGCGCCTCGGCTTTCCACTGCGGTCGGTCATCAGCGGATCGTCGGCAATCACAGTGTCCACGCCCGTCAGCACCGCATCCGCCGCCCAACGCATCGGCTGCACGGCCGCCCGCGCAGCCTCACCCGTAATCCAATGCGGCTGGCGTGCCGGCTGTTTTCCCAGCGCAGGAGCGATCCGTCCATCCAGCGTCATCGCCACCTTCATCAAGACCAACGGCCGCTTGCTCATAATCCATCGCGCAAATCCCTCATTCAGCCGTTGCGCCTCAGCCCGGCAAACCCCAATCTCGACCGCGATTCCAGCCTGCCGCAATTTTTCAAATCCGCCCCCAGCCGTCATTGGATTCGGATCCTGCGTTGCCGCCACCACCCGCGCTACTCCCGCAGCGATCAGCGCCTCCGAACACGGACCGGTCCGTCCGGAGTGGTTGCATGGCTCCAGGGTGACGTATGCGGTCCCGCCCTGCGTCTTGTTTCCTGAATTACGTATCGCGACGACCTCAGCATGATCCCGGCGGTCGTACTCATGCCAGCCCTCGCCAGCCAGCTCTCCAGCGGAGTCGAGAATCACGCACCCGACCACCGGGTTTGGCGAGCACAATCCGACGCCGTGCCGGGCAAGCTCCAGCGCACGCCGCATCCAGAAGATGTCCAGCTCGCTTCCGTTCTCCGGATTGGGGGAGTTGCCGCTCATTGTGTTTTGTCTGCCGTTGATTGCACTCTTGCGCGCCACGGATTGCACCAATGCCGTTCGCCGATTGCACAATTTCCGTCGCGGATCGCGATTGGTCTCGTCTGTGTGCTCCGCCGAATTTCACTCCCCAAGCAACGAATCGACAAACGCCCCAGGGTCAAATTCCAGCAGATCGCCGATCTTTTCCCCGACCCCGACGAACCGCACCGGCAGATTCAGCTCTCGCGCAATCGCCACTGCGATCCCGCCCTTGGCCGTCCCGTCGAGCTTGGTCAAAACGATCCCCGTCACGCCCGATGCCTCGGTAAACAGCCGCGCCTGCTGCAATCCATTCTGCCCCGTGGTCGCATCCATCACCAGCAAAACTTCGTGCGGAGCCTCCGGAATCAATCGCTTAGCCGTCCGCCGCATCTTTTCGAGCTCGTCCATCAGCCCCGATTTGGTGTGCAGCCGCCCCGCCGTGTCGACGATCAGAACCTCAATCCCACGCGCCTTCGAAGCCGCCACCGCGTCATACAAAACCGCCGCCGGGTCGCCGCCCTGCTTGGTCTTGATCATCTCCACGCCCGACCGCGATGCCCACACTTCAAGCTGCTCGATAGCCGCCGCGCGAAACGTATCCGCCGCGCACAACAACACTGTTTTGTTCAGGTTGCGGTTCCACGCCGCCAGCTTTCCGCTGGTCGTCGTCTTGCCTGTTCCGTTCACGCCGACCAGAAAAATCACCTTCGGCGGAGACGCAGGATTCGGCACCGGCTTCCGCGGAGCCTCGAGAATGGCCCGAATCTGCTCCTTGAGCAGCTCCCGCAATTCCGCGCCGCCGGCTATGTCCTTGCGCAGCGCCCGGTCGCGCAGCTGATCCAGAATGGCGGTCGTCGTCGGCAGTCCTAGATCGCTGGTAAGTAGCGCAGATTCAAGATCTTCTAGCGCGCTCTCATCGACCTCGCGGGTGAGCGCCAGCACGCCTTCGAGCCGCGACGAAAGCGACTCGCGCGTCCGCGTCACCGCCTGCTTCATCCGGTCCAAAAAGGAGGATCTACCGGAAGTAGACTGCTCCGGCTCCAGCTCGCCTATCGAAGCATCGGATTCTGCGGGGGTTTCGTCCTTCTTACCGCCAAAAAACTTAGAAAACATGGGCTATATCCAGCTTCGAGTCTACCAGTCCAGACAAGTTCTTAAGGTGGACGCCCACACAGGCGGATGATTCAAATATTGCTTCCGAAGCCCGCCTGGACGGCTAGTCCTCCTCGTCGCGGCCGGGGCGGAGCATCAGGTCGCGGACGGCTTCCTCCGGGTCTTTGCCGCCGTCGAGGATCAGCTCCATCTGCTCGGTAATCGGCATCTCGACGCCCAGCTTGCGAGCTAGACCGAGCGCGGCGCGGGTAGTGCGAACGCCTTCAGCCACCTTGCCGTCGAGCCCGGCGAGAATATCCGGCAGCCTGCGTCCGCGGCCTAACTCGAATCCCACGCTGCGGTTACGCGACAGCGAACCGGTGCAGGTCAGCACCAGATCGCCTACGCCGCTTAATCCGCTGAGAGTCTCGCGCTGGCCGCCGGCGGCTACCGCCAGACGGGTAGTTTCGGCGATGCCGCGTGTGATCAGGCCGGCTGCAGAGTTCAGTCCCAAACCCAGTCCGGCGAGCACACCGGCAGCGATGGCGATCACGTTCTTGAGCGCGCCGCCCATCTCCACACCGATCACGTCATTGTTGGTGTAGAGGCGCAGCGTGGGGCCCGAAAACTCTCTCTGTACGAATGCCGCGACAGCCGGGTCGGAAAACGCGATGGTCACGGCGGTGGGCATCCCCGCGGCAACTTCCTGCGCGAAGGATGGGCCGCTCAGCGCGCCCACAGGCAATGTAAGCCCTGCCTCGCGAACGCAGCCGTCGATGACCTCAGTCATACGTAAAAAAGAATGGTCTTCGAGGCCCTTGGTTGTACTTATCAGGATCTGTCCTGCATGCAAATGCGGGGCAAGACGCATCATTGCCGGCCGCAGAAACTCCGAAGGCACAGCGCAGACCAGGATATCCGCCGCGGCGACGGCCTGCGCATCATCCGCCGTTACGCTGAGTCCTTCAGGAAAAGGAAATCCGGGTAGGAAGTGCCGGTTTTCGCGATGGAGGCTGAGGCTCTCCGCAGTCTCAACGCGGTGCGACCAGAGGAAGATCTCATGGCCGCCTTTGCGAGCCAGCGACAGGGCGATTGCAGTTCCCCAGGAGCCGGAACCGAGTACCGTGATTCGGCTCATGCCGGGTCTTTCTCGGAATGGGGTTCAGGATCAGGAGTGCCTTCGCTGGCTTTCTTGCCGCTTGAACCGAAGCGATATTCCGTCCCGGACATCAGGCGCAGGATGTTCTGTTGATGCTTGACCAGCACCAAGCCGGAGATGATGCCCATGATCCCCATAATCAGGTAATTGCGTGCCCAGGGTGCGGTCAGCCAGGCGAAGAGTGGAAAGGCAGTCGCGGCCAGAATCGAAGCCAGCGAAACGATACGGCTCAAAGCGAAAATCACCACGAAGACAGCCAAGGCTCCCAGCGCCGCATACGGCACCAGCACCAGAAAGACTCCGAAGGCAGTGGCTACGCCTTTGCCGCCGCGCAGTCCCAGCCACACGGGAAACATGTGCCCGAGCACCGCGCAGAGCGCCGCCAGCGCCTCAGCATTGTGCAGTGGAATGGGCGGAAAGCCGACCGTCGCCAGCCGCGCGCCGACCAGCACGGCGAGCACGCCCTTGATCACGTCGAAGAGAAAGGTTGCCGCGCCGAGGCCTTTCGCTCCCGAACGCAGCACGTTGGTGGCGCCGATGTTGCCGCTGCCGATGGTGCGAATATCCTGCTTGCGGACGAAGCGCATCAGCAGATAGCCGGTGGGTATTGAGCCGAGCAGGTAGGCTGCAACGATGATCGAAAGCGAGTGCAGCCAGATTTTGAGTTCGAGTGGCATCACTTCAAACTTTATCAGGTGGCAAACTGCCGCGACTTGGCCGCCAGAGGCGGACCGCCGAGGCCTATTGCAGCGTGCCTATTGCAGCGTCACCAGCGTGTAGTCCAATTCGTAGGAATGCTTGCCATCGGCCCTGTCGATTTTCAGCGTTCCTGCCAGGCCCGTCAGTTCATCGGTTCCCGAGTCGGGCGCGACGGTGATGGTCAGCTCGGGCACGCCTTTGCGCATGATGCCGACGTGGTAGAGCACGAAGCTGCCCTTGCGGCCATGCAGCGAGCCGGTCACTTTTTCGAGGGCGACATACACAGCAGAGGAGCCCGGCGTGCCGCTGCCGGAGCTCATCATCTGTCCCTGTGCCGTGGCTTCGAGATCGCCGTGGTACTGCTTGTCGAGCGAGAACCGCGCCAGCGTGTGGTCCACCGACGATTCGCTCCACGTCTGAGGAGTCATCTTGACATCAAAGCCACCCTTTGCCTGCGCTGCCATGTGTGTCTCTCCTTCTTTTGTCGATCCTACTCTGTCTCATTCGACGCTTTTTCCTTGCGGCCGGTTCGCTGTCCTGTTCGCATTCCGGTTCGCTGCACTGCTTTGAGGGCATTCTCGATGGCTCTTTCTACCCGCTTCGCCTGAGCCTCCGGACTCGCGCACATCGCGAGGCTAAAAAGTGTTTGGCGACGCTGGTTCTGGGTTAGAGCCTCCCATCCCGCACGTGCCAGCGGCTGGCGGCGAAAGGCAGCCTGCAGAATCGGCGGCGGGAACTCCTCGCCTTCCATCGTCATCATCATGCGCTCCACCCACTGCTCGGCCCGGCGCACGCGGACCTCTGCGGATTTGGGCGAACTGATCTCATCGCCAAGGTATTTGCGGGTCGAGTAGTTCAAGGATTCGAACCATTTTTTCACAGCGCGATCTGCCTTCAGCAGCTTTGCCAGCTCCGGCGGTGGTGTAGCCGATTTGCCATCCGTGTCGGCCTCGAGCACGATTTCAGCTACCGAGCCCTTCACGAGGCCTGTTGCCTTGCGCATCTTCTCCGTCACCAGCATCATGTACCCAAACTCATGGGAGCGCTGCAGGGAAGTCGCAAAAGCATGGGGCTCGCCATCCCGGCCTGCGATTCGGCCAGCAATTTGGATAGTGCCTTTGACGCGCAGCTTGACTCGGTCCGGCCACACCTCCACAGGATCGAAGGGCAGGCGGACGACGGTCCAGGGCAAAGAGATCTGGACCGGTTCGAGCGTTGCTTGAAAGCGCATTTGCATCGTGCGTAAAGTCCGTTGAGCCAGCGCGGGTGGCACTACGATATTAAGTCAATCCTTAAGCCAATCGGCAAGAGGAAAGCTTCCGGGCAAACTGCTGCGCCATCGAAGGAAAGGACTGTCATAGACTTGGAGATACAGGCTTGGAAAACGTAAGGCCAATGTTCCCGAGGTTGCAAATTGAAGAAGACTCGTCTCGCTCTGCCGCTTGCACTCCTGATTTCGCTCCCGGTTTCGTTCTCGGTTTCGCTCTCCGCTGCAGCGCCGCTGCATGCGCAAAAGCTTAAGATCGACCCCAATGCTGCCAAGGCTCCGCAGTCGCTTGAAGACCGCAAGAAAGCCCTCGACCAGGTCTTCAAGGATTACTGGGAAGACGTCTTGCGGCATTCGCCGGAGACTGCATCGTCGTTAGGCGACAAGCGCTACAACGACCAGATCAGCGACTACTCCGTTCGCGCTTATAACGCAGGTCTGGAGCGCGAGCAGGGCTTTCTCCTGCGGCTTGCTGCCATCGATAACACTGGATTTACCGCGCAGGAAAACATCAGCCGCGACCTGCTGCTGCGCCAGATCACCGACGATCAGGAAGGTTCAGAGTTTAAGGAGTGGGAGTTCCAGATCAACCAGATGGGCGGCATTCACACGACGTATCCAGAGCTGGTGCCGCAGCTGAGCTTTACCACCGTGAAGGATTACGACGACTGGATCTCCCGGCTGCATGCGATTCCCAAAGCCTTCAGCCAGGCTACGGAAGATATGTCCATCGGCGTGCAAGATCATCGTGTGCCGCCGAAGTATCTGCTCGAAAAGGCGCTCGACCAGGTCAAGGAGTTTGCCCATCAGAAGCCGGAAGATTCGCCATTCGCCGAGCCCTTGAAGAAGTTCCCAGCCTCGATTTCTGCGGGTGAGCAGACGCGCATCAGGCAGGAGATGCTCGACGCCATCGGCAAGGAAGTGCTGCCTGCCTATCTGCGTTTGCAGCGGTTTATGGAAGTGACCTATGTTCCCGCAGGTCGCGAAGAGCCGGGCATCTCAGCGCTGCCGGATGGCGCAAAGTATTACGCGTTCTCGCTTCGCCGCACCACGACGACCAACCTCACCGCCGAGCAGATTCACAAGATCGGCGAGGACGAAGTGGCCAAGGACGAAGCCGAGATGCTGGTCATCGCCAGGAAGCTAGGCTTTGCCGATCTGAAGAGCTTTGAAGCCGATGTGAAGACCAATCCCAAGCTCAAACCAACCTCGCGCGAACAGATTCTCGATGCCTACCGCGGCTATCTCGGCCCTATGCAGGCCAAGCTTCCGCAGCTCTTCGGCCGCCTGCCCAAGGCGGGCTTTGAAGTTGCTCCGGTGCCCGAGTATGTCGAAAAGAATTCTTCCGATGCATACTACGAAGCGGGCACTCCCGATGGCAGCAGGCCGGGACGCATTCGCGTCAATACCTACAATCCGACAGGCCGCTGCCTATGCGATGTGGAGTCGATCGCCTATCACGAGGGGCTGCCGGGGCATCACCTTCAGATCTCGATTGCACAGGAGCTGGAGGGCGTGCCGGACTTCCGCAAATTCGGCGGCTACACGGCCTTCTCCGAGGGCTGGGGACTGTACGCCGAGCGGCTGGGCAAGGACATCGGTTTCTACCAGGATCCTTATGAAGACTACGGACGCCTGCAGGGTGATATCTGGCGCGCGATTCGGCTGGTCGTCGATACCGGCGTGCATGCGCAGCACTGGACCCGCCAGCAGATGGTCGACTACTTCCACGATCACTCAGCGATCAACGAGACCAGCGTGCAATCCGAAGTAGACCGCTACATCGCGTGGCCCAGCCAGGCGGTGGCCTACAAGATTGGGCAGTTGAAGATTCTCGAACTGCGCGACCGCGCGAAGAAGGCTCTGGGGGATAAGTTCGACATTCGCGCCTTCCACGATCAGGTGCTCGATTCCGGCGCGCTGCCGCTCGATGTGCTCGATCAGCGCATCAACGATTGGATCGCAACGCAGAAGTAGCGCGGCTGGTATATTTCCTCAATACTCACTTTGGCTTTTTGAGGAGATGCGAGTATGCGCAATCGTTACTTATTGTGTACGGCTTTGGCTGTCATGGGCTTCAGTGTGAGCCTTCTCTCTTTACCAGCGAATGCGCAGGCCAGCCGCTGGGCTGCAGCCGACGATCCGCTGGCGAAGAGCCTGATCGAGCAGGAGCGCAAGTGGGCCGAGGCCGGCTGTACGCACAACGGGATCGAGAAGACCATCCTCGCCGAAGACTTTCACGGCACCGCGCCCAACGGCTCGCTGTACGACAAGAAGGTAGCAGTCGCCAGCGATCCGCACCCTAAGACATCCGAAGAGGCTTGCGTGATGTACGACGTGAAGGTGCATTACTTCGGCGATAACATCGCGATCCTCTACGGCAGCGAAAGCGCAGTGCATGTCGAGGCCGACGGCCATAAAGACAAGGTCAAACTAACCTGGACCGACACCTGGCTCAAGCGCAACGGCAAATGGCAGATCATCGCAGTTCAGGATATGCCGAGTGAGATGAAGTAAAGCTTAGGCAATTGAAGCGAGTTACCCGGCATGCTGAATACACAGTAAACGCAAGGGGTCATCCGTTATGAATCTGCCGCTCACTGTGTCATCGTTCGGCTAGGATTTGCCAGGCCATACGCACCATGTCGTTACTTGCGGACGCTGTCATCCACAGGTGGAAGTGAGCCAATGTAGCGCACCAGGCCATTCACGTCGTCTACCGTGAGTCTTCTTCCATAGGCAGGCATGGGGTTGATATCGACAACCGTGAACTCTTGCAGCTCCGACTTAACGTAAGTATCGACATCACCTGACGCGGCCATGACTCGCACTTCCTGATCGTCCTGACTCAGGATGTGACCCGTAACTTTCTTTCCGTCAGCCGTGGTGAATTGAACGAGGTTGTCACTCGGGGCAAGCGTTGGAGGCGGGGTCATAATGGCCGTTCGTATCTGGCCGTCTGTGAGCCGCGAGCTTACGCCATTCAAGGATGGACCGATATACGCGCCTTGTTGCTCGATGCGATGGCATGAGAGACAAAGATTCGTGGCGATCAGCTGCTTGATGTGTTCGGAATCTGAGGAAGACGGATCGGAAGACGGAGAGGAATTGGACGGGCTCGAAGAAGCGACTGGGGAAGGCGTTGCCGATGGTGCCGCCGAGGGTGCCGCCGCAGCCGGGGCAGGCTGGTCTTTCGCATAAAACTTGTCGAGGTAGAGGACGACGTTGTCCAGATCTTCCTTCGTGCCATCGGTGCCGCGAGACGCCATTTCGAAGACACTTTTCTTCCAGTCTTCCGGAGTCTTCGGGACGCGGGTGACCATATCCGCCCGGTGACAGGCGGTGCAGTTATGCACGAATTCTGCTTTGCCTTTGCCTTCGGGCAGGGGCTGGGCTGGAGGAGCACCGAAGACACGGGGCGCGCCGAATAGGCAAAGGCTGCACAAGAAGGCGCACAACGACACACGCAATGCCGCAGGCACTCCTTTGAATTTCTGGCCCATCTGATTCATCGAATCCATATCCTCTTCGCTGCTTGAGGTTACAGAAGGCGGAGTCGAACGACCGTCGCCGCTTCGACTCCGATTCTGCTGTGGACGTTCCTGTTCCTATTTCGCCGTCAGGTGGAAGAGGCCGCCTGGCTTGGCGTCCTCGATCATCCAGAGCGAACCATCTGGCGCAACCTCGATATCGCGGACTCTGCGACCTATATCCCAACGCTCGGCAGGCTTCGCTCCGCCCTTGCCGTCGAACGTGATGCGAGTGAGCGACTTCGATCCCAATCCGCTCACAAGAGCCGAGCCGTTCCACTGCGAGAACATCGCGCCTTTGTAGAACATCAGATTGCCCGGTGCGATGACCGGCGTCCAGTAGATGACGGGCTTGGTCAGGTCGGCGCGTGTGTCTGGACTCGGGATTGGCACATCGTTGTAGTTGACCGCGTAAGAAACATACGGCCAGCCATAATTTTTGCCAGGCTTGATCAGGTTTAACTCATCGCCGCCTTTGGGACCATGTTCAACCTCCCACAGCTCTCCATTGGGTGCGAAGGCCAGGCCGTAGGGAGTGCGGTGTCCCCAGCTCCAGGTTTCGGAGGGCGTCAGGTTCGGTCCCGGAAAGGTATATGTTCTGACGACAGGGGCGGTCTTCGCGGCTTCAGTGTCCTCAGGTGGATCGATGACTGGGACCGTAGCCGAGCCGATCTTGCCGGCATTCGGATTCCCAGGAGCTGGTTTGCCATCCAGCGTTAGGCGCAGGATTTTACCGAGAGGCTGATTGGGGTCCTGGGCTGGCGTCATGCGCTGCCGATCGCCAGAGGATAGGAAGAGATACTTATTGTCGGGAGAAAAGGCAACCTGTGCGCCGAACTGTCCGCCCTCGCCCCGCTCGCCGTCGCGCCAGATCACTTTGTAATCCTCGAGGCTTGCCGCACCGCCGTCGATCTTCAGCGTGGCCCGCGCAAGCGCCAGGCTTGAACCGCCCGGCTCACCGGGCTCAGAATAGGTGAGGTAGACGGAGTGGTCCTTGGCATAAAACGGCGAGAGGAAGACGCCCAGCATTCCACCCTGACCTCTCCAGAGTACCGCTGGCGCATTCTTGACCGGTGTCTTTGCTCCCTGCTGTGTGACCAGGAACAAACCGCCAACCTTCTGGGTAATGAACATCCGCCCGTCAGGCAGGAATGCAATCTTCCAGGGCAGATCCAAAGTCGTGACCTGGGTTATGTTGAAGGGCAGGCTGGGCTCAGGCTTCTGGTTCCCTGCATTGATTTGCGCAAACGCACCCCGTTGTGGTGCGCCGCCTACGGCCAAGGCAAAGAAAAGTCCCGCGATCGCGAAGTTCTTCATCACGTTCTCCCTTTATCGATTTGAGTGATCCAAGGATCTGACGATCCGACCGCAAAAATTCTTCTTCAGGCAAGGCTTGTCGCCGCAATATTTCGGTCTGCTACAGAGTATCGTGTCTGCCTGACAGTGGGATTAACGGCCATGCTTGAACGCATTCCGAAAGGTCTCTGCAGGGATCAAGTTGCGAATTGCGCTCGCTAGATCAGGTCCAGACCTGATGGCGATTCGTCCTGACAACGCACTCGTGGTACGGCTCTCTAGCTGCCCATTTTGTTTATCGCGAACTTACATCAGCCGCCGGCGAATCATATCCAGTGCCTGCTGGCTGGCCCAGAGGCGGATGCGGTCGCGGTCGCCGCGGAAGTTGCATTCCAGTGACTCGGTCTTGTTGCCGTAGCTGACAGCGATGTAAACCAGGCCGACGGGCTTCTCTTCGGTGCCTCCGCCAGGGCCGGCGATGCCGGTGATGCCGACACCCATGCTGGAGCCGACGCGGCGGCGAATGCCTTGAGCCATCGATTCCGCGACTTCAGCGCTCACCGCTCCATGCGCTGCGATCAGCGCTGGCGGAACTCCGGCGAAGTCGGCCTTCAACTCATTCGAATACACCACCGCGCCGCCGAGAAACGAACGCGAGCTGCCGCTGATCGAGGTGATGCGCTGGGAGAGCAGACCGCCAGTGCAGCTTTCGGCGACGGCGAGGGTCTCCTGCTTGAGCTCGAGATAGTAGACGACGATCTGTTCGAGCTTCTCATCCGAAGAGGCGAAGAGGTGCAGATCCAGAGCCTCTTCGAGCCTGCTGGCCAGCTCATCGACGCGATGCTGCGCCAGTTCAAGCGATGGCTTGGCGCAGAAGAGCTGCAGCTGAATCTCGGCATTGCCGGCAAGGATCGTGGTCTCGACATCCTTGTAGGTCGTGTAGATGGGCGCGAGCAGCGCATCGGCCGTCGACTCGGGAATCATCGTCGCCTTGAGCACGCGCTTGGCGATATGCCGCACCGGCAGGATCGCACGCAGGCGCGGAATGCATTCGTTGGCGAAGAGCGGCTTGCATTCGCTCGGCGGACCAGGAACGAGCATGATGAGCTTGCGATGGCCGGCGAAGCTGGTGTCGAGCCAGATGCCGGGCGCGGTTCCATTGGCGTTGGGAATGGCCTGCGCGCCCTCGATGATGTCGGCCTGCTTGAGATTGTTGTCGGTCATGGTCATGCGCCGCGCGGCGAAGCGGGCTGCAAGCGCGACGACCAATTGCGGATCGCGGCGAATGCCTACGCCAAGCGCTTCAGCGACGGCTTCGCGGCTCAGGTCGTCTTCGGTAGGCCCGAGACCGCCCATGATGGCGACGATGTCGGCGCGGCTGAGAGCGGTGCGCACCGCGCTGACGAGGTCGCGCTTGCGGTCGCCGACGATGGTCTTGAATGCGACGGCGACGCCGATCTCATTCAGCTTTTCGGTCAGGTAAAGGGAGTTGGTGTCCTGCCGGAAGGGAGTGAGCAGTTCGGAGCCGACAGCGATAATTTCGCATTTCATGCTGGACCTTCGACACTCGCTTGGGCCTTAGAAAAGCCGCAATCCTTCCGCTCCCAGATCGACATCATACACAGCTTCATTGGTGGCGAGCACGGTGGTTCCGAGAGGCGAAAACGCGACTCCAACCATGTTGAAACCGGCGACTACCAGTTCGGCATTGCCCTGCGGCGTGATGCGCACCAGGCCGCGCTGACCCTGCAGCGAGGCGGCGACATAGACATTGCCATCCGTATCCAGAGCGAGGCCCTGCGGGCGGCCGAGTCCGCGATACCAGGCCGATGTGCTGCCATCGCGATCGATGGCCCAGACGCAGTCATTGGGCGAGTTCGACGGAGCCGTGACATAGAGCGTTCCATCCGCGCCGACGGCCAGATGATACGCAGCGACGCTGGGCTCGAGCGTGGCGTAGACGAAGATCTTGTGGCTGGCGTCTGTGCCGCCGGGCGCGATCTTGAAGATGGTTCCGTTGCGGTCGCCGACGAAGAGATTGCCGTCGGCATCGAAGGCAGCGCCAGTGGCAACGCCCATGCCTTCGGCGTACACGGTAGCTTCGCCGCCGGGGTCGATGCGGTAGACATTGCCCTCGGCGCGCGAGGTGACGAAGAGATCGCCCTCAGGATCGAAGGCCAGGCCCGTCGGATTGAGAATGCCGCTGACGAAAGGCGTGCCGACCCGTTCAGTGCTTATGCGCACTATCGAGACCGGAGTCTGCTTGCCGCGCGGACCGGAGATGGTAGCGAAGATCATGCCGGAGCGGCTGACGACCGGGCTGGTTACGGGATGCAATCCGTCAGAGAGCTCGCGGGCGACATGCAGCAGGACGGGATTGCCGGAGCCTTCGGAATTGCTTACCTCGACAACCCCGGCTGTAGCCTGCTGCGGCACGCGAAAGCGGAGTCGCGAGTCGCGGCTCATGAGCAGGTTGGCCGGCAAGCCGTCGACCTGCACGGTTGGCGGCACTACTGAGCTGGGGCCGAGGTGAGCGCCGCGCAACTCCACGTCGCCGCCGGGCAGGGCTGCCGAGGGATAGACCCCTTCGATGGCCGGTGGAAGCGAGGTGAGTTTGGCAAGTTTGGGCATTCGGTTCGCGTCCAACTAGAGCCAGCGGTTTAGGAGCACCAGCACTGCCCAAGCATACAACCCGGCGGCCACGTCGTCGAAGACGATGCCCCAGCCTTCGGGCAGATTTTCGAGTTTGCGGATTGGATATGGCTTGTAGATGTCGAAGACGCGGAAGAGAAGGAAGGCGAGGATGATGTGCTTCCAGTCGGGATGGAAGACGGCGCCGAGCAGGGTGATCCAGACTCCAGCTACTTCGTCGATGACGACGAAGCCTGGGTCTTCACGGCCAGCCTCTCGTGCTGCAATGGTTGCGGCGGGAACGCCGAGTGCGATGGAGAGCACGATGCCGGCGAGTGTGAGGCCGAGCAGCATTTGCGTCGCTGGATGCAGCAGAAAGACGACGAGGGTGAAGATGAGTGTGGCTGCGGCGCTACCCCAGGTTCCTGGGCCGGGTTTGCCTAGGCCCGAGCCGAAGAAGGTGGCGATGGTCCATGCCCAGAAGGTTTTTTTGCCGGCTATGAACTGGCAGCTCGGGCCTTCGGGCCATCCGCCTTTGGCAGCCATGGCGCGAGCGGCGGCGACATCCATCGTGACTGCTTTGGCCGTTTTATCTTTCATGTTCGCTGCCGCGATCCGGGTCGCGCTGGTAGCCTTCGAGGTCTTCGAGCAGATCGGGATCGAGTACCGGCGAGCTGATCTTGTAGACGCCCATGGCCCACTTGCCGAGATCGATGCGGCGGCAGCGGTCGCTGCAGAAGGGAAAATCTTCGTCGGCGGCTTTGACCAGCTTTTTGCAGCTGGGGCAGTGGAGCGGCTTCAGCTTGGAGGTTTTGGCAGCGGCTTGTTTCTTTGGCGGCATAGTCGGCGATGGCTGACCTAATGGTATCGCGCGGAAAGCCTGACCGCCAGTGCAGCAGCTGCGCGCTTCTCGATTAAGGCGAAGAAATGACAAACCGGACCATGGGGGGTGGGGTATTTATTTTCCGATTAACAGAAGTCGATGTCTGGTGAGTCACTTGCCGAGACGCGTGGTGCGATGCCGGGTTCATGGCAAAGCGGTGGCAAAGTGATACCGCTTTGCTGCCGGTTCGATGTCGGTTTGATGCCGCTTTGCCATCGCTTTGGCGTCACTTTGATACCGGTTTGGCACCGGTTTGCAACCGTTTCGGTGGCGTTCTGAGAGCGATTGGACAGCAGTCCTGGGAGCTGAATTCTGCACGTAGCGGGGTGGGGTGCGCCGCGACGGAATTCCAGAGGATGTTCATGAGGCCATTATGCGCTTTTGGGAGTTAATTCAAGGCAAATCGCGGAGCGGATATTTTCAGCAGGAATGGGATCAGCCCAGATGGTGAAGGAACTGGCCGAGCTGGTGAATCAGGTCGGACCAGTTTGCCTCGACTGCTTTTTCGCCGAGTTTGCCTGCGCCTTTGACGAGCGCCTCTTTTGGGAGGGTTGCGAAGAAATCGAGGCTGCGCTTGAGGATGGATTTGTTGGGGTCTTTCTTTTGAAGCTCGGCTTTGACGGCTTCGGCATTCTCGGTGAGGGCTTGATCTTTAGTTGAGGATAGGTTTAGGTCGGAGCTATGGGTGAGGAGTTTGTCGAGAAGCTGAATGACCAGCGTTGGATCGTTGAATTGCACACCTCGGAAGTCTGCGGATGTGTGATCGCCTAGCTGCAGTGGCCCTTGGAGATTGCCATGGATGGTTATCTCCTGCTTTCTTGAGTCGCTCATCTTATCAAGCAGCTTGTCGTAGGCGCGCTCTGTTGCCCGCAGGCTTGCTCGTAAGTCAATGAGTTCGTCTTCTCTGCCACGAAGGGCAAGTTGTATCTGGTGCGCATGGGTTGCGTCGGCCTCAATCTTCGCTTTCGTCCGCTCGTCTGCGTCGTCGAGACTGATGGTGATTTTCGCGCCGCCGCCAGTTTCTTCTATGGTCTTCAGGCGGATTTTTGTATTGGGGTGTTTTGAGGACAGGTGATGGAGCAGAGCTGGCAGGGTGCTCAGTTCAAAAATGGAAATACTACCGTCATAGAAGAGCTCGATGCAGGTTTGATCGGAATAGAGTTGCTCGAATTCTCCTCGCGAGTATTGCGCGGCTTTCTTAGCTTCTTTATCCCAATAGGCGCAAGTGCAAATAACTTCCTTTATGGACCATCCGGCCCGCTGACTCTCCCAGAACCTTGCGTTTGATAGGAGTGCTCGATCGAGATTGCTTTTTTGAAGGTTGGCACTTCTAAGATCTGTTCCCAGTAGAACTGCACCCCTCATATCTGATAGATAGAGGTCGGCCTCGCGCATATCTGCTCCATTCAGATTAGCTTCACGCAGGATTGTGGTACTCAAGTCAGCTTGGCGTAGCTTCGCCGTACTTAGAAGTGCCCCACTCAAATTCGCTTTGGTCAAATTCGCTTTCCTGAGTTTCGCACCTCGCAGATCTGCTTCCTGCAGATCGGCTCTAGACATCTCAACTTCATAAAGCTGGGTTCTTCTCAAATCTGCATGCGCAAGGTTAGTCCCTATCAGTTTCGATCTGCGTAGGTCCGCGGCACGCAGGTCCATCTGTCTGAGATCGGCGTCGCTAAGATCGGGTTCTAGACCAGGGAAGTCATTTCGCCACGCATTCCAGGCCGCGACGCCCTCTTGTATGCGCGACAGATGTTCGGGGTTGGCCACGGGGGAAGGATAGCAAAGGTAATGACGGATGCCCTGCGGGAATGATGGAAAGAAAAGCGGCTGGGGAATTTTCGAATCGAAGTTCTTGCCTATCTTGAGACTTGAACAGCAGTTGTCGCGTCCATGCAATCGAAGCAGCAGGAATAATCCCAGGTATTTCCGGTCCCGGTAACGGGATTGGGGTGCAGTTGTGTTCGCGTTGGCGACGTGCGCCGACGTGTATCTCGGGAGGGACTGCTTCAGCGGTGGAGTATGGTTGTGCAGGCGTTGTTCAATTCATGATCGAAGGAGACTGGGCGGATGAAGTGGAGCGATGCGATGAGGGCTGGCGCTGCCAGCTTTGCGGTTCTGATGATGGTGAGTGTGGCGGGGGCTCAGGCTCCGTCGGCGGAACAGAGACCGGAGATGACGACGCCTCCGGGGCAGCAGCCGCAGGGCGGACAGCGGCAGGCGCAGAGGCAACGCGGTGAGCGCGAGGCCGAGAATGCGGGTGAGGCAAAGCATGAGGGAGCGATGCCTGCGCCGCCGAAGGAAGAAACGGTGGTGACGCATCACTCGGCGAAGATTGGCGGGCAGACGATCAATTACACGGCGACGGCGGGGACGTACGTGATTCGTGCGGAGAATGGGACGCCGAAGGCTACGTTCTTCTATGTGGCTTATGCGAAGGACGGAGTGACGGACCCGGCGTCGCGGCCGGTTTCGTTTGTGTATAACGGCGGGCCGGGGTCGGCTTCGCTGTTTACGCATATGGGCTTTGGGCCGAAGCGCGTGGTGCTGACTCCGGATGGACATGGGATGGAGCAGCCGTATCGCACGGTGGACAACGAGGACTCGTTTCTGGATGCGACGGATATGGTGTTTGTCGATGCGGTGTCGACGGGATATAGCCGGCCGGTGGCGGGGCAGACGCCTTCGCAGTTCTACGGGATTATCGAGGATGCGAACTACTTCTCGGACTTCATCTACCAGTATCTGAATCGTGCGGAGCGGTGGAGTTCGCCGAAGTTTTTGATTGGCGAGAGTTATGGGACGACGCGTTCGGCAGAGTTATCGGGCGTGTTGCAGGAGCGGCATGAGATTTATCTGAGCGGAATTGTGCTGGTGTCTTCGGTGGCGTTTACGGATGTGAGCGGCGATGACCGGAGTGCGTTCTTTTTGCCGACGTATGTGACGTCGGCGTGGTATCACCACCTGCTGCCGCCGGATCTGCAGAAGCTCTCGATCGATGAAGTGGCGCAGAAGGCGCGGGAGTTTGCGCATGGGGAGTATGCGCAGACGCTGGAGAAGGGCGATCTGGCGTCGGCGGAGGAGAAGCAGAAGACGATTGCGGACATGGCGCATTTGACGGCGCTTTCGCCGAAGTTTATCGAGGAGGCGAATCTGCGGGTCGCTCCGCAACGGTGGTTCAAGGAGCTGGAGCGCGATAAGCGGAGGACTGTGGGAAGGCTGGACTCGCGCTTTGAGGGCTACGATGTGGATGCAGCGGGCGAGCGTGTGGAGTATGACACGAGCGAGGCGTCTTACCTGGGCGCGTATGCGGCGACGTTCCATGACTATGTAAGGCGTGAGCTTGGATGGAAGTCGGACGAGTACTACACGATTACGGCGAATGTGCGGCCATGGGACCAGACTGGGAATACGCAGGTGGCCGAGGTGCTGCGGTCGGCGATGACTTCGCAGGAGAAGCTGAAGGTGCTGGTGGTGTGC
>DATAZR010000193.1:0-13803 GCA_036271955.1 Acidobacteriaceae bacterium
GATGTTGATCGCTATCCTGGTCGTCACGGACACGAGATATGCCATGGGCTCGAGCACAGCCGACCGATCGGCGGTCTGCCACCGCAGCCAGGTCTCCTGCACCACGTCTTCTGCCTCTGCCACGGTGCCCAGCATTCGATACGCAACGCCAAATAAACGCGAACGCGAGCCGAGAAACACCGCCGTGGCGCTGTCCAGATTGCTGACATCGTGAGAGTGCTCTGCCGGCATGTTGAGATTTTAGAACTCTCGCAGTTGCGAAGTGTCAAAGACCGCGAGCGCTTCAAAAACCACGACGTCTTCAGCCTCCTCCACTACGACGAGTAGTTAGCAAGTCTTGGGAACGCCGGCCTTATTCCGTTCGCAGGGCCCGCATCGGGTCGATGCGTGAGGCTCGCCTTGCTGGAATGTAGGCAGCAAGCAATGCAACCGCGCAGAGGAGAACGATCACACTCGAAAAGACAGCTGGGTCCGTCGGCGTTGTGCCAAACAGCAGGGACACGATCCATCTGCTCAACAGGAAAGAGCCCAGCGTCCCCAACGCTACTCCAGCCAGTGCGAGTCGCAGCGTCTTGGTGAGAACCTCTCGCTGCACCAGCCCAGCGCTCGCACCCAGCGCCATGCGTATGCCAATCTCTTTAGTGCGCTGGCTTACCGAATACGAAATCAGCGCGTAAATTCCAAGCGAGGCCAGCAACAGCGCAAAGCCCGCAAATCCGGTCAGCAGGACGACAAGGAATCGCCGTGGCGATACTACTTTGTCGACCAGGTGTTGCAGCGTTTGGAACTCAGTGACAGGAAGATTGGGATCGATGGGCCGCAGAGTTAGCCGGATGCTCGACGCCAGGCTGTCCGGCGGAAGCGTAGTTCGCACCACAAGCTCCATCTCTGAGTAATCGCCGGTTTGGCGCATCGGGATATACATTTCCAAGCCGCCCGACAGCTCCGGCCCTCCGTGATGGACATCGCCAACCACACCGATCACTCGCCGTCCTCCATCCTGCGTGACCATCTGTCCCACCGCGTTCTGGCCGGGCCACAGGGTGCGAGCGAAGGTTTCATTCACCACCACCACCGGCTCACTCCCACTTCGATCGCTCTCCGTCAAGAGCCGCCCCGCCTTCAACGAAACTCCCACGGCCTCGAAGTATCCATCGCTCACCACGCGAACATATGACTCCGGGTGATTGTTCTTGTCGTAGACCTGCCCTTTGGCCGAAACCTGCCAACTCCTATCCCCATCGAGTGGCAGCACATCCGTAACTCCGGCTGCGGTGATGCCTGGAATGGAACGGACTCGACGCAGCACATCGTCGATAAACACATTCTGCTGCGCGAAGCTCGTGATCCGAAAACTCGGGTCGATCCGTAACGCCGCTGCGCGCTCCGGTTGAAATCCAAGGTTCACATCGAGCACTCGCAAAAAGCTCTGAATCAGCAGCGCCGCGCCGACCAGCAATAGGCAGGCGAGAGCGAACTCAGAAATCACCAGTCCATCGCGGAACCAGTTATGCCGCCTGCCGCCGCTCGATTCTCGTCCTGCGTCCTGCAATCCTTCGCGGAGCTTGAATGCCGGAACCTGCAGCGCCGGCGCAAGGCCAAAAAGTATGCCTGTTGCAACCGTCGCCAGAACAGTGAAGACGAGCGTGGAGCCATCGACTCGAACGCTTTCCAGAAGAGGCAGGTTGAATGTATTCAGATGCGCCAACTCGCGCGTGCCGGCCACAGCAAGCAGGATGCCCAGCGCCGCGCCGCAAAACGAGAGGGTCACGCTCTCCGTCAACACCTGCCGCAACAGCCGGAAGCGCCCCGCTCCCAACGCTGCACGTATCGCCATCTCTTTTTGCCGCGATCCCATGCGCACCATTTGCAGATGCGAAAGATTGGCGCAGACAATCAACATCACCAGACCAACCGCGCATATCAGCACGACAAGAGCTGGACGGACTGACCCGCTCACATGCTTTTCCAGCGAAACCAGCTTGGGTTTGATCCCATTCCGCTCCGGATGTTGGCTTTCAAGTTGTCTGCCCAGGGTAGTCAGCTCAGCCTGAGCAGCTGCGACCGTAGCGCCGGGCTTGAGCCTCCCGATGAGCGCCATGGTGTTGCCCATGGGTTTGTCCTTGTCAGCCACAGGCCAGGGAATAAAGACATCGACGCGCTTGGCCGGATCGAAGATGCTGGAAAAATCGAAAGACGCAGGCAGGATGCCGATAATGGTCACAGGCTGATTGTTCAACGATAGCTTTTGCCCCACCACATTCGGGTCGGAGCCAAACCTCCTGCGCCAGAAGCTATTGCTCATCAGCATCGCGGATGGCGCACGATATTTCCCCTGCGCTTCCTCGGTGGTAAAAGATCTGCCGATCGCAGGCTCGACGCCCAGCAAGGGAAAGAGGTTTCCAGTGACCGCAACGCTGGTGATGCGCTCCGGCTCGCCGCTTCCTGTCAACTCCTCATTGCCTGTGCTGTAGTCGCTCGACCAACCGGCAAGATCGCTGAACGACTTGTTCTCGTTGCGGAGATCGACATAGTGTTCGACCTGTGTGGTGCAGCATTCCCCATTGGAAATCCACACCAGCTGCCCCGGATCGCGAAAAGGCAGCGGACGTAACAGCAGCGCATTGACCACGCTGAACACCGTCGAAGCGCCGCCGATACCAAGCCCGACAATGAGAATCGCAAATACCGTAGAACCGGCATTGCGAAACATGCCGCGAATCCCGAATCGCAGATCGCTCACAAAGGACTCGATCCACGCTGAAGACCACGCAGCGTGAGTCTGCTCGCGAATCAGCTCCGTATTGCCGAAGGCGCGCCGTGCAGCATAATGAGCTTCTTTAGCTGACAGCCCACGCTCCCGCTGCTCTTCCTCTTCGAGGTCGATGTCAGATTGAAGCTCGCGCTCGAGGTCAGCGTTGCGTCTCTTCACTTGCCACCATTTCATGTCATATCTCCTCGGCGCCGGCTTGCGTTTTTTTAACCCGAAACCTCTGTCTCATTCAGTTCGTAGCGCTTTCATCGGATCGATGGAAGCAGCGCGGTGGGCAGGAACGACTGCGGCGATAGCTGCAGCGGCCAACAACAGAACTACGCTGAATCCGATGGCAAACGGGTCCATGACGGGAGTCTGGTAAAGCAGGCTGCGCACCCAGCGCAAAGCGGCCAACGCCATGACCATGCCGATGCCCGCACCGAAAAGAACCGGATACGCCGCCTGACGCAGCACCAGTCGAACCAGCGCGCCTTTGCCGGAGCCCAGCGCAATGCGAACACCGAACTCCTGCCGCCGCAGCGAGACCGAATACGAGAGCACGCCATAGACGCCCAGCAGGGCTAGCAGCAACGCCGCCGCGCCAAAGCTCGTCAATACGATCGCCTGAAAGCGGTCGGTCGCTACTGAATCGTTCACTTGGTCATCCATCGATTTCAACAAGGGAATAGCGACTTGTGGATCGATCTGCCAGATCGCGCGCTGCATCTCAGGGATCAGCGCATCGCTGGGTTGCGAGCTGCGCACAAGAAACGACAGCACCCAAGGCGTAAAAGCCCAGTGAGGCATATAAACCATGGCGGCATCGTCCTTGAGGCCGTTGATGCGGGCATCCGCCACCACTCCAATCACGGTGATCGGATGCTTGTCGTCAGGGACGATGTTGATAATTTTGCGCCCTATCGGATCCTCGCCGGGAAAGCCTTCGCGCGCAGCTCTCTCCGAAATGAGCGCGACATAGGGATTGGCGCGATCGGCAGCCGTGAAGTTGCGGCCGGCAACAAGCTGGCTCTGCATGGTGGGCAGATAGTCAGGATTGATCCAGCGCACGTTGATCATCGGCTCTTTCCCCGCTGGCACGGGATGATCGGGGCGGGTGATGTTGTCGACCCAGGTTTCACCCGTGAGAGGCGCCACACTGGTGATAGCCACCGATTGCACGCCCGGCAATTGGCGCAGAGCAGCAAGAGCACGGTCCACAAAGGCCAGCTTGACGGCTTTCACGTTGGGAAGCGAATCATCGTACTGCGGAGCGAACAGGTCTACCTGGGCAACCGTAACGTGGCTGGCATCGAAGCCGCGATTCTGATGCAGCAAATGCGAAAAACTGCGCAGCGCCAGAGAAGTGACGATAAGTAGAACCACGGTGCAAGCCACCTGTGTCGCCACCATCAAGCTCCGCGTGCGGCGTCCCTCCTGCGTATTCGCAGTGCGTGCGGAATTGGCCTGCAGTGCAGCCCGGGGAGGAACGCGAAGAGAACGCAGCGCCGGCAGGATGCCGAACGTGATCGCTGCAACCATCGATATCCCCGCGGCAAACAGCAGCACCGGCGCATTTACATGCACCTCGTCCAGGCGCGGAACATTGGCTGGCACGAGGAAAATCAGGAGCCGCACACCCGCGAAGGCAAGACCCGCTCCGGCTGCCCCTCCCATCAGCGCCAACAGCAGGCTTTCGGTGAGGCGCGACCTGACCAATTGAGCTCTGCTCGCGCCCAGTGCTGCGCGTACTGCTGTTTCTCGTTCCGCGTTGACCGCGCGCGCCAACTGCAAATTGGCCAGGTTGACGCACGCGATCAACAGCACTGCGCCTACTGCGGCAAGCAACAACCAGAGCGCACCGCTGATCCCTGAGGCAACATCCTTCGTCAGAGGCGTGAGAGCAATTCCAAAATGAAGCGGCAGATGCGCGGAGATCGTGTAGGCCTTCTGCATTGCATCTAGTTCGGCGCTCGCCTGCGCCAGAGACACGTCAGGCTTGAGCCGGGCAATCGCCTTGTAATTGAAGTTGCCCATATCCGCCGTCAGATCGCGCTCGCTTGGCGCCAGCGGTACGAAAAGCAGCGCATCGTGCGCCATCTCCTGGAACGCGGTTTTGGGCGCCAGTGCAATCTGTGGAAACCGCATGCCCGGCGGCAGCACGCCAAGGATGGTGATCGGCTGTCCGCCAATCCGCAGCGTTCGTCCAACTGCCTTGGGGTCGCCTGCGAAGAACGCCTGCCAGCCTTCATAGCTCAACAAGACGACGTTGTCGCTGCCCTTCTTGGCATCGGCCTCCACAAAGCCCCGGCCTAGCATGGGCTCGACGCCAAGCACATGAAATAGATTCGGCGAGGCCATGATTGCGCCCACAATGCGGGGATGATCGCCATTCGAAGAAACACTCAATCCTGTTTGACTGAAGATTGCAGCGTCTTCGATCGTCGCCGCGCCATTCTTCAGGCGCAGAAAATGCCGGTAGTTGTTGGGGATTGCCGTTCGTCCGGTCGCTGCATCGTCGACCGCTTCACGCATCACGACCAGGCGATCCGGGTCGCGGAAGGAGAACGGCTTGAGTAGAACCCCATTGACTACACTGAAGACGGATGTAACCGCACCAATGCCGAGAGCGAGGATCAGCACTGCAATGAGGGTAAAGCCGGGCGATCTCCGTAGATGCCGCAATGCGTAGCGAAGATCCTGCAGGAAGCGCTCCAATGCAGTCCAACCCCATGCCTCGCGGGTCTGTTCTCGAATAAGAGTCGGATTGCCAAAGGCGCGCAGAGCGGCATAGTGTGCTTCTTTCGGTGATAGCCCGCGTTCCCTCAGCTCTTCCTCTTCGAGTTCCAAGTCAGAACGCAACTCTCGCTCCAAGTCCGCATCTCGTTTCCTGCTCAGCCACCATCGCATCTCAGCTCTCCTCCGCGGCAGGCCACATCACCCGCGCCACGGCTTCCGCCATCTGCTTCCATTGCGACTCTTCGACCACAAGTTGCTTGCGGCCTTTTTCCGTCAGCCTGTAGTACTTGAACTCCCGATTGCTGTCCGGTCCTGTCTCCCACTTCGATGTAACCCAGTCTCGTTCCTCCAGGCGATGCAGTGCCGGATAGAGAGAACCGTGCTGCATCTGCAGGAAGTCGTTCGTAGTCCGCTGAATGTGCTTGCCAATCTGGTGACCGTGAGCCGGCCCGTAAAGAAGAGTGCGCAAGACAAGCATGTCCAGCGTGCCTTGAAGCAGATTCGCGCGTTGCGGTTCCTGTTTTTCCATGGAAGACGTTCGACCCTCGATTGAGAATCGATGGTAGACATCCGACTATCGGTTGTCAAGCGTATCCCTCAATCCCTGATTTTCGAATATCGAGAGACCAAAGAACGATCCTTGAACTTCCCCGCTCCCAGCGTCCCTAAGTCGCCCGCCCCTAGCTCTTCTCGTCCCTGATCGCGGTTCCGTCCAGTGCCCGCGCCATCTCCGCAACCCGGAGCAGCTCGCCGGCCTTTAAATACCCCTTCCGCCGAAACCAGTCCTCCATCGCCGCCCTCAGCCGCTCCAGCGGAACATGGTTCCCCACCTCCAGCAGCCCATCCCCCGCCGGTAGCGTGTCGTCAAAGACCGCATCGTTGGTAAAGTTGCGCATGGCAAAGTTGTCGATCCACCGGATCGGGCACAGCGACTCCGCTCCCTCGGCATCCACCCGCATCACGGCGATCCGGCGCACAAACATGGCTCCACTCTAAGCCATCCCGCCCACCGGACGCCTCCGCCAATCATTTGCATCGCACCCATGTCAACCTCCGCCGCGCAACCCTCGTCTCACCTCATGAACACGCGCCAGCGCGTTCAAGCAGTTCGAGCCCGAGAGGGACGCAAGGAGTACGCAATGAAGAATCGAATGCAATGGAAAGCGGCCATCGGCGCTGCCCTGCTTGGGCTATGCTCCCTCACCGCCATCGCCCAATCCACCCAGCCCGCGCCCGCCGACGAACCCGCAGGCGGCCCGCACAATCAATGGCGCCGCGGCCAGGGCATGGAAGACCGCGAGTTCGGCATGTTGATCCGCCGCCTCTCGCTCACCACCGACCAGCAGACCGGCGTCAAAGCCCTGCTCGACCAGGAAGTCACGCAGATGAAAGCCCTGCGCACCGCCGTTCCTGCAGAATCAGGAGCGCCAGCGCCCGGCACCCCTGAGGCTCGGCAGGCGCGTAGGACGCAGATGACCCAGATTCACGAAGAGACTGAGACCAAAATCTCCGCGCTCCTCGATGACAACCAGAAGAAGACCTACGCCGAGATCATCGCGCAGCGCAAAGAAGCCATGGCTCGCCGCCAGGGCCGCTTCGGAAACGCCCCTGCGCCAGCCGACAGCACATCGCCTCAACTCTGATCAGCTTTTGAATTTCTTGATCGGCTCTTGAATAAAAAACCCGGCAAACGCCAGGGCCATCCTCTCAGGAACGCACTCGCGGCTCGAAGCTACTTCTTCGGGCCGCTCTCGTTTTTCCCCTCGGGAACCACCGTCGCGGCCTTGCTCGTCTCGTCCGAAACAGAAAACCGCTCGTAGTCCGAATCGTGTTCCATGATGTGCTGGCGCACACCCTTCAGCAGCAGCACCCGCGCCACCACATGCCCTTCCGCTCCCGTCGGAAACCAGATCTCACCATTCACCGGCGCTTGGTCAAAATAGAAGCTCGACCCCTTCTGAATGTTCGCCAGCAGCCCGCCAATCACGTGAAAGTTGTCGATAAACCGGGCTTCCATCCGCGCCACCTGCCGGTCGCGCTCATCCACCCACAGCGTCCCCGCCAGCTTCTTGGAAGCATCCTCCGCCAGGCCATGCGTCTTCGCGTCATGCCGCCCGGCAAAGTCGAAAACAATCGTGCTGCGTCCGCGAAACAGCACACGCCGCGGATTCTTCACATCCATAATGTCCAGTAGATGGCTGATGCTGATGGTGGTATTTGGACCCTCCAGCGGCTGCCCCGGCGGAACCTTCTGCGCCTTCTCCACCAGCTTGCTGACGCGCTCCTGCTCCTTCTGCTGGTCATGTTCATCGAGCGGCTTGCCGTCTTTCTTCACCGTCCGCTCGATGCGATGTGTGTTGACGAAGAAGACCTCCGTATCCTCGGTCTCCGTCTTCATCACATTGCCATTGGAGTCGATCGCGTCGGTGCGGATGCTGGTGCGATACGTGTAGTTCTCCCGTACCTTCTCCAGCTGCTTCTGATGATCCATCACCTCGGTCATCAGCGTGCGGATGTCGGGAATCGGCCCCGAGCCAGCCTCGCCCGGCTTATCTTCCCCGCGCGCCGCCGTAATCAAAAAAACCAGCATCATCGCCGCGGCAATGCGGCGTGTCAGGCGGGCATGCATCGAGATGATTGGTTTCATCCACTCCATGCCCCGTTCCATAGAGTTTTCGCACAGGGAACGAGGGCCGAAAAGCGTTACTATGTCGAAGATACACTGCGGTGCTTCCCGCGAGAAACGGGCCCTTTTCGCCTCGGATTCGATTGGACTTCCGGCGCGCACTCGCTGCACCCTAACTTGAAACCGGAGACCCGCCCAATGATTCGCCTGCTCGCAAACTGGCTTCTCAGCGCCATCGCGCTGTTGATCGTTTCCCGCGTCGTGCCCGGCTTTCATGTGGATACGCTGGGCACCGCGCTGGTTGCAGCGCTGATATTCGGCCTGCTCAACGTCACCCTGGGCCTGCTGCTCAAGCTGGTGACGCTGCCCCTCACCATCCTCACCCTGGGCATATTTCTCCTGGTGATCAACGCCTTCGTCCTCGAGCTTGCCTCCGGCTTCGTCCGCGGATTCCACATTCGCAGCTTTGGCGCAGCCTTCTGGGGTGCAGCCGTCCTCGCACTGGTGCAGATGCTCTTCCGCTTCCTCTTCAACGAATCCAACTAATCGCAAATCTCAGTAGAGCAACAAATCTGGGTGCCCCATGTCTCGATTCTGAGACATGGGTTTAATTCGCGCCTAGCGCGAACCGCCTTTGTCTTTGTCGTTGCTTTTCTTTCTGTCATTCCCGCAGGGAATCTGCTGCTTACCAAGCCAGCCAGAGGAAGTACCCTACGGCTGCGCAGCCAGCACCTTGGGGGAGGGCTTAGTCTTCGCATGGCTCGCAGCAGGCTTTTTCTTCGAACCCTGCGGCACCTGAATCGGCTTCAGCGTTGGCGGCACGCGCACTGCCCCGGCGCTGTCGAAGTGGCCTGCACTAGGCGGCGTACTCTGCACCGGAGCAGGACTCTGCTTCGCCGTTCCAGCTTGCGGATGCCCGTGGTACACACTCCACATCGACCCGGCCACAGCAATCGCCAGCGCCGCCGCAGCCGCAAACTGAAACCGCTGCGCCGGCAGCCAGAGCGACCAGAAACCGCGCCGCTCAGGCATTACCTGAGCATCCGCAATCCGCCGATGAACCCGCTCCGTCAGTTGAGCTGGCTCCGGCAACTCAGCCACCAGCCGCAGCGTCTCTTCCGCCTCATGCCGGCTCTCATCAGGACGATCGATATTGGGGGAATTCCAGCTCATCGCCCACTCCGATTCAGAATTTTTGACTGGTCCAGCAATCCAGACAACAGGTTCCGCGCCCGGAACAGCCGCGACCGGATCGTCGACTCCGTCGTGCCCAGCACCTGCGCAATCTCCACGCTCGACAGCTCTTCAAACGCCGACAGCATCAGCACCCGCTGCTCTTTCTCCGGCAGTTGCGCCACCGCCCGCAACACCTGCTCATGCCGCTGCGCCGCCGCCACGCGCTCTTCCGCGCTCAACCCCGCCGCAGGCAGCTGCCTCGCCAGATCGGCAATGTCATCGGTCTCCGGACGCGTCTTCGCCCGCCGCTTGCGGTCCAGCACCACGTTCCACACAATCCGCACCAGCCACACCCGCGCATCGCGAATCTCGCCCAGCGAGTCGCGATGCCGCAGCACGCGAATGTAAGTCTCCTGCACCGCGTCTTCCGCATCCGCCGCATTGCGCAGCACCGAGTACGCCACGCGATACAGCGTCCCCGCATACTCGTCCACCAGCGCCGCAATCGCCGCTGACGACGCCTCGCCCGGCAACCCGGCAGCGATCTCGGAATGGCCCTGCCGTTCTTTCATGGAGCTTTCCGGTATCTCCATCCAGCCTGCGAATACTGCGGGACTCGTGCTCATAGCCTAACGGACGCAGACAGCGCCATCTTCGCTCAGCTTCGAATCCCAAAAACGGAAATGGTCCGCGCGAACGCAGACCATTCCCGTTTCAGACTCATACCTCAATTATTTCTTGGCCAGCTTCTCCGCCGCAATCGATCCCGCCGATCCGGTCTTGTCGGCATCCTTCACCTTGGCCCAGATCTGCTTCGCCTGCTCGGTCTTGCCTGCCGCCTGGTAAAGATCGGCCAGCGCCAGCTGCGACGTATACGCCGGAACCGCAGTGCTCGGCTTGGCGATCAGAGCGTTGTACAGGTCAATCGCCTGCGCATCCTTGCCCGTCTGATGATAGAAGCCCGCCAGCGCAAACTTGCCCAGGCTCGACAGATTCCCATCCCACGCTTCCGAAGCCTTCTTCAGCTCGCTCTCAGCCTGCGCATTCTGCCCCATATCCTGGTAGCTCAACCCTGCAAAGTAGTGCGCCTTGTTGCCCACGGAGAGCCATCCGTACTTGCCCGCCACCTGCACAAACTGCGCATTGGCAGCCTTCGCGCGATCCGCGGCGGAAGAATACACGCCCTTGGTCGGCGGCTGTCCCGGCTGCGCCAGCTGCGAGCTGTAGATGTCCAGCGCCGCGCCGAATGCCGCTTCGCCCGCCATCGCTTGCTGGTTGTAATAAATCGCACCGGCAAACACCAGTCCGAGAACCACCACCACTGCGATCGAATAGCGAATCACCGCCGCCCGGTTTTCGCTTACCCAGCTCACGCCGGTCTGAGTCGTCTGTACGAATTTGTCTTGCTTGAGCGCGTGACGCGTTTGAGAATCCACGTGTGTCCTTATTCAATTTTCCGAAGAGAGAATCGTGCAGGGCATGCTGACAGCAGAGTGTGATGCAGACACAGCCAACGCAACCCTATCAGTCTAACAGGGGCCACTCGCGACCGTCCATTTCACCGCCGCATGCGGACTCGCAATCGCGGGTGCCCCATGTCTCGCTTCTGAGACATGGGCCATATTCGTGCGCAGCACGAAACCTAGTCCCTATTCCTCAATCTGAATGAATTCCCAGCCCTTCGCGCTGCATCATAAGCTCATCGAAGGAATCGAGAGGAGCAGACGATGCGTGTATTTGTAGCAGGAGCCAGTGGAGCGATTGGCGAACCATTGATTGCAGAGTTGCTGAAGCAGGGGCACTCCGTGGTCGGCATGACAACCAGCGAGACGCGCGCCAAAGCCCTGGAAAGCCAGGGAGCCACGCCGGCCATCGTCGATGCCATGGACGCCCCTGCAGTCGAGGCCGCGCTGAAGCAGTCGAAGGCAGAAGCCTTGATCGACGAGCTGACCTCGCTGCCCAAGGAAATGAACGACATGCCTCAGTACGTGGAAAGGGACAGAAAGCTAAGGCTCGAAGGCGGAGGAAATCTCTTTCGTGCGGCAATTGCGACCGGCGTGCGGCGCTACCTTCAGCAGGCAAGCGGCTTCTTCCTGAAGGCAGCGGAAGGCAGCCTGGCCGACGAGTCCTCTCCGCTGGACATCAACGCAGCCCCAGGCGTAGCCGCCGCCGCGCGGACATACGCTGAGCTCGAAGCGCGGCTGTTCAGCTCCAGCGCCATCGAGGGCGTGTCGCTGCGCTACGGTTTCTTCTATGGACCGAAAACCTGGTACACCCCGGGCGGCTCTGCGGCAAACGCGATCCTGCAGCAGCAGGTCCCGGTCATAGGCAACGGTCAGGGCGTGTCATCGTTTGTGCACATCGACGATGCCGCCATTGCAACAGTGGCCGCGCTCACCGCAGAAGCAGGCGTCTATAACCTGGTAGACGACGATCCCTCGCCGCAGAGCGTGTGGCTCCCAGCCTTCGCCAAATTCCTCGGCGCACCAACGCCTCCGCATGTGAGCGAGGAGCAAGCGACGGCAATGGCGGGAGAAGATACGGTCTACTACGCGACAAGACTATCCGGAGCCTCGAACGCAAAGACGAAACAAGTTCTGGGCTGGCAGCCACGCCGCCTGGAGTGGCTGCAGGCTAAGTGACCAAGGCGCAGTCTGAACCTGATACCGGGTGCCCCATGTCTCGCTTCTGAGACATGGGCCATATTCGTGCGCAGCACGAAGACTAGTCCCTATTCCCTAATCCCTATTCCCTGCTTCTTTAGTCCCTGAGTCTCGAGTCCCTACCGGGGGCCCCAACGACAGGTCTTCGTCGTTGGGGTGGTTAGTCCCTGCCTCACTCATACCTAAGCGCCACCATAGGATCGACCCTCGAAGCCCTCCGCGCCGGAATCGCGCAAGCCACCGCCGCCACCCCAGCCAGCACCACCGTCGCCCCCAGCAGCATCAGCGGATCGCGCGAGCTTCCCTCAGCCCAGTGCGCAGCCACCTTGTTCAGCGAAAGCGCCAGCACCAGCCCGGCAGCCACACCCCCGCCCACACTCGCCAAAATCGACTTGAAGACGATATTCAGCACATGCCCGCGCGCCGCCCCCAGCGCCATGCGAATGCCAAACTCATTCGTCCTCTGCGCCACCGAGTATGAAACCACGCTGTACAGCCCCACCGCCGCCAGCGCCAGCGCCAGCACCGCAAACGACCCAAACAGCCACGTCACCAGGTTCCCCTGCTCATACTCCTGCTGGTGGCTGATCCACTGCTCCAGATCCTGCGGATTCCCCGCCACCTGCTGATCCCCATTCACCGCCACAATCGCTTTCTGCATCGCATGCAGCAGCGTCATCGGAGGCACCTTAGTCCGCACCAATATCTGCGTCCACATCCGCATCGTCAGCGTGTACGGAATAAACGCCTCCGGCAAAATCGGCTTACTCAGTCCATCGTCGCGTTTGTCCTCGATCACCCCGATAATCCGCAGCCAGCCATCCCCGCCCGGCGCCACCAGATTAAACGGCGGAGCCTCCTGCATCGGCACCTTGATCGAACTCCCCAGCGCCCCGCCCGTCGGAAAATACTTCTGCGCAAACGTCTCATTGATCACGATCACCTGCGCGGCGCGCCGGTTCTCCGCATCATCCCAGATCCGCCCCTGCGCCAGCCCAATCTTCAGCGCCGGAAAATACTCCGGGCTCACAAAATTGATCCGTCCCGGCCGCTCCTCCGTCGACGGCTTGCCCAATATCTCGAACTTGGTCGTATTCCCATTCGATGGCGGAGTAGCATTCGTCGAAATCCCCGCAATCTCCACCCCCGGCACCGCCGCCACCTTCTCCCTAAGCTGCTCAAAGTAAGCCGACCGCTCGCCCCAGGTCTTGAACGTGTTCTCATGCACCGGAATCCCCAGCGAAATGATGTTGTGCGGGTCGTATCCCAGCTTCGTATTCATCATCGTCAGGAAGCCTTCCAGCGCCGCGCCCGCACCCGCCAGCATCAGCAGAGTCAGCGCAATCTGCCCGGCAATCAGCGTTCCCAGCGTCTTCCGCCCGCGAACACTGCCCGCAACCTTGCGCGTCCCCGTCTGCATCACCTGGCTCACCTCAGGCCGCGAAAGCTGCAGCGCCGGCCACAGCCCAAACACCACACCCGTCAGCACCGCAATCCCCACGCTGAAACCCAGCACCGCCACATTGATATGGATCGCCGCCTCATGCGGATACGCATTCTCCGGCAGCCAAGCCACAATCTTCGCCAGCGCCAGATACGCCAGCCCGATGCCCAGCACCGCGCCCGTCAGCGAAAGCAGCAGCGACTCCGTCAGCAGTTGCGCAATCATCCTTCGCCGCGTCGCACCAATCGCCGACCGTATCGCGAACTCATGCTGCCGCGCCGTTCCCCGCGCCAGCAGCAGTATCGAAACATTCCCGCACCCAATCACCAGCAGCAGCGCCACCGCGCAAAACAGCAGCGTCAGCGTCCCGCCCAGCTGCTCCAGAAAATCGTCATTCAGCCCG
>DATAZR010000194.1:0-18171 GCA_036271955.1 Acidobacteriaceae bacterium
GCGCCACCTCGGCCTCGAGGCATCCGCCGCTGATCGTGCCCGCGCGCCGCCCATCGGCAGCAATCAACATGCGCGCCCCTGGTTTGCGATAGCCCGAGCCCTCGACCATCACCACCGTCGCCAGCACGTACTCCGTCCCCGGCTCTCGAAGCTCACGCCACAGCGGCAATATCTGATCCAGGTCGGTCATAATCGATGCGTCCTAAGCCTCGCGAATCTCCGATTGCAGCAGATCCTCGATGCGCACCGGCAGCTCGCGCACCCGTACGCCCGTCGCGTGATAAACCGCCGCGGTAATCGCTGGAGCAACGCCAGCCAGTCCAATCTCCCCGATCCCGCGCGCTCCATACTCATTCATCGCCAGGTCAGGATGATCCAGAAACGTCACGTCGACATGCGGCGAATCAGGGCAGGTAGCCATCAGGTAATCGGCCATGCTGCCGTTGATCGGCTGCCCGGTGCGCTGGTCGTAAATCGTCTGCTCCAGCAGCCCCATGCCTACGCCCATCACCACCGCGCCCATGATCTGGTTGGTCGCGGCCTTGCGATTGATGATCTTTCCGCCATCGATCACCGAAACTACCCGGCTAACCCGCAGCCGCGCAATCTCCGGCTCCCATTCAACTTCAAGGAACACTGCGCCATAAGAATGCAGCGAAAGATCCTTTGCCTTGGGATCTTCAAAGGTTGGCGTCGTCCGTCCCTCGCCGGTGATTCCGCTCAATTTGGCGAGGTTTACGATCTCTTCGAATGGAATACCGGAGCTATAAGGCTGGCTCACATGATGCACATACCCCGAAGTCAGCTCCAGCTTCGCCGTTTCTACATTGAGATGCGGCGATCCTTCCGTCGAAGAAGCCAATTGCAGCAGAGTCTTCTTGGCATTGTTCGCCGCCGCTGCAAGCGCGGGCAGGGAAGTAGCTGTGGCCCACGATCCGCCCGACATCGATCCCTCAGGCAGGCTCGTATCGCCCATGAAGACATCGATCCGATCCATCGGCACGCCGGTCTTCTCATGCATTACCTGGGCGAAAATCGTGTATGTCCCGGTGCCCACATCCTGCGTAGCCGAGCGCACGCAGACCCGCCCGTTGGCGCAAAGCTCCACCGTCGCCGAAGCGCCAAATCGAAACGCGCCCCAACTCGCCGCCGCCATGCCCCAGCCGAGAATCTTCCCATCTCGTCGCATCGATGCGATGCCCGGCGTCCGCTTCTCCCAGCCGAACTTAGCCTTGCCAGTCTCCAGGCACTCCCGCAGATGCCGCGAAGAAAACTGCTGCCCCGTGCCTTCATCCTTCACCGGCTCATTGCGCAGCCGCAGCTCCACCGGATCTATCTTGAGAGCGATGGCCAGCTCGTCCATCGCCGACTCCATCGCGAACAATCCAGGCACCGCGCCCGGTCCGCGCATCGGCGAAGGCGTTCCAGTATTCCGCTGCACCAGCGCCGATGTAATCTCCAGATTGGGAACGCTGTAAAGATAGGGCGTAGCCTCGCCGCAACCCTCGTCGATGTCGTCGATAAATGACGTGTGGTTGAGATAATCCTGCCGCAGCGCTACCAGCTTGCCGTCAGCCGTTGCGCCAATCTTCATCTGCTGCTCGCAGCGCGGCCTGTGCCCTACGTTCGAGAACATCATTCGTCGCGAAAGGCTCAGCTTCACCGGTCTCTGCAGCCGCCGCGCCGCCACCGCCGCCATCGCCGAGTGCGGCCACGGAAATAGCTTCCCGCCAAATCCAGAGCCCAGAAATTTTGTGATCACCTGCACGTTTTCGCGCGGTACTCCCAATATCTGCGCAATCGCCATGCGGTGATTCCACACACCCTGCGAAGTCTCGTACAGCGTGACGCGCTCGCCTTCCCACACCGCGACCGTCGCATGCATCTCGATCGGATTATGAGTCTCTACCGGCGTGATGTAGCTCTGATCCACCTTCACTGGAGCCGCGGCAAAAGCTTTGTCCACTTCGCCGCGTTTCGAGACCGACTTGCGCTTGCCCGTATAATCGCTCAGGCTCGGCTTCAGCGCAGGCGATGTGCTCTCGTACTCGATCTTTACCGCCTTCGCCGCAGCCGTAGCCTGCTCCAGCGTCTCTGCCACAACCACCGCAAGATACTGTCCCCAGTAATAAATCTTCTCGTCTTCAAACGGTGCGCGTGCCTCGCTCGTTGTCGCGGCAAAGTCATTCGGAACCACTCGATACAGCTTGTCGATGTTGCCGTGATGCAGCACCAGCAGCACTCCGGGCATCTTCTCCGCCATCGAAGCATCGAGACTCTTGATGAGGCCGCTGGCAATCGTGCTCTGCACCGGCACCGCATGAGCCAGGCCTGCAAAATGAAAGTCCGCAGTGTACTGCGCAGAGCCAGAAGTCTTCAGCGGACCATCGATCCGCGGCACCGAAGCACCGATAATCGCAGCACCCGTAACCACCCTGCCCATCTCGTCGACTGCATCGAAGGTCTTTGCCATCGGTCTATCTCCCGCTCAATCGCAAAAAGTCCGGGTGCCCCACCCTCGCCACGTTTCTGCTTTTGTGGCTAGGGTGGGTTACAGCACTGCTCTACGCAGTCGCCATCTTCAGCGCACGCGTCACGCAGCGCCTGGCCAGCTCCACTTTGAAAGCATTCTCCGGATGAGTCTTTGCGCCCTTTAGCGCAGCCTCAGCCGCAGCCTGGAAGTTCGCTACATTAGCCGGCTTGCCGGTCAGCGAAGACTCAGCCCCATGCGCGCGCCAGGGCCGCGTTCCCACGCCGCCCATCGCGATGCGCACCGAACGGACATTGCCGTTCTCGACCTTCGCAACAACAGCCGCCGAAGCCAGAGCAAACTCATACGAAGCACGGTCGCGCAGTTTCAGATACACCTGCCTAGTCCCAATCGCCGGCGGCAACTCCACATGCGTGATCAGGTCGCCCGGCTGCAGTACGTTTTCAACGTTGGGAGTATTTCCCGGCAACTTGTAAAAGCTCCCAATCGGAATTGCCCGCTCGCCCTTCGTACCCTGCACATGGACCACCGCTTCGAGTGCCGTCATCGCCACGCACATGTCCGAAGGGTGAGTAGCGATGCAATGCTCGCTCGTACCCAGAATCGCCATCATGCGATGATGCCCTTCCATCGCCGCGCATCCTGACCCTGGATCGCGCTTGTTGCAGGCCCCGGAAGTCAGATCGCGAAAATAAGGGCACCGCGTGCGCTGCAGCAAATTCCCACCTGTCGTCGCCATATTGCGCAGCTGCGGAGAAGCTCCCGAAAGCAGCGCCAGCGAAAGCACCGCATAGTTCTCCTTGACCTTTGGGTGATTGGCCAGATCACTGTTACGAACCATCGCGCCGATCTTGAGTCCGCCGTTGGGCAGGCCTTCCACCTGGTCGAGCGGTAGCGCGGTCACATCGACCAGCGCGTCAGGTACTTCGACGCCCAGCTTCATCAGGTCCACCAGCGTCGTGCCGCCGGCGATAAACCGTCCACTCGAACCCACAGCCTTGTCTATCGTCGATGGCTGCTCGTAAGTAAAGTTCTGCATGGATTCCTCCGATTTCGTACGAGGTCAATCAGTGACCGATACTCAACTCACAGCCGCATGGCCGCGTACCTGCTGCACCGCGGCCACAATGTTCGGATACGCGCCGCAGCGGCAGATATTGCCTGCCATACCATGCTTCACATCTTCATCCGTAGGCCCAATCGGCTCCTTCATCAGCGCCACCGCCGACATGATCTGCCCCGACGTGCAATAACCGCACTGATATCCGTCATGCTCAATAAACGCCGCCTGCATCGGATGCAGATTGCCCGGCTGCCCGATCCCTTCGATGGTCGTCACTTCTTTGCCCGCGGTCATCACCGCCAGCGTCAGGCAGGAGTTCACACGCCGCCCATTCACATGCACAGTGCAGGCCCCGCACTGCCCGTGGTCGCAGCCCTTTTTTGTGCCGGTGAGATAGATGCGTTCGCGCAGAAAATCCAGCAGCGTCACCCGCGCCTCAAGCCCGGCAAGGTCGTATTTCTTCCCGTTGATCGAGACCGCGGCCAGCGTTGTAGGAGTTTCCTGCGCAGCCGGAGCATTCGTCTGTTCCGCAGCCAGCGTCAACGGCGAAGTGCTCACCACAAGGCCAGCGGCGCCTAGTCCGGAGATAAAGGTTCGCCGGGTGACGTGCCCAGTAAATCCGGCATCGTCCTTAACGTTCTCTGTTAGCGGCTCAAGTTCGAGCAGCTGCTGATCCTCTTTGAGACCGGACCCGGAAACTGGCTTCAGCTTTGGTTCGTCTGCCATGGCGACCCTCCAAAACGCATGTATCTGTTCATCCTACTCGACGTTCTCTATACGCGGAAAGATTCCGTCACCAGCCCGTCGCACGTCTGCGCTCAAGACGTTGTGCGAAGGAATCCCATGAACCGCAGATCGGAGTGCCGTATTCTCAAGAGAGCAGAAATGACAACTCACTCCACAACTCAGGTTCAGGATTCCGAAACAGCGCTCCACTCCTCCATGCTCGCCGTCGCCCTCGAAGAAGCCCGCCAAGGGTTCGCCGAAGGAGGAATTCCCATCGGCGCGGCGCTCTTCACCCAGGACGGCAAGCTGATCAGCCGCGGACACAACCGCCGCGTCCAACAGGGCGATCCCTCCATCCACGGCGAAACCGACGCCTTCCGCCGCGCCGGCCGCCAGATCAGCTACCGCGATCTGGTCATGGTCACCACCCTCGCGCCCTGCTGGTATTGCTCTGGTCTCGTCCGCCAATTCCGCATCGGAACCCTCGTCGTTGGCGAGAGCCGCAACTTTGAAGGCGGAGTCGCCTGGCTTCGCGAAAACGGCGTCAAGGTCATCGACCTCGATAGCCAGGAGTGCGCCGACCTGCTCTCCACCTACATCGCGGCCCACCCAGAAGTCTGGAACGAAGACATCGGCGAGCTCCCGCCGGAGTAAAGAAGCCTCAAAAGCTGAACTCGTCAATCCTATTAAAAATTCTGAAATAGCCGCGAAGCGCACTCAAGCTCGACGTAGTGCGGACCCTTCATTTGGATTGAGATCAGGCGAAACCCAGTCGACAAATCGTGTAGACGAAGCCCCGGGCATCGAAGACAATCGCAACATGTCGCTCCGCCCTGTCCGCCTATTCGCTCTCGCATTTCTGCTTGTCTCATCTCTCGCCGCCACCGCTCAGCAGATTCCCGCCGCAATTACCACCGATCCGCCAATCGACAAAGATCATCCGGCGTCCATGCTCTCGTTCCAGATCCCCAGCCACGGCAAGGCGATGAACGCTATCGCCTATTTCGCCGCCGGCGCAGGACCGCATCCAACCGTCTTCGTGCTGCACGGCTTTCCCGGCAACGAAAAGAATCTCGACCTTGCCCAGGCTATTCGTCGCGCAGGATGGAATGCGATTTACTTCAACTACCGAGGCAGTTGGGGTACTCCGGGCACGTTCTCGTTCTCAAATGCCATTGAAGATACGCTGACAGCGATCAGCTGGCTGCGCGAGCCGGCCAACGCCACCAAACTGCACACCGATCCCAGGCGCATCGTGCTGGTAGGCCACAGTATGGGCGGATTCATGGCCGCTTACGCCGGTTCGCACGATCCGCAGATCATGGCTACCGCCCTCATCTCAGCCGCCAATTTTCACGATTGGGCCGGCGGCGACCTCAAGCCTGAACAGGAGCAGGCCAACCGCGCAAGGCTGGAGAAGAGCATCGCCGACAACGACATTCTGCCATTGGCTGGCTGTACCGCCGAGAGTCTTGCCGACGAGATGCTTTCGCATCGCAAGCAATGGAACTTTATCGACTACGCGCCCAGCTTCGGCTCTCGTCCGCTATTGGTGATCACATCCGACGATGGATTAACCGCCGGCCCCAGCCGTCTGGCCGCCGACCTGCGCAAAGCGGGAAACTCCCACGTGACCGAGAAGCACATGGCTACTGACCATGCCTATTCCGACCACCGCATAGAGCTCGAAGCCACCGTGCTCAACTGGCTCGCCACGCTGAAGTGAGGCTTCTTAGAAGTGATATGCCACGCCTGCTGAAGCGCGCGCGTCGGACTTGGTGTGAGGAGAGAGGCCCTGGTTGTCTGGATCTTGCACCGATGCGGAAAGAATTGCATCTCCGGTGATACGCAGTGCCAGCCGCTTGGTCAGCATGTATTCGAATCCGCCGCCATACGCATAGGCAAAGGAGATATCCGGTTTAACGCCAGCATTGCCCGTGTGCTGGCCGCCCATCAGCACATGAAAGAACCCGGTAAGGTTGTCCGCGGGAATATAAAACTCCGGTCCGGCCATGAACGTCGTTACTGTCGGCTTGACCAGGCCATACGAAGTCGCGGAGGTCGGATAGTCTCCAAAATCGACGGTGGCGCCGAACCATTTCCTGAGCTTCGCGCTCACGCCGCCGTTGCCGCCGATCAAAGCGGAAGAGCTCTTGACCTGATTGGCTCCCATGTAATCCACGCCCGCGAAGACCTCGTACCGGTAAAACGGAGCGGGCGCATCGTTCGTAGTCGGTTTGGTCACCTGCGCGGCGAGCGTCATAGGAGCCAATAAAGCAAATGCAGACAGCAGAAACTTACCCTTCACCAAAAATCTCCTCAAATCCATCCCTCAACGCAGAACCGGCCGGTCGGGCCAACCGATACCTTTTCAATTCGGCTGTTCAATCCCTTTAGACGGGCCAGCTTGCAAACCGAGAGTTCCTATTCAGCTTATCAGTCCAGCGTCGCCTGTCTCGCCTCGGATTTCGACTCAGCTACGTCACATCCCCCGTGGCTCCTTATCCAGATACCAGGGAATATTGATCACGACGATGTTGCGGTTGCCATGCAGCAACAAGAGGACCTTCAGCAGGTCGGCCCGGCGATTGTGCATCACGTTTTCCCACCAGTGGCGCACCACCAGTTCCGGAACCAGAACGCACACCCGCTGCTGCTCGTCGGCCGTACAGATTGCCAGAACATAGTTCACCAGCGGCTGCAGAATATAGCGGAAGTTCGACTTCACCACCACAAGCTTCGGCTTGGGCTTGTTCGCCGTATCGAGCGGTGCCTCAACCAGCCGCTGCCAATCCCTGCTGATCTGGTCTTCTTCTTCGCCTGTCTGAATGTGTACGCAACGCACGTCGGTCGATAGCGAAAGCCCAAAAGCCAGCGCCTTCTCCGAAATGCGGCTCCAGCGGTCGATGGGCATCACCACGATCGGTTCTTCCACATGCGAGGCAATGAACGGCTCATCCAGAGCCGTGCCTCGGTCCACGCTCCTGTAATGCTTTTTGACCGATCGCATGATCACAATCATCAAAGGAATCAGCAGCGCTGTAATCCATGCGCCGGTCATGAACTTTGTCACCAGCACCACCAGCGCCGTCAAGCCGGTCGCCACCGCGCCTACGCCGTTCACCGTGGCTTTCAGATGCGAGCCGCCCTTGCGCCTCCAATGCACCACCATTCCCGCTTGCGAAAGCGTAAACGCGAGGAATGCTCCAATCGCATACAGGGGAATCAGCCGGTCCGTCACCCCGCCAAAGAGGATCAGCAGCACGGCTGCGAGTGCAACCAGCACGTAAATTCCCCATGAGTAGAGCAGGCGCCGTCCGCGCAGCAAAAAGATATGCGGCAGAAAGTCATTGAGGGCGATAGCGCGTGTCAGGCGAGGGAAGTCGGCGAAAGCTGTGTTCGCCGAAAGCGACAGCACCAGCAGGATCGAGCCGATGGTCATGTAGTAAAACCAACCCTGTCCCATCACTGCGCGCGTCAGCATCGAGAGCACGCTCTCGTAATGCGCGCCATTGGGGTCAGTGGCCGCAACGCCATAAGCCCGGCAAAGCACCGCGATGCCCAGCAGCAGAATGCCTAGCAGCGCGATGATGACGGTCAGAGTCTTCTTCGCATTGCCGCATGCTGGCTCGCGAAAAGCCATCACGCCATTGCTCACCGCCTCCACGCCAGTCATCGCCGCGCAGCCGGAAGAAAAAACCTTGAGCAGCAGCCATAGTGAAAGCATCTCCGTCGCCGGAGGGGGTACAGGAAGCGGCATCACCGGATGCGGATGCCCGCCCGTCGCCGCAATATGAAAGAGGCCTACCCCGATGATTATCAGCAGCGAAGCCAGAAACAGATACGTCGGAATCATGAACACCACGCCGGTGTCATGTACGCCGCGCATATTCACCAGCGTCAGCAGCGCCAAAATCCCCAGGCACAGTGTCAGCGTATGCGGCTGCAGGTCTGGGGCCGCCGAGATCAGCGCTCCCACGCCCGCCGATATTCCAACAGCTACCGTCAGCACGTAGTCGATCATCAGCGCCGCAGCCGCCAGCAGACCTGCGCCGTCGCCCAGGTTCTCGCTGGCCACCGTAAACGATCCGCCGCCATGCGGATACGCCTCAATCGTCTGCCGGTAGCTGAAATAGACGATGATCATCAGCCCGACAACCGCCGCGCTGATGGGAACAATCTCTTTTACCCCCATCAACCCCAGCGGGATCAGGAGGGTCAGCGCGGCTTCCGGTCCGTATGCCGCCGAGCTCAACGCATCGAGTCCGAAGATGGGAATGCCCGCCGACGGTCCGATCGACTCCGCTCGCTCTTCCGAGGTTGCCAGTGGCCGGCCAAGCAGCAGATTGAGAAGGTTGGGGCGCGTAGCCATCCTGAGAATATCCCCCTGCAAGCCTTCGTTCACCTAGCCTGCCGAGGGCATTCTCTCATGCTGTCGGTAAAGATTCCGTTTCGCTTTTTGCCTTGCCTGCCGGAACCGTAAACAGGAAGCGGCTGCCTTTGTCCGGCTTGCTCTCTACCCAGATAGAGCCGCCGTGCTGCCCGACAATTCGCCGGCAGATCGCGAGGCCCAACCCGGTGCCGCCCTGCGCCCGCGAGTCCGAAGCATCACCCTGCTGGAAGCGCTCGAAGATCATGTCCAGCTTATCCTCCGGAATGCCCTGGCCCTGATCCTCCACCACCATGCAGACTTCTTCCTCGCCGCTATCGGCATTTACTCCGGCAGCATGCGCGCTCAGCTTGATAATCGTCTGCGGGGGCGAGAACTTGATGGCATTTGAAACCAGCTCCGAGAGCACTTGCAGAATCCGCTCCAGGTCCACCTGGACCATCAGTCCGGCAGGCACATCGAAGCGGAAAGAGATCTGCGCCTTCGCTGCCGCGTCATTCTCGACATCGGCCGCCCGGCGCAAAATGTCGCCCGCATGCAGCACTTCGAGATGCAACGGCATGCCGCCACCCCGTTCGACCCGGTCAAAGTCCAGAATGTCATTAACCAGCTGCACCAGCCGGTCGCAGTTGCCGATCGCTACTTCGATCATCTGCTTTTGTTTTTCCGGGCGCCTATCCAGCGCTCCTGAGGAAATCAACCCCAGCGACGCGCGCAGGGAAGTAAGAGGCGTCCACAATTCGTGGCTCACGGTAGAGATGAATTCATCCTTCATCTTCTCCAGCCGCCGTCGTTCCGAAACGTCCTGAAATGCTACAACCATACTGGCAATTGCACCTTCGTCAATAAGTGGACTAGAGCATTTTCGGTAAATGTATAGACCGATCCGCTAAGGATTGCGTGGCTTTTCCCCAAGAAAAGCCACGCTTTGCGGACTTTGGCTGGACCACACTATTACCGAAAATGCTCTAGAAGCTATCTCATAAACACGCAACCGTTTTTTCCTTCCATCATGGATAGGACGGCCATTGAGTAATATTCTGAGTATGGCGCAAAGCCAGCCGATTGACTCTCCCGCGAATGGGTCAACAAGAGTCAGGGCCTTGATCCTACTGAAGTAACGCCGCGGCTCGAGCCCTTATATATCTAGTCCAGTAGTGCGAACACCTTAGTAATCCTTAATTTTCTCGAGTTTAATCCCCTGGCGGAAGCTTGCAGCAATCTGCCGCGGAGGCCGGCTCTTCCTGGCTTGCGTCCAGCAAAACCTTCCAGCTCCCGTCCGGTTCTTTGCGCCAGATAGTCAGGTAACGGCCTGAAGTGACCTTGGAGTTCCCGTCTGAGTCGAGACTCCGGCCCTCATAATGCCCCCAGGTATAGCCCATATCTCCCGAAGGGCTCATCACCGCGTCGGTCGGAGTCCACGTCAGCTGGTAGGCTTTCGGCGACCAGGTAGCGCTCTTGGCAATCGCCTCCCGCCCCTGCTGCGGAGCCTGCCCATTACCCATGGTCGCGCCGTCCTCGGCAAACCACGAAGCAAAGGCCTTGCCGCCGCCCTCTGCCGTAGCTCTGGCAAACTTCGTTTCCAGGTCAAAGAGCAACGCCTTACCCGGTTTCAACGTCGTATCCGAAAGCGGATTCGGCGCCTCGGCCTGCAGCCCTGGCACCCCGGCAGTGCCTCCCAGCACCTGTCCGCTAGCCGGCTGCCCCGCCGCCAGCGAGACCAGCCCCAGTGCCGTTATTGTCAGGAAAACCCTCCGCATTTCGCCCCTCCACCGCCCCTTGTCGATCCTTATCCTACCGTAAACAAATTTGATCCCGGCATCTGCAACCCGGCGTCAAACGTAACACTCTTAAGGAAGTGGCTCTTTTGAACGTTTGAGCTCGCACAAGGAAAATTTGCGAAATTGTTATAATTGCGAAGGCTTTGGCGGCTATAGGATCCTTGGAACGGTTCCTTTCTGCCAATTTTTTCCGCGGTTAATTTTTCTTAGAGAGCGGAACGGATACAAGCCAATGTCTCGCGGCCTCGCCGAAATAGTGGCGTGGAAGGAACCTGAATGGCACTACTCTTAGACTCCATCCACTCGGCGCAGGATCTGCGGCGCCTCTCCCCGGCAGAGCTTGAAACCCTCGCAGGCGAGATTCGCGAATTTCTTATACACACGCTTTCCCGCACCGGCGGCCACCTTGGCCCCAATCTGGGCGTCGTCGAGCTAACCATGGCTCTGCACATGGTTTTCGACACTCCCACCGACAAGATCACCATGGATGTCAGCCATCAGGCCTACATCCACAAGCTGCTCACCGGCCGCCGCGAGCAAATGGAGACCATCCGCCAACCCGGCGGCCTCAATGGCTTCATGCTCCGTACCGAGAGCGAACACGACGCCTACGGAGCAGGCCACGCCGGCACCGCTCTTTCCGCCGCCCTGGGCATGGCCGTGGCCCGCGACCTCAAAGGCGAAAAGAATCACGTAGTCGCCGTCGCCGGAGACGCCGCCTTCACCAACGGCATCTCCTACGAAGCCCTCAACAACATCGCTGAGCAAACCCGCCGCTTTATTGTCGTCCTCAATGACAACGAGTGGTCCATCGACCGCAACGTCGGAGCCATCGCCCGCTACTTCCATCGCATCGTTACTAATGAGCGCTACAAGCACCTGCACGAATCCGCCTCGCGCCTCATTGAGCGTTTCGGAGGTAAGGCCGCCATCCACGTCGCCCGCAAAGCGGAAGAAGCAGCCAAAGGCATCCTCTGGCCTTCAATGGCCTTCGAAGAGTTCGGCCTCAAGTACTACGGCCCCATCGACGGCCACAATCTTCCCCTGCTCATCGAGACCTTCAAGTTCCTCAAGACCGAAAACAAGCCGGTCCTGCTCCATGTCCTGACTCAGAAAGGCAAAGGCTTCCAGCCTGCTCTCGACGGCCAGAAGAAATTCCACGGCCTCGGTCCGTACCATCCCCAGACCGGTGAGACCAAGCCCGCTGGCCAGGTCACCTACTCCGAAGTCTTCGCCAACACACTCGTTCAGCTGGCTAACGAAGACGAAAAGATCGTCGCCATCACCGCCGCCATGCCCAACGGCACCGCGCTCGATCACTTCCGTCCGCATCATCCCAAGCGCTACTTCGACGTAGGCATCGCCGAGGAGCACGCGGTCATCTTCGCTGCCGGCATGGCCACCCAGGGCTTTAAACCGGTCTGCGCCATCTATTCGACCTTCCTGCAGCGCGCCTTCGACCCCATCGTCCACGATGTCTGCCTGCAAAAGCTTCCCGTAGTCTTCTGCATGGATCGCGCAGGCCTCTCCGGCGACGATGGCCCGACTCACCATGGCCTCTTCGATATCGGCTACCTGCGCGACATTCCCGAGATGGTCCTCATGGCTCCCAAGGACGAAGATGAGCTCGCCGACATGATGCTCACCGCTTTTCAGATTCCCGGCCCCAGCGCCATCCGCTATCCGCGGGGTGTCGTCGCCGGGGTTGCTCGCAAGGCCCGCCCTACGCTGCTGCCCATCGGCAAAGCGGAAGTCCTCGCCCCCGGCCGCAGCGCCGATGTAGATGTCGCAATCTTCGGCCTCGGCCCCATGATCAACCTGGCCCAGGAACTTGCCTCACGTCTCGACGGCGAAGGCTACTCGGCTGCAGTCATCAATCCCCGATTCGTCAAGCCACTGGATCTCGAAGTCATCGAGCGTTACGCCCGCAGTGCCGCGGCCTTTGTCACCTTCGAAGATCACGTTCTCAGCGGCGGCTTCGGCTCGGCGGTCATCGAAGCGCTCAACCAACTCGGGATCAGCGTTCCAGTCGTCCGGATTGGCTGGCCCGATCAATTCATCGAGCACGGCAAAGTCGATCAGCTCCGTGCACGCTACGGTCTGACCGTCGAGGCCGCGCATACCCAGCTGCAGCCCCAGCTGGCCGGCCTCCGGCATCGAACTCGGATCGCAATTTAGAGGTGCAGATTCCGGTAGGCTCAAAATCCATTTCAAACACCATGCAAAAAATCGCCGGCAAGCGATATTCAGCGACGATAATCGTCGCTGAGGCCGGGGGCGCGCGCCGCTTGCGTGCCAAACAGGGCAGCGAAGGCTGCTTCCGGCAAGATCAAATCAACCCAATTGCAACATTTAGGCTGCTTGCCCCGGCCAGCAGCCATGCAACAATATGAGGAACACCCTCACGATGCCATCTCTCAAGCGAAACTTTCCACGCAGGTTGCCACGTTCGCTGCCTTCGCGCTCTCTTTCGAAAGCCGCCATGGAGTGGCGCAGTCTTTCGCTGCATATCTTCCTTTTCTGCCCCGTCTTTTTCTGTCTGGTCTTCCTCTCAGGCTCACTCGCCTTTGCATCGCAAAACTCCCCTGCGAAACCGGCCCCACCCCCGCCGCTCGTTCTCGCTGGTGGCACTATCATTGACCTGACCTCCTGGGGACACTCCGCAAACGACATTCAGGATTCCATTGTCTTCATCCGGGATGGCCATATCCTCGCCGTCGGCACTCGCGCAACCCTCCCCATTCCCAAGGGCTCACAGGTAATCGACTGCACCGGAAAATACCTCATACCAGGCCTCGTCGACGGCTTTGCCGGCATGAACAGCCAGGGTCAGGCCAGCGCCAACCTTTACATGGGCGTCACCACCGTGGTCGCCAGTAGCGACGATCGCCGGGGCATCGTCGACCAGCACGCCAGCCCTTCGCCGCACATTTATCTCATCGATAGCATCGGTTCCACCGACGACTATAGCCTGCTCATCAACCGTCCCGAGTGGGCGCACAAACTCAAAGATCCACCGGGGCGCTCTGTTGAGCTCAGCCCCGATGACACAGCCCGCCAACTCATCGATACCGCCAAACTCGGCACTCGCGTCCTATGGCTGGGCCACGATCTCACCGCCGCCAACACCCAGTGGATCATCGAGCATGCCCATCAGCTGGGCCTCGTCACCTACGGCGAGTTTGTCTCCACTCCTTACCGGGTTGGTGTGAACGCGGGCGTCGACGCGCTGCTGCACATGAGCCGTTACGAGCTCGGCGTTGTCCCCGATGAACTGCAGCAACCCCTGATGGATGATCCTGAAGGCTCCGCCAGCCGCACCGCTTACGGCTACGCCGAGCGCCTGCCCCCTACCGATCCGCATTGGCGCACCTACGGCCAGTTCCTGGCGAAAAGCCGCACCGCCTTGATTCCCACCTTCAGCCTCTATTACACCCGTCTGCCGGATCATCGCAATCTCTGGAAAGAGCCGGCCGCGAAGCTTCTCGATTCCAAAAATCTCTTCACTCCCTCCGATCCTCAAACCGGAGAAATGAACTATCCGCTTCCTCCCTGGACCCGCCATCTGCCCAACTACTCCATTCACTGGATGGAAGAAAACGCGCGCAAAAAAGCCGATCAGGAAGCAGCAAAACTATGGGCCATCAATCAGGCCATCTTCGAGTCGTATCCGCATTATCTTGCCGCCAGCGGAGCGCCCGCCTTCGGCACCATGCCCGGCATCTCCATGCACACCGAGCTTGAAATGCTCGTCCGCCTAGGCCTCTCGCCGCGCGAGGCAATCGCTGCCGCAACCAACAACTATTCCGAGCAGTTCCATTGGACCGAGCTGGGCCAGATCGCCCCCGGCCGCCGCGCAGACATCCTCATCCTCGACGCCGACCCAACTGCCAGCATCTGGAACGCCCGCCGCATCAACTCCATCATCCTCGACGGCAATCCCATCGACCGCGAATCGCTCCTCAGGAGGCCCGGCGAGCAGATATCCAGAAGGTAAGAAACGTTACGTTGCCTGCGCCATCTAGAAATTGGAGAGGGTGAAAGAAATGGAAGTAGCGACAGTGATTGGCTCATCTCGCAGCATATAGGGTTTGAATCTCCACTGCCTGATGGCAGCGAGAACAGATGCTTGCAACAGCTTCGGCCCAGACACCGTCATCGCGTGGCGGACTTTCCCATCCTTCGTTATCTCGAACGCAACGACCACGGTCCCAGAAACCCGAGGAACTATGTCGCTGTGCGCCAGAACCGGCTCAACACGACGTATCGTGAGGGACTCGGCCACCTTAGATGAAATGAAGTAGTAAACGCCATCCTGAAGGAGTTGCTTTAAAAACTCTCTTGATGTCACCTGATCGAACTGCTGCGGAGGTGCGGACTCGCCCCCCGCACGGGCCACAAGTAAAACCGACAGAAGAATCAGATGGGGCGCTTTCATCGCAAACAAGTCTACCGTTGAATTACGACCTATGTTCGGATCGACTACTTCGCCAGCTTCTTCTGTGCTTCAATAAAGCGCCGCAACCGGTCCAGCGTCCGCGCCTTGCCAAAGACAATCAGGCTCTCCACCAGCGGCGGGCTCATTGTGCTCCCGGTCAGAATCGCCCGCAGCAGCATGAAGTTCTCCTTGGTCGACCACTCCTTCTCCTCGCCCAGCTTCTTCAGCGCCGGCTCGATCGCCTCGTGGGACCATTCTGTTGCTTCCAGCACGGCAAGCTGCTCGGCGGCAAAGGCGATAGTCTCCTGCAGTGTGCGCTTCTTCGGCAAAAAGACTTCGGCCGCGGGCATCACGTCATCCGCAAAGAAAAAGTTGGTCAGGTCGCCAAACTGTCCCAGCGTCTCGATGCGGCTTTGGATCAGCGGAGCAATGGCGCTCAGATACTCGTCCGAAAGCACAGTCGAGCGCAGCGCCGCATAAAAATCAGCGGCCGCCAGCCCGCGAATATATTCGCCATTCAGCCACTTCAGCTTGGTCAGGTCGAAGACCGGCCCAGCCACACGAATGTTCTTCACATCGAAGTGCTGCTCCATCTCCGCTAGTGTGAACTTTTCCGTAGCATTGTTCAGATCGGCTGGCATCCCGCCGCCCATCAGCGCTAGAAAATTCAAGACTGCCTCCGGCAGAAAACCCGCCTGCCGGTAGTACACCAGCGACACCGGGTTCTTGCGCTTCGAAATCTTGCTCTTATCCAGATTGCGCAGCAGCGGCATATGCCAGAACCGCGGCACAGGCCAACCGAAGGCGTGATACAGCAGCACATGCTTCGGCGTAGACGAAATCCACTCCTCAGCGCGAATCACATCCGTAATGCGCATCAGGTAGTCGTCGACCACGTTGGCCAGGTGATACGTCGGAAATCCATCCGACTTCATCAGCACTTGGTCGTCCACGTTGAAATGGTCAAATGTGATCTCGCCGCGCAGCTCGTCCGTAAAGGTCGTCGAGCCTTCCGTCGGAACCTTCATGCGAATCACGAAGGGCATTTCCGTCACCAGATTTGCTTCAATCTGCTCCACCGAAAGCGCCCGGCACGTACCCGAATAGCGCGGCGGCAACTTGGCCGCAATCTGCTTCTGGCGCGCCGCCTCAAGCTCCTCAGCCGTGCAGAAGCAGCGATACGCAGTGCCGTTGGCCAGCAGCATATCGGCGTGCTCGCGATAAATCTCCGTGCGTTCCGACTGCCGGTAAGGCCCATAAGGCCCGCCCACATCCGGACCCTCATCCCAGTTGAGCCCCAGCCAGTGCAGCGCGTCGAAGATCATCTGCTCGCTGGTCGCCACAAAGCGCGCGCGGTCCGTGTCCTCAATGCGCAGCACAAACTTGCCCCCACGCTGCCTGGCATAGAGGTAGTTGATCAGGCCAATGTAAGCCGTCCCCACATGCGGATCGCCCGTGGGAGAAGGGGCAACGCGTACGCGAATAGGGCGGTCGGTCGAAATAGAAGCCATAGAAGAGTTCGTGTCTGTCATGATGTGTGCCAACCTTCGATGTTATCAGCGGCCCATCGGACTCTACCCCGCCAGCCAGTAAGGCCCTACAAATAGGACCGCAGCTCAAACTTGACCAACTTGACCAAGTCTATCTACTAAGCTCACAATCAATCTGAGACCATGCTCTTGAAGGAGGTTCAAATGGCCGGCACGCAGGTAAATCTCTACGAAGCTAAAACCCAGCTCTCCAGCCTCGTCGAGCGCGCCGCCAAAGGCGAAGAAATCATCATTGCCAAAGCCGGCAAACCCATGGCGCGGCTGATTCCAATCGAGGTTCCCGCCAAAATCTACCGAGAATATGGACAGGATTTACTCGGAGTGACCATTCTGTCTGACGACTGGGAAGAGGACATTCCCCTGGAATACTTCCAGGATGAGGGGACGGAGAATCCCTTTGGCTCCGTCTTTGAGAAGCCCGTTGAGGCCGAGCCCAAATGACGGATAGCCCACTGCTGCTAGATTCTAATGTCCTCATTTTCCTTGAGCAGAACCCAAAGCGGATTCCTCTATCGACATTGCAGCGCATTTCCACAGCTCAGCACGTGTTTGTCAGTGCGGTGACAGCCTGGGAACTCGGAATCAAGCAAGCCCGAGGCCAACTCGCGCTAGCCAGGCCCGTTTCTCAACTCGTTTCTGCGCGATCCATGATTGAGTTGCCCGTCACGATCCAACATGGAGAAACGGTTCGCAGCCTGCCGTTGCATCATCACGACCCGTTCGACCGGATGCTCGTGGCCCAAGCCATGATCGAGGGGCTAATTTTCGTCACGTCCGATAAATTCCTGCTTCTATATGGAATTCCGACATTGCTCGTGTGATGGAACTCAAATCGTACAGAACGGGGAACTTTGCTGCCTATGTAATGTCCTCAGTATCGAAAGCCGGCACAATCTCCCGCCGCTTCGGCACGCCATGCACCTGGGTCAGCAGATCCTCGACCACATCCTCAAGCTCCCGCTGACTTTGGATCACAGCCGACATGCTTTTCAGGTCCTCAGGGTCGCGCACTCGTTCCAGCAGCACCACCGCATGAGCCTGGGCCACATGATCGAGTCCCAGTCCTTCGGGAGTCTTGGCCTTGATGCTCACCTGGTCGAGATCGACAGACAACAGCTCCGCCACGCGCACCCGCATCTCCCCCGCAATGGGAGAGATCTTCGGCGCCGCCAGCACCAGCGTCGTATCCACATTCACAATGCCGTAGCCCGCATGCTGAATCTCTTCCAGCGCCAGATTCAAAAAGATCGCCGAATCCGCATCCTTCCAGCGCGGATCGCCCGGCGGAAAGAAGCTCCCAATATCTCCCGCCGCCACCGCTCCCAGCAGCGCATCGGTAATCGCGTGCAGCAATACATCCCCATCCGAATGGCCAGCCAGCCCCTCGGAGTGCTCCAGCGTCATGCCGCCAATACGCAGCGGAACGCCCGGTTTGAACGCGTGCGAATCCCAGCCAAACCCAATGCGTGTATCCATAGTGTGCTTTCTTTCCGCAATTCTTTTAAGGTTCATCCCCGCTGGTGCAGATAGAATTCCGCCAGCGCCAGGTCCCCGGGTTGAGTAATCTTCAGATTAACCTGAGAACCGGGCACCACGGCCACCGGATGACCGGCCCGCTCCACCACGCTTGCCTCATCGGTTCCCACAAATCCATCTTCGGTAGCCTCGGCAAAGGCCTGCTGCAGCAGCCCAAATCGAAACCCCTGCGGCGTCTGCGCCAGCACAACAAACT
>DATAZR010000195.1:0-37413 GCA_036271955.1 Acidobacteriaceae bacterium
CTGTATTTACAGCCACGACAATGTCGGCGAGGCCATCGGCGCGATTGATTTCGCCGGAGATCATCGCGGTTATGGCTCCGCCCAGGGGGACAGGCTGTGCTGCACCGAAGCCTCCACGGCCATCGCCACGCAGGAAATATAGATTGGAGCTTCCCGGATGCGCGGTCACAATATCCAGGCGGCCATCGGCGTCGAAGTCGCCGATCGCGATGAAGTCAGGGGATTCCGGTATAGAAAAGCTGCGTGGATTGGGAAGAAATGCGGGGGGAGGGCCGTTGCGAAGCGCCGCGCCGTAAGGCCAGAGCGCGTTTACGTTGCCGCGATGAATGGCGATCCTGCCGCTGTTGCCGGAACTGAAACCGCTGACCAGGTCGGGCATGCCGTCCCCGTCAAAGTCGCCTGAAGCAAGCGCGACTGGCTGAGCCTGCCCGATGGACGACAGCCCGCTGCCAAGGGTGCGGCCCTCGCAAAGGCTGAGTTGGGGAATGCCGCTCTCGGGAGCACGCACAGTGAGCACGCCGGAAGGATTTCCGCCGACGCAGGAAGAGGATGCGAGCCGATCCCCTGCCCCGATTCGCTGGGCTGTGCCCGCCAGGGGAAATCCGCAGAACACGAGGGCAATCGTTAACCAATTCATTCTCTGGCGTAGCGTCATGCTCAACTCCTTCTCCAATCCCGAACTACTCTGCGACTCAATCCGCAGCCCAAATTCCGGTCGACAAACCCTGTGACATGTGCCGATTACGGCAAACCAACAGGTGCTCACGGGCAGGATTCGGACTTCTCGCACATTGGTTTCACGACACAAAGATCGGGACTCTGCATGGAACTGCGCAAAGTGAGGGGGAAACCCCTCTTGCTCCTCAGAAAAATCTGCCGGACGGCAAGCTGAGGGCAACGGGGATGGTGGGGAGACTCGAATCGGACGACAGGGGAGGGAGACAGGGCTGAGAATGAGAGGCCATGCAAAGCCAGGTTTGCGGGTAGCGATCCACATTCCATCGCCGTCCAGCCGCCGCAGCGCTTTAGAGTCCCGAAGCCGACTGGCGAATTGCGCCTCAAAAATGGAAATTGAAAATGGGCTCAGTAGCTGTATATATTCATGAAACGGACTTCAGCTTTGCCGCACCATCCAAAGTCGGCGGCGTGGATATTCCCTGGATTAGGGCCCAATTTCTTCCTTGCTGGGCTTCTTTTTGATATGCAGGTTGGCATTCCACCACACCATCTTCATGGCGACGTTTGAACCCCGATCGCCAGTACACAAGGTTTGACTCCACCGGCGCGTGAGCTGTGCAGTTTGCGTTTTTCCGATTCTCTGCGCCTGGCGAAGACCCTTCCGTACGAATGCAAGGCTGATTTTTGGCGGTTCCCCGCACAGGCAGAGTTGCTGCCATCTTCATTGACGTCATCCTGGACTCGACATCATGGCAAATTCGATTTTGGATCTCCGGATTTATACGCAGGAAAATCGTGCGGTCAAGATAGCGATACCGCCCGACGACCCAAGGAAGACGCCTCTCGGAGGCGATCTCTTCCTGCTGGCCGGCTTCACTGGCTATGAAGCCATCTCGCGGTTGTTTCAGTTCGATCTACACCTGCAATCTCCAGACGCGGATATCGATCTGACTTCCGTGCTTGGTCAGGCCGCGATGATCTCACTTAACCTGCCGGATGGCGAAGAGCGGAACTTCCAAGGCATAATCAGCGCGATTTCACATGCCGGGGGGACCAAAGGGGCAGATGGGTCGAACTCGCTGGGCCTTGCCGAATACCGGGCTACGTTCGTTCCATGGCTATGGCTGCTGACGCGCCAGAGCGACTGCCGGATCTTTCAAAACCTCTCGGTTCCCGACATCATCAGCCAAATCTTTGCCAAGCCGGAATACCAGACAGCCGCCCGATTTGAACTCAGGCTGCACGGCGAACAGGCAAAGCGCGAGTACTGCGTGCAGTACCGCGAGACGGACTTCAACTTTGTGAACCGGCTCATGGAGGAAGAAGGTATCTGGTACTTTTTTGAGCACTCCGAAGACGAGCATCTTCTCGTTATTACGAATTATCCGAGTTACTCCGAGAAGGGTCCGGAAAGCAGCCTCTTGAGTTATGACTACGGCGCGGCAACCAATGTAATTTCGCAGTGGTCGGGCGGAGCGGAGATACGTCCTGGCAAGTATACCCATCGCGACTATAACTTCATGACGCCCAGCCTCAACCTGACGCGGAGCGCCGAAAACCCTATCAAAGCCGATTACGAAATATACGACTATCCGGGAGAATACGATAACTTCACCCGCGGCACATACCTGGCCAACCTTCGCATCGAGGAGGAAGGAACCCCCTCGCTGATGATAAGTGGGTCTGGGAGCTGCTATGACTTTGCGCCGGGTATGCTATTTACCCTGGCTAATCATTTCCGGGCGGGCGATAACGGAGAATACCAGCTTACATCGGTCTATCACTCGGCTAGCCAGGCTGGCACATTTTCTGATTCCTCCGAAGACAACGCCAAGCCGCTGAAATACTCCAATCGATTTGAATGCATTCCCTCCGCCACCAGCTTTCGTCCGCCGCGGGTCACGCCGGAGCCGGTGATGCGCGGCTCGCAGACCGCGACCGTGGTTGGCCCAAGCGGCGAAGAAATCTACACCGATAAATATGGACGAGTGAAGGTCTGTTTTCACTGGGACCGCAGCACCGGCGCTCCCGAGGACAAGTCCTGCTGGATTCGCGTATCGCAACCCTCGGCGGGCAGCGGCTGGGGTTCCGTCCAAATACCGCGCGTTGGCCAGGAAGTGATTGTGGACTTTCTGGAAGGAGATCCGGATCAGCCCATCATTACTGGCCGCGTCTACAACGGCGACCAGATGCCGCCCTATCCGCTTCCCGACAAGGGCATGGTCAGCGGCATGAAGTCGAACAGCACCAAGGGCGGCGGCGGATACAACGAAATCTCCATGGACGACACCAAGTCCAAGGAGCAGATCACCGTTCACGCGCAGTACGACATGGGCACGACCGTCGAGCACGACGATACGCAGACGGTAAAAAACAATCGCACCATCAGTGTCACTGGCACGCATACTGAGACGATCACCAAAGATACCGCCATCACCATATCCCAGGGCAACTTCAAGATGGATGTACAGAAAGGCACCCACACCCATCATGTGAAGGGAGATGTGCATGAGACATACGACTCCAATCAAGAAACGCACGTGGCAAACAACATCCTCGTGCAATCGAACAACGCCAAAATCACGATAGACGCCAAGACGGAGATATTCCTGCACTGCGGCGAGAGCTTCATCAGCCTCAAGCAGGATGGGACGATCGTCATCTCCGGGAAAAACATCCAGATCACCGGAGCACAGACGGTGAAGGCGGGCGTAGGCAACCAGAACATGGTCTGCGATGTACAGAAGGTGGCAATCTCCGGAGCCGGCATCAATGTCAATGCTGTCGGCATGCACAACATTTCGGGCGCGGTAGTGAAGATCAACTGATCATGCGAAAACTCATCGAGCAAATCACGAAAGACCTCGCCTCGTTTGTCGATCAGCGCGACAATGCGGCACTGGTCATACGCTGCTCCGATCCCGACGCGATCACGATGATGAAGTGCCTTGAGAGCAACGATGAATCCAGCACGTCGGAGATGTATTGGATACATGCCGAACCCTTCGGCACGGCGGGGCAGTATGTAAGAGATGTATCGAAGAGCTTTATCGCGAAGTATGAGGCCATGCAGGCCGCGATGAAAGCCAAGAAGATGCCGCCGTGGCCGCCGCTGCCCGACTCACTCCGCGATGAAGCTTTCGATCCGGTGGAACGCCTGCGCGAGCTTGCAACATTTGGCCGCACGCTGCTGCCCGCATCCGAAGGCTTCATTTGTGTCTGGGCCTTCTGTCCGACCCAGATCTCAGACCCCGTGTCGCATGCAGCGTTGTTCAGCGCGCTTATGCGCCATGCAAATCCGTTTCCGTGGTTTCACCATCTTCGCTTCTTTCTACGAGAAGATCTGACAGCGCAGCTCAGCGGCTTTCTCCAGCGGGACCAGACGAGCCGCGTGGCGCATTATTGTCCCGACCTGAGCCCTGCTGCGATCGACAAGTCTCTTGAAGATGAGGCGTCGAGCCCCGACCTTCCCCTGCACGAACGAATCCAGGCGATATTCCTGAGCGCTCAGCTTGATTTTACGGAGCGCAGGTTCGATGAAGCGCTCAAAAAGCAGGCACTGGTTCTCAAGTTTCACACCAAGATCGAGAACGCGCCGATGGTGGCGATGGCGATTCACAGCGTGGGGGAAATTCACCAGCGCATGGGCCACGAAGAGCAGGCTGCGCGATGTTTCGAGACTGCATTTTCATGTGCCACCATCGGAGAACATCCGCAGCTTCCCATATTGCTGAACGCGTTGCTGAGCCTGGCGAATCTACGCCTTGGACAGTCGCGGCTGGCCGAGGCCGAGGCCTACTATGACAACGCCGAAAAGCTGGCTACGGTGCTGAGAAATCCTTTCACCAAGCTGCAGTCGATCGAGAACCTCGGCTACTGCCAGTACACCCAGGGCAAGTACGAAGAGGCGGTGACGAACTGGCATCGGGGCGCCGAGATTGCCTGCAAGCTGGAACACGCCGAAATCGAACAGAACATGCTGCTGCGGCTGCGCAGCCACTACATGGCCATGAACAACGCGCGTGAGGTTCAGGCCATCGACACCCGTCTGGCCGAGGCGCACGGCCAGCTAGCAGGACGGTGACCATGGGCTGGGGAGATGCACACGACAGCTTGTCGCAGCAGGTCGACGCGGCTCCAGCACCGGACACACCGGGCGCTGGAAGCGAGAGTTCGCCGGGGCCATCGCAGCCCAGTTCAGCGAATACCACATCGGGATCTGGTTCCTCGGGCTCCGGTGGATCAGGCTCGGGATCGTCAGGCTCCTCGAACTCAAGTTCCTCAGGATCGGGCTCGTCTGGCGCAGGTGGTGCTGGATCGGGCTCCTCTGGTTCCGGTTCCTCCGGGTCGGGTACGGCGGGTCCGGGTTCATCTGGATCTGGTTCTTCCGGAGCGGGTTCTTCGGGCGCTGCTCCGAATCAAGCTGCACCAGCGGCAGCCGCGCCAGATGCAGCCGCACCGCCACTCGCTCCAAGCCAGGGAACCCTGGGAGACCAGCTGGGCTCGGCAGGAGTTCTCGGCAACATGGGCACTTCGTTGTCCGCGGTGTCCAAGGGCTGGCACGATCTGCTTGCGCCCACCCCGCCTGGTCCTCCTCTGCCGCCTGGACTGCAGACAGTGCAGACCGCGCAGAATGTTGCAAAGACCATCCGGCTGGTGCAGCAGACCATCGGTACAGTAATGAGCGCACTGGCGATGCCCAAGGAGATGCTGGACATCGGCTTTGCCAATCTGACCGCACCGCTCGCGGCGATCTTCCCCAGCATGCCGGCAGCGACGCTGACAACGATGTATGTCGGCACGCCCCACGCCCATTCGCATCCTCCCAGCCTGATTCCTCCCGCGCCCCCGATTCCCTTGCCTAGCCTGGGGCCGGTGACGCTTGGAACCTTTACCCGTGTGCTGATCAGTGGACTGCCAGCGGCCCGGGTAAAGGATCTCGGATATGCCTTCACATGCGGAGGGCTCGCTCCGATCTTCCAGATCAAGACCGGCTCTTCGAATGTCTTCATCGGCGGCCATCGCGCGGCCCGCATGGGAGACGTTTGCGTCGCCTGCGTGAAAGGCGAGAGCCGGACAGTGGATGCCGGAGCGATCATGGCCGCGGTCGGCACAGCGGCCAGTGTTGCCGGCAAAGCTCTCCAGGTTGCTGGAATGGTGGCCGGATTAGCCGGCGTGGTAGCCGACGCCGCCGAAGCAGCCGTAGACGATGACGCCGCGATGGCCTCTGCGAAGGCAATGTCAGCGGCGATGGGAGCGGCGCAGATGGCCGCCGATGCTATCGCCATGGCGCTCTCTCAGACCATGGGCACCGATCCCGGCATTCCGCCATCGATTGGAGCCTTGCTGATCGGCCAGCCGACGGTCCTGATCGGCGGCTTTCCCATGATCGACATACCCAATCCCGTAGATCTTCTGCTTTCGAAGCTGAGCCGGTTCACAGCCAAGTCGCCGCCAGAAGAAGAGTCCGAAGAAGAAGCAGCAAACACGTCGTGCCCGATACCGTGACCATGAATTGTCTTTTTACAAATGCCGAAGACGCACTCACGCTGGTTGGCGATCCGGTCAACATTGTCTCTGGCGCCAATGTCGACCGCGCGCTCGACTTCCGCATGCCGGAGCTGGCTCCATTTCAGTGGGTGCGCCACTATGACAGTTCGCTTTGCCGTACGCATTATGCGCTGGGATGGGGCCACACGCATGGCTATGACCGCTGGCTGATCTTTGATATCGACGGATTGCGCTATGTCGGCCCACTGGGTGCGACGATTGGGTTTCCTGCGATGACCAAAGACGGCGAGCGATTCACCGCGGCCTCCCATACTTTGCATCGTGTGAATGCCAACCTATATCGCATTTATCAGAGCGATATGCCCACGATGGAGTTCGACTATCGCGATCAGCTTGCGATTCCAATCTCGCGCGAGATACGAGGGGAGAAATCGATCTCCTTCCACTATGGCCCGAGCCACAGGCTGGAAGAAATTCGCAGCACGTCTCACCGCATTCACCTGCGCTATGACGGCTACGGGCATGTGATCGAACTGCTGCTCGACAGCAGCGTGACGCAGGCGGCCCGCTCGCTGCTCCAGTACAAGTATGACCCCGCAGGCAATCTGATCTGGGCCAAAGATCCCTATGGGAATGAGTTTCAGCTCGGCTATGACCCATGGAATCGAGTAGCCAAACGCACCGACCGGCGTGGCTTTTCCTTCTTGTTCGAGTACGACGCGGTTGGACGCTGCATTCGATCCGTTGGGCAGGACGGGCTGCACGATACGAAGCTCGAGTACCTGGTGCAGGAAGAAGTCACCCTTGTTACCAAGGCTGACGGCGGAGTTTGGACTTATCTTCATCCCGAAGGCAAGGTGATTCGGATCATCGATCCTCATGGCGGCTCGCGGGAGTTCGTTCGCGATCCTTCCGGGAAGCTTCTGGAGGAGATAGACGAGAACCGGAATGTATCTAGCATCGTTTACGGCAAAGGAACTGGCCGCCTGGGCAAGTTATCTTCGCTCGGTGTATTTGCCACCGAGGGCGATGGGCTGCCGCCTGTCAAAAGGCCTCGCCGCATGCCGAACTCCCCTATGCAATGGGAGTGGGGACTGTTGCCGGGAAACCGCAAGATCATTCAGCAGATGCCTTCCGACAGAGCGCTCGAATCCCTCGGCGCCGCGGCCAGCCTGGTGCGCGCGGCTGAGCCTTTGCAAGTGCCTCAGCAAAAATTCGACGAGTTCGGGCTGCTGGTGCATGAATCTCACCTGCGAGGTGCGCCGAGACGGTGGGTTTATGACATCAATGGCAATACCCAGCGCTTCCATGATCATGACGGCGCGCAATTCAAATTCGAATACACCTCGTGGAACCTGCGCAAAAGCAAGATCGATCCGCTCGGGCATGCAACGCATTACGAATACAATCCCGATGGACTGCCCTCGGCGCTTGTCGACTCCGGTGCGACACGATCGGAGTACAGCTATGATCTCAAGGGAAATCTGCAGGAAGTTCGCCGCCATGGCGTCTTGAAGGAACGATACAGGTACGATATGGCCGGCAATCTCGTTGAAAAACTGGACGGCGACAATCAACCGCTGCTCACTATCGAGGTCGGTCAACACAACCTTATGACCTCCCGCAAGCTGGCATCGGGAGACATGCACGAGTTCGTCTACACCGACGACGGACGTCTGGCAGCGGCTACAGCGGGTAAGCATCTGGTTGAGTTCGCCTACAACGCCTTCGCGTACAGAACCAAAGATATGCGTGACGGCCGTGGAGTAGAGCATCTCTTTTCGGATCGGGGGCGACTGAAAAAGACGGTGATTCTGGATCGCTTCCAGGTGTCTTACGAAATTCTGCCCACAGGCACGATGCGAATCATTGATCCGGCGGGCAACCGGCATTCGGTGCAGAGGCTCGGCGGCGGCCTGATGCAACGCACATGCTCCAGCCGCACCTCAGAGCTTACGCAATACGATCCCGAGGGCCGCTGTGTGCTGAAGGTCCTCTTCATCAAGGGCAGCCAGAATGCGCTCTGGACGCGGCGCTACCGGTATTCAGGCGAAGGCGATCTTCTTTCCGTAGAAGACAACCGCGCTGGGACAAGCACCTATACTTATGATGCCGCCCACCGCATTGCCAAGTCCGTATCCCGGCGGGCCAATGGAACGCGCGAGGCTTACTTTGCCTTCGACAGCGCGGGCAACCTTCTGCAACAGCCGGGTCTCGCGGCGGTTACGCTTCGCGAAGGCAATCGCCTGGCGGCGGCGAACGGAGATCAGTTCGAATACAACCAGAGAAATCACATTGCAAGCCGCAGCAGCCAAAGCGGCGTCCTGCGCTACTACTACGACTCGCGCGACATGCTCGTACGCTGCGAAATGCCCGACTCCTGTTGGCAGGCGGACTACGATCCGCTGAGCCGAAGAATGAGCAAGACCTTTGGCGAACGCAAAACGGAGTTCTTCTGGGATTCCGACCGGCTTATCGCCGAGATCGATCACGCGGGCCGCCTGCGCGTCTATGTCTACGCGGATCACTTCGCATTGACGCCTATTCTCTTCCTCGACTATCCATCGATCGACAGCGGGTCCGGCAGCGCGGAGACATTCTTCATCTTCACCGATCACCTGAGTTCGCCGGTGCGGGTAGAGGATGTGCGCGGCGACGTTGTTTGGCAGGCGGAATACGATCCATACGGCACAGCGCATATCGACCCTCGTGCAAGGATCGAATTCAACCTGCGATTCCCGGGCCACTACTTCGATCCGGAACTGAACCTGCACTACAACCGCTTCCGCTATTACAGCCCCGAGCTCGGACGCTATCTGCAGTCCGATCCGATCGGCGTCGCCGGAGGCATGAATTTATACGCCTACACGGCCAACCCTCTGAAGCAGGTTGATCTCAGAGGAACAAGCTGTAACGGGGGCAGCTCCACTGGCGATGACGACGATAAAGATGCTCCCGAAGACGGGGCAAACCAGGAAAGCACCGGCAAGAACTTAGGCGCCCTTCCGGCTGGAGCTACAGTTGTTAGACAGGGAGACGACCATGTTGTTTACGAGTTGCCGGATGGCGAGCAGCGAATACGATTCGATGCTGAAAATGCAGTAACCCTTAAGGAGGCTACGCCAGATCGAAACAATACGACAGACAGCCTCGCCGGCTTTAATGAAGACGGTGACGTGTATGTATTGGAAGGCCGGCACCGGGCTATCGGCGCCTCTCAAGGGGATGTTGTTGATCCGAGTAATGGCGGAGTGGCGGATGCCCCCGGTGTGCTCGACTATCCATACACTCCGAATACCGTCGACGATAAAGGTCAGCCAGTTAAAAACATGACCATCGATCATAATCAGCCAGATGTTACGAAAGATGAAGCGGACAAACTTTGGGAGCAGAAGTACGGGGGCGGAAAATAGGCGCCAGATAATCGCCATCACCAGCGAATCTCCTGCCGGACGATCGAGTTGCGCTTGGCCGGGGTTAGCGGCCTCTGGCAGGAACTCCAGTCACGATGTCAACCACTCGAGAAGCAATTCGATGCAATATGAGTTAGAACTGAGGTCAGGTCAATGTCACGATATTTGCTCTTCGTCTTCGCATCGATTTGCGCCTTGTTTGCAGGCGGAACATGGTTCGCGTTTCTCCGTCCCGCGGAAGTGAAGGTAGCGAGCGGAATCATCCGCAGCAAAATCCACAAGCCCGCTGGGGAATATGTGCAATACCCATCCGGCTCCAATCGAGATAGTTTCTATGGTCCCAACCGCATTCCAATCGCCGAGTGCTATATCCTCGTGATCCACGTCGACGCGCTCTCGGCGGACGTAGGTTACGCCGCCAATATTCCAGAGTCGCAGAACTACGAAGTGGGCCAGCACGTCACGCTGCACTACCTCGTCCGCGGCATTCCCGGCATCTGGCGGCGCGTGTATGTAACGTCACTCGCGCCATCCTGATGCGATTGATCAGCAGCCTCGCCATGAAGCTGCGCATTGCTCAGGGATTGCCCCAATGCCAGAGCAGGCCAACTACGGGTGGAGTCCACGACAGGTGGAATTTCTTATCGTCCTGCTGCGCCAGGCTGCCGCCGGCACTGATCGTGAGCGATAGATTGGGAGCGAAGATGTCGTGCAACTCCCCTTGGACCGACAATGGAAATCCCATCCTTCCATTCGCATCCACTTGAACCCCTAACTGTGCAAAGGCAAGCTCGAAGAACTCTTCCCCGTTGCGCTGGAAATGCAGGTTCAACGCGGTGACAGAGATGCCTGCAGCCATGGGGCCATATCCAGTCGGCCCCGCCAGAGGATTGTAACTTCCTGGCGGATTGAACGATAGCTGCACGCTGGCCGTGGGCTCATGCAGCACGTCGGCAAGAAACGCCCCGCGCCGAAAGGTCTTCAGGTTCCAGTCGCGCGCCACGACCGAAAGACTGAACGTGCCCGGATCGAGCGACAGATCGAGTCCGCACCGCACACCCTCGGACTTGTCGTTGATGCACTGAAGCACCTCCCTGGGAGACAGGGTCTGGCTGTCAGGAGGGTCCATGGCGAGCTTGAATCCCGAAGTGTGAGCAAAGTCGGGATAGGGAATTTCCAGGCGAAGCCGCGGAGCCGCCCACACAATCGGATCGAGATGCAGCGCGTCCTCCGGCGAAAGAAGATGGATGCGTGAGCGCAGGCTATCCGTCAGGTTGAGAGGCGTAAGTTGATACGATCCGAGCGGCTTCGAAGAAAGATCGGCGCTGCCGCGCGGATCGGATGCGGTGTGTCCCGCAACCCGCGGCGGCCGCGATGCGGCCCTTCCCGCTACTGGAGGTTTACCCATGATGCAGCGCCCCTTCCGGATTGAGAATACCGGCACGCTGAACTTCTAGCAATGCGAATCGCTGAAAGGAATGGAGGCGCGGGTCGGGATCGAACCGACGCATAAAGGTTTTGCAGACCTCTCCCTTACCACTTGGGTACCGCGCCCTGGCAAGGCTGATTTGAAGGGGTTCTTACAATCCATTCCTGCCGTAGCCTGCCCGGCTGGCACCGGAGGGCGGAATGGAGCGGGAGACGAGATTTGAACTCGCGACCCTCGCCTTGGCAAGGCGATGCTCTACCACTGAGCTACTCCCGCTTGTTACCTAAATGAGTATATCGGGCTGGGTGGATGCGGTCAAACCGCCACGCCGATTGCCGAAACCTCAATTTCTGCTATTTTCAAAGCTTTAGCTACTTAGATCGATGCGCCGCTGCCGGCGGCGGGTGGAGGCATGATTGGCGCTGAGCCTGCTACGGCAGGAGCTGCGTACTGCGTTGTCGTGTTGGAGATGATCTGTCCGTCGCGCACCTGCAGGATGCGGTCGGCGATGGCTGCCGCCTCGAGATTGTGGGTGATCATCAGCACCGTCTGGCCCAGCTCTTTGTTCGAGCGGCGAAGCATGGCCAGCACTGCGTCGGAGTTCTTGGTGTCGAGATTGCCTGTGGGCTCGTCGGCCAGCACGATCGCCGGACGAGTGATGAGCGCGCGGGCAATAGCGACGCGCTGCTGTTCGCCGCCGGAGAGCTCAGAGGGGCGATGATCGAGGCGGCCTTTAATCGAGAGCAGCTCGCTGAGATGATCGAGATAGGCCATATCCAGAGGTTCTTTCTGTCCACTGATGGCGTGCGCGATCTCTATGTTACCCATGGCCGTAAGCGTAGGCAGCAGGTTGAAGCGCTGAAAGACGAAGCCGATGCGCTGTTTGCGTAGCCGCGTGCGTGCCGCGTCGTCGAGGCTGGCGAAGTCTACGCCGTCGATGATAACGCGGCCTGAAGTAGCGCGCGTCAGCCCGCCCAGCAGGTAGAAGAGCGTCGATTTACCCGACCCCGAAGGGCCGACGATGGCGATGAATTCGCCGCGCTCGACCGAGAAGGAGACGCCGCGAACGGCGGGCACTTCAATTCGGCCTGAGCGATAAACCTTGGTTAGGTTGTCTGCCTCAATGATGGCGGAGCGCTGATCAGTCTGCACTGCTCGATTGTAAATGGCTGGACTAAACCAATGCTGTTCCCCTGCGCACAGGCAGGCTCAACGAACCTTGCCCGCCGAATTTTCGAGAACCACGTTAGAGAGCACCGCTGTATCGGATTTATCCGGCATGTGCGAGCAGAAGCCGATGCCGACATAGAATGGCCCGTCGAGATGCAGCGTGATGGGCGGCCCGAACTGGTGCATGGGCTCGCCTTCGAGGCTGACGAAAAGCGCGAAAGAGTCGCCATGTTTTTCGATGCCGATGCGCTGCGCTGAAACGTTAACCAGGCTGTCGGGGCTCGCTCCGCCGGGCAGCCCGCGGCCTCCGATGCGATACTCCATGTCTTTGACGCGGATATTGGTTTCCGCGCGCTGCGCCAGCTGAATCATGCCCGCTCCATGCAGAGCAACAATGGCTTCCTTCGAATCATCCTCAAGGCTTTGCCGGATGACGAGCACAGCTTTACGATCGCCATAGCCATTGGGATCGGGGAAAGAAATGTCGGCGGCCATCGAGACATCCCCCGACATCTTCTTCCAGAGATACCGAAACTCGTCGCGCGTATACCAGACGTTGTACCCGGCGGAGTGAATCGTGTACTGTTTCGTCGCCGCATCATAGCTGGCGCTGCCGGGAATGGCCGCGCTGCCCACATCCGACTGGCCATCGAAGATCCCTATCGGCGTATTGAACGTCGTCGTTGGCCGATGAAAATCCGCCGGCGGGGCCACCTGGTTGTGCGTTGCAGAACCCGGCTGCGCCCACTCTGGCGTTACCGGCTTCTGCGCCGGCGCGACTGCTGCTGTCTGGCCGCCCAGAAAGCATGGCGAAATGCAGCAAACGAAAGTCGGCATGAAACCGAAAAGAATTTTTCGGGCGAAGGGAAAACGATTGCCATTCATCGCGGAGATTGTATGCCGCAAAGCGCGCATGTGTACAGATAAAGGGATTTATCTCTATCTACGGCTCTGCACCTTGCCTCTCCCCGTGTGGCGGCGGCTATGATCTGAGAGCGGCGTGAAACGCAGACACAGGAGAGAAACAGAATGAGCTATCTGGCCGATGCCAAGAGGTATGAAGACGCAACATTCCGGCGATGCGGACGATCGGGAATCGTGCTGCCTCCAATCTCGCTTGGGCTATGGCAGAATTTCGGCGGCGCCGATGTTTTCGAGACTGGCCGGGCGGTGTTGCGGCGAGCCTTCGATCGCGGCGTGACGCACTTCGACCTGGCCAACAACTACGGCCCTCCGTATGGCTCCGCCGAAGAAAACTTCGGACACATTCTGCGTAAGGATTTTCTCCCCTATCGCAATGAGCTGATCATCTCGTCGAAGGCCGGCTGGGATATGTGGCCCGGACCTTATGGCATGGGAGGCTCGCGTAAGTATCTGCTGGCCTCGCTCGATGACAGTCTAGCCCGTATGGGCCTCGAATATGTGGACATCTTCTACTCGCATCGACCAAGCCCTGAGGTGCCGCTGGAAGAGACGATGGGCGCGCTGGCCCATGCTGTACGGCAGGGCAAGGCACTCTATGTGGGCATCTCTTCGTATAGCCCGGAGCGCACGCGCGAGGCGGCGAAGATCCTCAAGAGCGAGGGCGTGTCGCTGCTGATTCATCAGCCGTCGTACTCGCTGTTGAACCGCTGGATCGAGACAGAGCTGCTGAGCACGCTGGATGAGCTGGGCGTAGGCTGCATCGCGTTTTCTCCGCTCGCACAGGGACTGCTCTCGGACAAGTATCTCAACGGCATTCCAGAGAATTCACGCGCCAGGGCTAACGGCTCGTTCCTCGGCTCGTTCCTGAACGACGACAACCTCAAGCGTGTACGGGAACTGAATGAGATTGCGCATGGTCGTGGGCAGTCGCTGGCGCAGATGGCGATTGCATGGGCGCTGCGCGATAGCCGTGTGACATCGGCGCTGATCGGCGCTCGCAACGTCGAGCAGCTGGATAACTCGCTCGATGCCTTGCACAAGCCGGAGTTCACACAGGCTGAGCTGGAAGCCATCGACCGAAACGCGAAAGAGAGCGGCATCGATCTCTGGAAGGGTGCACGCGAAGGGACGGAATAACAATCCGTCTCCTTTGGAAAAGCTGTCGCTAGCTTTTGCGGAAGCGGTTGGCCAGGTCGAATTCGTCGCGCAACTCAGGAGTGCGGAGGTTCTCGCGCAGATGCGCAAGGCGCTGTTCGAGCGCGGCGATAGCCTTGGCGATGGCTTCAGTGTTGGTGTAAGCAACATCGCGCCACATCGAATAAGGGCTGGAGCCGAGGCGCGTCATCTCGCGCAGCGCGCGGCCACCGACGGCGGTAAGCTCGGGAGCGCCGCCGAGCTCAGTTTGCAGCAACGCAGTAAGCGCCGTCGAAAGAAACTGCGGCAGATGGCTTACCCATGCGACCAGCTCGTCGTGACGTGCAGCTTCGAGCTCCATCACGCGGCAGCCAAAGCTGCGAATCAGCTCCATCCAATCCATGCCAAAGCTCGCGGCTTCGGGGGTAATATCGCCTTCCCTCTGCTGCGATATCCATGGGTCGGTGGTGAAGATCCAGACGGCTCCGCGAAAGAGCGCGGCATCGGCCTGCGCCGCACCGCTGACCTCTTTGCCGGCCATGGGATGTCCTGGCAAAAACGCCGCGCGGCCCGGCTGGTTGAAGAGCCGGTTACCTGCCTCGGTGATGGCCGCCTTAGTGCTGCCGACATCGGTCATGAGCTGGTTGGGAGCGAGGATTGGAGCCAGTTGCTCCATCCAATCCAGGATGGCGTAGACCGGCGTCGTCAGAAGGATAAGCTGGCTCTGCCGCGCAGCCGTCAGCGGATCATCTGTAATAGCATCGATCGCCCCAAGCCGCAGCGCCTCACGCGTCTGCGCAGGGTCTTTATCCCAGCCAGTGATCGTGCCTTGAAATCCAGCAGCGCGCAATGCCAGGCCTGTCGATGCTCCGAGCAGGCCTGTGCCGAGGATTAGGACACTATCAATCATTCACGCTCTGGCATTCACGCTTTCTTGTCGCGCGTTATGCGTTGGTGGTGGCTGGAGCGCTCGTGTAGACGCTTCGTCCGACTGCCTGCGCGATCAGACTCAGGTCTCCTACCAGCTTGGCGAAGGCATCGGGGAAGAGTGTCTGCGCGCCATCGGAAAGCGCCTTGTCCGGGTTGGGATGGACCTCGACGATGATGCCGTCCGCGCCCGCTGCAACCGCAGCCTTGGCCATCGCTGGAACCATGTCGCGGCGGCCGGTGCCGTGCGAAGGGTCGCCGATGATGGGCAGGTGCGAGAGCTTCTTGATCACCGGAATCGCGGAGATGTCCATCGTGTTGCGAGTATAGGTCTCGTAGGTGCGGATTCCGCGCTCGCAGAGGATCACGTCGTAGTTGCCGCCAGCGAGAATGTATTCGCTCGAGAGCAGCAGCTCTTCAATGGTTGCAGCGATGCCGCGCTTGAGCAGGATAGGCTTGCGCACCTTGCCCAGCTCGCGCAGCAGGTTGAAGTTCTGCATGTTGCGCGCGCCCACCTGGAAGCAGTCGACGTACGGCAGCATGGGCTCGATCTGCGAGATCTCCATGACCTCGCTGATAGCCAGCAGACCGAAGGCATCGGCAGCCTCACGCATCAGCTTGAGGCCGGGAATGCCCATGCCCTGGAAGGCGTACGGCGAACTGCGCGGCTTGAAGGCTCCGCCGCGCAGGAACGTTGCGCCAGCTTCCTTAACCTGCTGCGCAGTGAGGAAAATCTGTTCGCGGCTCTCAATCGAACAAGGGCCAGCCATGATGGGAATCTCTTCGCCGCCAACCTTGACTCCGTGATTGAACTCGACAATAGTGCCTTCAGGCCTCCACGCACGGCCAGCCAGCTTGTACGGTGAGCTGATGCGATGGACGGAGAGCACGCCGGGCAGCAGCTTGTACTCTTCGATATCCACGGAAAGCGTGGGACCCACGCCGGCCAGGATTGTCTGCGTGGCTCCAGTGGTGCGGTGTACGTTGACGCCTGCCTCAATCATGCGTTCGATGATGGCGTCGATCTGTTCTTCGGTTGCGTGTTCCTGCATTGCTACGATCATTGCCTGTTCCCCGTCTCGGGCGACTGCACGCCTGCTTCGTGGCTCGGGACCGATGCCTGGGCATTCCCCTGAGCGAGTCTTTGACTGGCCAACTCATTTCTCTGCAAGGCGCGCATGACGTCGATAATGCGCTCGAAGATGTGCGTCAACTCGATATCCGGCAACGGCCCTTTGTTAGCCGCGCGAACATTTTCGTAGATCACCTTTTCGCGCGCCGGCTCGTAGATGGGCAGCGAAGTCGCTACCTTGAGCCGGCCGGCCTCGAGAGCCGTCTCAGCGCGCTGGCTAAGCAACACCACCAGCTGGCGGTCGAGCTCATCGATCTGTTTCCGCAATTCTTCCAACGTCATATCTGCCTCGTGTTGTTCTGGCTTGGAGATTCATGCGGATGTTGTTTTCGCGCCTGAATCTCGTCCGCCAGGAGAAATAAGTCAAACCAAACTTTGCGGTGAACCGTAGCGAAACACGCTGCTGGAAACCGCCTGCAAGGGTTCGTCGAGCGAAGGCCGGATTCTTCCTCCCAGCCTTGCTGTTAAAGGGCCTGCACCGTTTGCGGCTGGCGCAGACCCTCGATAAATCGAGCCACTGCACCGGGTGCTTGCCCTTCACCATGTTCGAGAGTGGTTCTCTCGATCAACTCAACAATCGCGCTGCCGATGACCGCCGCATCTGCGAACTTAGCGACCTCGGTCACATGATCCGCGTTGGAGATGCCGAACCCGACGGCTACCGGCAGCTTGCTCCAGCGTCGAATGCGTTCGACCAGCGCGGCTGCGTCTGCGGTTAGATTCTTCTGCTTGCCGGTGATGCCGGTGCGGGAGACAGCATAGATAAAGCCCTTGCTATGCGCGGCGATGGCCTTGAGGCGTTCATCGGGACTGGTGGGCGCGGCGAGAAAGATCGGGGACAGGTTCACCCGCTCCATCTCGGCCATATATTCAGCGCCTTCTTCGACGATCATGTCAGTCAGCAGCACGCCATCCACGCCTGCTTCAGCGGCTGTGTCGGCGAGCTTGCGCAGGCCGTAGCGCAGGATGGGATTGAGATACGAAAAGATCACCAGGCCGGCTTTAGGTCGCGCATTGCGCAGTTCGCGAGCCAGAGCAAGAACATCGATAAGGCGAGTGCCGCGAGCAAGAGCGCGTTCGCTGGCCCGCTGGATCACCGGGCCGTCAGCCAGTGGATCGCTGAAGGGCACGCCAAGCTCAATCACGTCGGCTCCGGCGTCGATCGCAGCCAAAGCGATGTCGCGGGTCACAGACCAATCTGCGCCGTCGCCGCTGCGATGGTTGCGGGGTGAGAGGCCCGCGTCCCCTGCAGTGAGGTACACGACAAGGCCGGGATGTTGCTGGAATCGGAGTGCCATTGGATTGATCTTTATAGGCTGATTTTTGCCCTATGCTCCCTGAATGCCCAACTCGCGCGCCAGGATTCCCATGTCCTTGTCGCCGCGGCCAGAGAGATTGACTACCAGTATGTCATGCGACGCCATCCCCGGCGCAATCCTCATGCACTCGGCGACCGCGTGGGCGCTTTCCAGCGCGGGCAGAATGCCTTCCGTGCGGGCCAGCCGCGAAACCGCTTCAAGCACATGAGAATCGTCGGCGGAGACATACTCGGCGCGGCCGCAATCGTGCAGGCAAGCGTGTTCGGGGCCGACCGTAGCGTAGTCAAGTCCAGCGGAAACCGAATGCGTCAGCGAGACCTGGCCGTTCTCATCCTGCAGAACGTAGGAATAAGTGCCTTGCAGCACTCCCGGAACTCCGCCCTCGAAACGTGCCGCGTGATCGCCAAGCGCCTTGCCCCGGCCGCCGGCTTCGACGCCGATGAGGCGCACTTCCCTGTCCAGCAAAAATTGATAGAAAGCACCGATTGCGTTGGAACCGCCGCCAACACAAGCGATGATCGCGGTGGGCAGGCGGCCTTCCTTCTCCAGAATCTGCTGGCGCATCTCGATGCCGATGACGCGATTGAAGTCGCGCACCATCGTCGGATACGGATGCGGCCCAAGTGCGCTGCCGAGAATGTAATACGTGTCGCGAACGTTGGTGACCCAGTCGCGCAAAGCCTCATTGACCGCATCTTTCAGCGTCTTCGAACCTGAAGAAACGCCGCGAACCTCAGCGCCCAGCAGCCTCATGCGCAGCACGTTCAGCTCCTGGCGGCGCATGTCTTCTTCGCCCATATAGACGATGCATTCGAGGCCGAGCAGCGCGCAGACAGTCGCCGAAGCCACGCCATGCTGGCCGGCGCCCGTCTCGGCGATGATGCGCTGCTTGCCCATGCGCTTGGCGAGCAGGCCCTGGCCGAGTGCGTTATTGATCTTGTGCGCGCCGGTGTGCAGCAGGTCTTCGCGCTTGAGGTAGATCTTCGCGCCGCCCAGCGATTCGGTGAGCCGCTTGGCGAAATACAGCGGCGTCGGACGCCCGGCGAAGTCCCGGAGCAACTCATTCAATTCAGCCTGGAATGTCGCATCTTCCTTCGCCTCGGCGTAGGCATGTTCCAGCTCTTCGAGCGCGGCCATCAGCGTCTCGGGCACGTAGCGGCCACCGTAGGCTCCGAAACGGCCAGGATTGACACGATCTTCTTTGTATTGAAATGTCTCAGGATACGCTGCGGTGGCCATGCTCAGGGCTCCTTGCTGTAAGTCTCTCTATGCCAGTGTATCGCTTGCGCTGCGAGCCCTGACAACGAACTCCGTCACTTTCGCCGCGTCTTTATGACCGGGCGATGCTTCGATGCCGGTGACTACGTCAACCCCCCAAGGCTGCAGAGTAGCGATGGCTTCCGCTACGTTGTCTGGATTGAGACCGCCTGCAGCGATGAGCTGTAACTGGCTGTCGCCTGAAAAGATTGTTTCCCGGGCAGCTTGCCAGTCGAAGGCGATGCCAGTCCCGCCGACGGCTGTGGCAGTGCGCGAATCGACCAGCACTCCGTCAATGGCTGCGTCGGCGCGAGCGGCTTCGAGTTGCCGTGCCACATTGTCTCCGAAATGAATAACGCGCAGGATGCGCAGGCCAGGGCCGAATCGGTCGCGAAGCAGTGTAGCCAGATCGGCAGAGGATTGGGAATGAATCTGCACGCCGGTCAGGCCGCACTGCTCTACTGTCGCGGCGATGATCGCGAAGTCTGCATCGACAAAAACGCCAATCTTTTCCAGCCATGACGGCAGGCTCGGCGTGATCGCAGCGACTTGCTCCGCAGTAACGCGGCGCGGGCTGGGCGCGAAGACAAAACCCACAGCATCGGCTCCGGCATCGGCAGCCAGTTGCGCGTCAGCGAATGTGGTGTTGCCGCAAATCTTGACCCAGATGCTCATCGCTTACTTTTCCGCTCCCGCGGAACCATCATCATGAAAGGGGTTCAATACTTTCGCACCGGTCGCCCTGAAATGCTCTGCATTGCGAGTCACCACGGTGAGGTCATACAGGAGTGCGATAGCCGCGATCTGCTTGTCGATTGGATTTTGACCGCTCGAAACCATGAGCCTGCCCCAGATATGAGCACTTTCGGCGTTGAAGCTGAGAATGCGCTCCGCATACTCCTCAAGAACGAACTCCAACCAGCTTTCGAGTGAAGCTGCCTGGGGAAGGTCGCCGCGACGTTTGAGATTTTCGACCCCACGGCGCAGTTCACCCACTACCTGTGCTGGTAGGAAATCTTCATTCCGAAGAACCTGCAAACGAAATGCCAGGACACCTATATTAGCCTTTGACCCTTTCCTAGCCTCGCTGATGACATTTGTGTCAAGGAGATACACAAGTCACCATCAGTCTTGAATGCGCTCAAAATCGGAATCCAAGCCTACGTCAGGCATCGACATCAATACTTCATTAAAGGGACGGCGTTTCAGCCGGAACAAGGCTGACTTGAGGATCTCGCGATGCTCAGCTTCGGCACTTACGCCCTTTTGCGCGGCACGTTCCTTGAGAGCCTTCACCAAATCTGGATCGACATTGCGGACAATTAGATTTGTAGCCATGATTTTGCCTCCGCTGCGATAACAATGATTGCAGCTTAACACTAGTGCAATCATTGCTATCACTTTATTGAGGTCTCTTCTAATGCCAAAACACCTTTGAAAAGCTGTTGAAGAGCGACCGCTGGATCCGGCTGGCGCATCAGGCTCTCGCCGATCAGGAAGGCGTCGAATCCGGCGGCATGCAGGGTGGCGAGATCGGCAGACGTGGCGATGCCGCTTTCGGCTACCTTTACCAGGCTTGCCGGGATCCGCTCGACGAGCGAGAGCGAGGTTTCGAGGCGCACTTCAAAGGTGCGCAGATCACGGTTGTTGACACCGATGGCGTCCGGCACTTCAGCGAGTGCGAGTACCCGATCCAGCTCCTTACCGGTATGTACTTCGCAAAGCACGTCGAGGGTGAGCGCATGCGCAGCGTGGGTGAAGCGCGTTAGTTCGTTGTCGGTGAGCGCCGCGGCAATTAGCAGGATCGCGTCGGCGGAATGAGCGCGGGCCTCGACGATCTGGTACTCGTCGACGGTAAAATCCTTGCGCAGACACGGCAGTGAGACAGCCGCAGAGGCAAGCTCCAGGTTGCGCAGGCTGCCCTGAAAGTAAGGCTCATCGGTCAGCACGGAAAGCACCGCCGCTCCGCCGACGGCATAGCGCTGCGCCAGCCAGGAAATATCGAAATCCGCCCGGATCAGGCCTTTGGACGGCGAAGCTTTTTTGAGCTCGGCTATGACCGCCGGTCCGTACGACGCTTTTGCTCGAAGCGCCGCAGCCCAGCCGCGAGGCTCGTGCTGCGCAGCCATCCGCTCCAGCTCGGCCACGGAAACGCCCTCGCGGCTTGCGGCTACGGTTGCGCGGGTGGTGGCCAGAATCTTGTCCAGATGCGTAGACATACAGTCTTCAGTATAGATTCTGGCGGGAATTGACCACGAAAAGGGCTTGAAGTGACCCGAGTTCGCCCCGGATATAATCTCGGACGCCATAATATGACCCGGATGAAATATCGGAACGGGTTAATTTGATCCGGATGTAAATACAGCCGGAATAATTTTACCCGGATACAACAAAGCCCCGTTCGGAGGCCCGAATCAGAGCATTTGGAGATTGCTTGGATCTTGGTGCCAAAGAGAGACTTGAGCACCAGATTGGACCATCAACAATAAGATCGGTTTCTGCTGACGATTTTCCTTGTCAGTCCGAAGCATTGCTTGCTCGATTTCCCAAGAACCAGAGTGTGAGCAGTGCCGCAAACTCACATCGGGTTTCTCCACTTCCGGGTGTGACGAATTACCCGGAGTGATACACTCCTCTCGTCTTTCACTAAATATTGCACGGGTGTCAGGATCGTAGCTGCCGGATCTCGCTCTAGATAAAGCTTCAATGAAAGAGCGCTCCGGACGATCTGTGTTCACGCCGACTCTGGAGTTATCTTGTAATGGCCTCTCTGCGTCAGTGTATTCAAAATTCTGCAATTGCCTTTCCACGAACTTATCTTCGCAAGTTCAAGAACCATGGACTGCTTTTGCCGTGTTTCGCACTGGCCATTATGGCCTGCGCGCCAAGGATCGTGCCTGCGCAAGTTAAAACTGCGACGGCCACAACCATGACAGTGACCTCTGCTGGAACCTCGGTAACTACAGTTGCGTCTGGTGCCGTTATCAGTCTGACTGCAACGGTGAAGTCCGGTTCCACAGCGCTGACGACAGGGCAGGTTAATTTCTGTGACGCTGCGGCGAAATATTGCACAGATATTCATGTGCTGGGGACAGCGCAGCTGACGAGCGCCGGAACTGCAGTTATCAAGTTCCGGCCTGGTATCGGAAGCCATAGTTACAAGGCGATGTTCACAGGAACCAATAGCATGGCGGCAAGTTCCTCCAGCGTCTCGGCCTTAACTGTAACCGGCGCGCATGTCTCCTACGCTACGAGTTCCACAATTGCCGAGAGCGGAAGCTGGGGTGACTACACCCTCACCGCAACGGTGACTGAAACAGGTGGAACCGCAGCGCCAACCGGGACAGCATCTTTTCTCGACACAACGGCCGGAAACACCGCAATTGCAACTGCCCAATTTGGCGCAGCAACGCCGGGGCTCGCCTGGCTGAATCCGCAGAACCCGGCGGCGGGCTTTGGGCCGCAGTCCATCGTTTCCGGAGACTTCAACGGAGACGGAATCGCTGACCTGGCGGTTGGAAACTCTCGCGACAACACCGTATCCATCTTTCTCGGCAACCTGGATGGAACGTTTACCGCAACCGCAACGATGCTCGCGGTCAATGCTCCCGGCATGCTGGTCGCCGCAGACTTCAACCAGGACGGCAAACTGGATTTGGCGGTACCAAGCAACACCTCTTCCGGGGCGATGACCATCTTCCTTGGCAATGGCAACGGAACTTTCACCCAGGCAGCGACGAGTCCGGCGGTCCTTAACTGGACTGACCTCACCGTGGCCGGCGATTTCAACCGCGACGGTATTCCCGATCTGGCAGTGGCCAGTCAACCGGCAGGCATAATCTCGATGCTGCTCGGCAATGGCGACGGCACATTCAGCTCGTCCCAGATCACGACCAGCACCGGCTGCATTTCGGGGTTAGCCCCTGGAGACTTCAATGGCGACGGTAAGACAGACCTAGCCGTCGCCAGCGACTGCGAATTCAACAACGGAAATCCGGTGCTGATCCTTCTAGGTAACGGAGACGGTACATTCCCATCGGTAGTCACGCCTCAGCTCACCGCCGCTGCCGAATCCGTCGTAGTTGCGGACTTCAATGGCGATGGGAAAGCGGACCTCGCCGTCGCCAACAATAACGGCACTGCGGCGACGATCCTTTTGGGCCAGGGAGATGGCACCTTCACCATTGCGAACTTAAGCCCCTCGTTTCCCACACACCCGGGAACCATCGCATGGGGAGACTTTAACGGAGACGGCATCGTCGATCTTGCTTTGCCAAACGTGTATAACAACACGGTCTCGATCTATGTGGGCAACGGAGATGGCACCTTCACCCTTTCCGCTGTGACACCGCCCACTGGCGACGAACCGCTCGCAATTGCGATTGGGGACTTCAACGGCGATGGTCTCGCGGATGTCGCAACCGCCGACTATTTCGACAACACGGTGGCAATCCTGCTGTCGCAGCCGACGCAGACGGCTTCCGCAGTCGCGAGCGGCGTTGTGATCGCTGAAGTAGGCCTGCATCAGGTCGACGCCAGCTACTCAGGAGACACGAATTACCACCCCAGCCTATCGGGCACGCTCCCGCTTTGGGGAGTACCGCCGGCTACCACAACCACGTTGTCGATTTCCTCGGGCGGAGCTGCTGTTGCCAGCATCACAGCGGGCTCAGTTGTGACGTTGACTGCTGCCGTCAAGGCGGGCACAAAGCCACTGACCGCGGGACAGGTCAACTTCTGCGATGCTTCCGCTGCTTACTGCACCGACATTCACCTGCTCGGAGCCGTGCAGTTAACCAGCAACGGGACAGCTACGTTCAAATTCGTCCCCGGAGTCGGCACCCATAGCTACAAAGCAGTATTTCTGGAGAATGGCAGCGGTGCCCCCAGCGCCTCCGTAGTGTCAACGCTGAACGTCACCGCCATTGCGGGTACAAAATACTCGACTACGACGGCGATTGCGCAGAGCGGCGTTGCCGGAAATTACACCCTGACTGCAACGGTGACCGGAGTCGGAAGTTCGACCCCTCCGACAGGAACCGTGTCTTTCCTCGACACCACCTATGCCAATGCAGTGCTGGGAACAGCCTCTTTAGGTAGCGCGACACCCGGATTGACCTGGCTGCAATCCCAGACGCCGGCTACCGGGACCGGTCCTATCGCCGAGGTTGTGGGAGATTTCAATCGTGACGGCAAAGCAGACATCGCCACATTGAACCAGTCCGCTGCCACGGTAACCATCCTTCTGGGGAACGGAGACGGAACCTTTGCAGCAGTGTCGAGCAGCCCCGTCACCGGCTCTACCCCATACGCCATCACAGCCGCCGATTTCAATGGCGATGGCAATCTGGATCTGGCGGTGGCCAACGGCGACGGAACCGGCACTTTGACCATCCTGCTGGGCAACGGGGACGGAAGCTTTACTGCCGCAGCAAGCCCCGTCGCGGGCGAGGCGCCTGAATCGATCGTAGCGGGAGATTTTAACGGGGACGGTATTCCCGATCTTCTCGCCGGTCTCTATAACCAGACCGTTCTTCTGGTCGGTCATGGCGACGGAACCTTTGCGCCCCCCAGCCTGACTCTAATTCCGGGTGTATGGCCCAACAGTCTCGTAGCTGCAGACCTCAATGGCGACGGCATCCTCGACGTAGCAGCCGCGAACGGCTTTAACGCAATCGCGATCCTTCTTGGCAATGGGGACGGAACCTTTCGAGCGTCGGAGACGATCGAGGTTCAACTCTATCAATCAGCCGTGGCCCTTGCGGACTTCAACCGGGATGGCAAGCTTGACCTTGCCGTAACCAATAGCGGCCAGGAGGCACTGACCGTCTTTCCAGGCAACGGAGATGGAACCTTTGCCCAAACAGGGGTGATGACAAATACGGTGCAAGCTACCCCACAGGGCATCGCAATTGGAGACTTCAACGGCGATGGTCTGCCGGACATAGCTCTCTCCACGGGAAACTTCAATGTGCCGATACTTCTTGGCAACGGTGACGGAACATTTGCCGTATCCGCCACTAATCCCCAAACCTCGTATATCTACACATATGCCAATTTTGTAGCCGCCGGTGACTTCAATGGGGATGGCCGGTCGGATATTGCTGGCGCGGAAACCTACAGTAACGCTGTTCAACTATTTCTGACAGAGCCCAGCCAGACCGCTGTCGCTGTAGCTGCGAGCATCGCCCCCACAACTCCCGGACCACATCTGGTCGACGCAAGCTACCCGGGTAACAGCAATTACACATCGAGCGTGTCCGACACTACATCGCTCAGTTCCCAGGTGGCGACCCCTGTGATTTCTCCGGCTGCCGGCACTTACACCACCATTCAGACCGTGCGCATCACCGACGCTACGCCGGGAGCGGCGATTTATTACACTACGTCTGGTTACCCACCAGACACGACATCCACCCTTTACACCGGGCCGATTACCGTCTCCTCGGCAACGGAAACAATACAGGCCATCGCAGTGGCAACAGGATATGTCCAAAGTCCGGCTGCCGCAGCCGCATACACCTTGAATCTGCCCACCCCGGTTCCCCCGGTGATCTCACTGGCTTCGGGAACCTATGCAAATGCGCAGACCGTGACGATTTCAGACACGACGCCAAATACTGCCATCTACTACACGACTAACGGCTCCAAACCGACGATAAGCTCCCCACAATACACAGGTCCAATCACGGTATCCTCCTCGGAAACATTAGTAGCGGTCGCCGCCTACGGATATGCAGAAAGCACGCCGGTCAGTGCGCAATATCTCATCAACTCGTCCTCCACTTCGCTCATCTATACGGTCGCCGGTAACGGATTCTTAGGGTATGGCGGCGACGGTGGGCAGGCGACACTTGCCTACCTGAACGATCCTTCCTCGGTGATCGGCGACTCCGCCGGCAATCTCTACATCGCAGACGCACGCAACAACGCGGTTCGCAAAATTTCAGCTGGAACCGGCGTCATTACCACCATCGCCGGCAACGGCATTGCAGGATACACCGGGGACGGTGGCGCCGCTACGAAAGCGGAACTCGAATCGCCCGGCGCGCTGGCTTTCGACCCAGCAGGTAATCTCTACATTTCGGATTTCGGCAACAACGTAGTTCGCAAAATTACCACCTCGACGGGAATCATTTCCACCTATGCCGGAAATGGCACCTTGGCTTACAGCGGAGATAACGGACCGGCAACGGCAGCGAGCATAGGATCGAACGTCGGAATCGCCTTCGACGCTTCAGGCAATCTTTATATCGTCCAGTACAGCTTCGGGCGTGTCCGTAAAGTTGCCGCAGGAACCGGGACAATCACTACCGTCGCAGGAAACGGATCATATGGTTATTTTGGAGACGGGGGCCTGGCAACCAGCGCTGCATTCGCTTATCCACAAGGAATAGCGGCTGATTCCGCCGGCAATATTTTCATCACCGATACCGGCAATAGCGTCATCCGCAAAGTGAGCGCGCTCACGGGGAATATTTCGACAGTCGCAGGCCACGTCGACCCGCTTAATTATGGGCAATATAGCGGAGACGGCGGTCCGGCAACTGCTGCTGCCCTCTACTCTCCAGAGGGCGTTGCGTTGGATAGCGCCGGGAATCTATATATTGCCGACACCGATAACCAGGCGATTCGCAAGGTAGCAGCCGCTACTCAGATCATCACCACGATTGCCGGGAATGGCAGCAAAGACTTGTGCGATCCATATGGAGGAGATGGCGGCCCGGCCACGAGTTCAGCACTCTGCTACCCCCAGGGCGTCATGATCGACTCTAAGGGCAATCTCTACATTGCGGACAGCAATTCAGACCACATTCGCGAGGTTACAGCCGCGGCAGTTCTGCCGAGCGCACAAACAGCTCCCCCGGTGCTGAGTGTCAGCGGAGGAACTTACGCCGGCCCGCAAACCGTGAACATCACTGACACAACACCCGGTGCAGCCATTTACCTGACACTGGATGGAGCAGCACCGAGCACCCTCTCCCCCAACTACAGTGGACCGATTGCAGTTACCGGTAACGTAACGATCAGGGCGATCGCGGTGGCCCCCGGCTATCTCGCCAGCGCGCCCGCAACTGCAAACTACACGATCACTTCTCCGCCGCAGTCTGTAATTTCGACGGTTGCTGGCAGCGATGTAGCTGGCTTTGGCGGCCAGGGAGGACCAGCAACCTCTGCACAGATATCCGGCTTGCAGGGGCTGATAGTCGACGGATCGGGGAACTACTATTTCGCCGACGCCTACAACAATGTTATCTGGACGGTTTCTGCCAAGACCGGAAATATATCTGTAGTCGTAGGAATTGGCCAGTATGGCCACACGGGCGATGGCGGCCCTGCCACAAGCGCAACGCTGGACTTTCCTATGGGACTTGCGCTGGATAAATCTCAAAATCTTTATATCGCCGATTCCGATAACAACGTAGTTCGCAAAGTGGACGCCGTGACCGGGGTGATCTCAACCTACGCCGGCAATGGCCAGGTCAACTTGAACACGAATGGAGATGGTGGTCTGGCGACTTCGGCAGAGATATATCACCCCACGGGTTTAGCCCTGGACAATGCCGGCAACCTCTACGTCTCTGAAACCTACGGAGGCCGGGTCAGAATGGTCTCCGCAAGCACAGGCATCATCACCACCTACGCTGGAAACGAAAACGGAGTTCTGGTTGGCGATGGAGGCCCTGCGACCAGCGCTACTTTACCGCAGCCGGGCGCATTGGCAATCGACGCCGGGGGCAACCTGTATATTGCGACGGCGGGCCGAATCCGCAAGGTGACTGCGGGCACGGGCATCATCACAACATTCGCTGGCAATGGGGACGCTTATGGCGTTAGCGGCGACGGCGGCGCGGCAACCAACGCGGAAGTCTATCCGAACAGCCTGGCCTTCGATACGGCCGGTAACCTGTACATGTCGAACTGGCCGGCCTCCATTCGAAAGGTCACAGCTGCTACTGGCGTGATCACCAGGGTTGCGGGTGCGGGATACTCCGGGTTTAGCGGCGATGGCGGCTCGGCCACTGTGGCTGAGATCGCAGATCCACAAGGCATTGCATTCGACTCAACTGGCAATCTCTACATCGCCGATGGAGGCAATGCCAGAATTCGAAAAGTTACCTTCTCCGCTGCGACGGCGAACCAGACCACTACTCCAGCCTTCAGCGTACCGGCAGGCAGATACACAAGCGCACAGTCTGTAGCCATTACGGATTCAACGGCAGGCGCCACGATCTACTACACCACGGACGGCAGCACGCCAACGACTGTCTCGGCCGTGTACAGCGGGCCGATCGCAGTCTCGCACTCGGAGACGCTCGAAGCGATCGCGATAGCGCCGGGATATACCCAAAGCCCGATAGCGGCGGCAGCATACACCATTCAGATTCTGATCACACCGAGTCTGACTGTCACGCCGTCGTCTTCCAACATTGCAGATGACCAGGCGGTGAGCGTAGCGGTCGCAGTCAGCGGCGTCAGCGGACAGCCTACGCCAACCGGATCTGTGACCCTTGCCAGCGGCTCGTATAGCGCCATGCAAACGCTGAGCGCGGGAACAGCCACATTCAATCTCTCTGCAGGCACTTTGGCTAGCGGAGTCGATACCCTTTCCGCTGCCTATTCGGGTGACACAATCTACGCTGCGGCCAACGGAAGTGGCGTTATCACCGTATCTTCAGTTGCTGTGTCCGTGCCTGCACCGCCTGCGGTGTCTCCCGGCAGCAGCGCAACCGCGACTGTGACTCTCTCGGCGGGCGCCACATACTCGGGAACGATGAACCTGACATGCGCCCTGACTGCTTCTCCAGCAGGTGCAAAGAGTCTGCCAACCTGCAGTCTGGCCCCAGCCAGCGTAACGATACACTCCAGAAGTACTGCAACTTCAGTTCTAACGGTGCAGACAACCGCAGGCGGCAGCACCGCTCTTCTGCAACCGCACGGACAAACGCTGCGCTGGCTCGGTAGTGGAGGCGGAGTGCTTGCGGCTGCGATGCTCTTCTGCATCCCAGCAAGAAGGCGTCGCTGGAGAGCAACGCTTGTGCTGGTGCTGATGAGTGCCGGGCTTGGGATGATGGGCTGCGGTGGAGGCGGAGGCAGCCAAAGCTCCCCGCCGCCGCCCGTCACCCCCGCAACAACGGCTGGAAACTATGTCTTCACCATCACTGGAACCGACACAGCCAACGCACAGATCACCACTTCAGGAAATGTCACGGTAACGGTGCAGTAGGTATTGCGAAATATCACAAGGGTCAGTTAGATCATTGACTGAATGCGGTGCCGGCCTGATGAGCCGGCACTGTCAGGCCAACTCCGGATGCCATCTGACGGGTGCTGGGAGATGTGCGCGGGCAAGCGACCGCTTTCCAGGTCTTCCTTGGTTTTGGAATTTTGAAAATTGGGCTTGCCAAATCAGATTGGCTTTACGGTTCGCTGGAAGGTTTTGAACCGTTTGCGGAATCGAATGTCTTCGATATCAGCTTTGTAATGTATTGGTGCCGAAGAGAGGACTTGAACCTCCACACCCTTGCGAGTACATGGACCTGAACCATGCGCGTCTGCCAATTCCGCCACTTCGGCACGGGCATTGCATCTGGCGGTAAAACCAGATTGACAGCAAGATTGAGTTTCGCAAAAGCGCGGGCTGGTGTCAAGAATGGCCAGACCGATCTACCCCCAAAGCGAAGAAAAAGTAAGTCATACCAGGGGGGTGGGGGTATTTATTTTCTCATTAACATCTTTCTGATTAACATCCTGAGGAATTCTGGCGACGCATCCCGGAGATCTGCGCGTGCCCAATTCCATTGGCTTTCTCCATTTTAGGGTACTGGCGCATTATTCGATGCAAACCGGAGTTCGGCTCGAAGTTGTTGCTATGGAATGGGTTATGAGAAATCTGGAGCGGGCCAGGCTTGACAGACGGGACTTGGCTTTTGCGGGAATGGACCGGGCTTTCAGCCCTTTTGGGTTTGATGGGGCTCTAACCCAGTCCGTTGGCCCGGGCTGGGATGGCGTCGCGCCTTTGGCGCTGGCGACATAGATGTGAACCAAGCCCGGGCTTCGCGCCTTGGCGTTGGGTTGGAGAAGCCGGGTTGTCGGGATGGACCTGCGAAATGAGCCAGAGAGGTAAAGAAAAATCTTGACAGAGAATCAAGTAAGCATTAGCTTACGGTAAGTGAATACTTACAATCAATCGCAGCTCGATGCATTGGGCGATGCCACGAGGCGGGCGATCATCGACCGGCTGCTGCGGGGGCCGATGTCGGTGGGCAAGCTGGCTGAGGAGTTTCCTATGAGCCGGCCGGCGATTTCGCAACATCTGCGGGTGCTCAAGGAGGCGAAGCTGGTGACGGATAAAGCGGATGGAGCAAAGCGCGTCTACCGGCTGGACCCGGCGGGGTTTGCGGCGATGCGCAGTTATCTGGACCAGTTCTGGAGCGTGGCCCTGACCGCGTTCCAACAGAAAGTGGAGGAGCAATAGCGATGCCGACGATTATGGACATTCCTGAGAACGCCACGATGGAGCCGGTGCACAAGAGCGTTCGCGTGCGGGCCAATGCGGCGCGGGCCTTCAAGGTTTTCACGGAGGAGCTGGACTCGTGGTGGCCGAGGACGCACCACATCGGCAAGTCGCCGATGACGCGTGGGGTGATGGAAGGCCGCGAGGGCGGGCGCTGCTACAGCGAGCAGGCGGACGGAACGGAGTGCGATTGGGGCCGGATCATGGAGTGGGAGCCGCCGCGGCGGTTTGTGATGGCGTGGCTGATCCAGCTGGCGAATGGGGAATGGCTGCCGGAGGCGGATGCCTCGGCTTGCAGCGAGGTCGAGGTCAATTTCATTCCGCAGGCTGACGGCTCGACGCTGGTGCAACTGGAGCATCGCGCCTTTGAGCGCATGATCGCGGGCGGGGCGATGATGCGGGCGAGCGTGAACCAGCAAGGCGGCTGGGGCGGGTTGATGGAGCTCTACAAGGCAAAGGCCGAGGAATGAGTATCAGGTGCTAAAGTCCCACTCCTTTTATTGGCTTTTACGGCACGACTCAAGTCGTGCCCTTTCACAAAGCCATCGACAAGGAAGCTTTCTCAGTCAATCACTTTCGCAGTTAATTCATGGAGAGAACTATGAAGACGATCGATCGGATATTTGGAGTGCTGCTGATCCTGTGTTGCGCCGGGCATACGGCGGGAACGATTCTGTTGCTTCCGGCGATGACGGGAATGTGGGTGTGGTCGCTAGGGGCGGCTCTGGGCGGCTATGTGCTGGGCGCGCTGAATATCGTTCGCGCGGGACGGACCGGCGACCGGACTATCGCGTGGATTGCGATGCTAGGCACGGCCTGCTGGGCGCTGGTGGCGCTGTCGTTCAATTACAGCATTCACAACATGCTGGACCCGCGCGGGCTGGGGCATTTCGTTGTCTCGGCGGTGCTGGTGGGCTTTGGCGTGCGCACGCTGCTGCGGAGCTCTGGCGCACATGATCCCAGCTACGCCGGAACAGCGGCTTCTGCGTAGTTGGCTTGACAGGCTGCGGAAAAAACGAAAAAACTTTGCGGATGGAGCGAGAGGCTTACCTCAGGGGCTAAAGCCCGCATTGATTATGCTGGGGTGATGCCGGGGATAAATCCCCGGCCTACCCAAAACGCCGTTACCTAGAGCCGATGGTTGAGTTTTTCGCAGCCTGTGAGGCCCCTCAAGTATTCAGTGGGCGATGAGGCTGTATAGGAGTACTGCGAGCACGAGTGCGGAGATGGCGACGTAGAGGTAATCGCGCTCGGCGAGGAAAGCAAAGACGGAGAAGACGACTCGCGCTACGGGCGTGGCGATGAGCATGAGCAGGCCGAACTGGATGATGGCCAGGGCATTGCCGTGGAGCACGCCAGTGACGATTCCGTGGATGGTGTTGAGACTGGCGGGGACGCCGTGAAAGGCCTGATAGCCGGGGCGCTCGCGGCCATGCTGGGCGACATAGAGCACGCCGCCGAGAAGCACTACGGCAGCTGAGGAGAAGACGCCGGTCTGGAGCAGGATGCCGATTTTGGTGTCGAGCGCGGTGTCATCGCTAGTGGGGCTTTGCGGGGTTTGCATGACGCTCTCTTCATCCGCCATTTAGAGCCTCCCCGTGATGCCGTTGAAGATCATCTCAACGCCGAGCGCGGCGATGACGACGGCGAAGACGATGCGGATGATTTTGGTTCGCGCTTTGACCAGCAGCTTTGCGCCGAGCAGCGAGCCAACGAGGACGCCGAGGGTGACGGGCATGTCGAGCGCCGGGTGGATGTAGCCGCGGCTCAGGTAAATGCCTGCGCTGGCTGCGGCTGTGACTCCGATCATGAAGTTGCTGGTGGTGGTGGAGACTTTGAAGGGGATGGTCATGGCTTCGTCCATGGCCAGCACTTTGACTGCGCCGGAGCCGATGCCCAGCAGGCCGGAGAGCGTGCCCGCGCCGAACATGAGGCCGAAGCCGAGCGGCACGCGCTTCACGGTGTAGGGCTGCTTTTTGCCTTCGACCGGGTAGGTTCCGTTGAGACGCAATAGTGTCGCCAGCTTGTTCTTCGGCTGGTCAGCAGGCGGCGTGGGGCGATTGCGCGAAGAGGCGGCTGCGGAGAAGAGCAGTACTATGCCGAAGACGATGGCGATGGAGTGGGTCGGCGTCGAGGTGGCGAGATATGCGCCGAGGATTGCGCCTGCTGTAGTGGCTATCTCGAGAAACATGCCGACGCGGATGTTGGAGTAGCCTTCGCGCACGTAGGCTGCGGCGGCTCCGGAGGAGGTGGCGATGACGGAGACCAGCGACGCGCCGATGGCGTAGTGGATGTCGACTTTGAAGAGCAGGGCGAGCAGCGGGACGATGACTACTCCGCCGCCCAGGCCGGTGAGCGAGCCGAGGAAGCCGGCGATGAGCGATGCGGCAGCGATCAGCGAGGAAAATTCGAGCGCATTCATGGGTTTGGTTCTGGATGGTCCGAGTGGTCAATGGCCCGGATGGTTTGATGCCTGGTTCGGGGCCTGGATCTGAGGAAAAGCAGAGTCTGGCAGCCCCCTCGGGGGCTAAAGCCCCGTTCCCTCTGTTTGGTTTATGTACAGGCTAAAGCCCGTACCCTTCATTACGCTAAGCATGAAAGCAGATCCTTCGCTTTGCTCAGGATGACAATGCTTTTGGGACAGCAGATTCCCTGCGGGAATGACAGAAAGAAAGGCAAAGGCAACAGCAACGGCAACAGCAAAGACAACAGCAAAAGCAACGGCAAAGTGACTTGTCCAGAGGGGCACAGCGACTTGTGCCGTGGTTCCCTGAAATGCAAACGCGCGGCCCCCACTGTTTGGGACCGCGCGCTGTGAAGGAAATCGAACCTAAACGAGCTTGGCGTCCAGGGTGATTTCGGTGTTGTTGGCGAAGAGCTTGGAGATGGGGCAGCCGGCCTTGGCTCCGGCAGCAGCGGCGGCGAAGCCTTCTTCGGTTGCGCCCGGAACTTCGGCGGTGGTGGTCAGGGCGATCTTGGTGATCTGGAATCCGTCGCCAACCTTGGCGAGGGTCACGGCGGCGTGGGTCTCGATCTTGGTCGGGATCAGGCCCGATCCGCCGAGGGTCGCGCCGAGAGCCATGGAGTAGCAGCTGGCGTGGGCTGCTGCGATCAGCTCTTCCGGGGTGGTGCCGCTGTCCGCGCCTTCAAAGCGGGTGGCGAAGGAGTAGTTCGCGTCCTTGAGAACTCCGGTTGCGGTGCTGATGGAGCCTTTGCCTTCCTTGAGAGAACCTGTCCAGACTGCACTTGCCTTGCTCGCCATACATTCTCCTTACCGGCCCGTTGCGGGCGGTGATTTTGGCTTTCCGGTGAACTTGTGTCCGGCTGCCGCGGCCGTTCCAGACCGTGCGGCCGTCCCTGAAGAAACTTCCCGCACCCTGGGATCGGTAACTGCCAGAGCGCCCTACGCCAGTGGCGTCAGGTGCGAAGGGGGTGGCTGCGGCGGTTCCCACGCGGGAGGCCGCTGCCTTACTCCATGCTAATCTCTCCGCATGCTTCCTGAGCGTCCCAGAGCCTTGGATGCGGAATTTCAGCCGCAATATTCATCGGAATTTTCGCCGGCGCCGAGCGGCCGCGCGGGACGACCTGTGGTTCATGTGCAGCAGATCTGCCCCAACTGCAGCGATACGCTGACCGGGCACCACTGCAAGCTAGTGTGCATGCAGTGCGGATACTACCTGAGCTGTTCGGATTACTACTGACGACTGTCTTAGTCTGCTACGGACGAAACCGATAGCGGCGGGCGAGGCTCGAGCTCGGGGAGTTTGGCGCGGAGCAGCACCTTGCGAGCGAGGCCGGTGAGCGGCATCGCCGGCAGATCGCTGAGCCGCATCCAGCGACGGAGCTCGGAAGGAACGGCCAGCGCTGCAACCTCGCTCTCCGGCACGATGCGAATGCGGACGTAATAGTTGGTCTGCATGATGGCGTGGCGGACTGCCATGCGCAGATGCTCGTCGCTAACCTGCGGGTCGAGCAAGGCAGGCAGCTCCCACAGGCTGGGCATTACTGTCTGCTCCTCGCCGCGCTGATCGAGGAGCACTTCGCGATGTCCGCGATGGGTGCGGATGACGAGGGCGTAGGCGACATCCTGGCTGCGCATCGGCGCGCGCCTGGGCGTGGGATGCTCGCCGCGCGTCTGGCAGTGAAGCTGGAGCGGGCATGTCACGCAAGCGGGATTTCGCGGCAGGCAGACGGTAGCACCCAACTCCATCATGGCCTGGTTGAAGTCGCCGGCATGGGCTGGGTCGAGCAGGCGCTGGGCCAGCCTTTCGGTTTGGCGATCGAGATTCGCCTGGCCTGAGCCGGCCTGACCCGAGCCGGCCTGACTTGAACCAGCCGGGCTGCCCCAGCCGGCGAGGCGCTGAACGACCCGTTCCACGTTGCCGTCGACCACGGCCACCGGCTCTCCATAGGCGATGCTGGCGATGGCTGCGGAAGTGTAGGCTCCGATGCCCGGCAGGGTGCGCAGGGCTGCGGCGTTCTCCGGCATGACTCCGTGGCGCTCGAGCGCGACAACTTTGGCGGCTTTCAACAGCATACGCGCGCGGCGGTAGTAGCCCAGGCCGCTCCACAGCGCGAGAACCTCTGCCTCGGCAGCGTGGGCGAGGGCGGAGACGGTAGGGAAATTGTGCAGAAACGCTTCGTAGCGGTCGATAACCGCGGCGACTCGGGTCTGCTGCAGCATGACTTCGGAGACCCAGATGGCGTAGGGGTCGCGGGTGCGCCGCCAGGGCAGGTCGCGGCGATTGAGCTCGTACCAGGCGAGAAGCGCGGAACGCAGTTCGGTGATCTGCTGCGGGTCGAGCCCGCCTTCCTGTGGCAAATCCCGCACCCTGTCTCCCTTTCGCCTCTCCCAGCTAAATTCTAGTGGTCTGAGGCGCGAGATCGTTTCGCCAAATCGTCCCAATTTGGCGCGCGAAGTCGATCTCCTCATCTTGCTGAACATCAATTTGGAAATCCGCTCCATTTGATACAGAATTTTGACGAGTATCGAGGCAGCATACGATGGTAAGGTAACTTTAGGAATCAAAAGTAATCATCTTTTAAGGAAAGCAGGGCGTTGCCCCGGCATTTTCTGCATCGAAGACCGAAGAAGTGAACGGATTGGGCTAATTTCTCTCAACCGGAGACTCTCTCAGTGCGAAGCTCATCCCGTCATTTCGCGCTCCTGCTTCCGTCAGCGGTGCAGTCGCCGGCGGCCAACCTGCGGTCCGTGACCGTCGATCACAGGGCAACTTTTCATCTCGCGTCTGTCTCACGTTCCTATCGCGCCCAGCCTGCGGCAACCCCGAGCCGCTGCGGCTGACAACACAGCGCATCCCTATCGTCGGGCAACCTGGAGACTCCCCCTGAAGAACTCATTGCAATCCTTCGCTCTCATTCTTCCTCTGGCCACGCTCCCGGCGGTCCTGATTTCGCTTACCTTCGCTTCCACAGCAGCGGCCCAGTCCTTCTCTTCTTCCAGTCCTGCTACTGTTGACCCGGCAACTCGCGCCGGCGGGGATCCAGGTGCATACGCCAGTTCCCTCACCTTCGCCTCCACTGACCCCGAGTCTGGATTGCCGGCTGCCCCGGAACCGGCTTGGGCTCCTGCTGCTGCGGGCGGAGACCACTACGAAGTCGCGCCGTCGGCAACCTGGCACCAGGCTCCCTTTTCGCGCGTGGGCATCGGCGCCAATGTTTCTCCGCTGGGCATCGGGATCGAAGGGGCGATCGTGCTGAACCACTACTTCGATGGCCGGGGCTATGGTAACTTTTTCGGCTTCGACACCAACCAGTTCGAGGTGGAGGGATTCAACGTCGACGCCAAGCTGCATATGGCTTCGGCGGGAGCGGCGATTGACTGGTATCCCTTTGGAAGCGTGTGGCGCATCAGCCCCGGCGTGATGTTCTTCAACGGCAACCAGCTCTCAGGCACGGGAACGATTGCGCCTGGGACGAGCTTTACCCTGGAAAACCAGACCTACTACTCGGCCAGCGCCAACCCGGTAACCGGCGCAACGCCGCTGATCGGCAACGGCGTGCTCAGTTTCCATCGCCACACGCCGGCAGCGACAGCCAGCTTCGGCTTCGGCAAGTTCATTCCCCGGTCGAACCGGCACTGGTCGTTTCCGTCGGAGTTTGGCGTGATCTTCACCGGCTCGCCGGAGATCAATGTCAACGTAACTGGTTGGGCCTGCCTCGACGTCCACCAGACCCAGTGCAGCGATGTCGGCGACCCCAAGAATCCGATCGCGATTCAGTTCAACAACAACCTGCAGGGGCGGCTGGACAAGTGGAGGAAGGACCTGGACAAGGTTTCGATCTACCCGATCTTCTCCTACAGCGTGGTCTACAGCTTCAATATCCACTAGCCGGTTATTTTTGCGGCGCACGACCTGAAGACGAGCGTGGGACTTTGGCCTTCTTCGCTGCCACTTTTGCTTTCTCTTTTTCGATGGCTTCCTGGGCTCGAAATGCCGCGATGCGTTCGATGAGCTTTATCGGAACAGGTTCAGAGAGTGGGAAGCGGATGGTGCCTTTGGTGATCTCGTAGGCAACCAGATCGGGCTGGAATGCAGTGACGAGTCGTTCACCGGCCGGGTAAAGCGAATAGTGCTTCTTCCATCCGGCGAACCAGAGAATCGGACTGCCGCCGAGCTTGAATGCCGGGATGTTGTAGGAGATGGTTTCTTCGGCTGCAGGTAAAGCTTTGCGAATGGTACTCCGCACGGACTGGAGAACGGCTTGCGTCGTTTTCGGCTGGGAAGCAATGTACTCGTCGATGTTGCTGGCTTTTACCATAGGGCTTTTGCGCTCGGCTCATCTTAAAGTTTTCTGGCTGTGTCGAACAACATATTCCCTGTGGGAATGACAGACAGGAAAAGCGGGTTCGTGCTTTGCACGAATATGGCCCACATCTCCCCGCAAAGTTCGCGGGTAGATATGGGGCACCTGTGATCTTTCCAGAGGTTGTCCATTCGATAGAGACCGGAGAAGCTGGTTGTGACGAGCAACTAGGA
>DATAZR010000196.1:0-38148 GCA_036271955.1 Acidobacteriaceae bacterium
CGCTCGCTGCCGGTCAACGGACAGCGCACCCGCACCAACGCTCGCACCCGCAAGGGCCCCCGTAAGGGCACCGTTGCCGGCAAGAAGAAAGCGACGAAGACCTAATGGCAAAGCAACAGGCTAGCGCCGCTGGAAAAGCGAGCAAGAACAAGAAGTTCAAAAAGCGTGAGCGAAAGAATGTGCCGTTCGGTCTGGTCTACATTCAGGCTACGTTCAACAACACCATAGTCACCATCACCGATCCGGTCGGCAACACGCTGAGCTGGAAGAGCTCCGGGTCACTGGGCTTTAGGGGTTCGCGCAAGGGAACTCCCTTCGCGGCCCAGCAGGCGGCTCAGAACGCGGCCAACGCCGCGCGCGATCACGGTCTTCGTGCCGTCGACGTGCGCGTATCCGGTCCGGGTTCGGGACGCGAGTCGGCGATTCGCGCCCTGGCGGCAGCCGGTATCGACGTTCGCTCTATCCGCGACGTTACGCCGGTGCCGCACAACGGCTGCCGCCCGCCCAAGCGCCGCAGAGTATAAGCGTGGCGCTCGAAATGAAGCCGGCATGTGAGCGTTGCACTGCAGCGCTCACAGCGGCAGGCAAAGCGTTCATCTGCAGTTATGAATGCACGTTTTGCGAGAATTGTGTCATGGAGTTGATGGGCGTTTGCCCCAACTGCCGTGGCGAGCTGGTTCGGCGACCGACAAAAGTCACGAACTGAAAACATAGGGCCGGGACGAAGGCTTCTGGATCGAAAATCTGGAAGACTGTAAACCGGCCGACATCCGAAACTGGAGATTGATTCATGGCACGTTACACCGGCCCCGTATGCCGCCTTTGCCGTCGCGAAGGCACCAAGCTTTTCCTGAAAGGCACCAAGTGCCTCAGCGATAAGTGCCCCATCGAGAAGCGCAACTTCGCTCCCGGCCAGCACGGCCAGAGCCGCAAGGCCAAGATCGTTGGTTACGGCCTGCAGCTGCGCGAGAAGCAGAAGGCCAAGCGCATCTACTTCACCCTCGAGACCCAGTTCCGCGCGTATTACGAGAAGGCCAACCGCGCCACCGGCGTCACCGGCGATCTGCTCGTTCAGCAGCTTGAGCGCCGTCTGGACAACGTGGCTTTCCGTCTCGGATTTGCCATCAGCCGCCGTCAGGCCCGCCAGGTTGTTCGCCACGGACACGTCGAAGTGAATGGCCGCAAGGTGAACATTCCTTCCTTTCAGGTCAGCGTGGGCGACACCATCGCCATCCGCGAGAACGCAAAGAAGCTGGTCATCGTGGAAGCTGCCAGCTCCTACGCGCAGCAGAACCATGCACCTTCGTGGCTGCAGATCGACTATCCCAATTTCTCGGGCAAGGTTGTTTCACTGCCCAAGCGCGACGAGGTTTCGCTGCCGGTCAACGAGCAGCTCATCGTCGAGTTGTACTCCAAGTAAGTGTGAGGTGTGGAGTGTGTTTTTTCACACTCCACACTATTCACTTCACACTCGTACTACCCGGACTAACACGCTGTCCGGTCAATCCAACGAAGGATAACCCGTGTGGCCGTCGCAGAATGCTTCGCGTCGGAGATACCGCACCGGAAAAGGAAATAAGCAATGTTGTGGAGAGGTTTTCAAAAGCCCAAGCGTTTGGCAGTCGATGCAGAGACGCTTACCGAGAAGTTTGGCAAGTTCAGCGCGCAGCCCTTTGAGCGTGGATTCGGCACGACGATCGGCAACGCCCTTCGCCGTACCCTGCTCAGCTCGATCGAAGGAGCCGCAGTCACCGCCGTCCGCATCGAAGAAGTCCTGCACGAGTTCCAGTCGATTGGCGGCGTGGTCGAAGACGCAACCGACATCATCCTGAACCTGAAGCAGATCCCGTTCAAGCTCAATGGCGACGGCCCCAAGGCGCTGTATCTGCGCGCCGACCAGCCGGGTGTTGTGACCTCGGGCATGATTGAAGCTGATGGCGACGTCGAGATTCTGGACAAGAATGTCTACATCGCGACCGTCTCCGAAGGTGGACGTCTGGACATGGAGATGCGCCTCAAGCGTGGGCGCGGCTACGTCTCTGCCGACAAGAACTTCGATGCCGACCTGGGCATTGGCTTTATCCCTGTGGATTCGGTCCACTCGCCCGTTCGCCGCGTTAACTACCTCGTGGAAGCCGCGCGTCTCGGACAGATCACCGATTACGACAAGCTGACCCTCGAAGTGTGGACCAATGGCGCTGTGTTGCCGGCCGATGCCGTCGGACTGGCCGCCAAGCTGCTCAAGGACCACATGAATATCTTCATCAACTTCGAAGAAGAAATCGAAGCAGAAGGTCATCACGATACCGGCTTCGGCCCGCTGCGTAACGACAACCTGAACCGCTCCGTCGAAGAGCTGGAGCTTTCGGTTCGCAGCTACAACTGCCTTAAGAACGCCAACATTCAGACCATCGGCGAGCTTGTCCAGAAGACTGAAGCCGAAATGCTCAAGACCAAGAACTTTGGCCGCAAGAGCCTGAATGAGATCAAAGAGATCCTCGCGCAGATGGGCCTGTCCCTCGGCATGAAGATCGACGAGAACGGCAACGCCGTCCCCGGACCGACCAGCATTCTTCCCTCTGCCGCCCTGGCCGCTGGCTTCAGCCGCTTTGACGACGAGGACGAACTGCTCGACTCCGTGGATATGCTGCTGCCGACGGAAACAGAGAACTTCTAAAGACCAGTGGTCAGTGAATAGTGGTTAGTGGTCAGTGTCTTTGTCTTGCCCACTAATCACTAACCACTAATCACTCATCACTATTTTTTGAAAGGCAACATCATGCGCCATCGCAAAGCAGGAACCAAACTCGGACGTAACACCAGCCATCGCCGCGCTCTGCTGCGCAACCTGGTCACGTCCGTCATTATCGAAGACCGTGTCGAGACGACTGTCGCGAAAGCCAAGGCTGTCCGTCCGCTGGTCGAAAAGATGATCACCCTCGGCAAGAAGGGCGATCTGCACTCGCGCCGTCAGGCACTCGCGTTCCTGATGACTGACGTCTCGGTCACCCGTCTCTTCGAGACCGTGGCCCCGCGTTACGGCGACCGCCAGGGCGGCTATCTGCGCATCGTCAAGACCGGCTTCCAGAAGGGCGATGGCGCCGAAAAGGCCTTCATCGAACTGCTCGGAGCCGAGAAGCAGCTGGACGAGAAGCGCGAGAAGCGTGCCGAAATCAAGGCCAAGAAGCGCGCCGAGCTCGAGAAGGCCATGGAAGAGCAAAAGGGCGAAGACAAGGCCGACGAAGAAGCTGCATAAGCCAATCGAAACGCTGGATGCGGTCCGCAGTATTCTCCGAAAGGGACTGCTGCGGACCGTCCGCATTGATTTTCCCGGCTATTTTAGAGATATTGACAGCAGAACTGGCCACTTCATGCGCTAGAAATTATTATTGAATTCAATAAAATTCTCATCGACATATCCATGATGTTTTAATCTTTGGGCACCGGTCCTATTCCACTTCTGCCACTCGGCAGCGGCTTGAGGCGGAGCCCATTATGAAGCTACTTGAGTTCTTGCCATATCTTCGCGCATGCGCGACGATGCTTGCTTTGTGCGCGATACCCGCATCCGCGCAAACAGTCGCGGAACTTGCCGCGCATCCTGACGCCAGTCAACGCGATGCGATCGCCGCCATGGTCGCTACGTCGCTTCAGAATCTGATGTCGAAGACCGAACGGAGCGGCGCCCCCAAAACCTCTGACCAATTTGAAAGTGATCGGGCGATGGGAAATCTCGTTCAGGCGCTGTTTGTCATCGACCCCGAAAAGCCGAACGAAGACCCCTCGGGGACACGAGCCATGCTCTCCCGAATCAAGAAGGGCGCCATTTCCCGGCCGAACGAGACCCTGGCCGAAGTCATGACGAGACTCGTGGACTCGTGTTATGCCCAGTTCTACACAGACTTCTATTCTGCCGAACAAAAGGTCAAGTTTGCGGGGAATAGCGACAAAGATCAGGCCACGTATTTCAGGTTGAATTTTCAGATGTATAAGAACAAACTCAGGTACGACAAAATCATCAAGGAACTGGAAGATCGGGAAGCGCAGATTTTGCAGAAAATATCGGATGAATACGACGCAGCGGTGATCCTCTCCGACGGACGCCATGTATTGCACGCCAACAACGGCGATTTCATGGTGATTCAAAGAGATCCCGACCAGGGCAAGGACTACAAGCTGGAAGGGCTCTACGTCTGGGAGGCTCAAACGCTCTACAACTGCGAGCAATCCCGCGGACTCTCTGGAATTCAGGGCCGCGAGGCCTGCACCGGAGAGACTTCTGTGCCGCAGCTTCCCGCAGCGCCGGTCTACCATCCGCTACCGGCTCCAACACCGGCTCCAGCCCCACAGCCGGCGCCCATGCCCGCTCCTGCCCCCGTCGACGACCCAATCGGCTCAGGCGGATTCATCTCTGCTCCAACCACCTTCAACGTCATGGTTTGCATCGAGCGCCCACTGAGCATTCGGCAAGGTTGGGACAATCCCAGGCCAGGCACCAAAATGCAGGCGTTTAAAACTATGGTTCTGACCTACGTTGTGTCCGTCGCCAAGCCTGACTGGGAATATTGGATATCGGAAAGCCAATATGCAAACTACCTCGTCGGCAAAGCTCCGAGAGCCGATCAGGTCGTCTCTACAGTAGCGCCGGGTGGCCAGTATACCGATCCGTTCCATCCGAGTTGTCCATCGGCCTACACTGGCTATTGGGTTCAGGCAGGCCACTAATCAGTCGGACTGTAAGGAGCTGGCACGTGAAGACATTGCGATGGCCTGGATTTACTCGATTTTCTTGCTCAATTGCCATTGGGCTGGTTTTGGCCACTACGAGTATTGCGGGATATTCGCAAACGTCCATCGCGCAAATGTCTATCACCAAAAGTTCAGCCGCAACCGACTGGCCGAACTACGGCAACGATCCCGGCGGCATGCGCTTCTCGCCGCTTACGCAGATCAATCGCGATACTGCTTCCAAGCTCGAAGTCGCATGGACCTTCCATACGGGAGATATCGCTGACGGCAGCGACGGACACAAGCGCAGCGGCTTCGAAACCACGCCGATTCTTGTCGATGGAACTCTGTATCTGACCACCGGCTTCAATCGCGTCATAGCCCTCGATCCCGCAACCGGCAAGCAGCGCTGGGCCTACGATCCACAGATCGATCGCAGTCTTGACTACGGCGACGGCCTCATCAATCGAGGAGTCGCAACATGGCTCGACGAATCGCGCAATGCAAAGCAGCCGTGCAACCGGCGTCTCTTTGAAGCGACGCTCGACGCGCGGCTGATTGCTCTTGATGCCGGGACAGGCAAGCCCTGCGAAGATTTTGGCAACAAGGGCCATGTCGATCTTCATGACGTACCAGGCTATGCGAACCGCAACCTCGGCGAACACGCGCAGGGCTGGTATCACATGACCTCGCCGCCGGTGATTATCGATGGGCTCGTCATTGTCGGTTCGGCCATAGACGACAACAATCGCGCCGACATGCCTTCGGGAGTCGTGCGTGCCTATGATGGCCGCACCGGAGCGCTTCGCTGGAGCTGGGACCCGATCCCGCGTAATGCGCCAGACTCAGGCACAAAACAATGGAACACCGGCGCAGCCAACGCATGGTCCATCATGGCCATTGATCGAGCGCGCGATCTGGTCTTCATCCCCACAGGCAGCGCCAGCCCCGACTACTTCGGAGGCCTGCGCCCCGGCAATGATAAGTGGGCTAACTCCGTCGTCGCGCTGCACGCGAAGACAGGCAAGCTGGCCTGGGGATTCCAACTCGTCCATCACGATCTCTGGGATTACGACTCAGCCTCGCCGCCATTGCTTGCGACCGTGATGCACGACGGCAAGCCAGTCGATGTGGTGGTTCAGGGCAACAAGACCGGCTTTCTCTACGTGCTCAATCGCGATACCGGCAAGCCGGTATTTCCCGTCGAGGAACGCCCGGTGCCGCAGAGCGATGTTCCCGGAGAAACAACTTCTCCCACGCAGCCATTTCCCACTGCGCCGCCCGCGTTCACGCTCCAGCACCTCACCCCCGACGATGCATGGGGACCGACGTCTGCCGACCGCGATTTCTGCCGCGCCGAGATCGCGAAGCTGCGTAACGACGGCATCTTCACGCCTCCCAGCACTCAGGGCACATTGGCGGCACCAGGCAACCTCGGCGGCATGACCTGGAGCGGTTATGCTTTTGATCCCAAGCAGAATCTGCTCTTCGTCAACACCAACAATCTGCCCGCGCGGGTGAGGCTGATTCCTCGCGACAAGATTACCTCGGACAAGGAAGATGGCAATTACGCCGGCCAGCGCGGCACTCCCTACGGCATGCTGCGCCGCTTCATCCAGTCTCCCTCCGACCTCCCATGCATTGCACCCCCATGGGGTACGCTGACGGCTGTTGATCTGGCGGCAGGGACGATCCGCTGGCAGGTTCCGCTGGGCACGATGGAGAACTTCGACGGTCCGCATCCGGGAACACCGCCGGGCTCGATCAATCTGGGCGGTCCAATCGTGACGGCAGGCGGCTTGGTCTTCATCGCCGGAACGGCCGACCCACACATCCGCGCCTTCGATTCCACAACCGGCAAAGTGCTATGGGAGGCCGAGCTGCCAGTGCCTGGCAACGCCACTCCGATGACCTACGAGAGCGGTGGAAAGCAGTATCTCGTCATCGCCGCTGGAGGCCATCAGGGCATCCGCGAAGAAGCACTCGGCGACGCGCTTGTGGCATTCACTTTGCCTTAAGAGCAAATCCTCGATCCGGCTCGCTATGGAGCGGGGAGGGGCGCAGTAGCTCTGCGCTTCAGCTTGAGCATGGGCCGTTCGACGAAGTGCCAGCTCAGCCATCCGAGGCCGAAGCAGATCGGAACGGAAATCAGAAAAGCGATCCACGGCGATCCGCGGCGATACCAGATCCAGAGAGCTTCGACAGGCCATCCGTACAAGTAGACCCCATACGAAATGTCTGGAAACTTGCCGATGGAAGGAAGCGATCGGATCGGAACCTGTGTCACGTAAAACAGAAGATATCCACCCAGGAGGATCATAAAAATTTCAAGATTGCCGGACAGGAAAATGGCAGCTAGCACCAGACCAATCGCCGCCGGAATGGCGAATATCGGCCGGAAGACGATGCGCTCACGCAGCAGATAGTAGCATCCACCGACGAAGAAGGTCGCAGTCAACAAATAAACATCCTTCGGAGTTCCTGTAAATGCGCGCAACTGGTTCCATTCCAAGTGCCGCTCCAGGCCCTTGTCGGCCACCACAATCAACAGCACGGCTGTCGTTCCAATCCACGCAGCCGGACGCCGCAGCAGTCTGCAAATGCCGAACAATGCCACTAGAAGATAGCAGCGAAACTCATAGGGAATCGTCCACATTGAGCCATTGACATCGGGGTAAAAAAGTCCTGGAAAAACAGCAGGCGTCTTTGGCTTGTCCAACTCGAGAATGCTCGCCGGGTAGTGATAAGTAAAGTGGCGAAAGAAATCGGGTACAGCAGGAGCCAGCAGGCCCACTATGACTGTGCTCAGTAAGGCTGCCACCAGATAGCCCGGAACGATCCGCAGGATGCGCTTGCGCAGGTAGTTCCAGAATTCAGGATCGCCTTGCCAGCTCTGTACGATCAGATAGCCGCTGAGCAGGAAGAATCCCATCACCCCGACATCGCCGAAGCTGATCCCCGAGCGGGTCAGGCTGCTGAAGAGCTCTCGGGAGCGATTCCCGTCGGTGATTTCAGGCGCGTGCGACAACAGAACCATCGTCGCGAAAATGATTCGGAACAGATCAAACCGGCGATTGCGGCCGTGATGACTGGGGGGTGAGGTCAAGGAAATAAAACGACCCGCTTTCCGGCAGAGCCTCGTTTGCTGGAATGGAAGTTCTTGGTGCGCTGCCACCAGGCAGCCATCTCATAGAGAAGTTTAGCAGTTCCGGAACTGCAAGTTACGAGCAATCCGGTTTAGTGCATTCCACCGCCGCCACCAGCGCCTTCGCCGGGTCGGTTCTTATTGAGCATGAAGGCGAAGACGATCATGCCGATGGCCATCCAGAAGAGCATCTTGTACACATCCTGGTAGCCCAGCATGCCCGACTGCTGATTGAGCTGGTTATAGATTGCTCCGGCGGCCAGATTACGGCTGTTGCCACTGCCGAAGCTTTGCCCCAGTGACGAGCCCAACCCCTGCGAATACTGGCTGAATGGGATGCTCAGCGAAGTCATGCTCTCTTGCAAACGTGCCTGGTGCCACAGGTCGCGATTGGTCACCGCCGCACCAGTGATAGCAATGAAAATACTGCCGCCGATGTTGCGGACGAAGTTAATCAGGCCCGCAACCTGATTGCTTTGCTGCCGTGGAATGCCGATATAAGCGGCCGTGGTGATCGGGATGAAACAGAAGGGAATCGGCGCCAGCTGAACTACGCGCAGCCACGAAGCGTTAGCGAAGCTCATGCCCAGGCTCAAATCGCGAGTCGTCAGCCAGAACGAAAACGCGAAAAAACAGAAACCCACTGCCGCAATGTTGCGCGCGGGAAATTTGCCTGTAAGGTAACCAGCAAACGGCATCACCACCACCAGCGAAAAACCGCCTGCAGTCAGCGCCAGTCCGGCGTTTGTCGCTGTGTATCCCAGCAACTGCTGTAGAAACTGCGGCTGCAAAACGGTGCTGGCATTGAGCACCCCACCGATCAGCATCATGAGAAAGCAACAGATCGCGAAGTTCTTGTACTTGAAGATCCGCAGGTTGATCAGCGGCTCTTTCTGGCGCAGCTCCCAAACGATCAACCCGACAATGCCCACCACGAACATGACAGCGAAGAAGCGAATGAAATTGGACGAGAACCAGTCGTTTTCTTCTCCCTTGTCGAGCATGATCTGCAGGCCGCCCATGGCCAGCGTCAAAAAGGTGAGGCCCATATAGTCGATCTTTCCCAGCAGGCTCTTGTCGGGCTTGATCCATGGCGGGTCTTCGACCATTCGGGTAACCAGGATGTAGGCCAGGATGCCGACCGGAATATTGATGTAGAAGATCCAGCGCCAGGAGTAGCTGTCGGTGATCCATCCGCCCAGCGAAGGCCCGATCGACGGCGCGAGCACGGCAACGAGCCCGTAGAGTGCGAAAGCCTGGCCGCGTTTGCGCTCGTCAAACGAGTCAGCCATGATGGCCTGCGCCATGGGCTGCAATCCGCCGCCGCCCGCGCCCTGCAGCACCCGGCAGAGCAACAGAATAGGCAGCGATGGCGCAATGCCGCAGGCAAAACTTGCGATGGTGAAGATGGTGATGCACAGGAGGAAGAAGTTCTTGCGTCCGATCAGATTTGAGGCCCAGCCGCCCAGCGGCAACACGATAGCATTCGCAACCAAGTAGCTGGTCAGCACCCAGGTTCCTTCGTTGGTGCTGGCGCCCAGGTCTCCGGCGATGTGTGGCAGGGCCACGTTGGCAATGGAGGTGTCCAGCACTTCCATAAACGCAGCCAGGGCCACCGTCATCGCGATCAGCCAGGGATTGACCCGCGGCTTCCAGTTGGTGTGATCTACCGCTGAAATGGATGGATTTTTGACGGTCTTGGTTTGAGTGTTGGAGTCGGGTACAGCATCCCCGCCAGTCAACACTCCGGCATTGCTTCCCATGCATTTCCCCTTGAAGGTTGGCGTTTCCGGCAGGAGATCGATTTCCAGCAAAATGGAAATCGTGTGGTCTGTACCTTATCCAGATTCCAAAACAGCCGGTTGGGATGCATTAACAAGCGGATCCGGCCGGACAGATTCGGACCCGATGGACAGTCTAATCCCGAAAGCGCCTGCGCATCCATAACCAGATGAACAGCTGCACCGCCAGTCCACCGGAGCAATCGACCATCACATCGATCACCGACCCATTGCGGTTAGACAAAAAGTGCTGATGAAACTCGTCGCAGGAGGCGACAAACAGTGTCCCCAGCATCGCTAGCCCATGCGTGGAGAATCTACGGCGACTTAGGATATCGCCAATCGGCCAGCTCATCCAGAAGGCGCGAAACCAGGAGGCCGAGAGCAGCCCATAGCCGGTGAAGTGGCCGCATTTTCGAATAATAATATGCAGCCGCCACCACTCCGGGTGGGTGAAATGCCGATGCAACAGAAACTCGAGGAGTCGCTGCAGCGGTCCTGAAGTATGATCCGCGCCGAAATAGATAGTAGATTCGACAGCGATAACCAGCACGCAGACCAGAACCGGAATCCACGCCCTGGCGATGTGTCCGAAGCCGTGGCGGGCAGGCGCAGGAGGTGCGGCCATGGTGGAGCCCATGGCGCTACTCGACATGCCGTTTATTCCACATGCCCGTTACTCAACATGATAGTTGGGAGCCTCGCGGGTGATGATCACGTCATGTACGTGGCTCTCGCGCAGACCTGCTCCGGTGATGCGGACGAACTTTGCGTTTTGCTGTAGTTCTGTAATAGTCCCGCAGCCCAGGTAGCCCATGCCGGAGCGCAATCCGCCGACAAGTTGCAGCACCATGCCTTCCAGCGGTCCACGATACGGAACGCGGCCTTCGATGCCTTCAGGCACGAACTTGGCAAGCCGGTTCTGATTCGACTTCTCGCGCTGCACCACATTTTCAACGCTCTCGGCCGAGGAGCCGGCGTCGTCGCTGGCCTGGAAGTAGCGCTCGCTCGATCCAAGCGCCATTGCAGTCAGCGATCCCATGCCGCGATACGACTTAAACGACCGCCCCTGATAGAGAATCGTCTCGCCCGGGCTCTCATCCACGCCCGCGAACAGCGAGCCGATCATCACCGAACTGGCTCCCGCAGCGATCGCCTTGGTCACTTCCCCCGAATACTTGATGCCGCCGTCAGCGATCACCGGAATATTGCGTTCACGCGCCGCGCGATAAGCCTCGGCAACGGCAGTAATCTGCGGCATGCCTGCGCCGGTGACCATGCGCGTGGTGCAGATCGATCCCGGCCCAAAGCCGACCTTGATCGCGTCCGCGCCAGCATCGATAAGCGCCAGTGCGCCCTCATAGGTGCCCACATTGCCGGCCAGCAGACCAACATTCGGGAAGGCTTTCTTCACCTCGCGAACCGCTTCCAGTACGCGCGTTGAGTGCCCATGCGCCGAATCGATAGCCAGCACATCAGCCCGGGCGCGAATCAGCTCCGCTGCGCGCTCGAGAAAATCGCCCGTGGCCCCGATGGCCCCGCCGACCCGCAGTCGGCCCTTGGAATCCTTAGACGCATTGGGATATTTCAGCTTTTTTTGGATGTCCTTGACCGTGATCAGGCCCTTGAGCTGGTACTGGTCGTCGACCACCAGCAACTTTTCGATGCGGTGCTCGTGCAGGATCAATTCTGCTTCGTCGAGCGTCGTTCCCACCGGGACGGTGACCAAGTCTTTCTTGGTCATCACATCGCCGATGGGGACATCCGTGCGCGTCTCGAAGCGCAGATCGCGATTGGTCAGGATGCCAACCAGGCGCTTGCCGCGCGTCACCGGCACGCCGGAGATCTTGTACCGCCGCATCACATCCAGCGCCGCCGAAATCGGCTGGTCAGGCTCAATGGTGACCGGATCGACAATCATGCCGCTCTCCGAGCGCTTGACCTTGTCGATCTCCCCTGCCTGGTCTGCAATCGAAAGATTGCGATGCACGATGCCGATGCCGCCCTGCTGGGCCATGGCGATGGCCATGCGCGATTCGGTTACCGTGTCCATAGCGGCGGAAATAAGGGGCGTATTCAGGGTGATGTTCTTTGTGAGCTGGGTCTGCGTGCTCACCTGCGTCGGCACCACGTCAGAGAGTGCAGGCACCAGCAGAACATCGTCAAAGGTCAAAGCTTCAGGTAAAGGGTGAGTCAACATAAGATTCAGATGCTCCAGTTGCATCGCGCGCTTCAGACGCAAGGCGCATCGGAGCTTCTGTGTATTGTAGCGGAGCGGTCAAGGCCAGCTTGTTACTGCCCGGTTTCAAAGCGCCTGAAGAAACTCGAATCGAGGTAATGCGGCGTGCTCGGGTCGTCCGCTACTTTGCGCGCCAAGTCGGCAAGAAAGCTGTTGAACTGTGCCGCCGCAGCCAGATCGACCGGCTGCGTGAGGTCGTCGTCGGTCGAGTGGTAGCGTTGCGCCAGCCACCCACGCCAGGCCTTGTACTCCGGCGAACCCATCGTCCAGCCAAATTTGAAGGCCAGTGCCGGCACGCCCGCCTGCACAAAGCTGTACTGATCGGTGCGGATAAAGGAGTTGCGATCCGGCTCGGGATCGACGGCAATCTCGATCGAATGTTCCGCTCCAACGGCCTTCGCCTGCTCGGCCAGCGTCGATTGCTCCAGCCCCATCACATGCAGCTTTTTCAGAGGAAAGATAGGCATGAACATATCCAGATTCAAGTCGGCCTTGATCTCACTCTCCGGTACCGTCGGATGCCCGGCAAAATACCGCGAGCCAAGCAGCCCTTTCTCTTCCGCAGTAAAGACCAGGAACAGCATCGACCGCTTCGGCCTCGTCTTCGCCTCGCTGAACTTCTTCGCGACTTCCAGCACCGTCGCCACTCCTGAGGCGTCGTCCATTGCCCCGGTGTAGATGGTCTTGCCATGGATCGGCGCGCCCACGCCGAGATGATCGAGATGCGCCGACACCAGTACATATTCCGATTTCAGCTTCGGATCGGAGCCGATGAGCTTAGCCGCAATGTTTGGCGACTCCACATGTGTCATTTCGGTCGTCACCTTGGCAGCAATGCTCTTGCCCAGCGGAAAGCGCGGCAACGGCTTCTGCGCATCGGCCAAAGCCAGCAGCTCGGCAAAAGTGTGTCCCGTCCCGGCAAAAAGCTTCTCTGCCTGCGCAGGATTGAAGCTCGCGGAGAACATTTCTCCATGATCGTCAGCCAATGCAGGATGCCGTTTGGCCACCGCCGCAGCATCCGCAGTTTCAGCCAGCCGCATCCCCGGCTGCGAAGCGCTCGACGCCACCCTCTGCCAGCCAAAATCCATCGACTTCGGCGTAGGAATCGAGATCAGCCCCACCACGCCCGCATCGCGCGCCGCCTTCATAAACGGAGCCGTCCGCGCATACGACTTCAGCGGCCCCGGCAGATCGGCCGGCCCGCCATTCACGTACACCACGATCTTGCCCTTCAGCGAACCCCACGGAACCTCTGCCGAGTCGAAGTCGTCGTACTTCGCTTCCGGCAGATGCAGCCCATAGCCGATAAAGACCAGCGGAGCCTCGATGGTCTTCGGCTGCTCCGCCCGCGTGCCCAGAATCGCATCCTCGCCCAGCACCAGCGGAGTCGCCTTACCATCCACCACCAGACTCATCGAAGACTGATCCGCCAGCACCCGCTGCACATCGAAGCGCACCGGCTGATACCACCCGCCATTCACACCCGCCGGCTGCAGCCCATCGGCCTTGAACTGCTCGACGACATACGCCGCAGCCTTCAGATACTCCTCGCTGCCCGTCAGCCGCCCCTGCATCGCATCGCTGGCCAGATACTGCACATGAGCCCACCACTGCTTACCCAAAGCCTCATCGGCGCCCGCGTTCGCACCCGTCTGCGAGACTGCACTTGCAGTGAAGATCGAAACAAAAAGAGCAGCAGCAAAAGTTCCCGCGCGGAAGATTTTCATGGGCGTCTCCAGAGCAGCAGAATACATGGGCTTTCGAGCAAATCCGCGCTTAAGCGCTCTTTAATTGCGCATCCGCGATAGCAGCCGAGATGATCTCGTCATCGATGCCATGCCTGCGCAGGCTTTCCGTGAGCAGCTGCACCTGCGAATTCTCCAGGCGCTCAAGATCCTTGCGCAGCCCTTCGCCGATGTAAGTTCGGATCAACGGCTGATAGCCCGAAAACCCAAGCGAAGGAGCGATCTCCTTCAAGTCGTCGATGACATCCTCAGGAAGCCGGATGCTAACAATCGTCATCGGACGGTCTTTCCTCATGCGCAGTTGAATACGCTCACTGATTGTCTTCATAGAATCTCCGTTCATGGGCTGTTGCAAGTCGCGCCGAAATGATGCGGATGGTCTCTCTTTCCCGCATCACATGGACGACATACAAAAGCTTTCTATCTTCGGTAATACCGATTGCCGCTACCCTTGGCTCGGCTTCGCCAGCCGCCTCGCCCGCATCCTCCATTTGCAGCAGAGGGTCGAGAAACACCTGGCAGGCTGCTTCAAACCGAATGCCATGTTTGGCCACATTCGCAGAAGCCTTCTCCACATTCCAAACAAAGCGCTGACCGTGGTAGAGAAAATGGAAGTCCACGTGTTAAACGTATATACGTTGTATATCTCAAGTCAAGTAATCGCTCAGTGAAACAGCGAACCAGACAGAAACCTCATGTCTTTGATTGACGGACGCCATCTGAATTGAATTTCCCCGCGATTGGCCGTATTCTATATATGCAGACGAATTTGTCCGCTGCGCTGTGGGTATACCGGCTGGCGGAGAGATGAGTGGGCTCACAGCCCACTTTTTCTTTGGGCCGAAAATTGACTGATTTTGGCTGAAATTTGGCCGTTCGAAAACCGGAAGCGGATCATAAGCTATCCGGAAAATTGCTCGAAAGTGAATCGGAAACTGGCGCCGTTTCAGGGCGTCTGAGCTGGAGACAATGGCAGTCAGGCTGGACGAAATTCGCAATGCTGCCGAGCGGGTCGCGGGTTCGCTGGGGCTGGATGTGGTGGATGTTGAGTTCACCGGTACAGCGAAAACCCGCATTTTGTGCATCTATCTGGAGAAGAACGCCCAGGGACGCGCGGCGCAGACGGCGATTTGGAAAGCCGCAGCCGCCGATCCCGAAGCCGCTGCCGAGGTCGTAATCCCGGAGCGGTTTGCCAAAGGCGAACTGAATCCAGACCAGCTTTCGTGGCTGACGCATGAGGATTGCGCTGAATTCAGCCGCGATTTTGGAGTTTTGCTGGACGTGGAAGATTTGATTCCCGGCGGGGAGTACACTCTGGAGGCGAGTTCTCCAGGCCTCGATCGCAAGTTGAGCCAGCGGGAGGATTTTGAACGGTTTCAGGGCAATCTGGCGAAGATCCAGACCCTCGAGCCGATTGCCAACAACCGTCACTGGCAGGGACGGCTGACAACCACTGGCGCGGAGTCGGTGACGCTCGACCTGACGGCGACGAAACAGAATAGCAAGTCGCGCAAGACCGGCGTGAGCACGATCGAAATCGCCCTCGGCAACATCGAGAAGGCGCATCTGGTTCCGGAGTTTTAGCCGGAGCCGAATCACTTCGCTTTCGGCGTTCGCGTAAGACACGCAGCCCGCAAACCACCCCCCTGACAACCCGCGTATTTTCTAGCGGTCAGTCCGGACCATTTCAAAGTAAGCAAGGCAGGAAACTACCAGCTATGTCCAGCGCGTTGTATCAAAGCATTGAGGCACTGAGCCGCGAAAAGAGCATCGATCCTGGGATCGTCGTATCCGCAGTGGAGGAGGCGATCGCCCTCGCCACCCGCAAGTACTACAAAACCCAGGAAAACATGCGCGGCGAGCTCAACAAGGACTCCGGCGAGATACAGGTCTACGCCTTCAAAACGGTGATGGGTTCTGAAGACGAGATCGAAGACCCCGTCAACCAGATCACGCTCGAAGAAGCCCAGGCCATGGCTGAGGGCGCCGAGCTTGAGCCGGGTTCGGAGATTCGCCTCTACAAGGACACGCGTCCGCTGGGCCGCATCGCCGCGCAGCTTGCCAAGCAGGTCATCTTTCAGAAGGTGCGCGAAGCCGAGCGCGATACCGTGTTCAACGAATACGCGCATCGCGAAAAGGAAGTGCTCTCCGCCGCCGTCAAGCGCATCGAGGGCCAGGACATGATCATCGACCTGGGCAAAGCCGAAGCACGCATGCCCAAGCGCGAGCAGTCGCGTCTGGAGCAGTTCTCGGTCGGCGAGCGTATTCGCGTCGTGCTGCTCAAGGTCGACCGCGCCGCCAAAGGGCCGCAGGTCATCGTCTCCCGCGCAGCTCCGGAGCTGGTTTCGAACCTATTCCAGTCCGAGGTCCCCGAGATTTATGACAACACGGTTGTCATTCGCGCCATAGCCCGCGAAGCCGGCGAGCGCACCAAAATTGCTGTCATGTCCCGCGACAAGGACGTCGACCCGGTCGGCGCCTGCGTCGGCATGAAGGGCATGCGTGTTCAGTCGATCATCCGCGAATTGCGCGGCGAAAAGATCGACATCATCGAGTACAACGAAGAGATCACCACCTTCGCAGAAAAGGCTTTGCAGCCGGCCAAGGTGAGCCGCGTTTCCATCGTCGACCTGGCCGACAAGCAGCTCGAAGTCATCGTCGACGACACGCAGCTTTCCCTCGCCATCGGTAAGAAGGGCCAGAACGTTCGTCTGGCGGCCAAACTCCTCGGCTGGAAGATCGACATCAAGAGCGAGGAAGAGAAGCGGCAGGAAGTGGAGCAGCAGATGTCCGGCTTCTCCGGCGGTCCGTCGACACCCATCGAGCAGGTTTCCGAGCTCGGCGACACGATCATTCAGAAGCTGGTAGCTGCGGGTATCACCACAGTCGAAGGCCTGGCGGATATGACTCCCGAGCAGCTGGAAGAGATCCCCGGCATCGGCGAAAAGACGCTGGAGCGCATCAGCGTCGCTGTCCGGCACTACTTCGGTCAGTACGAAGAGGGCGAGAACAATCCGAACGCAGCTACGGAAGCGGCAGCCGAAGAGCCGTCGCCATCCGAGGAGACAAAAGCCGTGGAAGTTGATGAACCAGGAACACCGGACGAGCCCGTGGAAGAGATCACCGCGTCTCTCGAACCGCATGGCGAAAACCACGCGGACGACGACGCGGCGACCGAAACTCAGGAAGTTGAAAACGCGGCCGATCTCGAACGCACGCATCCAGTCGATTCGGACGACCTCGTTCACCCCGAAAACCAGGTAAACGAAGAAGCCATTCTGCAGGAAACCGAAAGCGCGGAAGAAGCTGCGATCGATCAGGACCATGAGTAGCAGCCATGAGTAAGTCATTCATGGCCCAAGGCCGGGCGGCATGCACCAATCGCCGCCCCATAAAGATGGATTCAGAGGATAATAGCAATAGGCAGAGTTTCGATCGCCGTGAGGTTGCTATGACCAGTTAACCGGGATTGAGTAACACAACGAAAAGAGGCGGATGAGTAAGGTTCGAATTAACGATCTGGCGCGTGAGCTGGAAGTCAAGAGTAAACAGATTCTCGATGCTCTGGAATCGATGAGTATGGCCGACGGCAAGACTCATTCGAGTTCCATCGAAGCGGGTGAGGCAGAGAAGGTGCGCGGCTATTTTGAGCGCGGCTCGCGTCCCGCGGGGAGTGGGTCTGGCTCGCGCGGCGAGCAGGAGAATCGCCCCAAAATCGATCTCTCCAATATCTCCAAGCCCGGCGACGTGCTGAAAGCAGTACTGGCGCGCAAGCAGGAATCGGAACGGCAGGCCCAGTATCCGCAGCGTCCCGCGCCTTCGACCGTCGTAGTGCGTCCCAGTGGGGCTGCGTCGTCTCCATCGGCATCGGCCACAGCTGCTTCACCGGCTTCTACCGTGGTTCGTCCTGCGGTTGCCCCGCCGCCGCGTGTCGTTACCCCCGCAACGTCGGAGCCCCGTCCTGAGCCGCGTAAGATTGTTCCTCTGCCGCGCCAGGCGCCTCCGATCGTACATGTTGCGCCGCCTGCTCCGGCCATAGGCACTCGTCCGCCAACCGGACCTGTCATTGCCCGTCCTACCGGCACTCAGTCAGCGGGAACGACTGTTGTGCGTCCGGCTGTTGCTGTCGCTCCGCCGCCAGTTACAGTGGTGGTCAAGCCGCCCGTCACACCAGCTGCCAGCACTGCCGTTGCGCCGCCGCCCGCACCCCAGGTAAAGCCTGTTGCACCCATTGTTGTCGCTCCCGAACCAGTAGTCGCCCCAGTTGAACCCGCGAAGGTTGCAGAGCCGGTCAGCACACCGTACGCGACGGCCACTGCAGTCGCGGAACCAACGCCAGCCGCCGCTCCCGAAGCGCCAGCAGCCGTGGCTCCCTCGGCAGCCGCCAGCAATGGTACTCCGGTAGCTGCGCCAGCACAGGAAGCTCCCGCTGCGCCGGAAGCAGTGCCTGTCGTTCCCGCTCCTCAGGTGCGCAAGGTGGTTATGCCCCAGACCGGGCCGCGTCCCGTCTACAAGGCTCCGCCGCCACCGCCTCCGTCGGCTGCCCCGGCGCCCGGAGCCAATGCCGCGGGCCCCGGCATCCAGCGCGGCAAACCAATCTTTGACCGCCGTCCGCAAACCGGACCCGGCAGCTTTACGCCTCGTCCTCAGGGTGGTCCCGGCGGATTTCAGAATCAAGGTGCACCCGGTGGATTTCCCGGCTCGCAACATCCTGGCGGACCGCGTCCCAAACATCCCACCCGTCCTGGCTTTGCCGGCTCCGGCCCCAGTGGTCCGGGAGGTCCCGGCGCGCGCCCTGGTTTTGGCGCACGTCCCGGTTTCGGCGGACCGCGTCCCGGCGGTTTTGGTGCTGGTCCTGGTGGACCGCCGCCTGCAGGCGAAGCACCTCGCGCTCCGCGTCCTTCAGGACCGCCGCGTGGCCGTGGACGCCAGCAGTATCCCAAGACCAAAGAAGGCCCGATGAAGGGCTTTACCCCGCCGCCGCGTTTTGGCGGTGCGTACATGGGCAATGAGCCGCCGCCAATCACCCGCACAATCACCGTGACCGAAGGCATCAGCGTCAAGGACCTGGCCGAGAAGCTTGAAATTCGTGCCAAGGACCTGATCGCGACCCTGCTCATGCGTGGTGTCTTCGTCACTGTGAACCAGTCGCTCGATGCCGAGATGGTCAAGGATGTCGCCGCCCGCTTCGGCGCCGGCGCAACCGTCATCAGCTACGAAGACGAGATCGCCAACCAGGCCATCGAAGAGATCCTCGAGTCCGACAACATCGACGAGCTCGAAGTTCCGCGCTCGCCGGTCGTCACCGTCATGGGCCACGTCGATCACGGTAAGACTTCGCTGCTCGACGCCATCCGCGAAACCGACGTTGCCTCTGGCGAAGCGGGCGGCATCACCCAGCACATCGGTGCCTACAAGGTGAAGTTCACCAAGGAAGGCTCGCCTGCCTCTGGCCGCGAGATCGTCTTCCTCGACACCCCTGGTCACGAAGCCTTTACCCGCATGCGTGCTCGCGGCGCCAAGGTCACCGATCTTGCCGTCATCGTTGTCGCAGCAGACGACGGTCCGATGCCTCAGACCCTCGAGGCCATCGACCACGCCAAGGCAGCCGGCGTGCCGATTCTCGTGGCCATCAACAAGATCGACCGGCCTGACGCGGACCCCGGCAAGGTGCAGAAGCAACTCGCCGACCGCGGTCTCGTGCCCGACGAGTGGGGCGGCGACACCTTCTACGTCAACGTCTCGGCCAAGAAGAAGATCGGCCTCGATAACCTGCTCGAAATGATCTGCCTGGTCACCGACGACAAAGTCCTCAAAGCCACCCCCGGCCGAAAGGCTGTGGGTACGGTGCTCGAAGCCAAGCTCGATCGCGGCCGTGGCGCCGTGGCAACGGTCCTCGTTCAGAACGGAACCCTGCGCGTCAACGAGAGCTACATCGTCGGCAACACCTTCGGCAAAGTCCGCGCCATGTTTGATGATCGCGGACGAGCAATCGTCGAAGCCGGCCCCTCGACTCCAGTCGAAGTTCTCGGTCTCGAAGGCATGCCGGATTCCGGCGACACCTTCCTGGTCGTAGCCGATCGCGACAAGGCCAAGGGCATCGCGCAATATCGCAAGATGAAGGAGCGCGAAGCGCAGCTGGCCAAGAGCAGCCGCGTTTCGCTCGAAGGCCTTGCCGAGCAGATTCGTCTGGCCGGCGTCAAGGACCTTCCACTCATCATCAAGGGCGACGTCACCGGCTCCGTCGAGGTCATCGCCGACTCGTTGGTCCGCATGTCCACCGAGAAGGTGCGCATCAAGGTCATCCACTCCGGTGTGGGCGCGATCACCGAAAGCGACATCCTGCTCGCCTCGGCTTCGAACGCCATCATCATCGGCTTCAACGTCCGTCCCGAGCGCAAATCGCAAGAGCTTGCCCAGCAGGAAAACGTGGAAATCAGACTGCACTCGATCATCTACGAGCTGCAGGACGAAATCCGCAAAGCCATGCTTGGCCTGCTCGATCCAACCTTCAAGGAAAGCTACCTCGGCCGTGCGGAAGTCATCAACGTCATCCGCATTCCCAAGGTGGGCACCATTGCAGGCTGCCGCGTGACTGACGGCGTGCTGCGACGCGATGCGGAGATTCGCATCATGCGCGGCACCGAGCAGATTCACAAGGGCAAGATCGGCTCGCTTCGCCGCTTCAAGGACGATGTGAAGGAAGTCACCAACGGCATGGAGTGCGGTGTGGGCTTCGGCAACTTCAGCGATCTCAAGGAAGGCGACGTCATCGACGCCTTCACCACTGAGCGCATGGCCAGCGACCTCGGCCAGCTTGCTACCACCGTAGCCGCTGCCGCCAAAGAAGCGAAAGAAGCCAAGGAGCAGGCAGCCGCCGCAGAAGCCGCAACCCGTAGCTAATAATCCCTGCACGAAAGAAATGGCCCGGTCCTCGTAAGAGGTCGGGCCTTTCTCTTGCTGCTTGCGCCACTACGCCGTCGGCGGCGGAGGGCTCGATACCTTGTTCGCCGTCGCGTTGAAGAAGGTGGTGATCGAGTTCAGCACCGCATGCAACGCATCTGCGCCGCCCGCCAGAAGCGTTCCGCTCAGGATGACATCCACCACCTGGAAATACTCCCTTTGTCCGTTGCTGAGGGCCTTGTAGGCGGCCAATGTGTTTGGGTCTGCCGAGACGAAGGACCACAGCCCGCGCACACCGGCAACGGCCGCGAGAAAACTCAGCACAAGCGACACCGCAAAGGCATGGCGCTGCGTGTCCCCGCGATAGTCGTCGAGCGCCTGGCTGGCGACCTTTAGGTCTTCGGCATTGATAGCGGCTGTCGCGGCGTCGGCGGCCACTGGGCGGGACTTGATCGCGTTCAAAGCGTTCTGCAGCTTCGCCGCCGGAGCGTCTCGCCACGGGCTGATGAGAATCTCGACCGAGCGCTCGATGAAGGTAGCAGCCAGGATCAGTGGTGTCATGCGAGACACCAGATCGGTCAGATTGAGGGTAAGGTTAATGCCGTCCCAGTGCTGCTTCCAGGCGAAGATGGCGACTGAGACGAGAGCGATCAGGAAGCCCAGCAGCCACAGAAATCTCAGGGGGTTCTTCAGAAAATTCATGATTGGTCCTTGGCGGGTACGATACTTGCTATCTTGTTACAAGTCCAGAGGATATATGCAAAAAAAAGCGTGGACCCGAAGGTCCACGCGAATAGAGAGGTACTTGTTATCTCTTAGAACTCAAGCCTGGCCGCCACCTGCGCAGTTCGAGCTCCGCCAAAGTCCGACCCGATCGTGCTGCCGATGATGCCGAAGCTCGCCGAGCTCAGATTCATGTTCGGATCGCCTAGGTTGGTGTGGTTGAGCACGTTGGTGAAAGTGCCTTCAGCCTTGATCCGGATGCGCTCGGTGATGGCAAAGCTCTTGCTCAGACCCGATGATAGGTTGAACAGGCCAGGTCCCTCGACCGGGCCGACTCCACTGTTGCCAAAGCGGCCGATCGGCAGCGGAGGGCCAAAGTTGGACCTGGGCGTGCCATCTGCGTTGTAGCCTGCACCGGTGCCGCAGGGCGTTCCAGGAACCCACGCCGAGTAGCCCGGGCAGGTAAAGGCGCTTGCATTGGTCCAGTTGAAGCGGTTCTGGCCGTGAGGCTTGATGCTCATCCCGGCAACCCGGTCGGCATACTGTGTACGGTGCGAGGGATCCCAGCCGTTCAGCGTGGAGTCGAGACCGGAACCGGTGCCCGACGGATCGCCCTGGCCGTCTGGGAAGTAAGGCATTTCATAGGGGCCGGTCTGCAAAGTCAGGATGGACGACAACCGCCATCCGCCCACAATCAGATCGGCAACGTGAGGCATGGTCGAGCCAAACATCTTGCCGCGACCAAACGGCAGATCGTAGAGCACGGTTGTGTTCCACCGCAGCCTGCGGGTGCCATAGACATTGCCGAAGTCGACATGACGGTCGAGGATCGAAGTCGCGCGGCTGCCGCCGCCTTCTCCGCCAAAGCCGCCGTTCGCCGGTCCCTGGTTGTCGGCCAGAGCCTTCGCCCAGGTAAAGGTGGAGTGGTATTCCAGGCCGCGCTGCATGCGGTGGCTGGCCTCAACCTGTAGAGATTGATAGCTTTCGTTGGCGCCCGTTTCGCGTGTATTGATACGGCCCCAGTTGGGGAACAGACGCATCGAAGCTGGAGCGTTATAGGAAGAGATGTTGGTGGAGAAGGGCAATGTGTTTTCGTCCGGTGCATACACCAGCTGGTGAGTTTCCGAACCGATGTAGGAGACGCGAGCCGCATAGCCGGAGCCCAGATCCTGATCGATGCTCAGCGACCACTGCTCGGTATAAGGGTCCTTCCAGTTGGCGGAGTTGGCCGTGCCGAAGTAGGCTGTGCCGTAGCCGCCCACGCCAGCCGCGCTGCCGGTGCCCGAGTAAACCACCGGCCATTGCCAGTAGGGAGTGCAGCCAGCCTCCGTGCAGTTGAGGCCGTTGTTGAACTGCTGGGTCTGAGCCTGCAGTGTGCCGGTCAGCGAGTAGAAACTGGAGCCCAGCATGTTGATGTTGTAGATGCCGTAGCCGGCGCGGACAGCCGTCTTGTCATTGCCGAACGGGCGGTACGCGAAGCCGAGCCGGGGCAGGAAGCGCAGATGCGGGAATTTCTTAAGCCCCGAAGGATAGCCGGCATCGTCGTTGCCCACCACCTGCATGCACGGTGCCCCATTAACTGTCGCATTGTTGGTGTTGTTCACGCCGTCTGGATCGCAGGCATTGGCGCTGGCCAGAAATCCCTGCGCCAGCAGCGCATTCTTGCCTTGCGGGTAAATAGCGCGGCCTGCCAGCGGCACGCTGGGATCGAAGTTGCCGATGTCGCCGCCCTTGTCGCGGTAGCCAGGGTGAAGTTCATACCGAAGGCCATACGACACAGTCAGTTTCGGGCTCACGCGCCAGTCGTCCTGCGCATAGACATGGTAGTGACCAGAGACGCCGTCATTATCCTGCTTGACAACGTCATAGAACGTTGCGTCGGGGATGCCGGTCAGGAAGTCGGCGAAGTCCACGCCGGTAAAGCCGCCCTGGCTAGCGTTGCCATCCGTGAAGTAGTAGGTGCCGTAGTTGTCCGCGCCGTTAAAACCGAGCGCCGAAGCCGCCTCAAGCTTCTGCACTTCCGCGCCGAACTTGAAGGTATGGTTGCCCTTGGTCCACAGCAGCACATCGCTGTAAACATTGGTCAGTGAGTTGCCGAGGCTGGTCAATCGGTCCGCATCCAGGCTCTGGATGTTGTTGAAGTCCATCTCAGGGATGCCGTTCCAATAGAGATTCTGCAGTCCCTGCCAGCCCTGCGAGGTAGTCCAGGCATTGCCGTCAAAGCTGTTGCTGCTGCCGGTAGTGACACGCGTGAATCCGAAACCGCCTTCGTTGATCAGGTTGGGCTTGATCGTCCAGTTGGTGTCGACTCTCAGAACCTTATTGTTGTTGACGTTGGTCTGGGTGGGAACGTTGAGGATCTCAGGCGAAGTGGTAGGGAAGCTCTTCCAGGTGAACTTACCCCAGAGCAGAAACTTCTGATTGGAGCCGAAGTACTGGTCGCCACGCACATCGAACTGGTTGGAGTGGCCGCTGTTGTCTACGTTGTGCTCCCAGTTGGGAATGCCGTTATCGATATACGCGGCAGGATCGCCGATATTCGGGTCGGGGTAAAACTGCTTCAGCGTAGAGGACGCGATGGAGCTGATCGTGCCCGATGGAACTGACGTGCCCCAGCTTTGCTGCGTATAAGGATTGGTGAGGCCGGTAAAGCTGTTTCCGCCCTCGCCATTGGGCACCACATAGTTCGAGAAGTCGCCCTGCTTCATCAGCGTGCTAGGAACGACCTCAAAGAGAGTGGTCTGAGCGGGGTGGCGCCAGCCTTCATAGTCCGCGAAGAAGAAGCTCTTGTTGTGGCCGTTGTAGAGATGAGGAAAAACCACCGGGCCGCCCATGCTGCCGCCGAAAGTGGAGCCGTGAATACTGGGCTTGGTCGTTGTGATTGGAAAGGTATAGGGGATCGCATTCCAGTTGGAGTCCTGGTAGTAAATGAATGCGGAGCCATGCAGCGAATTGGTTCCACCCTTGGTGGTCACGACCACCTGGCCGGGGTCGCCGTATTCGGCGTTAGCCAGCACACTATCGGTACGAATTTCCGAGATCGCCTCAGTGGAAGGGAAGGAGTCGTTGATAAAGCCGCCACCGCCCGCGTTCTTTACCGTGATTCCGTCAACGGTCACATCCACCTGGTAGGGCAGTGCGCCCTGCAGGGAAACGCCGGAGTGATCGTCCTGCGCGCCCGGCAGCGCGCCCAGAATGCTTGCCGCGCTGGTGCCGTTAAAGCTCGCGCGCGTATTGACTGGCAGGTTGGTGGCGTCTTCCGAGGTGAACGTGTCGCTGATGGTCGGGCTTTCCGTTTCAATCGCTGAAGCCGAGTCCGCGTTCACTGTCACCTGCTGTTGTACCGAGCCGACGGCGATAGTGGCATCCAGGCGAAGCTGCTGGCGCACTTCCAGAACCACGCCGGCTGTCTCCCATTTCTGAAACCCTGGAGATTCGACATCCACCGTGTAGTGGGCAGCTTTTGAATCCTGAAATGAATATTCTCCGCTTCCGTTCGTCTTCGTTGTTCGGGAAACGCCTTCATCGGTGTTGGTCAAAGTCACCATGGCGCCAGGAACGACCGCTCCTTTGGAGTCCTTGACTGTTCCGACAATCGAGCCTTGTGTGGCTTGTGCCCAGCCGGTCGTGGCGCTCAGCGCAATCACCAGCAGAACGGCGAGCGCAGCAGCAGCCCGCCGCAAGCGGGGTAGTGGATTGAGATGGATGGCTTTCTGCATCGGTACTGCCTCCTGAGGTAAAACACACATCTGGTTGGTGGTTGTCTGTGCCGTGGCAGCGATCAAACGAATGGAAGTATGCGGAAAGAGAGAGAGTCGATTGGCCCGCATGAGCTCGGGAAAATACGGTTCAAGGCCACGGCGTAGTTCTATATAAGAGCAGTTATTTTGGAAAAGACAGGTTCTTAACGGTTCAGAGTCAGATGGTTTTATTGATAAATAAAGGTTTACCCTATGGCGATTCGCACGATGTTCATGGGCTTGTTAAATTCTGTGTGCGGAATTCACAGCAATTCAAGGCGTTTTCACAGATATTGGATATGCTAAGTGGAAGATTTAGACCCTCCAGTGTGACAGAAAGCGAGACTTTCCTTGGCCGCCGTGCCGCCGCTGCCCAAAAGCTTCGAAGACGCCGCCCTCCGCCACGTCGCCGTAGCCGAGGAACTGGAACGGGTTTGCGGCAGCTCTCATTTCCGTTCCAGCCGGCGCTCCTGCGAATTTCTCCGCTATGTTGTCCACGTCACCCTCGACGGCCGTATGGATTCGCTCAAGGAGCGCTCCATCGGCATCGACCTGTTCGGCCGCGACACCTCCTACGAGCCCAGCTCCGATGCCACCGTCCGCGTCCGGGCCAACGAAGTCCGCAAGCGGCTCTCCTCCTACTACACCTCTTCCTCGGCTGCCGCACAGAAGTGTTCGATTCGCATCGATCTTCCCACCGGCACCTATGTGCCGCGGTTCCTCCCATTTTCGCCGGACGCGGATCGCCCCCCGGCCACTCAGCCCTTCGCCGTTCCCTCGATTTTGGCGCCCGCTCCATGGCCCGAATCCAAAACGGTCGCCTCTCTTGCCACCCCAGCGGATGCCGCATCCGTAGTTCCGCCGATCCGGTCCCTAACCCTCATGCGCCCGGCGCTCCTTGCTCTTCTGGTCTGCGCCCTGCTGCTGCGTCATCAGCTCGAGACTCGGGAAGAATACCTGCGCTTCTGGGATCACCTCTTGTCCGGGCGCAACGCGATGGTCCTTTCGGTTTCACCACAGGACCGGGCCAATCTCGCGTCAGGCCTTTATCCACTGGTCTGGGTAGCGGGCAGATACGGTGTAGACGCCGTGTTGCAGGGAGACTCACTCGCCGGTGCCAGGCCCGAAGCAGCTTCGTCCGTTCAGGTCAGCTATATTTCTCCGCCAGAAGCAGCAATCGACCATCGCCTGCGCTGGAACTTTGCACCTCCACCGCTTCCGGCAGGTGCGGCCAGTGGCTCGAAATTCCCGGCAGCTCTTTTTGACCGAAAAGCAGCTGGGAAGTCGCCTGTTGGTTTTTCATCCTCGGCTTTGCTTACCCTTCTCCCCGAGGATTCAACCACGCTGTACGTCCAGGGTACCGATGCCGACGCCATTCGCCGCCTGCTGGAAGAGCTGACGACACAGCATAACTTTCCCGCCGGGCTCGTCGATGGCGTCGAGCGGCTCGATAGCCGCCACGCCCTGCAGGTACTCGTATTTCGCAACGCTTCCGGGGAATGGAGCCGCGAAATCTACTGGGGCGAGGCCTGAATCATGGCTTCACATCCCACATCCCGCCCCGTATCCCGGTCCGCTCAATACGGCCATTGGCGCACCGCCGCCTTCAGCTCCAGCTGGCTGCTCTACGCCGGCTACTACCTCTGCCGCGAAAATCTGCGCACCGTCCGCACCCTCCCCGGAGCGCCGCCCGCACAGGACAACCTGACCGGCCTGCTATTTAACTTCGCTCTTGCTTATGTTCTGGGGCACATCGTTTCTGGAACTCTCTCAGACCGCGGTGGCGCGCGCAAGGTCGCCCTCACCGGCGGCCTGATCTCTGCCGCTGTCACCGCCGCAATGCTCTTCATTCACGCTCCGCATGCGCTGCTCGCCCTGCAACTGCTCAACGGCTTTGCTCAGGGCCTGGGATTTCCCGCGCTCTGCCGCATGCTCGCCGTCTGGTTCCATCGCACCGAGCGCCCCTCCGTCCTTGCATGGTGGAGCGCCAGCTACTCCCTCGGCGGAGTGCTCGCCGCCAGCCTTACCCTTTGGTTTGCAACCACCCAGCTCATCATGCCCTCCTGGGGATGGCAGCGCTGCTTCATCTTTCCGCCGATCCTGCTCGCCGCGATCTCGATCTATTTCTTCCTCACCACACGCGAGGAGCCGGAGAACGTCGGTCTCTCTCCGGTCGCAGTTGAGTCGGAAGAAGACGAGCGCTTTGCCGCCGGCCTCTGGTCCGGCTGGTGGGCCGTTCTTTCCAACTCCCATATCCGCACCGTGGCCGCCATGTACTTCTTTCTCAAGATGACGCGCTACGCCCTGCTCTTCTGGCTCCCGCTCTATCTGGTCCAGGCCACCCACATCTCCAGCAATCGCGCCGCCTCGACCGCCTCTCTCTTTGAATTCTTTGGCTTTGCCGGGGCGCTGCTGGCCGTCCACCTCTCCGCCCGCTATTTCTCCTCGCGCCGCTATCCTGTGGCCGCAATCATGCTTTTTGCGCTCGGTTTCCTGGCCTTGGTACAGCCGCTGGTCGCCACGCTCGGCTGGTGGGTTTCCGCCATCTGCATCGCCGCCATGGGTTTGCTGGTCTATGCTGTCGATGCCCTGATGGTCTCCGTCGCCGTGCTCGAAAGCGTCCCGCTCGCTTGCTCCGCCCGCGCCATCGCCGCCGTCAACGGAGCAGGTTCCGTCGGCCAGATGCTCTCCCCGCTGCTCGTCACCTGGTTCGCCCGCCACTACGGCTGGGACAATCTATTCAATCTCTTCCTTATCACCTCTCTAATCGCCGCCGCCATCGTCGCTCCTCGCTGGAACGACGACTCCCCCGCATTCGCTCCCGTCCCCGCAGCTTCCTGACGGTTCGTTCTTTTTCCATGCGCATTGTCAAAGTAATCAAAACCCGCTATGCTTCGTCCGTCATTAGTTCGTGTCCCGTACAAAACATCCGTCCGTACAAAGGAGCACCCGTGCCAACGCTGAACAGGTCACGTCTTCCCGGATTGCTTGCCCTTTCCCTTCTGCTCCTGCCGCTGCAATCCCCCGCCCAAACGCCTTCTCCCGCCAAACCTGCACCGGCGCCCTTTACGCCCACCCCCGAACAGCTCAAGATCCAGGCCGGCTCCGAAGCCGACCACCAGCAGATGCTGGATCAACTCCACATCGCCTCTCTGCGCCCCGGCAAAAACGGCATGGACCATACCCGCCCCGACTTCGCCAACTATGACGAATCCAAGGCCAATCCCTTCCCCAATCTTCCCGACCCCCTCAAGCTCAACAACGGTAAAGAAGTCACCACCGCCAAAGTCTGGTGGAGCGAACGCCGCCCGCAAATCGTAGAAATGTTCGACCGCGAAGTCTATGGCCGTATGCCCGCGCATACGCCCAAGGTCACCTGGGAAGTAGTAAGCACCACCAGCGAAAAGAACGGCGACTTCGCCGTCATCACCAAAAAGCTCGTGGGCCACGTCGACAACTCCATAGACCCCGCCATCACCGTCAACATCGACCTGAGCGTCTCCACCCCCGCCGACGCCAAAGGGCCCGTCCCAATCATCATGGAGTTCGGCGTCGATCCCGCCTTCATGGCCGCCATGCGCAAGCGCTTCGCCAGCATGATGCCCAAAGAAACCGGCCCTACCTGGCAGCAGCAGCTTCTCGCCAAAGGCTGGGGATACGCCGAGCTGATCCCCACCACCATCCAGGCCGACAACGGCGCCGGCCTTCGCGAAGGCATCATCGGCCTCTGCAACAAAGGCCAGTTCCGCAAGCCCGAAGACTGGGGAGCACTGCGAGCCTGGGCCTGGGGAGCCAGCCGGGCGTTGGATTATTTTGAAACCGACAAAGCCGTCAACGCCAAGGAAGTCGGCATCACAGGCCACTCCCGCTACGGCAAAGCCGCCATCGTCACCATGGCCTACGACCAGCGCTTCGCCATCGGCTACATCAGCTCCTCCGGCATGGGCGGAGCCGATCTCTACCGCCGCAACTGGGGCGAGACCATCGAGAACGTATCCAACAACACCGAGTATCACTGGATGGCCGGCAACTTCCTCAAATACGCCGGCCCGCTCCACCCTAACGATCTGCCCGTCGATTCCAATGAGCTCATCGCCCTCTGTGCGCCTCGCCCCACCTTTATCAGCGGCGGAGCAACCAACGGCAAGAGCGGTTACGCCGGCGATGGCGACGGATGGGTCGACGCCAAAGGCATGTTCATGGCCGCCGCCGCAGCTGGTCCCGTCTATGAGCTCCTCGGCAAAAAAGACATGGGCACCACCACCTTCCCGCCCATCGAAACCCCGCTCATCGACGGCGACATAGCCTTCCGCCAACACACCGGCGGCCACACCCCCACCCCCAACTGGCCCACCTTCATCACCTTCGCCAGCCGCTACCTAAGCGCACCCGGCGAAGCAGGAACAACCGCCTCGGGAAGATAAATTTCACCAGGACTCAATCCAAACTGGCGCTCGTTTGGTTTAAGGATTCTTCTGAGGAACCTCTGTTTTTCGAGGCCTCTGCTTTGTTCCGAGTACCCTCTATTTTGAAGGGTACGGGCTTTAGCCCGTACATAAACAAGGAAGAATCAAATGGGGCTTTAGCCCCCGAGGGAATTTCTTCAGGGTTTACCGGCAGCCTATAGTGCCAAAGGCGCGCTCAATACCAGCATGGGGCAACGCCTCATGAAACCAAATCGCGTAGAACCAAGGGCTGAAAGCCCGGCCCGTCGCCATCACGGCTCCAAAACAAACTGCTCAACCGCCACTCGTGCCCCCACTAGCGATCTCTCCTGCGATTGCTGAAACACCACCGTAATCTCGTTAAACCGCCGCCCCCGCGTGCTTGCAGGAACGGGATACGAAAGCGTCTCCTCGACCGAACGCCCATCCGGCCGCGCCACAGCAGCGTTTGAAGTGCCACCTTCACTCGACTTCAGATACAACGATCCCAGCGACACCGATGAATGCTGCTTCGACATCGTGTCCTTCAAGATCACTTCGATATAGATCATCCCCCGGAGATTGTCCCCATTGCGCAGCACCACATTCAGCCTGCGGCAGCAGTCCATTCCCATCGAAGAGCCAAGCTCCTGATGAGCCTGCATCAACAAAGGCAGATACTCCGTCGAATGCACGCCAGTCTTAATCGGATCGCCATGCATCACGTGCGCATCCGCTTCCGGCCGATCATCCGGCGGCTGAAAATACCAATACACGCCATCAAAAGTAATCACTATCGGCCTGCCATGCGCCGGCCCAAAAGCATTCGGGTTCATCGGAGCCGGAGCAACAATCTTTTCTTTCGGCTTCGGCGGCAGATATAAAACCACCCCGGAATAGTGCCCTCCGGCGTGCGGTATCGGCTGCACTTCCTTCGCATGAACAGCGGGCAGGCTGGGCTGGTTCGGATGCAGAAAAGCATTCATCCTGCCGAAGCCCCTGTACTTCACATAAGGGAGAAGCGCCGCCACGGTAAGCGCGACCACCATTGCTAGACTCAAAACCCGCCCCAGCCGCATCCAAGGTTGATTGCCCTCTGGCATGCTCCGCTTGGCTGGATACCTCCACAAAAAAACGATAGCGCCGATTGCAAACAGCAATCCTGCCAGCGCATCGTAGTCCAACAGCGCAGCCGCGAGGCCCAACTCCAGCGCGATCGCGGCAATCGCCGCCGGCAGCACCAGCCGCAGCATCGATGGAGAATCATCCGTACGAAACAAGGCCGGTACTGCATTTCCTGCCTGACCTTCTATCGAAGTCTCAATCGCAGCGTTAGCAACCAATCTGTTCTTCCGCAGAAAATTCGTCACCGGCAACACAGCAAGCGGCAGCACCATCGCTGCCCAAACCGAGCCCTCGCGAACCAGCAGCACAAAGAGCGGAATCCATGCCGCGGAAAGCCACGAACCCTTAATCAGCGCCGAGCTCGAAACCTCAATGTGATCGCCAAAAGCCTTGCCCAGCCCTGCCAGCACCAGGGCCTGCATGCCCAGCGCGAGGCCCACATACAGTAGCGAAAAAACGATCAGATCCGCCCACGAGAGCGAAGGCCGCATCGGCGGCTTGCATACCAGCCATGCCACGCCGCTGGTCACGAACAGACCCGCTGCCAGAGGCACAATCAGCGGACGCAGCGAGGGTGAGGGAGCTTCCATCACGGGACTCATGGCTCCTGTTTCCTTGTTCTTAATTGGTTTTGTTCTTACTGGTTTCGTTCTTACTGGTTTAAGCGTCCAGTTAGTTAGCCAGCATCTTGAAGAAGCCCGGCGGCGGTGGCGGAGGAGGAGGCGGAGCCGGAGGCCGCATAGCCGGAAGCGACCCGCGCAGCCCCGCATCGATCTGCCCAAAGACAATTGGCACGGCAATCACCATCACTGTTGCCGCGGCAAGCAGTAGCCTGCTGCCCAGCGCCACTCTGCGCGCCGCTCGTGTCGACATAATGCCGACGATGCGCTTTCTCAGCTCTCCACCGCTGATGCCCGCCACGCAGACCAGTGAAGATTCCACGCAAAACCGGCAAGCCGTCAGCAAGCCCTCGGCATACATCCCAGGCTTGCATCCCAGCCCTACCACGGCTTCATCGCACGCGTGCTCCCGCTCCTTCACCATCTGTCGTTCGATCCACCACACCATCGGATGAAACCAGAATAGCGCCTCCACCAGCATGTGCAGCGCTGCAGTCAGGTTGTCACGTCTTCGCACATGCATCAGCTCGTGCGTAGCGATGGCTTCGATATGCTCTTCCTCCAGCCTCTCCGAGAGCCGTAGCGGCCACAGCAGCGCCGGACGCATAACGCCCACAATGCCCGGCTCCATCAACTCGTTGGAATGCAGCATGGCAACGTGTCCGCGCATCTGCATGCGCTCTTCCAGCGCGCGCAGAATCGCCAGCTCACGGCCGCCCGTCGCAACCACAGCTCTGCGCCGTAAGGCGGAGACTTGTCCCCAGCGCCTCAGCCACACCAGGACCGCTGCCATCACGCCACATATCCAAATGGCAACCAGAATCATCGGAAGCGAGGTCATCATGCGCTCCATCCACAGCGGCAGATGCGCAGGCATAGAGGCTTCAGAGAACGGCTGCCCCGCCACATCGAAGACCGAATACATCGCCACCTGCGACGTGAGCGTAGTTGCTTTCGGCAGCAGGCCGCCAAGTTCCACCAGGAGCGAAAGAGGGATAAGGAACTTGATCGAAGCCGCCATCCACAGCCGGTATCGAACCTGTGCGTGATTCCTGCGCAGCAGCGGCATCAACAACGCCACCAGAGCCGCAAAGGCCGTCGACTGCCACAGATGGTTGGCCAGAGCAGGGGCTAAATTCGTATTGAAAACGGAGAGTAGCTGCATAGTCATTCCTTTTCTCCTTTCCTTATCTTCTTGAGCGTCTTCTCGGCATACTCCACATCGTCCATCGTCAGCTTGCCCGCGCCGATCAGGTGCGCAACGACGGGCCGCGACTCGCCGCCAAAGATCGCCAGCAGCTCATCCACCAGCTTTCGCTGCACCGCCTCCCGCGTAATCATCGCCGCGAAGATGTGGAAGTTTCCCACCTTCCGCAGCCGCCGCACCGCCTTCTTTTCTTCCAGGCGATAGACCATCTTCTGGATCGTCGTATACCCCGGCCGCTTCTTCTCGGCAAACGCCTCCTGCATCTCGCGAATCGATGCCTCACCGTTTGCCCACAGCGTTTCCATGATCTGAATCTCGAACTTCGTAAGCCGTATCGCGGCCATAACTAAGACTCCTGTCCTGTCAATTACGACAAGTGTCCTAAACATTAGGACAAGACTCTGCGACTGTCAAGCCCCCAGATTTTCGGAGCTCAATCGTTCGGAAAGTAAAAAATGCGGGTGCCCCATGTCTCGCTTTTGAGACATGGGAGGGGATGCTTCGCGGGTGCCGTGTACGGGTGCCCCTGGTCTCGTTTCTGAGACCAGGGTTTCACAACTCATGCGGGTGGTTGAGACAAGCCCCTGAAAGGCCGCCTGAAGATGGAGCGCCTGGCTTTGAAAGAGCGTGGCTTCAGCCACGCCACAATCTACGCGTTTTTGAAGGGTACAGGCTTCAGCCCGTAAACAAGCCAGTCAGCATGAGGAAGGGCTTTAGCCCCCGAGGGCGTTACGAGGCAGCCTCAGCCGCCCGCAGCGCGAGCCCGCGAGCCACCGAAGTGAACTCATTCCCACTGCGCACCCGATCCGCGCCAAACCGGCTTTCGAAGATACGCCGCACCGCAGGCACAAACGAAGTGCCGCCTGTAAGGAAGACGCGATCGATCTCCAAACGCGGCACGCCCGTCTCTGCAAATAGCCCATCGACGCAGTTCTCAATCGCCGCAAGATCGTCCGCAATCCAGCTCTCGAATTCAGCGCGAGTAACCTGCTTGCGCAACTCCAGCGTTCCATCGATAAACCGAAACTCCGCCGCCTCCGCGCTCGACAATTCAAACTTCAATCGCTGCACCGCCTGATGCAGTTGAAAGCCAAGGTCCTCATCAACCAGCGTAATCAGCGCCTCGATCTTGTCCGGCTCCATCGCCTGCGCCCGTGCGCTCTTGAGAATCTCTGTGACATTGCGCGTGCGCAGAAACGAAAGATAATGCCAGCGTTCGAGGTTCGAATAGATCCATGCCGGAACAGCAGGCAGCATCTTGCTCGCCGGATGCAGCAGCGTGCCCGCGCCCAGCGCAGGCGAAACCAGCTTGCGCACAATCCGCGCATCGAAAGCATCGCCAGCCAAACCGAGGCCGCTGTTGCCCAGTAAATCCTCCGGCCTGCGCCCGCGTGCCCGAATTCCCGGTCCGACGCGCAGCAGAGAAAAATCGCTGGTGCCGCCGCCGAAGTCTCCAATCAAAATCAGCTCATCATGATCCAGCGTCGATTCGTAAGCATAAGCCGCAGCCACCGGCTCCATGGCAAAATCGATTTTTTCGTAGCCTGCCAGCTCAAAAGCCCGCCGCAATCGCGAGACAGCGAACTCCTCATCCGCTTCTGTTTCTGCGCCGACAAAACGCACTGGTCTGCCCACCATCGCATAGCGAATCTCGGTTCCAAACTGGCGCTCGGCGTTGAGGCGCAGATCGGTGAGGATGCGCGAAATCAAATCTTCAAAGCTGAAGTGGCGGCCGAGAATTTCCGTTCCTGTGAGATTGCTGCTGCTCAGGTAGCTCTTGAGCGATTGAATCAGCCGGCCTTTTTTCTCGGCGTCGAGGTAGTGCTCGATAGCCGCCGGTCCGGTAAACGAGCCGATGCGCAGATGGCCGGACTGGCGCGTCCGCTCCATGTAGAGCACCGAGCGGAAAGACTCAGTTTCGCCGCCGCGTCGCGGAAAGCGCACCAGTTCGACCGCGCCGCTTGTGGCGAGGGCCACGGAGCTGTTGGTGGTGCCGAAGTCGATGCCGATGGCTGCCGGTCTCAGATTGGAAGATTTAGCAGATTGCCGCATCTCCCCATTATTTCGCAAATAACAGAATGCCGCTTCCGCCGAGCCGCCCGGACGAACAGCAATTTGCGTTCTCTTTTGGGCAGGTGGTCGGATGCAGGCGGATAGAATTATCGGCATGAGCGAACCGGGCAGGCGGCGAATTTTTGTAGTCGATGACGAAACCATGATTGCCAACACTCTTGCAGTCATTCTCAACAGCCATGGCTTCGACGCCGTGGCCTTTACCGATCCGCTGGAGGCGCTCTACGCGGGCGAGGTGCATTGCCCCGATCTGCTGTTGACCGACGTGATGATGCCGCAACTCAACGGCGTCGATCTCGGCGTGCAGTTCAAGGCGATTCACCCGGAGTGCAAGGTGCTGCTCTTCTCCGGAGCGCAGAGGACAGTGGAGCTGATGGCGGACGCCAAACTAGCCGGCCACTCCTTCAACCTGCTCTCCAAGCCAGTGCACCCGCGCGACCTCATCGCGACAATCAACGACATCATGTCCGCCTAACCTGCATGTAGACCCGGATCGAACCTCAGTCCTGGCCTCACGCCCCACTGGCGCAAGTTAGGAGTTACTCCCGGATGGCCGGTTATTCGGCAAGGAACGGAAGACCACGTCGCCGGTCACTTCCCACAGGTCGGCTTATCGGTCTTCATCATCCTCTTGAACTGTAAGACTAAAATCGGTTCTAGCAGCAAACATCTGAACATCCAAAGGTGATGGACAATGACCCAATCGACGCATGCGCTATCGCCCTTCGTCGTTGAGGAATTCTGCAAGCTCTGTGATTGGACCCATGAGGTATGGCTCAATCATCGCGCATTATTTGACGATAATCCGCGCTCAGACGAACTCATGAAGTCGTTTGCAGGACACGAATTAGAACGTCTTTCCATCATCAGCCATGAGTATTCATTACTTCAGATCGTAAAGCTCCATGACAGAGCCATTATGGGTGGCAATGCCACCCTTGGAATTGAATACGTGCTGGTATTTGGAGGTTGGCCTAATTCCGTGCGCGATGAGTTGGAAAATATGGCAAAAAAGCTACGGGACTTTGCAGTACCGCTGCGGGATGTCCGCAATAAGGTCCTGTCACACAACGATCTAGCTAGCATAGTTGCAGGTGCTACGCTTGGGTCTTTCGAAGAGGACGCTGAGGTACAGTACTTCAAAATACTCAAAGAGTTTGTGAATGTGGTTCACAAGGAAGTTATAGGCAGCCCTTGGCCATTCAATGAGTTCGTAAAAAGCGACGTAGCGGCGTTTCTGGATTTGATCAAACCAGCGTAGAAGTACTAGCAGACGGATTCATCTCTGCGTCTTTGCGAGTGACGATCTCTTAGATCGATTGGCGCTTGCGAGCTTTATCACTTAATAACCCTTCAAACAGACACACGATCTCAATTAGTCCCCATAAACGCCGTTGGCTCAAATAGCGCCAAGAGAGAGTCGCAGGATGCAAAAAGGGTTTACGAGAAGACCGAAGGTAGAGGCACCCGCGGCCAACCACGGCACAAACTACATCACTCCAGGCGGGCTTGAGCGCCTGAAAGCTGAGCGCAATTTTTTGCTCACCAGGGAGCGCCCCGCCGTGGTGGAGGTGGTGGCGTGGGCTGCGGGCAATGGCGATCGCAGTGAAAACGCCGACTATCAGTACGGCAAGCGAAGACTGCGGCAGATCGATGGACGGATTCGCTTCCTGACGACGCGAATCGAAGTCGCGGAAGTCGTCGATCCGGAGGCTCCGAGAACGGGGCAGCGGGCGACAAGAGCATTCTTTGGAGCCACCGTACGTTATGCGGATGCCGCCGGAGCAGAGCGAGTCGTGTGCATCGTCGGCACAGACGAAGTCAATCTGGACCGCAACCACATCAGCTGGGCCTCCCCTTTGGGGCGCGCATTCATGAAAGCGGCAGAGGACGACGAAGTTGTTCTTCATGCGCCGGGCGGCAATGAGACCCTGACCGTGCTGGAAGTACGGTACGAGCGCATTTCTGTAGAACCGTTCCTTGAACCACCTGGGTCTGAAGTCTCGACAAAGGGACTGAATCGCTGACACTAGCGAAGCTATCGGCACAGGTGCGGCTGGCGATTAGGAAATAACCCGGGCACTTCTTCAACAAAAATTTTGAGCAAATATGTTGACAATTATTTCGTCACCGTTTATTTAACTAGTAGGTTATTTAACCTGAAGGTTAAAAATCATGCCCGATCCTCTGAGTTCCACCTTTGCCGCACTCGCCGATCCCACCCGCCGCGCCATTCTTGCCCGGCTGGCCCTCGGCGAAACCTCGGTCACCGAGCTGGCCGAGCCATTCCACATGAGCATGCCGGCGGTCTCCAAGCACCTCAAGGTGCTGGAGCGCGCTGGCCTTATCGCCCGCGGCCGCGAGGCCCAATGGCGACCCTGCCGCCTGGAAGCCGCTCCGCTCAAATCCGTCGCTGGCTGGGTTGACGACTACCGCAAGTTCTGGGAAGAGAGCTTCGACCGCCTCGAAGCCTACCTGGCCCAAATTCAAAGTTCCAATCCGGAAAAGGAGAAAACCGATGCCCCTAAGTAGCCCAGTAGCCGAGCGTACGCTCCTGCTCACCCGAGTCTTCAACGCACCCCGCAGCCTGGTCTTCGCTGCATGGACCGACCCGAAGCGGCTCGCCCAGTGGTGGGGTCCTACCGGCTTTACCAATCCCGTCTGCGAGCTGGACCTCAAACCCTACGGCGAGATTCGCATCGACATGCGCGCTCCCAATGGCACGGTCTATCCCATGGCTGGAGCCTACCGGGAGATCGTTGCGCCGGAGCGTCTGGTCTTCACTGCCGCCGCCCTGGACGCCAACGGCAAGCCGCTCTTCGAGAACCTGAACACGGTGACCTTTGCGGAGTACGACGGCAACAAGACGCTGATCACGGTCGATGTCCGCGTTCTCTGGGAGGGTCCGGAAGGCGCTCCTTATGTCAACGGCATGGTCGAGGGCTGGAGCCGCAGCATGGATCGCCTCAGCGAGTACATCCTGGCTGGGACCGGCTTCCTGCCCGATCCTGTTCAAAACGACAATCGCGAACTTCTCGCCACGCGCAACTTCCGCGCCCCTTTGCCGTTGGTCTACCGCATGTGGACCGAAGCTGAGCACGTCGTCCAATGGTGGGGTCCGCGCGGCTTCACCAACACTATTGAAAAGATGGACGTCCGCCCCGGCGGCGAGTGGCTTCTCGTCATGCACGGCCCCGACGGCCGGGACTTTCCCAACCACTACCTCTATGAGGAGGTCGTTCCCAACCAGCGGCTGGTGATCAATCACGTCAACTGGCCGCAGCACCGCAAGTACATAACCTTTACCCAATCGGAAAGCGAAACCAAAGTCTCGATCCGGATGCTCTTCGACTCCGCCGCCGATCTCCAAAAGGTCATCGTCGAATACGGCGCAGCCAAAGGCCTCGAAGAGAACCTCGACAAGCTGCAGCAGCATCTCGACCAGCTCTAACCGCAAGACCCAATCGCCAACAGCAAAGGCCGTCCAATTCGGGCGGCCTTTGCTTTTCTCTCTGTCCTTCGCACAGGGAAGCTGCCTTTGACTCCGGCCCTTACCGGGTGCCTGTAGAAGCTCAAGAGGTTGTTCCAGCCTCGGATCGGCTGATGGGCGGTTTGTAGTTGAGGCTACCATGGGGTCTTTGGTGGTTGTAGTAGTTCGTCCATGGCTGGAGATGCCGGTCTCTGTCCAGTGAGTC
>DATAZR010000197.1:0-14056 GCA_036271955.1 Acidobacteriaceae bacterium
CAGATAGATCGGCGACCCGCAATGCCCGTCATAGCAGACAAACGCCGCCGGCTGCTCCAGCGCTGGATAACGGATAGACGGATACTTCATATCCCCGCGAGCCTCATTCCCAGCCACCATCCACTCCAGCCGCTCATACCCACGCAACCCATGCAGCGCCGCGCTGAACAATCCCCGCGCAGCCTCGTTGTCCTTCGCCCCCACCACCGTCACATGCAGCGGAGCATGCGTCGTCTCATAAACCGCCAGCAGCTCCCCGCCCGATAGCGGCCGTATCGCAATCGCCGGAGTCACCAGGTAGCGCATCGTCTGCGCCGCCACTGCCTGGGCCTTCACATCTCCCGTGTACTGATACAGCAGGTTCGCAAACCGCGCCAGCGCCACATTCTCATCGCGCTCCGCAAACCCCTGCGAATACTTATCGGTCGGCGCCTTCGAAGTCAGATACCCAACCCCATTGCGCGCGCCAAAATTCGCCGCGATAAAAGGCACAGTCGCCACAGCACGATCCAGCCACTGCTTATCCGCCGTCACCTGGTACAGCGCCAGAAACGCCTGTCCCATCGCCAGCGTGTCGTCGAGATAAGGCCCAGCCGCATCGTGCTCATCATGCCGGAACCCGCCGCCCTCAAGCTCCCGATGCGCCACAACCCACTCCGCCGAGCGCTCTGCTTGATCTAAATATTTGCGATCCCCACTCGCCGCATACAGCTCCGCCAGCGAAGCGATCATCCAGCCATTCTCACGCGCATACGCATGCTTATCCACGCGCGGAATCCCCTTCGCTCTTCGCCCTGCATCGTCCAGCTTGAAGTATTCGCCGCCATGCTCGCCTTCCACCAGATCCGCATCCTGGCTCACATAAAACGCGCCTTCCGGACTCGTCAAAAACCCCTGCACATAGTCTGCGATCCGCTCCGCCGTATGCAGATAAGCCTCATTGTGAAACTGCCCATATCCCAATGCATACGCCCGCATCACCTGCGCCTGAATCGAGATCAGCTTCTCAAAATGCGGCTCATCCCAGTCACCGCCCGCCGAGTACTGATAGGCCCCGCCCCACACCCGGTCTTGAATCTTCTGCTCCAGCCGCAGCGTATTGCGTACCCGCTTCGTAGCCGTCGCATCTCCCTCGCGCGCCAGCACCATCGCATACTCCGCCGAATCCGCATCGAGAAACTTGTGGCTGAATCCCCAGCCCCCAGCCTTCAAGTCATACTGCGCTTCATACCCTCTGCGAACCTTCTTGAGCACCGCCGGCGCAATCCTGCTCGTCGAGGCATACGTGATCGGCTGCTCCGCCACCACCGAAGGCCCCGGCGTCGGATCATCCACAATCGCCTCCAGCATCGACAACATCGGCTTGGGAGGCAGATATCCCTGCCGCTTCACAATCTCCTTGCCATCGCCATCGAAGACCACCGTCGCCGGCCAGCCATAATCCTCATACCGGTTCGAAATATCCGGCCGCGAATCCTGGTCCACCTTCACCGCAATGTACTTCGCCGCCATCTCCCTGCGCACAGCCGGATCGGCATAAGTGATCGCATCCATTACATGGCACCAGTGGCACCATACCGCCTCCAGATCCATCAACACAAACTTGTGCTCCGCCTTAGCCTGCGCAAACACCGCATCCGACCACCCCACCCAGTGAATAGGCGTTCCCTCGCCAGCATCCGCCTTCGCAGAAGCAGCCTCTTGCGCACCAGCGAAGTTGAAACTACTCAGCACCAGCAGAACAGCAAGCACGCCGCGCCCCGCCATGATGAAACGCCATCGATGGAAATTAAACTTGCTCATACTCTCTAGGACCTCAAGGATCGCGTCTAAGTTACACACCAGGCGTAACTCACATTGTTGATACGCATTGCCTCCACCATCGGATTGGTTGCCTCTGGCGCCGGGTGCCCCATATCTACCCGCGTACTTTGCGGGGAGATATGGGCCATATTCGTGCAAAGCACGAACCGCCTCTGCCGTTGCCTTTCTTGTCGGGTGCCCCTGGTCTCGATTCTGAGACCAGGGCCATATTCGTGCGCAGCACGAATCCGCCCTTGCTTTTCTTGTCTGTCATTCCCGCAGGGAATCTGCTTCGAATGCTTAGCTCAGAGCCACCGCTGGCGCAGCCCCAGCCCAATCGGCGACAATCGCAAGCGACATGAAAAACCCTACTCACCCCGCACAGCCGCGTAAGCAGAGCCGTAAGCCTCACACCGGCGCAGCAGTCAATCGCCGCAGCTTTCTCGCTGGCGCCGGCGCCCTTGGCCTCGCATCCATACTGCCGGGCAGGGAACTGCTCGCCGCGCCGCTCGAGTCCAAGCGCATCCTCGTCGGCAGCGGAACCCCTGACGGCATCCTCTCCTTCGCCTGGGACGCAAAGACCGGCAGCCTCGCGCCCGAAGGCATTGCCTCCAAAATCTCCCACTCCACCTGGCTCGACATCTCGCCCGACCGCCGCTTCCTCTACGTCGCCTGCGAGCTCGATGAGTTTGAGGGCAAGCCCACCGGTTCCGTCGCCAGCTTCGGCCTCTCCAACGGCAAGCTCACCGCCATCTCCAATGTTTCGGCCGAAGGCAAAGGCACTTGCCACCTCACCACCGATCACACCGGTAAGGTCGTCATCTGCGCCAACTACGCCGGAGGCACCGCCTCCAGCTTTGTCTCCACCGCCGGTAAGCTCGGCGACGCAGTATGGAACGAGCACTACACCGGCTATCCCGAAGGCAAGGCTCCCGTCCCCGGCCGCCAGGAGATGGCCCACGCCCACTTCGCCTCGCTTTCGCCCGACAACCGCTTCGTCTACATCAACGACCTCGGCGCGGACAAGATCCACATCTACAAGCTCGACACCGCCACCGGCAAACTCACGCCCGCTGGCGAATACAAAGCCCAGCCCGGCGACGGCCCGCGCACCCTGCACTTCCATCCCGGCGGCAAGATCGCCTACTGTGTCAACGAGCTCAACTCCTCGGTTACTGTGCTTTCGCTCAAAACCGCTGATGGCAGCCTCGACCCCATCCAGATCGTTTCGCTCGCACCTCGCGCCAAGGCCGACGACGGCCGTCTCTTCTCCAATACCGCATGCGACGCCGTGCTCACCCGCGACGGTAAATTCGCCTACTTCGCCAACCGCGGCGACGACTTCATCATCAGCTTCCACATCGCCGCCGACGGCAAGCTCAGCGAGTTCCCCTCGCAATCCCGCATCTGGTCTGGCGGCACCACCCCGCGCAACTTCACCCTCGACCCCACCGAGCGCTGGATGCTCGTCGCCAACCAGGTCTCCAGCAACCTCTCCGTCTTTGCCCGCGACCCCGCCACCGGCATTCTTTCCCACGAAGGAAAGAACACCCCAGCCGCCACCCCCATGTGCATCGTTTTTGTGTAGACTTATCTCAGGGCGAACAAGTGGCGAAAGCGATACCCCCTGTGGATATTTCCCATGCATACGCGCATACTAGGTACGGAACCATCTCCATCCGCTTCACTTAGCGCTAGAGCTGCTTCCGTGAGGAATCCATGGTCGTCGATCTCCAGAAATTATCCGACTCGCTCCGTCGCGGCTCGCCCGAAGCCGACCTCCGCCGCGATCTCGAACGCATCATCCGCGCCCGCAAGCCGGAAATCGAGCGCTCCCTCGCCGAGACAGGGTCGTACCTATTGCGCGTTCCCGATGGCCGCCAGATCCGCATCTCGCGCCATCTCGAACCCGTCGAGGTTGCCGCACAGTAAATCCGAGGGCAGCCCCGCATGATAGCCCTCGTAACCACCTACTTCCTCGTTCTCTACATCCTCTTCCCCGGCGTCTTATTCCGCTTCGTCACTTCCTGGTTTGTGCAGCTCAGGCTTTTTGAGCGCACCCGCACGCAGGAAGCCACCTTCGCCGTTCAGGTCGCTCTGCTCCCCTTTTTCATAGCCCTGCTCGGCGTATGGTATCTGCCGGGGATGAACCAATATCCCTTTTCCGTCGAAGCGCAGACCTACTCCCAGCGTCGCCTCGACTACCACCGCGTTGCAACGCTTCTCACCACTTCGGATTCCTCCAAGCTCCTCATCCCCGGTGCCTCGTCGCCAGCCGCCAATGAAACCTGGCCCTCGCTCAATCGCGTCCTGCGGCGGCAGGCCCGTTTTCTCGCCTGGTATTTCTTCTTCACCGCCTGCGAAGGCTTCCTCTTCGGCTTCCTCGCCAGCAAATACGGCGACTGGAAGATCGTCGAAGACCGCGCTCTGCGACCAGCCCCATTCATCCGCCTCTACAACTGGATCGCCCCGCGAGTCATCCTGCCCAACATCTCCGAGTGGTACATGCTGCTCACCAACTTCAGTTGGCCCAAGCGCGAAAAGATCTTCGTCCGCGTCGACATCCTCCAGGCCGACGGCCTTCTCTACAAGGGCAGCGTCGTCGACTACTTCATCGATTCCGTCGGCAAACTCACCGGCATCCAGCTGGAAGACGTCAGCCGTTTCGACCGCCAGGCCTATCACGAAGCCCAGAGCGCAGCCCCGCCCGGCAGCTCAGTCTCGTCCAACGATTTTTGGAAGAACATCCCCAGCAGCCGCTTCTACATCGGTCAGAGCACGATCTCCAATCTCAATGTCCGCTTCGTTCCCCGCGATGAAACCCTCATCAGCCTCGCCGAGCTGATCCTCGAAGAAACCAACACCAAAGCCGACGACGTCTCCCTGGCATCCGGCGACGACTCCTCCAACCACCCCGACATCTATTCCTGAAAAATTGGCCGGCCACTCAACTGCCGGCCAACCGTTCAGTCCTAATGACAGACAAAGGTGGTCAGTAAGTGGGCGTTCTGAATATCTGCCGTGTCCGTAATGTTGCTCAGAATTATGGAAAGAGCTTGTGTCGTATCCACGGCGGTCGTTCCCGAACTCATGCAGGAGACATTCGCGCCATTCGCCGCAGTGAGCGTGCAGGAGACAGGGGTGGAGAATACGTCCCCGATAGCAATGTCAGCGAACGGCGACGATCCGACTCCCACAGTAAGACTCGAATTGCCCTGAGCTCCGATCAACGTGGCCATGAAATCAGAAACAGTGTTGCAGTTCGGCGGAACCGGCAGAACGCTCGCCGTAAGGTTTGCCTCATTGATCCCACCGAAGGTATTCGTGCCCAGAGCCGGTCCGAGCATGTTGGATCCGATCACGGTCGGCAATAGCAGATTCGCCGTCCAGGTCTGTCCTCCGCCCGCAGGACCCGCGGGCCCTTGCGGTCCGGGAACCCCCTGAATACCAATACCACTCAGACCCCGCGGCCCTTGTGGTCCGGCAGGGCCTACAGGACCTGTGTCACCCGTAGGCCCCTGTGGACCGAAACCACCGGCTGGGCCTCGTGCACCAGCAGGTCCAACCGGGCCAACAGCTCCGGCAGCTCCTGTAGGTCCAGCAATTCCGGCAGGGCCAGCAGGGCCGGTCGCACCCGTGGCACCCACAGGGCCCGGCAATCCTGGAAGTCCCATTGGTCCAGACGGTCCGGCTGGGCCAGCAGCGCCAGCCGGCCCTTGCGCTCCTGCGGGACCAGCTTGTCCAATCGCCGCTTCAAATATCGCCGTCAGTTTGAATGGCCTTTTCTCCACCGTAATCAGATACGCACCGGCCGCAATACCCGTCGGCAGCGTGGCCGTGATGCTGTTGTCAGTGAAATGGGTCACCGTCAGCTGGCTCGTGCCCAGCGTGACCTTGGGCGTACTTGATCCGAATCCATCCCCGGTAATCGTGATCGCCGTTCCCCCGGGATTCTCCGTGACATACACAATGAAAGGGAAGAGTGGGCCCGAAGGAAGCCCCTGTTGGGCAACCACAACCGAGCAACTGAGCAGAAAGCACGCAAAGAGTACAAATCGTCGGAACATGAGCGATCTCCTGGGCGTACAAGCCCATAGGTTTGAGAAGGAGTCATGCGCTCATAACGAATGTTGGGATGGCTTTGAGAGGAAAACCCAGCGGAAGCACAACCTGGCCCGGAAGAAAATCGCGACGAGCGCCAGCTTCTGATTGGACTACTGCGGGAGAGGAAGCAAGAAGAGCAGTACGCGAATCCTAGTTCGGCTCTAATTGCCTGTCAATCAAATTTCGGCGCTCGACAGCTATTTCCAAGCGGCATTCGCTGGCCTCACCCCCAGGCCCTCTTTCCGCTCGCCTGGTATATCCACGGCCTCGCAAGACCAAAACCTCATCCCGCCAAAATACCTATTTTCAAAATAGGTATTTTAGAGTAGCCTGTCACCATGGCAAAGAATCCCGAACATCGCGATCTCTTCCCCGGCGCCCTCGAAGTCATGATCCTGCAGTCGCTCCGCCTCCGGCCCATGCACGGCTATGCGCTGGTAAAGCACATCCGTCAGGTCTCAGACAATCTGCTGCAGGTGGAAGAAGGCTCGCTCTACCCGGCTCTTCAGCGCATGCTCCGGGAAGGCTGGCTCGAGTCCGAGGTCGGGACCTCCGCCAAAGGCCGTCCCACCCGCATCTACCGCCTCACCGACGCGGGCGTCAGCCATCTGGAGCGCGAAGTCTCCAGCTTCGAAAAGATGTTCGACGGCATCTTCCGCGTTCTCACCGTGGCCAAAGCCTAAGGAGGCACAATGAAATCGCTGCTCCAGCTTTTCTCCCGCGGCCGCCGCTACGACGACCTTTCCGTCTCCATCCATGAGCACATGGAGGAGAAGATCGAGGAGCTCATCGAAGAAGGCATGCCTCGAAAAGAAGCCGAGCAGAAAGCCCGCCGCGAGTTCGGCAATGTCGCCCTGCTCGCCGAACGCAGCCGCGAGGTCTGGCAATGGCAGAAGCTCGAATCGCTTCTCACCGATCTCAGGCATGTATTCCGCCGCCTCGGCCGCTCTCCGGGCTTCGCCATCACCGTCATCCTCACCCTGGCCATCGGCATCGGCGCGAATACCGCCGTCTTCAGCGTCCTCAACAGCGTCCTGCTCCGTCCGCTTCCATATCCCGAGTCCCAACAGCTCGTTTCGCTGCACCTCAATGCGCCCGGCGCAGCAGGACTCGCGGAGTTTCGCAGTGAGCTGCGCCTCTCAGCCTCGATGTACTTGACCTTCGCCACCCACAACCGCACCTTCCAGTCCGTGGGCGTCTGGCAGGCGGGAACGGCGAGCATCACCGGCCTCGCCCAGCCGGAGCAGGTCAATACCGCTCTGGTCTCCGGCGGCATTCTCGAAACCCTGAATGTACCCGCCATCGCCGGCCAGTGGTTAACCGCTGCCGATCAGGACTCCCACGGCCTGGGCCGTGTGATGTTGAGTTATGGCTATTGGCAGCGGCGCTTCGGCGGCGACCCCGGTGTTGTAGGCCGCACCATCAACGTAAATTCTCAGCCCCGCGTCGTCGCTGGCGTCATGCCCCGCGACTTCAAGGTCCTCAACTACGACTTCGATCTCATGATTCCGCTGGCCTTCGATCCCGTCAAGGAGCAGCTCGCCGGCTTTGGTTATCACGGCATCGCGCGCCTCCGGCCAGGCGTCGCCATCCCCCAGGCCAATGCCGACGTGGCGCGCCTGATCGGCGTATGGATGGACTCGTGGAGCAATGGCCCGGGCATTGATTCTCACTGGTACGAGCGATGGAAGATCACGCCCGCGCTGGAGCCGCTGAAACAAACCATGGTCGGCAGTATTCAGGCCGTGCTCTGGGTCGTCATGGCTACCATCGGCGTGGTGATGCTGATCGCCTGCACCAACGTAGCGAATCTGCTGCTGGTCCGCGCCGATGCCCGCCAGCAGGAACTGGCCGTCCGCGCCGCCCTCGGTGCGGGACGCTGGCGCATCGCCCGGGAGCTGCTGCTGGAGAGCGTCACCCTCGGCCTGCTTGGCGGAGCCGCCGGCGTCGCCGTTGCCCTGGCCGGCCTGCGCCTGCTCACCGCCATTGGACCCACCGACCTGCCCCGCCTCAGCGAAATCTCCCTCGACGGCTGGTCCATCGCCTTCACCCTTGTCCTCTCCGTGCTCTCCGGCCTTCTCTTCGGAGCCATCCCCGTCTTCCGCTACGCCCCCTCGCAGCAGCGCGTCACCCTCCTCGGAGCCATGCGCACCGCCAGCGTCAGCCGCGATCGTCAGCGCGGCCGCAATATCCTCGTCGTCGCCCAGGTTGCCATGGCGCTCGTGCTGCTCATCGGCGCCGTGCTGATGATCCGCACCTTCCTGGCCATGCGCAACGTCGATCCCGGCTTCGCCGATCCTGGGTCTCTCCAGGTCATGCGCCTCAATATTCCCGACACACTGGTGCACGACTCCACAACCGTTCTGCGCTTGCAAAACAGCATCGTCGACAAGCTCGCTGCGATTCCCGGCGTTTCCTCCGCTGGCTTCGCCGCCTCCGTTCCCATGAGCGGCGCCGAGCCCAGCTGGAACGAGATCACCATCGAAGGCAAAACCTACGTTGGCGACAATCCTCCCATGCGCCTCTTCAACTTCGTTTCACCCGGTTATTTCCATACGGCAGGAACCAGGATTGTCGCGGGGCGTGATTTTGTGTGGAGCGAGATCTATGGCTTGATACCCGTGGGCATGGTCTCCGAGAGCCTCGCCCGCGAGCTCTGGGGATCGCCCCAGGCCGCGGTCGGCAAGCGGTTCAGACAATTTCCCGGCTCGCCCTGGTATGAAGTCATCGGCGTGGTCCAGGACGTGCGCGAGAACGGTGTCGATCAGATCTCCCCGGCAACCGTGTACTGGCCCTCGATGTCACGCGATATCTTCGGCCCCGGAACCACGGGAGTATGGCGCAATCTCTACTTCGCCATACGCACCAGCCGCGCCGGAACCCAGACTCTCATCAACGAGATGCAGCAGGCCGTCTGGTCCGTCAACTCCAATCTGCCTGTCGCCAACATCAGCACCATGCAGGACATCTACAGCGACTCCATGGCCCGCACCTCCTTCACCCTCGTAATGCTGGCCATCGCCGGCTCTATGGCCCTCGCCCTCGGCATCCTCGGTATCTACGGAGTCATCTCCTACGCCGTCTCCCAGCGCACCCGCGAGATCGGCATTCGCATGGCCCTCGGCGCAAAGAAGAGCGAGCTCACCTGGATGTTCGTCCGCTCCGCCCTCGTGCTCACCGCCATCGGCATGGCCGTGGGCCTCGGCGCATCGGCCGCGCTCATGCGCCTCATGCGAACCATCCTCTTCGGCGTCAGCCCCCTCGATCCCATTTCCTTCACCGCCGTGCCCATCATCCTCGCCGCCGCTGCTGCCCTCGCCAGCTACCTGCCCGCCCGCCGCACCGCCGCCATCGATCCAGTAGAGGCCCTCCGCTGCGACTAGAGCAAATCCAGAACTCCTGTACCCAGCGGAAGAACTGCCAGATTGGATTTTTTATCAAGGAAGATCCAACTTCTCAGATGCAGGCTGGGTACGCCTATGCTGATTCTGCTTTAAGGGACCCAGCTTGCGCGAAACTCTAGTGTCGGATTGCCGGTAACTTGAAATATCCCGAACACTCATTCCCTGCCGGGTGCCAATTCGCCAAATCACAAATCGGAGCCCAATCGGCAAATGGAATAAACCTCGCCAGCCCGTCGGGCGACATAAAGATCTCTCTCCCCTTGACATCTAGGGTAAGCCGCGAATAATCTTCCTTTACCCTAGATGTCGAGGGTTAAGGCCGATGGCAAAAAACGATCTCCAGGGCGCGCTCGATCTCCTCATACTCAAGACGCTCTCCCAACTTGGCTCCATGCACGGATACGGCATCGTCATGCATATCCGTCGAGTCTCCGACGATCTCCTCATCGTCGAAGAGGGCTCTCTCTATCCCGCACTCCATCGCATGGAGCAGAGCAGTTGGATTCAGGCTTCGTGGGCCGTCACCGAGTATGGCCGCAAGGCAAAGTACTACGCGCTGACCCAGGCAGGGAAGTCCCAACTCGCCAGCAGAGAAAAGAACTGGGAGCAGGTGGCAAAAGGCGTTCAGGCCATCCTGGGCTACGCATGATGGCCTGCGCATAAATAGGCAACGCACGAAATTACGTTTCGCGTGAGGTAAACAATGGCTCTCCTTCGTCGCATTTTCACACTGGGCAGGCGCAGCAGTCATGACCGCGAAGTTGAAGCGGAACTGCGGGAACACATGCGGATGTGCATCGACGATCAGGTCGCCAACGGCATGAGCCGCAAAGAAGCTAAGCGCCACGCACGCCTAATGCTCGGCAATCCTACTGCGATGCGAGAACGTGTTACCGCAGAAGATACAGCTCTCGGACTCGATAGTCTCCTTCGCGACGTGCGCTATGCCCTACGCGGATTTCGCAAAAGCCCTGGCTTTGCGCTCGTAGCCATCCTCACTCTGGCGCTGGGTATCGGCGCAAACACCGCGGTCTTTGAATTGCTTGACGCTGTCCGGCTGCGCAGCCTGCCCATTCACAATCCTGCCGAACTCTCCGAGCTGCAGATCAAAGGTGGAAACGACGGCATGGGCCTCAATGAAGGCCCCTACTCCAAGTTCACGATTCCCATGTGGCAGGAAATCCGGCGGCACCACGATCCGTTTTCCGGCGTATTTGCATGGCGTACCAGTGAGGCGACATTGGGCAGGCACAATGAAGGCCGCCATGTGTCTGCTCTCGAAGTCAGCGGAGAGTTCTTCAATGTGCTCGGCGTTGTGCCATGGAGAGGCCGGCTGATCGAGCCGCAGGATGAAGCCTCATGCGAGGTCTCCAAGGTTGTAGCCAGCTATGCCTTCTGGAAGTCGCAGATGGGCAGCATTCCAATCACGCCGAATACGTCGATTTATGTCGAAGGCAGATTGGTGCAGGTATTGGGTGTGACGCCGCCGGCATTTTTCGGATTGATCGTCGGCGACCGCTTCGAATTGGCCTATCCAACCTGCACACCTTCCAATCCCCGTCGCGACGACTTCATGATGTCGGTCATGGGCCGCCTCAAGCCGGATTGGAATATCGGGCGCGCATCGGCCTACCTTGATGCTTTAAGCCCCGGCTTATTCGACAGCACAGCCCCGACGGGGTACTCTTCTGCCGCCATCAACAGGTACAAATCCTTCCGCCTCGAAGCAGTGGAAGCGGGCTCCGGCGTAAGCACGCTGCGCAAAGCCTACGATGCCTCCCTGCGGCTCTTGCTTGCCATCACCGGCCTGGTGCTGCTCATCGCCTGCGCCAACCTCGCCAATCTGATGCTTGCCCGGGCCAGCGTGCGGCAGCGCGCAGTTGCCATACGCATCGCACTCGGAGCCTCACGTGGCCGGCTCCTGCAGCAAATGTTCATCGAGAGCGGCCTGCTCGCGCTATGCGGCGCGCTTTTGGGAATCGCCATCGCGCAGCCATTGAGCCGGCTTCTCGTTGCTTCCATGAGCACTGAGCGGGACACGATTCAGGTCGCCATCAGCACCGACTGGCGGGTACTGCTTTTCGCTGCGACGGTCGCGGCTGTCACCTGCGTCATCTTTGGAACCTTCCCCGCCATGCGCAGCGCCAAGGTCGATCCAATCTCCGCCATTCGCTCCGGCGAGCGCGGAGTCACCGGAAACCGCGAACGCTTTTCCATTCAGCGCCTCATGGTCGTGATGCAGATGGCAATTTCGATGGTCCTGCTCATGGCCGCGCTGCTCTTCGTTCGCAGCTATCGCAATCTCGCCACGCTCGATCCAGGCGTGCGCGAAAGTGGCATGACCGTCGGCTTTTTCGACTTCAGCACTCTGAATATCAAGCCGGAAAACCGGGCAGCCTTCACACGCCAGCTCGTCGACGATGTACGCGCAATCCCCGGCGTGCAGAACGCAGGGGCAACCACGCATGTCCTTCTCAACGGAGGAAGCTGGAGCCATTCCGTCCACGTCGGTTCAATTGAAGGATCGAGCAGGTTCACCTACGTCAGTCCCAGCTACCTGGCGACCGTGGGCATCCCTATCCTCAGGGGGCGCGGTTTCACCAAAGAGGACACCGTCAACAGCCCTTTCGTTCTCATCGTGAACCAGGCTTTCATTCGCAAATTCCTCGGCGGAGGCCCGGCGCTCGGCCAACTCATTCATGTAATGCCTGAGCCCGATTATCCCGAGCGCCACTACCTGATCGTCGGAACCATACCCGACACCAAATACAACGATCTGCGCGCCGATGCTGAGCCCATGGCTTTCGTCCCCATCGATCAGCTTCCTGTCGAAGCGCAACGGCCCGGCGCCGCAATCATGATCGCATCCAACGACAGCACAGCTGCAATCGACGCCATCCGGCACACAATCGGAGTCAGATACCCCTTGATCAGCCTTAATTTTGCCGACTTCGAGCAGGGCATCCGCGACAATCTCGTCGGCGACCGCATGATGGCCATGCTAGCGGGCTTCTTCGGCATCCTCGCCGCGCTGCTGGTTGTGGTTGGACTCTACGGAGTGCTCTCGTATTTCCTCGCGCAGCGCCGCAACGAAATCGGCATCCGCATCGCGCTTGGAGCCAGGCGCGGACAGGTCATCGGTCTTGTGCTCCGCGACACAGCAGGCATGCTCGCCGCCGGCCTGGGCCTGGGAATCCTGCTCACCCTTGGTGTCGGCCGCGCAGCAAGCGCCATGCTCTTCGGTCTGAAAGCATGGGACCCGGCCACCATGTCCCTCGCGGTCCTACTCCTCGCAGCCGTTTCATTCGTCGCCAGCTGGATACCCGCACGCAAAGCTGCCAATCTCGACCCGGTCGCCGCCCTGCGCACAGAGTAAGAGGAATTGAGATCTTTATCGGATACCCGATGCTCGCAGGAAAGATTTGTGCAGGCTAAGCGCTCGCAAACGCCGCAGCGCCCACGACACCGACCGCTTCTTTCGCGGCCTCTATAGCCTTCTCCACCGGCGCATGCGCCAGCACCCACGCCGACCGGTCCTTGATCAGCCGCGAAACCAGTGCCGTATGCATAGCATGTCCCGCGCGCACCGCCACCACCCGCCCCTGAATGCGTTTGCCCGCCAGCGCCAGGTCCCCGATCAGGTCCAGAACTTTATGCCGCACATACTCATCGGCAAAGCGCAGCGGCCCATTTTCCGGCCCGCGTGGCGTCAGAATGATCGCGTTATCCGGCCCCGCCCCGCGAATCAGCCCCATATCCCGCAGCTTCTGCTCGTCGGCCTTGTAGCCAAAGGTGCGCGCCGCGGCAATCTCCGCCCCGTACGTTTCCGTTTCCAGATCGACCGAAAAGGTGTCCCGCCCGATCGGCTTGGGAAAATCGATCTCGTACGAAATGCTGTATCCATCGCCGGGGTAAACGCCGATAAACTTCTCGCCGTCATGCACTTCCACCGGCCGCAGCACCTTGATGTACTCCCGCCGCCGCCGCTGCCCGCGAATCCCCGCCGCCAGAAACGCCTCAACATAAGGCCGCGCGCTTCCATCCAGAATCGGCAGCTCCAGATTGTCCAGCTCGACAATCACGTTGTCCACGCCCATGCCAATCAGCGCCGACAGCAGGTGCTCGGTCGTCGAAATCAGCACGCCCTGCCGCATCAGGCTGGTCGCGTAGCTCACTTTGGCCACATTGCGCCCGGTTGCCGGAATCTCAAAATTATCTAAATCTGTCCGCCGGAAGACGATCCCCGAACCCGCCGGAGCCGGCAGCAACCGCATCTTCACCGGCGCCCCTGAGTGCAACCCCACGCCAGAAAATTCGAGCGGAGACGCAATCGTCTGTTCCTGGTGGGTCGGATTAGGGCTGGAATTTGCCAAATAATACCTGTTTACAAACCTGTAATTTGCGGGGCGTGAAGTCGCAATTACTAGACTAGACGAGTCTGTGCAAAATTCGGCTGTGGCATTTTTACCACACTTTGCGCCGCATCCACCCCGTAAACACCCCTGTCCATAAGGAATTCATAAACACGAGTACTCCGGGTGCCCCACCTTCGGCACGTCTTTGTTTTTGTGCCTAAGGTGGGATTCGCAAATCCGGGCGCAAATCCGGGTGCCTGTAGAAGCTCAAGAGGTTGTTCCAGCCTCGGATCGGCTGATGGGCGGTTTGTAGTTGAGGCTACCATGGGGTCTTTGGTGGTTGTAGTAGTTCGTCCATGGCTGGAGATGCCGGTCTCTGTCCAGTGAGTC
>DATAZR010000198.1:0-23232 GCA_036271955.1 Acidobacteriaceae bacterium
GACTCACTGGACAGAGACCGGCATCTCCAGCCATGGACGAACTACTACAACCACCAAAGACCCCATGGTAGCCTCAACTACAAACCGCCCATCAGCCGATCCGAGGCTGGAACAACCTCTTGAGCTTCTACAGGCACCCAGATTTGTGGATGACCAGGAATTCGAGAAGCAGATCCTCGGCTGCGCCAAGGATGACAGCCAGAAATGCAAAGGCAAGAACAAAAGCAACCGCAGATCTTTCAAGCCACTTCATTTGCTCAAGATGACCGCATTTCCTATTGGAAGGCGGCTGGGCTCAATTCGGGTAATGGGATTTGATAAGTTGGTTGGCCGTATGCTGGGGCTATGGGATTGCGTGGGGCTGGGCGGCTTTCGGGGCTTTCGGATCTGGGGGCGATTGGGTTTGCGCTGGGTGGTTTTACGCTTTGGGTTTTGACGGATACGAGCGTGAAGCTGGTGGGGCAGTCGGGGCTTCCGGCGTATGAGATGGTGGCGTTTCTGGGCGTGTTCATGGCGCTGTCGATGGGCGTGTATGGGCTGGCGACGGGGCAGGCGCAGAAGCTGAAGCCGCATCGGCTGGACCTGCAACTGCTGCGGGCGTGCCTGGATATGGCGAATAACGTATGCGTGGTGGTGGCGCTGCGGCACCTGACGCTGACTCTGTTTTACATCTTGGTGTTCATGGCTCCGATGGTGGTTACGCTGCTGTCGGCGGTGTTTCTACGGGAGGGTTTGCCGTGGCGGCGGGGGATGGCGATTCTGGCGGGGTTTGCGGGGGTGGTGGTGGCGGTGCATCCCTGGAGTGCGGCGCATGAGGGCGACTGGATTGGGTATGGGGCGTGCGCGGTGTGCGTGACGTGCTTCTCGGTGAATATGGTGTGGTCGCGGGTGCTGACGCGGACGGAGGCCCCGGAGAGCCTGGCGCTTTTTTCCGGGATGGTGACGGCGGCGGCGGGGTTTGGGCTGATGCTGTTTGTGCATGCGGAGCCGGTGACTCCGCTGCTGTGGGTGGGGCTGGCGGCGATGGGGCTGTTTTGCGCGCTGGGGACGCTTTGCTTTTATATCGCGGTGAAGCATACTTCGGCGGCCAATGTTTCGCAGTATCACTACACGCAGCTGATTACGGGGACGCTGGTTTCGTATCTGGTGTGGCGGACGACGCCGGGGATTTATGTGGTGCTGGGCGCGGTGTTGATTCTGGCTTCGGGTCTGTATATCGCGGTGGGAGCGCGGCGGGCTGTGCCGCTTACTGAGGGTGGGGGATGTTAGGGGATGGGGTATGCGGCGCTTCGTGGTAGCGTTAGAGCATTGAAAAATGAAGCGAACTGAAGATAAGCCGGGGGTGGTGTGTTTTTGGCGTCGGGGCGGACTGCTGGGCAGATTGCTGCCTGGGGTGCTGGCGGGCGCTGCGCTGGGGATGATTGCTTGTGAGGCTGGGGCGTTGCAGACTGGGGCGGACGCTTCGGGGCCGGTGGTGGTGCAGCCGGGTGCTCCGGGGAAGCCGACGGAGAGGCTGCCGGATTCGACGCGGCCGAGTCTGCCGCCGCTTTCGCCAGCGGATGTGGATTTTATGCAGGGCATGATCATGCATCATTCGCAGGCGGTGGAGATGACGGCGCTGATCGCTTCGCATACGGAGAACAAGGATGTGCGGTCGCTGGGGGCGAAGATCAGCAGCTCGCAGTCGGACGAGATCCGGTTTATGCAGCGATGGCTGGTGGCGCGGGGGCAGTCGACTGACATGGCCGGCGCAATGCCCGGAATGCCGGGAATGGATATGTCGGGGAAGCCGATGGCTCCGATGCCTGGAATGCTGACGGCGGCGCAGATGGAGGCGCTGCGCAAGGCGCGAGGCGCGGAGTTCGATCACTTGTTTTTGACGGGGATGATTCAGCACCATAACGGCGCGCTGATCATGGTGAAGGATCTCTTCGACACGGCGGGCGCGGGACAGGACGCGGACATTTTTAATTTCGCCACGGATGCAGACAATACGCAGCGGGCGGAGATCAGGATTATGCAGCACATGTTGGAGGAGGAACGTTGAATCGAGTGAAGAGCTTCGCTTTGGGAGTGGCCGGTGCGGCCGCTATGGTTTTCATGTCCAACATGAGCTGGGCGCAAGCTCCGGCTACAGCTGCGCCGGCTAAGGCACCGGAAGCGGAGCATGATCCGTTTGCGCCGCAGCCGGCTCCGCCGCTGCCGCCGGGGATGACGGGTTCGGATACGAAGGACCCTCGCTACACACTGAAGCCTGGCATGTATGACGCGGGCGAGTTGGCGATGGGGATGAAGCATCTGGCGTTCGTGAAGAAGCCGGATGCGTTTCAGATCACCGCAACTTCGCCGGACGATCCGCAGGTGCAGAAGACGCTGGCGATGCTGGGCTCCGATCCGTCGAAGATGCCGAAGTCGAGGCAGATGATGATTGCGCAGCTGGCGTTTGCCAACTCTGACTTCGCATTCCAGGGAACGCATCTGTTTCAGGGGAATTTCTACGGGATCAATATTTTCGACATCAGCGATCCGGCGAAGGCTTCGCTGCTGACTTCGCTGGTTTGCCCGGGCGGACAGGGCGATGTGTCGGTGTACAAGAACCTGTTATTCATGTCGGTGGAGATGCCGAATGGACGGCTGGATTGCGGTGCGCAGGGCTTTCCGCCTGAGCCTCCGGCTCCTCCGCCAGCGGACGGTAAGCCTGCGCCACGACACATTCCTGCTGCACAGAAGGATCGCTTTCGCGGCGTGAGAATTTTTGACATTTCGGATATCAAGAATCCGAAGCAGGTGGCTGCGGTGCAGACCTGCCGCGGCTCGCATACGCATACGCTGGTCGTCGATCCGAACGACAAGGACAATGTTTATATCTACGTTTCGGGCACATCGTTTGTGCGGCAGTCGGAAGAGCTGGAGGGATGCTCGGGCGAGGCTCCGGACAAGGACCCGAACACGGCGCTATTCCGGATTGAGGTGATCAAGGTTCCGGTGGCCGCTCCGCAGGATGCGAAGGTGGTTGCGAGCCCGCGGGTGTTCATCGATGCTCGCACAGGCGCGCTGAACGGCCTGAACAACGGCGGTAGCCACGGTAAGGATGGAGAGAAAGGCAAGCCTTCCGATACGGACCAGTGCCACGACATAACGGTGTATTCGGCGATTGGGCTGGCGGCTGGCGCGTGCTCGGGCAACGGCATTCTGCTGGATGTGAAGGACCCGATTCATCCGAAGCGCCTCGACGCGGTGAACGATCCGAACTATGCGTATTGGCACTCGGCGTCGTTTTCAAATGACGGCTCGAAGGTGGTGTTTACCGATGAGTGGGGTGGTGGACTGGGGGCGCGATGCAGGCCTACCGACCCGAACGTGTGGGGCGCGGATGCAATCTTCAATCTGAAGGACGACAAGCTCAGCCTGGCGGGCTATTACAAGCTGCCGGCGGCGCAGGGAGATACGGAAAACTGCGTGGCGCATAACGGCTCGCTGGTACCTGTGCCGGGGCGGGATATTGAGGTGCAGTCGTGGTATCAGGGCGGCATCTCGGTGATGGACTTTACCGATCCGGCGCATCCGTTTGAGATTGCGTACTTCGATCGTGGACCGATCGACCCGAAGACGCTGGTGCTGGGTGGCGACTGGTCGGCTTACTGGTACAACGGCTCGATCTACGCTTCGGAGATTGCGCGAGGGCTGGACATTCTGGAGCTGACACCGACGAAGTTCCTGACCCAGAACGAAATCGACGCGGCGAAGTCGGTGCAGGTGGCCGAGCTGAATGTGCAGAACCAGCAGAAGATCGAGTGGCCTTCACAGCTAGTTATTGCCAAGGCGTATGTCGATCAACTGGCTCGTTCGCAGGCGCTGCCCGGCGGCAAGATTTCGGCGCTGAAGAAGGCGATTCACGGCGCGGAGAAGTCGCACATGGGCGAGAAGGATGTGGCCAAGCTGAAGGGTATGTCTGCCTCAGTTGAAGGGGGCGTTGCGACGGCGAAGTCTCCGGCGGACGCGACGCGAATGCATGCGCTGGCGGAGATACTGAATCATCCTGCGGCGTAACTGGATTCGTGGCGGATTTACCGGCCGGTGAGCAGATGCTCACTGGCCGTTTTGCGTATAGGAGCATCCTCCGATCAGTGGAAGAGTGTGCCCCCGGAGTCATGATTCTCGAGGTCGAGAAGGTGGGCTTTGGTTTCCAGGCCCCCTGCGAAGCCGGTGAGTTTGCCGGATGAGCCAATGACGCGATGGCAGGGGACGATGATAGAAATCGGGTTGCGGCCATTGGCTGCTCCGACAGCGCGGGTGGCGTTGGGATTGCCGAGCTGTCGGGCGAGCTGGCCGTAGCTGCGGGTTTCGCCGAAGGGGATAGCGAGCAGGGCTTCCCATACATTCCTTTGAAACGGCGTGCCGCGCATGTCGAGGGCGACTTCGAAGTCCTGGCGCTTGCCGGCGAAGTATTCGGTGAGCTGGCGCTCTGTTTCGATAAGGATGGGATGTTGCGGGTTCTCGACTAACTCACTAAGGCGAATGCGGTGAGGGCGGTCGTTTTCCCAGAGGACGGCGACGAGGCCCTGGTCGCTGGCGATCAGCTTGAGCTTTCCGACTGGGGATGGCATGAATTTATAGGCGAGACTCATCGGAGCGTCCTTTCGAGTTAGTAACTTTGTGAGATGCAATGGCGTGAGAGTTACTGCTAGTTATGCTGGGGCGGCTGCTGCAGTCCATAGATGCTGGGCAGCGTAGGCTCTCCAGGGACGCCAGGATTCGGCGCGGGATTCGAGATCGGCGGGCGTGGAGGATGCGGCGTCGATGCGGGCGATGCCGCGAAGAAGTCCAATGTCGGTGGAGGGGAAGGCGTCGGTCTCGCGCATGGCGCGGAGGGCGATGTAGTGGGCGGTCCAGTCGCCGATGCCGCGAATGGCGCGCAGGCGCCCGATAGCGCTGTCGATGTTGCCGGTTGGATCGAAGAGGTTGGGGTCGGCAACGACGGCTTCGGCGAGGGCCTGGAGCGCGCGGGTGCGGGCGGCGGGCATGCCCAGGCCGATCGACTCGATTGACTCGGTGCGGGCGAGTCCGGCGGCTGTGGGGAAGACGTGGGTGAGCGCGGGGTGGATTGCGAATTCCGGCGGCACGGGTTTGCCGTGTAGCGCTACGAGCTGCGCGGCGAGGCGGCGGGCGGCGACGACTGTGATCTGCTGGCCGAGGATGGCGCGGACGGCGAGCTCGAAACCATCCCAACCGCCGGGAGCGCGCAGGCCGGGATGCGAGACAACGAGAGGCGCAAGCAGCGGGTCGCGGGAGAGATGGCTGTCGATGGTTTCAATGTCGGCACCGAGGTCGAAGAGGCGGCGCACACGGCTGACGATGGCGGGCAGGGCTTTGACTTCGGGGAAGCGGATGGCGACGGAGAGGCTCTGGTGGCGCGGGGAATGCGAAACTTCGACGCTGCCGATGCGGCCGTCGATCTCGACTGCCCGGGCATAGACGCCATCGTGCACGATCTCCATGCCGGGGATGGCGCGGGTCTGGAGGAAGGCAAGCATCAACTCCCAGTCATAGGGAGCGCGATAGCGTAGGCGTAGTTTGACTTCAGCTTCTTTGCCTGCCGGTGCGTTGGCGGAGACACGACGGCGAAGGGCGCTGGGCGGGCGGTGAAAGAGGCTCTGAAAGGTTTCGTTGAAGCGGCGCAGACTGCCGAAGCCGGCGGCGGCGGCGACCTCGGCCATAGGCATGCGGGTTTCGTGGATGAGCTGCTTGGCAAAGAGCACGCGGCGGGTTTGCGCGACGGCGATGGGAGAGGCTCCGAGGTGCTGGAGGAAGAGGCGGCGCAGCTGGCGTTCTCCGAGGCCAAGACGGGAGGCGAGCTTGTCTACCGATGCGCCTCTGCCGTCGAGCGCGCCGTCGTTGATCAGGGCGAGTGCGCGAGAGACGGAGTTTGAAGTGCCGCGCCAGGAGGCGAATTGGGGAGCGGTTTCGGGGCGGCAGCGCAGGCAGGGGCGGTAGCCTGCTTCCTGCGCTGCGGCGGCTGAGCCGTAAAAAGTGCAATTCTCGTACTTGGCTGTACGGGCTGGGCAGACGGGGCGGCAGTAGATTCCGGTGGAACTGACGCCGACGAAGATCAGGCCGTCAAACCGGGCGTCCCGGCTCTGCAGTGCGCGATGGCAGACTTCTTTGCTGGGTAACTCCATAGTGAAATTTTCTCACCGATGGAGACGAAAACTCGCGGTTTTCGGACATGGTCATCGGAGGGAGCATTCAGTTGGAATTAGTGTTTTGCGAGGGAGGCGCGGTCATCAGGTCTACAAAGAGCTTTTCGAATTTGGGCAGGTCGAGGTCGAGTTGAGCGTGGACTTTTTGGAGCGGGCGCTCGGGGCGGAATTTGTCTTCCCAGGTCATGGTGTTGCCGTACTGGGGGCCGTGGGCGATGTCCACGTCCATGTAGACATATCTTTCTTTGATGATGATGGAGGGGTCGAGCCAGGCAGCGGCGGTGATCTCGTCCCACATGTAATAGCGCTCTTCGGAGTACTTGGCGATGTACTGGGCGGCGGGATTAGTGGACTTACTGATGGCGTCTACCATGGCCTGATCGAAGCGGGCTTTTAGGGATACGTCTACGGTGGTGACATCGATGCGCGGCCAGGGCGCGGTGAGGACGATGTGCGCGGCTTCGGGGTCGAACCAGAAGTTGAATTCGTGACGTGGGCTTTCGCTGAATTCAGGATCGGAGGTCTGGGGGTTGAGGCTGCCGCCCATGAGGATGATGCCCTGCGTGAGCTCGGCGAATTGCGGATCGGTGCGGATGGCGAGGGCGATGTTGGTCATGGGTCCGCAAGCGAAGATGGTGACCTGATGCGGGTGGGCGTGGACCTGACGGATGAGGAAGTGGATGGCGTCTTCCCCCGTCGTTTCATTGAGTGGCTTGATGTGGGGAGCGCCTTCGGGCATGGGCGGAATTTCGTAGGGGCCGTGGGTCTTCTCGTAGATCACGGATGGTTTGCCGGAGACGCCTTTTTCCGGTTGGCCTGAATCGGTGAGGTTGGTTGGGCCGCCGCCCCATGCGCCTAGCCAGTCGACGTTGCCGACGAGCGGGGCTTCGAGGTGGGTTTCTTCCTGGGTGCGGACGAGCGGGGTGACTGCGCCCATGGCTACGGGGACGTCGGTGCGGTGGATGAGCTCGAGCATGCGCAGGGTGTGCTGGGTTTCTTCGTCGCGCCAGGCATTGCCGGTGACCATGGTGATGCCGAGGACCTGGGTCTGCGGGGACTGGAGCAGGACCATCATGGACATCTGATTGGAGCCGCCGGGGCCGGAGCCGTCCTGGTCGATGAGGATTAGGCGGTTTTGGGCATGGGCGGTGGTGGCTAGGGCGAGAGCGAGCACGAAGGCAAGAACAGGGCGCATGGGCGGTATTGTTGCACAAAACGGAGGGCAGGATGGGTGCTAGTCTGCTTGGGTGAATCTGAAGAGACTATTTCTATACTGTCTACGGATCTTGCGTCTGGCTTGCCTCGGCACTGGACCGGCCTTGTTGCTAGTTGGTCTAGGGTTTGCTATCTATACGACGTACTTTATCCGTAGCAGCGCGGTTGCCGACGGAAAGGTCTTGAGCCTGCGAGAGACCGTCAAGCATTCAGATAACCCGAATCAAAGCGATTCGATTACGTACGCGCCGGTATTTACTTTCAAAGCTGCGGATGGTGCGAGTTATACGATTAGCTCGGATACGGGTAGCTTGCCTGCGGGGTTCGCAGTAGGAGAGATAGTGCATGTACTCTATTTGCCGTCTAATCCGTCTGGAGCCAAGATTGATTCGTTCGAACAGCTTTGGATATTCCCGCTGATTTTTGGTTTGCTAGGCTTGGGAGTCACCGCAGCGGGTCTGTTGCTTCTCCATCTGGAGCGGAGACGAATTCGGCGCGAGGTGTCACAGAACATAACTGCGATCAGATAGAAATAGCTTGCCCTTTGCTTCCAGACGACAATGGCTATCCCACCCTTCGCAGGTGCGCGAAGGATGGGGCACCCCAATCATGAGTCCAGTCAGCTTCAGCACTGTTAGAATGAGCGTTCTAGTTGAGGGGCAGCGCAGACGATGGCGGATAAGGGTGACAAGCGAGAGGCGATTTTGGAGGCGATGCTGGACTTGATTGTCGAGCGGGGGTTTCATAATGCTCCGATGTCGCTGCTGGCGCAGAGGTCGGGGGCTAGTCCGGGGGTGATTTATCACTATTTTCCGGGGAAGGATGCGCTGATTCATGCGCTTTACCAGCGGGTGAAGGCGGTGAAGCATGAGGCGATTCTGGGCGGGTTTTCGCCGGAGATGACGCCGCGGGAGGCGTTTCTACATCTGGCGCATACGACGTACCGCTTCTATCGCACGCATGTCCGCGAGGTTCGTTTTCTGGATCAGTACGTAAACTCTCCCTATTGTGGCGCTGAGGCTGGGGGTGAGGGCGGCGATCCTGATTCGGCGCAGGTGTTGCGGTGGTTTCGGCCGAAGAAGAAGGGCGGCGTGCTGAAAGACTTGCCCGCAGAGGCGATCGACGGCATGACGCTGGGGCTGATCGCGCGGCTGGCGAAGTCGCCGAAGAAGTTTTCGGCTGCTGAGGTGAGGAAGATCGCGGAGACAGTTTGGATGGCGATTGCGGAGGAGTAACTCTCCAGTGTTGAAGCCCTCTTCATTTTTGGCGCTTTTCAGGGGCTGAAGGTGTCAGGTTTCCGGAGACCATTTACAGTTTTGAGTTTTCATCATGAGACGGAACAGTGGTTCACATCTCTCTTCTGAGATGTGGGCGCTCGCATAACCGAAGCTTGCCGATAGACGGCGGCATCGCCCTTGGTGTATCACTGATCCGTTTCCCTCAATCAGCCGCAATCCACTCCAACCCCCACAACCCCCAAAAGGAGAAATATCTATGCAGAACTACTACATTGGATCAGTCTTGCTCGTAGCCTTCAATCGCCTGCCCGAGGGTTGGGCGCTATGCAACGGCCAGGAGCTGCCAATCAACTCAAACCAGGCGCTGTTCTCCCTGCTAGGAACAACCTACGGCGGCGACGCAAGGACCACATTCGCACTGCCCAACCTCAACGCAGGCGCCCTGCAGTCCGGCATGCAATACCTGATCTGCGTCAACGGCGTCTACCCCAACTTCAACTAATACGGGTGCCCCATGTCTCGATTCTGAGACATGGGTCCTTCAAGAGCGCCGCAGGCGCTGACGGAGGGAGCATGGGCCTTCAGCCCCTGAATCCGTCGCCCGCAGAAAGGGAACTTTTGCCTCGGGCTCTCCGAAAAATTCCACTCCCACATTTGCCGGGAATTAAACCCCAAAAGCGCATACTGAATTCAGCCATGCAAAACGCGAAGAGAAACACCTGTTAACCAGAAAATAAATACCCCCACCCCCCTCCCCCGATTCATCGTCTTTTCTCCATCGGGAAGCAGGCAAAGAAGGGAATAGCCAATGCCGCAACTGACAAAACTAGCCGCTCAGCCCCACGTCACCTTTGTCCCCATCGGCGATAAAGACAAGGCCCTCGCCTTCTACCGCGACCAGCTCGGCCTCACCTTCGTCGAAGACCAGTCGCCCTTCGCCCTCGTCTTCGACCTCAGCGGAACCGTCCTTCGCGCCACCTTCGCGGGTGACTTCAAGCCCCAGAAGTTCACCATTCTTGGCTGGCGCGTCGCCGACATTGAAGCCGTCGCCAAAGAGCTCCAGTCCGCAGGTGTCTCCTTCAACCGCTACCCGGGCATGAACGACCAGCACCCCTACGCCATCTGGACCGCCCCCGGAGGCACCCAGGTCGCCTGGTTCACCGACCCCTTCGGCAACGTCCTGAGCCTCCAGCAGGACCCCGCGTAGCCAATTACACAATTTCGTGCCGCGTATTGCACAACCTCCAGCCGGTTATTGCACGCTCGCCACCCGCGCAGAAGCTCTATTCTGATCTCTGCCCGTGTCCGATTTCGCCCAAACCGTAAAGCAGCAAGCCGACATCGTAAAAGTAATCGGAGGCTACATCCGCCTCCGCAAAGCCGGAGCCCAGAATTACTCCGGCCTCTGCCCCTTCCATAAAGAGAAATCCCCTTCTTTCTCCGTCCACGCCGGACGCCAGTTTTACCACTGCTTCGGCTGCGGCCAATCCGGAGATATCTTCAGCTTTGTCAGCAAGATAGAAAACCTGAGCTTCCCCGAAGCCGTCCGCGCCGTAGCCCAGAAATGCGGAATCCCGCTCCCCAAACGCGAGTTCAACTCCCCTGAAGAAGCCGCCGAAGCCGGCCTTCGCCGCAAGCTCCTCGACCTCCACGAAGCCGCCACCGTCTGGTTCGAAGCCCAGCTCCGCTCCCCCGAAGGCGCCCTCGCCCGCGAATACCTGACCGGCCGCGGCGTCACCCCCGACGCCATCAAGATCTTCCGCCTCGGCTACGCCCCCGACAACTTCAACGCACTCCGCGACCACCTGAGCCAGATGGCCGACCCGGAAACCCTGCGCATCTCAGGACTCGTGACCTCGAAGCAACAGGACGGCGAAGCCGGTCCGCCCCAACCGGCCAGGTTGTACGACCGCTTCCGCAAACGCATCATGTTCCCAATAGCCAACGAGTCCGGCCGGGTAATCGCCTTCACCGCCCGCCTGCTCGACACCCCTGGCAAACCCACCGCCGAAAAGTCCGGCCCCAAATACCTCAACTCGCCGGAAACTCCGCTCTTCTCCAAAGGCCAGATTCTATTCAACTTGGATAAAGCAAAGGCGCAGATCCGCGCCATGGAGTTCGCACTACTAGTCGAGGGCCAGATGGACTGTATCTCCGTCTTCATGCGCGGAATTCAGAACGTCATTGCGACCAGCGGCACAGCCTTCACCGAGCAGCAAGTCAATCTCCTCCGCCGCCAGACCACCAACGTAGTAGTCAACTTCGACCCCGACGCCGCCGGAGCCAACGCCGCCGAAAAATCCATCAGCCTACTGACCGAAGAGGGATTCACCATCAAGATCGTTACCCTCGCCGACGGCCTCGACCCCGACCGCTTCATCCGCGAGCGCGGCGTCGAAGCCTACGCCGCAGCCATTCGCGGCGCCCGCCGCCAATCCGATTACCTGATCGACCGCGCCCGCCAGCAGTTCCCCGGCAGCAGCTCCGACGCCAAGATCAAGGCAATGAACTACTTACTGCCGCACATCCGGCGCATTCCGCAGAAGCTGGAGCGCGACCAGTTCGCCCACGACGCCGCACAAAAGCTGGGCATCGACTCGGCCGTACTCCGAGAAGAAATTCGCCAAGCGGCCCTAAAGCGCCAGGACCACATCGAAAGCCGTTCCGATAGCCGCAACGCGGGCATCAAGGCTTTTGAGAAATTTTTCATTGAAGCTGCCTGCAACGACCAAAAATCACCTCAGGAATACGAAGAGCTGCACGCCAACCTACGCGAATTCGACAAGATGCAGACCGCTGCCCAAGTCGACTGGCAGGCGCAGGTGCTGCAGAATCTTCCCGCCGGTCTCTTCGAGCAATTAGCGTCTCGCCGCCAGAATCAGGACATCGAGTCGACCGGCACGACAGAAGAACAGCAAACCCTGCTGCGCAAAGTCTTTCTCGAGGCTGGCGATCATATCCGCACCCACGAGCAGGACATGGAAATCGTGAAAGACCTGGAGATTCAGGCCCTCAAGTGGACCATCGCCCAGAAGCGAATTGAAGTCGATATGGCAACCTACCGCGACGCCATCGAAGCCATTCGCCTCTCCCAGGAAATCCTGCAACTGGAGCGAAAACTGCGCGAATTAGAGTGCGAATAGTAGCCTCGCCGGTAGTGGGTCAGCTTGAATCCCGAAGATTTGATTGGCCGTCTCGTGGTTGCTCGCGATAGGACGAACGTTTCCCATCAGGAACATCCTGGGATTTCAAGAACACCTTGGGATATTGACGCGACTCAAAGAGCGCATTCGAGGTAGACTCATTCCGGCAAACTTATGAGACAAACCGGACCTATCGCAATCACTCTTATCGCGGCTGGCGCTGCCGCGCTGTTAACAATCCACATCGCGAACCTGCGAGCGCAGGGACCGGGCGGCGGCCGAATGGCTGAGGCGTTCTTTACTGCCCTCGACACCGATAAGGATGGAACGCTGACCAAACCTGAGCTGGAGTCTGGCTTCAATTCCTGGTTTGCGGCCTGGGACACAGCTCACAGCGGGACCATCGCCCAGCCCGAGATTTTGGCTGGAATCAGTGCGTTGCTGCCTGCGCCGCCCGCGGTCAAGCCTGGGCAGGCCAACACGTTCAACCCGGCCGGCAATTCGACGCCGGTCCCGGTTGGGCAAGCCGCGGTGGATGCCATGACGGCAGCCTTACCGACGATACCCGGAGCGAAGCCGATGCACGCGCGCAGGGTGCTGGTGATGGCGCATACCGGCGCTGGAGGGTTCGTGCACGCCTCCATCCCGCTGGCGGCGAAAGCGGTGGAAGCACTGGGAAATCAAGGTGGTTTATGGAGCACGACCGTCAGTTACGACGCGGCGGATATCAACACCGAAAACCTCAAGAAATACGACGCCATTTTCCTGGACAGCACAACTGCGTGCTTTCTTGACGATCCAGACCCCGCTGTCACGGCGGCGCGGCGTGAGGCATTCCTGAATTTCGTGAGAGGCGGCAAAGGAATTGCCGGAATCCACGCGGCGACTGACTCGTACCACACCGATTGCCTGGCGAGTGAAGCGGCCGCTAAGAACGGCACTCCCGGGATGAATTTTGGGGCGTTGGTTTTGGCCTCCCGGTTGGTGACAGCAGCCGACAAGGACAATGACGGCACAGTCAGCAAGCAGGAGTGGACCGCCCTTGCCGACGATTGGTTCCAGAAGCTGGATACAGGCAATACTGGAAAGGTCAACCACGCTGATTTTGTGGCGCATTTCAATTCGTTGTTGCCCCCGCCGGACATGCATCGTCTGAACCTGGAATCGAAGCCGGTGCAGCAATGGCCGGAGTTCAACACGCTGATTGGTGGTTACTTCAAATTTCACTGGCCCGACCCGCAAGTGATCGAGGTCAAGATCGACGATCCGAACAGCCCTTTGACGGCCATGTTTCATGGCAAGGAGTTCGAAATCCATGACGAGACATATACGTTCGTGCAGGAGTCGTTTTCGCGCAGGAACGTGCATGTATTGACGAGCATCGATTACGACAAGATGAGTGCCGAGGATAAGGCAAAGGAATCGCATCCGCGAACCGATGGCGATTATGCCTTGAGCTACATTCGCCGCGAGGGCAAGGGACGAGTGTTCTACGAAGGGCACGGCCACAGCGATCGTGTGTATGCCATGACGCCGATGCTGGAACATCTTCGAGCCGGGATTCAATATGCGCTGGGCGACCTGAAAGCGGACGATAGCCCCTCAGTGAAATAAGCTGTACCGTGACTCCATCGAAGCTACGCTCCAGTTGCAGGAAATCTTGCAACTGGAGCGGAAGCTACGAGAGTTGGAGTGCGAGTAACGGGAAGTTATAAAAGCAGGTTGATCGGTATAATTCAGAAAATATTGTCTCAACTGCCGAGGAGGGATCATGATCATCGAACTCAAGCCCGAACATCAGGAAATCCTGGAGAAGGCGATCCGATCCGGCAAAACCCAGGAAGAAGTTCTCGATCAGGCCTTCGAAGTTCTCCGCGCACAGAGTGAAATGGATGACTGGATGCTGGAAAATCGAGAAGAAATCTCGGCCAAACTAGCTGAAAGCTTCGCCCAGGCCGAGCGCGGCGAGTTGATCCCAGACTATGAAGTCGAGCGCATTTTGCAAGAGCGACATCGCACCCGCAAGACAGCCTGATCCCGAATGCGCATCCTATACGAACTAACGCCGAGCGCGTTGGCTGATCTGGAAGATATCTGGACATTCATAGCCGCAGATAAGCCCTCGGCCGCAGATCGTGTCGAGTTATCCATTCTGGCGGCCTGCCGCCGGCTTTCCAGAGTTCCAAAGCTTGGCAAGGTGCGGCCTGAGCTCACAAGCTTGCCGTTGCGATTCTGGACCGTGACAAGATATCCAAACTACTCGATTGCGTATGTGCCCGATACAAAGCCTCTACGAATAATCGGCATTCTGCACGGGAATCGGAACATAGGCCCGATCCTCTCTTCACGGCTCTGACAATACTGAACCTTCACAGCGCAGCGTTTTATGTACGCATACGCGTCTCAATGGAACTAAAACGCATCTAGATACATCTAACAAAATGAGCGAGAACCGCACGGACGGACCGGCGGCCAATCGCACGCGAAAAAATACTTGACTTGCGCGGGCGTTTTGCTGTTAATCCGGGAGGTGCGTTGTGGTATTCTGGGAATCTCTGAAGGACACGCGCCCCACTGCCCCAAAAATGAGCTGCGGCTCGGGGCGGGCCAACCTTGGCCCACTGCGCATCATGTCCCGTTCCGAGCTACTCAAACGGACATCGCTTTCCGATGTTGTTGGGCGTTTTTGCCTGTACGGAGTTCGGCTGCTGAAATTTTTTCAGCCCCCAGCCGATACCGTACCTAGCTGTGCGCCAACATCGCTCGGTGAGCAGTCGAGACTTTTCGCGCAGGAGACGTGAGCGCTTTGGCTATTGACGACAAATTCGAAGACGACATTACTAACCTGATCGATTCGGGCAAAGAGAAGGGCTATCTGACCTACGGCGACGTGAACGACATGCTGCCGGAAGATATGCACAATGCCGACGATCTGGACGACCTGATTACAACCATCGGCACCCAGGGCATCGACCTGCTCGACGGGCCCAAGTTCGGCGGCGATAAGGATTTCGACGGCGAAGAGGGCGAAGACGTAGAGCTCGACCTGACCCCTGGAACGCTCGAAAAGACTAACGACCCCGTCCGCATGTACCTGCGCGAGATGGGCACCGTGCCGCTGCTGACGCGCGAGGGCGAGGTCGAAATCGCCAAGCGTATCGAGCGCGGGCAGATGCGCGTGCTCAAGTCGCTTTCCCGTTCGCCCGTGGTCATCCGCGAGATTGTGGCCCTCGGCGAGGACTTGAAGCGCGGCGTGCGCAACGTAAAAGAAGTGGTGACCTTCGACGAAGAAGAGCTCACCGAAGATGTGGTGCAGGCCCGCGTTCGCGCGACCGCCAGCCGCATCGACGCGCTGGTCAAGCACCAGAAGAAGATTGCGCTGCTCGAAGAAAAGCTGCCTCTGCTCGCCGCCAAGACCAAGGCCAAGGAAGCGCGCCACACCCGCTGGCTCATTGCCCGTGAAAAGGTGCTGATCTCGCGCATCGTTCGCGAGCTCAAGTACACCGGCCAGGAGCGCAAGCGGCTGCTCGACAAGGTCAACAAGACTGTCGAGATCATGCGTTCGCTCGAACGGCAGATCAAGTCGCTGGACCAGAAGTTCGACGCCTCGAAGTCCGAGGATCTGAAGAAGGAATATCGACGCCAGCAGAAGAACTGCCACGTAGATCTCGAAAAGCTGGAGCAGGAAGCCGGCGTCACCGTCGTGGAGCTGCGCCGTACCCAGCGCGAAATGATCCAGGGCGACATGGACGCGGAGAAGGCCAAGCGCGAGCTTATCGAGGCCAACCTTCGTCTCGTCGTTTCGATCGCGAAGAAGTACACCAACCGCGGTCTGCAGTTCCTCGATCTGATTCAGGAGGGCAACATCGGCCTGATGAAGGCGGTGGACAAATTCGAATACCGTCGCGGCTACAAGTTCTCGACCTACGCAACGTGGTGGATCCGTCAGGCTATTACCCGCGCTATCGCGGATCAGGCTCGTACGATCCGTATCCCGGTGCACATGATCGAGACCATCAACAAGCTCATCCGCACGAGCCGTCAGCTGGTGCAGGAGCTGGGCCGAGAGCCTTCGAGCGAAGAAATTGCTCGCCGCATGGATATTCCTGTCGCGAAGGTCCGCAAGGTGCTCAAGATCGCGCAGGAGCCTATCTCGCTCGAGACTCCGATCGGCGAAGAGGAAGATTCGCACCTTGGTGACTTCATTGAAGACCGCCAGGCCGTCTCGCCTTCAGAAGCCGTAATCAGCGTGAACCTGAAGGAGTACACCTCGCAGGTGCTGCGTACCCTGACCCCGCGCGAAGAGCGCGTGATCAAGATGCGCTTCGGCCTCGAAGACGGCTCCGAGCATACGCTGGAAGAGGTCGGCCAGAGCTTCCAGGTGACGCGCGAGCGCATCCGGCAGATCGAAGCGAAGGCGCTGCGCAAACTGCGGCATCCTTCGCGCTCGCGCAAGCTGCGGGCGTTTGTCGAAGGCGTAAAAGAGCTGTAATTTTACGTACGCAATTTAAGACTTGAAGACAAACAAGAGGGGCCGCAACTCACGTACGAGTTGCGGCTCTTGTGTTTTACCTGCAAGCTCTTCGTATTGCGCTTGAGGCAGGGTTTACGCATTGCAGAAAGTGCTAAAATTCCCATACTTCGCAATGCCTGAATCCGCAACTCTCATAGCAGCGTCTCTCGAACTCATTCTTGCTAGTCCCGACGGTTCGGGCTCCGGCAGCCGGAACTTCGTTGTCGCAGAATCTCCCTTTTATATTGGGCGCGGAGCGGAGAACGGCAATCATCTCCCCATTGACGACCTGCGTATCTCGCGCCGTTGCGCCGCAATCGTCCGCGGAGACGACGGATTCCGCATCGACGATCTTGGACAGCAGCTCGGCATCTTCGTCAATGGAGCAAAGATCATTCAGCAGAAGCTGAACGATGGAGACAGCATCCTGATCGGCGGCGAAGATGGGCACCGGCTTATCTTTCGCATGCATGCAGCCAGGCCGGCAGTGGAGCGGATATTTCCCGAGCAGGCATCTGCGGCAGAAAGCGCTAAATCGCCCGAAGAAGGACTGAGCAAGCTCAACGTGTTGCTTGAGGCCACGTTGCTGCTCAATTCGCAGCGTCCGCTGGAGTTGGTGCTTGGTTCCATGCTCGATCACGCCATCGCCATTACCCATGCGGATCGCGGCATGCTGCTGGAGCCTGACGCCTCCGGTACACTGACGGTTCGGTTGGCGCATAACAGCAAGAGTGAGCCCTTGCCGCCAGAGGACTTGAAGCCCAGCCGCACGGTGCTGGCGCAGGCCATCGAAAGCCAGTCCGCGGTCATCAATGCCGACGTAAACCTCGCCAATCTCAGCGTGCAGAGTGCGCATTCCGTCGTGTATCAGCTTCTGCGCTCCACGGTGGTGATTCCGCTTTACACCATGTCGCGTGAACGCGCAGAGGATGGTGCGGGACGCAAATTGCTGGGCGCTGTCTATCTCGATTCCAGGCGTACGGCGGCGTTTTCCGCGCTCGACCGCCAGATTCTCGATGCGCTGGGCGCGCAGGCGGCGAGCATCCTCGACAATGCGAACCTGGTTGCGCGGGAACGCGAACGTCAGCGGCTGGAGCAGGAACTATCGATTGCGCGACAGATTCAACTGGCGCTGTTGCCGCGCGGACTCGACTCGTACGCGCATCTTGCAGTGACCGCCGTTCATCGCCCATGCCACGAGGTTGGAGGCGACTACTTCGATGTCTTTCCCATCGACGAAGACCGCACAGCCATACTGATTGCCGACGTTTCAGGAAAAGGCCTCGGCGCGGCCCTGCTGACCACCATGCTGCAAGGCGCTCTCTCTGGGATGACGCTGGGCGTCGATCCGGCAAAGGTCATCCGCCAGATGAACCTCTTTCTCTGCGAGCACGGCAATCTGGGTCGTTACGCGACGATGTTCTTTGGGCTGCTGGGGCGCGACGGCAGGCTCGAGTACATTCGAGCAGGGCATCCTTCTCCGATGCTGCTGCGGTCAGGCGCAGTTACGGAGCTCTATAGCGGAGGCTCATTCCCTGTAGGTCTTGTGGAGGAGGCGGAATTTGCCACGGTGACCGAGCAACTGGAACCCGGCGATACGCTTGTGCTCTACAGCGATGGTGTGACAGAAGCTGAAAACGCTGCTGGGCATCTCTTCGGATTTGACCGGCTTGGCGCTGCTCTCGCCGTCGATGTCCCGGCAACCACGGATCTAACCGTAGACCAGGTACAGCAGGGCGTGCTCGATGCCCTTGAGGCATTCGTCGCGGGAACCAGCCAGTCGGACGACATTACCATGCTGACCGTTCGCTATCTCGGCGTCTCCGCATCCTGAGTCTGTGTTCCTGGGCCGCTATTCTTTGGGCGATGTAACGCCTTGTTCACAATAGGTCGCTAGCATGAAAAAGCTCCCTTGAAACAGGCTCAATCATTTTGAGAACGCCCTGAAAGGACTGGGAATGAAGTTTTCCTCAGAAGAAATAGATGGCGGCATTACGCGAGTTGTCCTGGACGGCCGCCTGGATATCGAAGGCGCCTCGCTAGTCGATTTGAAGATGAATATCGTCGCGGGCACCGCGAAGTCTTTGTTGATCGATCTTGCGGCTGTGACTTTCCTTGGCTCGATGGGGCTTCGTTCGATCGTTGTCCCAGCCAAAAACGTGCATCGTCGCGGCGGAAAGGCCGCGCTGCTTGCTCCGCAGCCCATGGTCGAGGAAGTTATCAAATCCAGCAGCATCGATCAGATCATCCCGATCTATCACGATCTGGACGCCGCGGTGCAGGCTCTGCGCTGATGAGGTTCTGAGTCGATGCGCGAGAGCTTTGCTGCCTGCGAGACACTTTGCGGGATCTAGATGCAAAGGTAAGGCGGAAGAATGCAGGAATCAGTAGTGATGGAATATGAAGAACAACTGACTCTATGCAGCCGGCTCGCCGACCTCGCGCTCGTATCGCCGTGGGTCGATGGCGTCGTTGCGGCTCTCGGTCTTTCTTCCCAACGCCGTTTCGCGATCGATCTGTGTCTAGAAGAAGCGCTTTCCAACATTGTCCGGCATGGACTGAGTGGCGATTGCAACCACTCGGTGGCAGTTCGATCGAGGATTGGGAGCGTGGCCAACGGAGCGCGAGAACTGTTCTTTGTCCTCGAGGACGACGCGCCACATTTCAATCCTCTCGATGCGCCTATCGCCGCGACTGGTTCAATTCCCTCCTCCATCGAAGAGATTGCCGAGGGCGGCCGCGGCATCGGCCTGCTGCGCAGATACGCCGGTTCGCTGCATTACGAGGCGCTGCCGGTTGGCAACCGGCTGACTATAGGCTTTCCGCTGAACTGACTTCGCGCAATAGAACTCCGCTGCGGCATTTCCTCTCCACGCATTTCGCCTGATGGCAAACACCTCCTCGAAAATAGGCACGGACAGACTCAGCGCAGCTGCTCTATAATCGCGCTTGCAATTTCCAGGGGCTCAACTCAAACGTTTTGCCTGCGGGTTTTTGCAAACTTTTGCGAAGAGAGACCAGCCCATGAGCAAGCCCGTCAGCAGGATCACCCGCCGCCAGTTTGGTAAGACCGCCATTGCCTCGACCGCCGCAGCATTGGCTGCCACAGCGTTGCCCAGATTTGCATGGAGCCAGCATCCGTCGAGTGGTCTCGCCTTTCCCAAAGGCATGCTCTGGGGATGTGCGACGGCGGCCTATCAGATCGAGGGTGCGGCGGCTGAGGATGGCCGCGGGCCGTCGGTTTGGGACACTTTTTCGCACACGCCCGGCAAGACACATGAAGGCGAAACGGGCGATGTTGCGGATGACTCCTATCATCGCTACAAAGAGGACGTGCAGCTGCTCAAGGCGCTGGGCGTCAATATGTATCGCATGTCGATTTCGTGGTCGCGGGTATTTCCCAATGGGACGGGCCAGGTCAATCAAAAGGGGCTCGACTACTACAACCGCGTGGTGGATGAGTTGCTTGCCAACCACATCACTCCTTATGTCACGCTCTTTCATTGGGACCTGCCGCAGGCGCTGCCCGGTGGCTGGCAGAATCGCGATACTTCCAAGGCATTTGGCGATTACGCGGCTTTCATCGGCAAGCATCTCTCCGATCGCGTGAAGCACTTTATGACCACCAATGAGTTCGTCTGTTTTACCGATCTCGGCTATCGCGAGGGCCGGTTTGCGCCGGGGCTCAAGCTTGCAGATGGCGAGGCAAATCAGGTGCGGCATCATGCAATTCTCGCTCATGGATTGGGTGTGAAGGCTCTGCGCGCCAACTGCCCGAGCGGCACGCAGGTTGGCCTGGCGGAAAATGCCAATGTCTTCGCGCCGGTGATGGAAACCGAAGAGCACATCAAGGCTGCCCAGCGCGCTACACGCATCGGCAATGCGCCATACCTGACGACGCTCATGGAAGGAAAATATCCCCAAGAGTATCTCGATCACGAGGGTGCGAACGCTCCAAAAGTCGAGCCGGGAGACATGGAAGCCATCGGCAGCAAACTGGACTTCGTGGGGCTAAACATCTATGCGCCGGCGTTTGTACGTGCCGACAGTTCGCCGCTGGGTTTTGCCGTGGAGCCGGCACCGGCGTCGTATCCGCACATGGCTTCGCCGTGGATTCAGATTGCGCCAGAATGCCTGTACTGGGGTGTTCGCAATGTGGTCGATCTCTGGAAGATTCCGGCGATCTACATCACTGAGAACGGCTGCTCCTCTGACGATGTTCTGAACGCCGCCGGACACATCGAAGACACCGACCGTGTGATGTATCTGCGCAATCATCTGACACATCTGCACCGCGCTGCCGTGGAGGGTTATCCGGTCAAGGGCTACTTCCTCTGGAGCCTGCTGGACAACTTCGAGTGGGCGGATGGGTACAGCAAGCGTTTCGGCATTCATTACGTGGATTTCAAGACGCAGAAGCGAACGCCTAAGCAGAGCGCCGAATACTATCGCGAAGTGATCGCGCGCAACGCGGTTGTGTAGTCTCTTCAAAGAAGAAAGCAGATGGCCCGGGAAGTTTCCGGGCCATTTTTGCGTTCGCTCACAACTCGCTCGCTGGCTGATTGCCGGTTGAGGCCGCTACACTGGTAGCTGCTTAATTGAGCGAACCGGAGCCCTCGCGATGGACTGGAAAAATCGCCGCATCGACGCCCTGTTAGAACAGGCGCTCGTCGAAGACAAGGCCGCCAGCGACACTACCACCAACCTCACCATCGACCCTGAGCTGCGCGCCACGGCCACCATTCTCGCGCGCCAGGAGCTCATCGTCGCAGGCCTTGGCTGCATCCCGCGCTTCTTCGAAATCTTCGCCAGCCTTGATAAACGCTCGCCAGCTCAAACTCGCTATGAAGTCGTCAGCCATCCCGAGATCTTCGATGGCGTCCGCGCTCACGATGGCCAGTCGCTTGCTGTCATTCGCCACAACGCCCGCGCCCTGCTGAGCTGCGAACGCGTCATCCTCAACCTCATGCAGCACCTCAGCGGAATCGCCACATTGACGCGCCAGTACGCGGACCAACTCGCCGGCACCAAAGCCCACGTGCTTGACACCCGCAAGACCGTCCCCGGCCTGCGCGCATTGGATAAATACGCCGTCACCTGCGGCGGCGGCACCAACCATCGCCTCGATCTCTCCGACGGCATTCTCATCAAGAATAACCACATCTCGCTAGGCGGCGGCGTGCGCAACGTCCTTGCCAGCGCGCTCTCCGGACGCAAGCCCGGCCAGCGCGTCGAGATCGAAGTGCGCTCAACACAGGAGCTCGAAGACGCGCTCAAATACGGCGCCGAAGCCATCCTGCTCGACAACATGACGCCTGAGCAGGTGAAGACCGCGCTCGCAGTTATCAAGCAAGAAGAAGCCAAACGCGCAGAGTCGGCAAGCCCTGTGCACAGCGGCGAAAAGCCAGCCTGGATTCCCACCGAAGCCTCCGGCGGCATCGTCCTTGAAAACATCCGTGCCTACGCGCTTGCTGGTGTCGACTTCATCTCCGTCGGCGCGCTCACCCACTCCGCCAAGGCCGCCGACATCAGCATGCGAATCAAAGCGGAGCCGCGGAAGTAGTGACAGATTTTCTCGAATCGAATTCGCTCGATCCAGTCGCAATCAACACTGTGCTAACAGGAACCATCTTCGACAGCCGCCTGCATCACTTGCCAACTATCGGCTCCACCAACACTCACGCGCTTGAACAGTCGAAACAAAACGCGCCGCACGGCAGCTTCTACGTAGCCGATGAGCAGACCGCCGGCCGAGGCCGCAGCGACCATAGCTGGCAATCCAATGCAGGCCAAGGCCTCTATCTAAGCGTCCTGTTGCGGCCCGAGATAGCGATAGCCGATCTCATCTGGCTGCCGCTGCTCGCCGGCCTCGCAGCCCATCGCGCCATCCGCGAAGTCACAGCGTTGAATGTCGATCTCCGCTGGCCCAACGATCTGCTCATTGGCAGCCGCAAAACGGGCGGCATCCTCGTCGAAGCACAAACCGATTCGGGCCGCGCAACCACCGCCGTCAATACCGCAGTGCTGGGCATCGGAATCAATCTCCACCAGCAGAGCTTTCCCTCAGACCTAGCAACTGCGGCTACTTCGCTGGATCTCGAAACCGGTCGCGTAGCCAGCCGCCAGCAGCTACTCATCGCTCTGCTGCAAGCGCTGCACGAAGAGATCGGCGCGCTGTCCTCACAGACCGCGCCATCGTCAATTCCGGCGCGTATAGCAGCCATCTCCACATGGGTGCAAGGCCGCCGCGTAGAAGTCCACGGTCCGCAGCCCTGCACCGGCATCACCGACGGCCTCGATGCACGCGGCTTCCTTCGCGTCCGCACTGCGGCAGGACTAGTCACTGTCACCACGGGTGGCATCCGCGACGCAAGAGATTAGCAGCGGCTCAACTCGCCAACCTGCTAACCTGATCGAGATATGCTTCTAGCCCTCGACGTAGGCAATACCAACACCGTCCTCGGCCTCTACGACCTGAAAACGTCGGCTCTGGTTGCGCACTGGCGTGTCTCTACGCACCGCACGCAGACTGCCGACGAATACGGCGTCCTCTTCACCAATCTCTTCACCATGCACGGCCTCGCAACGACGCAGGTCGAGCACATTATTATCTCCTCGGTAGTGCCGCCGGTCGAGAGCACGCTTGCACAGGTCTGCGAAAGCTACTTCCACCTCAAGCCGCTCTTCGTCGAACCGGGCATCAAGACCGGCATGCCGGTTCTGGTCGATACCCCGTCGGAACTCGGCGCAGATCGCCTGGTCAACGCGATTGCCGCTTATGAAAAATACGGCGGTCCGGCCATCATTGTGGACTTCGGCACCGCGACCACCTTCGATGTTGTCTCTGCTAAAGGCGAATACCTCGGCGGCATCATCTCGCCCGGCCTGGGCATCAGCGCCGATGCGCTTTTCAGCCGCGCTGC
>DATAZR010000199.1:0-63111 GCA_036271955.1 Acidobacteriaceae bacterium
TCGCAAGCGAGCGCGCCGTAAACGCCGCCAGCGTCGCCATTCGCTCCTCATCGGCCGATGGCCGGGAGACCAACCTGCGGCCGCGGGAATTCCCCACTCCGTCCGTTGCAGAACTGACGCCCATACTCGAAATTAGCACGCCGCACAGCCTTCGCGCGCCATTGGAATTTGTCCATCAACATACATCTCGCAACGCACTGTTTAGAATGCCAACATGAACACGAGCATCGACTCGATTCGCGATCTCCGCGCCGCACTTGCAGCGGACCCAGACCCTGATGCTGCCATCAGCGCCATAGCGAGGGCCGCGCTGTCTCGCGCCAATGCCAATGACAGCCACAACACCTATCTATGGCGCGACGAGGCATGGACACTCGCCGAGGCCAGGCGTGTCGCCTGTCTTGCTCCGCTTGAGAAGACGCAAGGACACGGCGACCGGCCTCCGCTGTGGGGCATTCCAGTCTCCGTCAAAGACTGCTTTGATCTTGCCGGATCGCCAACCAGCTGCGGCACAAAGTTCTATCGCGACCTCAACGGTATCGCCATGCACGACTCCTGGCTCGTAGAAGCATTGCGCAACGCCGGAGCCGTGATCACCGGCAAGACCCATCTTCATCCTCTCGCCTACGGCATCACCGGAGAGAACCCTGACTTCGGCGACTGCCTCCAGCCCGGCAACCCCCAGGCCCTCACCGGCGGCTCCTCCAGCGGCGCAGCCGCCAGCGTCATGGAGCGCTCCGCAATGGCCGCCATCGGCACCGATACCGGCGGCTCCGTGCGCGTGCCCGCGGCCCTCTGCGGATTGGCCGGCTATCGCGCCACTCTCGGCCGCGGCAACTGGCGCGGTGGCGCGCATCTTGCCGAATCCTTCGACACCTTCGGCTGGCTCTTTCGAGATCTTGAAGACGGTCCACTGCTCGGATCGATCTTCGGCCCAACCAACGCCGCCGGTACACATCCTCCGCGCCACTTTGCCGTGGTTAACAATGCGTTCCTCCACGATTGCGATCCCGAGGTCGTAGACAATCTGCATCGCTGCCAGCGCGAGCTCGAAGCTCTCGGCTTCACCGCGACCACCATCGATGTCGACTGGTGGAGCGACTCGCGCGAAATCTTCGCGCCAATTCAAGCTTCCGAAGCCGCTCATACACACCGAGGCCATTACGCCGAGTTTGAAGATTCGATCCGCCAGCGTCTCGAGTGGGGCGCGAAATTGCCCGACCGCGAAATCGCTGTACTGCGAGCGCGCCACGAAGTCTTCCGCCACCGCATGGATACGCTGCTCCACGAGCATCAGCTTCTGCTCATGCCCGCCGCTCCAGTCGTTCAACTTGCAGCCGGAGCAGACCACAGCCAGACCCGTGCGCGCCTGTTGCGCTACACCACACCCGCAAGTCTTGCCGGCACGCCCGCGGTCACCATTCCCTTCCTGCACAATGGCAAGCCCGCAGGCGGCGTGCAGCTCATCGCAGCGCGTGAGGACGATGCCCGGCTTCTCGCCATCGCAGCTCTACTGGGCTCGGCGCGAAATTCCCAGCGCGACACTGCATCATGATAGTGTCTGAAATCAGAACCCTTGCCGTACTCGTTCACCAGACAACGGCCTGTTTACGCGGAGACGCATTTGAGCTTTTCTAATTTCTTCCTTCGCTCAAACTTTGGCAGCGTAGTCTTCGCCGCTACGCTGATCATGGCGATGCTCGTTACCGGCTGTCGCGGCAATCAGCCTGCAGCCACAAATAGCGGCCTCACTCCTGTGCGCCTCCAGGCCGACTGGTATCCGCAGCCCGAGCAGGGCGGCTACTACACCGCATTGGTCAAGGGTTACTACAAAGCCGAGGGTCTCGACGTTACGATTCTCCCTCTCGGCCCGTACACCAGCGGGCCGCAAACAGTTGCCAGCGGAGGCGCCGACTTCGGCCTCGGCTCAAGCGATCAGATCCTCGAAGTGGTATCGAATGGCCTGCCGCTCACCGCCATCGCCGCCACCATGCAGCACGATCCGCAAGCCATCATGTTGCACAAGGATTCGCCGGTGCATGACTTCCCTGATCTTGAGGGCCGCTTCGTCGCCGCTCAAACCGGCGCCACCTGGTTCAAATTCATCGTCAGCAAATATCATCTCAAAGACGTACGCGAAATCCCCGCCACGCACTCCATCGCCAACTTCCTTGCCGATCCAAACTACATCCAGCAAATCTTCGTCACCAGCGAGCCGTACTTCGTCAAAGACGCCGGCGCGGACTTCCGCACCTTGCTCATCAGCGCCGCCGGCTACGATCCCTATCGCGTGCTCTTCGTGCGCAACGACTACGTGCAGCAGCACCCCGACATCCCAGCAAAGTTCGTGCGCGCATCCATCAAAGGCTGGCAGGAATACCTGCGCGACCCAGCCCCCGCCAACGCTCTCATCCTTAAGCTCAATCCCGCGCAGAGCGCCGCGCAAATGGCCTACACGCTGCAGGCACTGAAAGACGGCAGCTTCATCACCGGGCCCGATGCTTCAGGATCGAAGATTGGCAGCATGATGGCATCGCGCTGGGCCGAAACCGGCCAGCAGCTTACCGCACTTGGGGTCATCCACAAACCCATCGATCCCACCACGGCCTATACGCTGAAGTATCTGCCTTAGTATCTCCAGCTAGTCAGATCTGCTCCCGCGGGCGCAGTCTTCTCAATGCGATCCAGTATCTTCGGCAGATACATCGTGTTGTAGTGCAGCCGCGAATACGCGTTCGGCTGCGCAGGATCGCCATTCCAGCAATGCTCCGCGCGCGGCCCATAAGCCACTTCGCCCTCATACGGAGGGTCGTTCGTCTTCTTCAGAAAATCCTCCATGAGATACACCGCGTCATTCAGCATGTAGTTATCGTCGCTGCCCACATAGATATGCAGCTTCCCGCGAAGCTCCGGCCCCAGCTTCGACCAGTCCCGCTGCAGAATAGCATCCAGATCGTAGTGCTCCTTCCAGTATTCCGCCACCTTGTGATCGATCACACCGGTTTCTTTGTCGATGATCTGCATGGGATACCCGTCGGGGCCTTCCGGTGAAAACACCGCCTGCCAGATATCGAACTGCTCACCGGACCTGCCATGATCTCCGAACGCATGCTCCATATGATTCATGCCTTCGGTCGTCTCCAGCGTGCGTCCGAGATAGTCCCGATACGCTGGCTGCAGCACACGCTGATGCGGACCCTCGCGGTAAAACGCATTCTTGTCGCTGTAGAGATCGATGTAAGTATATGCATGAAAATCCACCGGGTCCGGGCACGCGACAAAGGCCCCGTTGTAGTGCGTCGGATAGAAAATCTGCACTGCCAGCGACTCCCAGCCTCCCGTCGAGCCGCCGTACAGGAACCGCGCCCATTCCTGCCCGATCCCGCGAAACTTCTTCTCGATCGCCGGCATCAGCTCCGTCTCGATCGCATCACCATACGGCCCAAGATTCGCCGAATTCACGGCATATGAATCGTCGTAGTACGGGTTGGCATGCTGAATCTTGATCACCATAAACCGCGGAAACTTCGCGCCGATCCACTGCTGATAAAACTTGTAGCCTTCCTCCTGCTGAATGCGGTTGTAACCCGCCAGATGAAAGCGGTCGCTGTAATCCGGCTTTAGATCCGGGTCCGGCGGAGTGGTGCGAAAATCGCCGATCTCATCGGTAAAGTGATCCTCAAAAACCATCTCTGGATAATGCGCCTCCGGATGCTCGTCGAATCCCTCCGGCAGCAGCACCACCGCCGATAAGAACATCGGCCGCCCCCAGAACTTCGTCAACAGCTCACTCTGAATCTTGATCCGCCGCACATACTTCGTGTCAGCCTTCTCCACGATTGGCAAGATCTTTTCCGTCATCGAAATCGCAATCGGCGCCCCGCCGGCCTTCACCGTAATCTTCTGCGGTTTGCTGTAGATATTGCCCGGAGTGATGTTCCAATGCTGGCCCTCGCCCTGGTCCATGTGCAGCTTCACCACCGATCCATCCGAGCGATGAAACGTCTCGTAAAGACTCAGCAAAGCCTGCACCGTGTACTCGCCCGGAGGCACATCCTTCAAACTTTTGATCGGATAGCCAAACGCCTTCGCATCCACCGTCGCATCACCGCCCGGAGCTAGCCCATCGACATTCACGCCAAAGATGAGTTGCGTATCCACACCGCCGCTGATCTGCATGCGCGGCTCAGCCGAAGGGTCCGTCGACAGCAGCAGATACAACCGTCCATCCAGCGACTTGGCGCTGCGCTCTTTCGGAAAACTCACGGTGAAAGACTGCGCAAATGCAGAAGAAGACGCAAACAGGCAAACAACAACTAGCAGGAGCAGAATGCGAAGTGGCCTCATAGCGTTGAAGACTACCACTTCATCTTCGAAAAGAAGCTTGAAAAATTTCTACTATCGGCATCAAGCGGCATACAGCAATCTCAGTGCAGATGCATCCGCCACAAAGTATAAGCCACCACCTCATGCCAAACCTGCTTCCACTCCGAAGAGCTGCCCACAGAAGCCACCTGCTGCCGCGGCGAAGTAAGCACCTGCAATCCCTCGCTCGCGCATATCTCGCGAATGCGAAACAGATGCGTCGGATCGCTCACGATCACCACGCGGTGATAGCCATTGGTGCGCGCAATCGCCACAATGCGCAGCGCCTGCTCTTCCGTGTTGCGGCTTTGCGTCTCGGCAATGATGGCATTCTCCGGAATCCCATTTGCCATCAGGTAAGCCTGCCCTACCTGCCCCTCGGAATACGTGTCACCCGGCGCGCCGCCGCCCAGAGTAATCACCACCGGAGCGATGCCATGCTCATAGAGAGCCAACGCATGTTCCAGCCGTGCCCGCAGCACCGGCGAGGGCTTCCCGCCATACTCCGCCGCTCCAAAGACGCAGATCACATCCGCCGGAGCCGCCTGGTCCTCATACGCATAATGCTCAATCTGCAAATAAATCCAGAGCGACCATCCCAGCGCAGCCAGCACCACCACGGCAATCAGATACAGCAGCAGAAACCGCACTGCGGAAACAGCCAGATGGCCACGTGGTCGCGCCTTATCTTCAAAGTCGTCGCTGGCGCGGGCGTTCATCTATCTCTGCAGCGCCAGGGCAATCTCATGCGTTGAGACCGCACCCTCGCGTAAGATCTGCCACATGCCATTGCTGCCGGAGAGATCCACAATCGTAGTTGGAACGGCATGGCCCGAAGGTCCACCATCCACGATCAGAGGAATCCGGTCGCCAATCTGGTCCCGAACACACGCCGCGTGCGCGCATTCACTCGCCCCAGCCAGATTCGCCGAGGTCGCCGTAATCGGCAGTCCAAAGCACTCCACCACCGCACGCGCAATCGGCGCATCCGGAATGCGCAGCGCCACGTTGCCGGTATGTGCTGTCGATCGCAGCGGCAGCTTGCTTCCCGCTCGAACAATGATCGTCAATGGCCCCGGCCAGAAGCGCTCCGCCAGCCGGTCAAAGCGGTCATCGATATCCCGCGCCAGTTCATACGCCTGCGCTACTGAAGCGATCAGCAGCGACAGCGGCTTATGCTTCTGCCTCGACTTGATCTGGTAAATCTGCTCCACTGCCATCAGATTCACCGGATCGACAGCCAGGCCATAAAAGGTGTCGGTAGGCAGCGCAACCACGTCGCCTTGCCGGAGACACGAGACGATGTACTCAATACGTTCGGGTTGTGGTTCGTCGGGATGGACCCGCAAGATTTCCGCGGACAAATCTTCTACCTCGGTTCCCTGATTTCCCTCGGCGGCCGTGATCCAAACCGCACACTTCGGCAGGCAGTTTTTGAACCGTTGCCGTCTTCCGTACTATACCGGTTCTTCGCCTCGAAAGCCCGCGTAAGCCAAGAGGCTACAATCTCGTAAGGTCCGATTGAGGCTACGGCAGATGGCTATCCGCATTATAGAGAGTAAGCAGAACCCCCGTGTGAAAGAACTGCGGGCAGCTCTGCTCCGCCCCGGCCGAGGCGATGCCGAGTCAATTGCTCTTGAAGGCATGAACCTCGTCGTAGAAGCCCTCCGCAGCGGTCTCGAACTCACCACCATCTTCGTCACCCAGGGCCACGAAAATCTCCTCGATTCTCTCTCCATCCAAGCCTCAACCGAACTCCTCGCCCTCCCTGCTGAAGTCCTCGCCTCCGCTGTCACCACCGAGTCCCCCCAGCCCATAGCCGCCCTCGCCCGTCCGCGCAACTGGGCCTGGGATGCGCTTCTGACGCCCCAACCCCTGCTCGTAGTCCTCTCCGAAATCCAGGACCCCGGCAACCTCGGCACCATCCTGCGCTCCGCCGAGGCCTTCGGCGCCACCGGCGTCATCTGTCTCACTGGCACCGTCAGCCGCTGGAACCCAAAAGCCATGCGCGCCTCCGCCGGCAGCGTCTTCCGCCTGCCCACCCTCACCGCCTCCGAAAGCAAATGCTTCGAGCGCCTCAAGGCCGCAAACGTCCGCACTCTGGCAACCTCATCGCACCAGGCAGAACCTGTCGGCAATCACGACCTCACCGGCTCAGTAGCCTTCGTCATCGGCTCCGAAGGCAGCGGCCTCTCGCCTGAATTAGCCGCACAATGCGACGCTCGCATCACCATTCCCTGCCCCGGCCCCGTCGAAAGCCTCAATGCCGCCGTAGCAGCCAGCGTCCTGCTCTACGAAGCGTCGCGCCACCGAGCCCTGAATCCGCCCTCATCCGCATCGAAGAAAAAGAGGCATCCATGAGCCCCGAAGCCAACCTCTTCGATCTCCCCGCCACCCCGGAATCCGAAGCGCGCCGCATACGCAAGGCTCCGCTCGCAGAGCGCATGCGCCCCCGCAATCTCTCCGAGTACGCCGGCCAGGAGCATCTGATCGGCCCCGGCAAACCCCTCCGCGTCCAAATCGAACACGACGACCCAGCCTCCATGATCTTCTGGGGCCCTCCCGGCGTCGGCAAAACCTCGCTGGCGAAAATCATCGCGGAGACCACGCAGGCGACATTCCTTGAATTTTCCGCCGTCCTCTCCGGCATCAAGGAGATCAAGCAGGTCATGCAGGCCAGCGAACAGGCCTCGCAGATGGGCTCCCGCACTATCCTCTTCGTCGACGAAATCCATCGCTTCAACAAGGCCCAGCAGGACGCCTTCCTGCCCTACGTCGAACGCGGCACTATTCGATTGATCGGCGCCACCACTGAAAATCCATCCTTCGAAGTCATAGGCGCGCTCCTCTCCCGCTGCCGCGTCTACGTTCTCAAACAGCTTGAAGAAAGCCAGATCGTCGGCCTCCTGCACAAGGCCCTCACGGATAAAGAACGTGGTCTCGGCAGCCTCAACCTCACCGCCGACGACGAAGCTCTGGAGATGCTCGCCGCCTACTCCAGCGGAGACTGCCGCAACGCCTACAACGCCCTCGAAGTCGCCGCCCAGCTAGCCTCCGACCGCCGCGAACACCGCGGCAGCGCGAACATCGACAAAGCCCTCGCCGAAGAAGCCCTTCAACAGCGCGTCCTCCTCTACGACAAGACCGGCGAAGAGCACTACAACCTCATCTCCGCCCTCCACAAATCCGTCCGCAACAGCGATCCCGACGCCGCGCTCTACTGGCTGGGCCGCATGTTCGCCGCCGGCGAAGACCCCATGTACCTCGCCCGCCGCGTCATCCGCATGGCCGTCGAAGACATCGGCCTCGCCGCTCCCGAAGCCCTCAATCTCTGCCTCAGCGCCCGCCAGACAATGGAGTTCCTCGGCTCTCCCGAAGGCGACCTCGCCCTCGCCGAAGCCGTCGTCTACCTCTGTCTCGCTCCCAAGTCCAATTCGGTCTACACCGCCTACGCCGCCGTCCAGCAGGACATCGAAAACACCCGCCAGGAGCCCGTCCCGCTCCACCTGCGCAACGCACCCACCAAGCTCATGAAAGACCTCGACTACGGCAAAGGCTACAAATACGCCCACGACGAAGAAAACAAAGTCGCCGACATGGATTGCCTGCCACCCTCACTCACCGGCCGCCGCTATTTCGAGCCCACCCAGGAAGGCCGAGAAAAACAAATGTCCCAGCGCCTCGAAGAGCTCCGCCGCATCCGCCAATCCAAACGCGGCCAGTGAACGCAATACATTCTGCACAGCGTGACAACTGATGTGAAGCGGAAGCGTATGATGCCTTCCAAAGATCGGCACTGCGTTCGGCGACGTCCTCTGGCTTTCGCACATAGCCCTCGCACAAGCTGCCTTGGTTGGGTGAAAGCATGCGTCAAACTCGTGGCTGGCTCATGACAGCAGTGTGGACCGGCATCCTCGCATTTCTGCTCACCGTCGTAATGGGAGCAATCTGGACCGTCCTCCTGCTCGTCAACCTGCAAGTCTCCCCTGCCATCCCCTGGTCGGCCGTCGCAATGGCTCTGGTGCTATGGCTGGCATGGTCCTACCTCGGCGGCAAGTGGAAACCTCAAAGCACACGCGAAACACGCGCTCGCTATCTCCGCGCAACGCCTGTATCCAGCCGCATTTTCACTTGGTCCTTACTCGCCGGAGGCCTCTCGCTTGTCAGTCTCACTGGTCTCTGGATCGTCCTCTTTCGCCTCGTCAAGGTCTCAGGCAACGCCGTCCCGGACTTTTCAAAATTTCCCATTTTCACTGTGATCACAGTTCTCGTCATGGCCTCGCTGGTGTCGTCAATAGCAGAGGAAGCAGGCTTCCGCGGCTACTTCCAGGTCGCCCTCGAATCACGCTTTAGCGGTCCAGTCTCGGTACTCATAGTTGCTCTTCTCATCGCCCCCGCACACGCTCTGACGCAGGGCTTCGTGTGGCCCACGATGCTCTTCTACTTCTTCGTCGACATCATGCTCGGAACCTCGGCTTACCTCACCAAATCGATCCTGCCCGGCCTCGCAGTTCACAGCACAGGCCTGCTGATCTTCTTTACCCTCATATGGCCACAGGACAAGCATCGCGAGCTGATCTCCCAAAGCGGCGCAGACCTCTGGTTCTGGATTCACACCGCGCAAGCTGTGCTCTTCGCGGCGCTGGGCATATTGGCATTCATGCGACTGGCACGACTGACCAAAACACAGCACTGAAAGCACGTCAGTCCGCTCTTGGACAATCATTCAATTTCAAAGACGCTAAGATATCTGCGAAGGCAGAAAGGCAACCGCATGCCCCTCGCACTCCAACGCGTCCTGCTTGTCGCAGCTCTGGCCGTTACCTGCACAATCGGTGCAGCAGCCCAGACCCCAGCTACCAATGGAGCCTCTACCTTGCCAGCCAAAGCCATCCTCGTTGACCCCATCTATGTCGCCGGCTATCAGGTCCGCACCAGCAACGCCAAAGAGATGTCCGGCAACGGAGAGATCGGCAAGCTCTGGGCGCGCTTCTACCAAGAAAACCTCGCCGCGCAGATTCCCAATCGCGTCGGCCAGAGTCTGATGGTCGTCTACTCCGACTACGCCAGCGACGAAAAAGGCGAATACAGCTATCTGCTCGGCGCTCCGGTGACCTCCATCGATGCGCTCCCAGCAGGCCTCACCTACCGCAAAATCCCCGCCGGGCAATATGCCGTCGTCACCACCGCGCAAGGCCCGCTCATAGACGTGCTGCAAGCCGCGTGGAAGCATATCTGGTCCATGTCCCCCGCCGAACTGGGCGGCAAGCGCGCCTTCCAGGAAGACTACGAAATCTACGACCAGCGCAGCATGAACCCCACCAGCGCCCAGGTAGAAATCCACATCGGTCTCAAGCCGGCTGATACCCTGTAATTCCGTAGCAGGCTCCAAAACCCTGGAAGCTATCTCATGAACGCTCAACTGCCGGAGACGCCTCGATGAAACCCGCAATCAAAGCGGGATTCAGGTCAGTTCTCGAAGCCACTAAGGCATATGTGAGATAGCTTCCAATCTCGCAGACTCGTCACTTCAGCATCGGAATCCTCATCCCTCGCCACAGGAGACGTGTCCCAATGCAGATCTCCTACACCACCGCACTCTACCTGTCGGCGATTTTCACCTTGCTGGTAGTTCCGCGCGCCTTGCAGCGCTTTCGCCTGCCCGCGCAGCTCACATGCTTCGCACTTGGAATCGTTGTCGCAATTGTCGACAAGCCTCTCACCCAGGATCATGTCGCCAGAGTCGTCGCCACCCTGGGTATAGCCTCTCTCTTCCTCGTTGCCGGCCTTGAAGTAGATCTTGTCGAGATCCGCCGCCAGCGTCCCCGCCTCAGCGTTCACCTCGCCATTCGCACCCTTTTTCTCGGGATCATTGCCTGGTGCGCCATGCGCTACATGCATATGCAATGGCAGCCTGCGACCCTTCTGGCTCTCGGCCTGCTCACCCCTTCCACCGGATTCATCCTCGACACCCTGCCCCACTCCGGGCTCGCCGTCAGCGAGCAATCCGAAGTCGCAATGAACTCCATTGCCAGCGAAATCATCGCCCTCGCCGTCCTCTTCATTGTCTCCAAGTCCGCATCGATGACTACGCTGGCCACCTCCGGCCTCATCCTGCTGCTGCTCGTCGTTCTCACCCCGCTTCTCTTCCTGCTCCTGGGCAAGTTCGTCGTCCCCTACGCACCCGGCTCGGAGTTCTCGCTCCTGCTCATGGTCGGCATCATGTGCGCGGTCATCACCCAGAACCTGGGCGTTCATTACCTGATCGGTGCGTTTACCGCAGGACTCATCGCCGGGCTTCTCGGCAAACGCATGGCCACACTCGCCTCACCCGCAAACCTGCAGGCAGTGCGCCTCTTCGCCTCATTCTTCATTCCCTTCTACTTCTTTCATGAAGGGCTGGAAGTGCCCACCGGATCGCTGGTGCTCCGGTCGCTCCTCTACGGAGGCTTGTTGTCCCTGGTCCTGATACCCGTCCGCATCGCCAAAAACTGGCTCCAGGCCCGCTACATCTCCCATCGAGACGTCCGCGGTGCCTTCCGCGTTTCGATAGCCCTGGTTCCCACTCTCATCTTCACGCTGGTCATCGCCGGCATGATGCGCCAGATGTTCCACATCGAAGACGCTCTCTACGGCGGACTCCTCGTCTACGCCGCAATCACCACCCTGCTTCCATCCCTGATTCTTCCCATGCTCAAAATGGACAGTCCCATAGACACACAGGCAGCGGCTGACCTCGATGGCCCAATCATGTCGTAGCGAATGCAAGGCCAGTAATCTGCCTTCGCCTTTACCGTTGCCTTCGCTTTTGCCTTCGCTTTTCTTGCTGTCATTCCCGAAGGGAATCTGCTTCTGACAATCTTCGAGACTGCAACTCTTCCTACTGCTTCCCCGCCTCACCAGCTGCCTTCGCCGCCGCAGCCGCTGCCTTGGCAGCATCTTCCGTCGTCCTGGCCGCAGACGAAGCCGCTTCCGTCGCCTCCAGCTTGTCCAACTGATCGACCACGATTCCCGGCGTCAGCGCCTCCGGCAGCAGCACCGGAGCCTCTCCTGCATTGGACGCATACAGCGCATACGCCGGTACACCGCTCCGTCCCAGCGAAGTCAGCGCCTGCGCAATCGCGTCATCGCGCTCCGTCCAGTCCGCCTTGAGCAGCGCCACGTTGCCTTTCTTGAATGCCGCATCTACCTGCGGCGTGCGCAGCGCCACGCGCTCATTCACCTGGCAGCTAAGGCACCAGCTCGCAGTGAAGTCCACAAAGACAGGCCGCCCCTCGGCGCGATACTTATCCACCGCCGCCTGCGACCACGGCTCCCACTGGCTTGAACCGGCCCCAGCCTTCCCGCCATCGGAAGTCGCAACCACAACCACACTCAGCGTCGTCACTCCATACACCGACACAGCAACCGCCGCCGCAATCACCAATCCAGCTGCGAACGTAGGAATTCGCTTCGCAGGCCATCGCCCCAGAACCCACCCAGCAATCGCCAGTAGTAGAAAAGCCGCCAGCAGCACAGCCGCCGCCATCGCTCCTCGCGTCTGAGTCAGCACCCACACCAGCCAGATCACAAACCCAAACAGCGGCACTGCCGTAGCCTGCTTCAATACTTCCATCCACGCGCCCGGCCGAGGCAAAAGCCGCGTCCACGCCGGTTGAAACGTCAGCGCCAGATACGGAGCAGCCAATCCTAGCGCTAGCGCGGTAAAGATCGCAAAGGTCACCACCGCGCTCTGCGCCAGCGCATACCCCACCGCCGCGCCCATAAACGGAGCAGTGCATGGAGTAGCCACAATCACCGCCAGCACTCCGGTAAAGAAGCTCCCCGCATAACCTTGCTTCTGCGCAAGTTCGCCTCCAGCCGAAGTCAGCGTCAGCCCAATCTCAAACTGCCCCGCCAGGCTCAAGCCTAGAAAAAACAGCAGCGCAGCCATCAGCGCCACAAATACCGGCGATTGAAACTGAAATCCCCAACCCAGCGTCGATCCCGCCGCCCGCAGCGCCAGCAGCGCCGCCACCAGCACCCAGAACGACACCACAATGCCAGCCGTATACACCAGCCCATGCCCGCGCTGCTTATGCTTCTCCTCACCCGAAGACTGCACCAGCGACAATCCCTTAATAAACAGCACCGGAAAAACGCACGGCATCAGATTCAGAATCATCCCACCCAGAAACGCCAGCCCGACAGCCTTCAACAGTCCTTCGATTCCCGTCTTCGGCGCAGCTGCGGAAATCGCTCCCGGCTTGGCAACAATGTCGTACGCCCGCCCATCGGATAGCTCAACCACTCCCGCCAGCTCCTGCGGATTGGCCGTAAGATTGGCATCCTTCTTCAGGTCCAGCACGATCCCTTTTTGCAGGGACGAAGCCGGTTGTGGCGCAGGGTTGTCGAGAATGTTCTGCTCCGTCGGAAAGAACGCGGCAGTCTTCTCCTCTTTGCCAGTCAAGACCGCCAGCTTGAAACCCGTCGCCGTCGTAGCAAAAACCGCTGTATCCGAAGACGGCAGCGGCTCAGGAAGCCTGTTCAGCAATCGCTTGTATAGATCTGCATCCGCCGCTGAAACCAGCGCCTTAACGCCATGATCCCCAACCATCGCGACCACTTCCAGCTCAGCCCGGCCCGGTATGCAAACCTCTCTGCAGACCAGCCAGTCGGCCTTAGCATGCAACGGCGCAGGACCCGGCTTAACGCTGCTCGCCACATTGAGCGTCAGCGGAAACAGCACTTCATCTTCGTACCCAAAGTCCATCAAAGGACCAAGCGGCAGACGCTTCGGCGCTGGAAACTGAAACTGACCCGCAGTGATTCCATCCGGCAACGTCCATCGAAGCCGCGGCGGCTCGCCTGAATCTCCGGCATTCTTCCAATACACATGCCAGCCCGGCTCCAGCTTGAAATAAAGCCCAACATCCGCGGACCCGCCAGGGCTCAACGCAGTCTGAGGCAACACCAGCTGCACATGCAGATGCGCCACATCCGCCGACGGCGAAGCAGCCGCAAAAGCCGTAGCTCCCGAAACGAGAGTCGCAAGGAACACGAGAAAGAACCGGAAGCATCGCATCACAAAAACCATCTTCTCTGTTGGATACAAAGCATCGCAGAAAGTTACCGTTTCAGGCTGCGTTCCTGTTGCAACCGTTCTGCCAGAAAGACCTTCAGCAGCGACTGGTACGGCACGTCCCTCTGGTTCGCCAGTATCTTCAAATCCTCCACCATCGCCACAGGCAGACGTACGGAGATCGTACGCAAGGTCGGCTTCAAATTCACGAACTTCGCCTTCCGCGCCTGACTCCAGTCCAGGTACTCCGTCGAGTCGGCAGTGCTCCAGAAGTCGAGCTCCTCAGCCTCGCTATTGAACTCAGGAATCTCTTTTTTCATATCGCCCGTATTCCTCGCTCTCGTTTCGAGTCATATCTCGTGCCGAAATCACGCGAACATGCTTCGCCCGGACTGTAAAGACTACAAACAACCTGCGTCCCTTTGCCGTTTGGCCTAAAACGGCGTAGTGCTTTTCTCGCGAAGAATGAGACGCATCACTTCGTAGAACGAATGGATCGTGGAAAAAGACCTCCTCAGTCTCCTCCGGTGTCACACGATGCTTTTCCCAGTTCTTGCCAGAATTCCACTCGTCCCACTCAAATCCAACGCAATCGGCGAGGGGATCCTTACCCATAGATTGTATATATCACATATATACAGAATCCAGCGATCAGCTCTAAACCCTCGCCGCATGTTCCCGAAAAATGCAGTCATTCTCAATCGCCTTCACGCCCGCCGCCTCAGCCTTCTTAACGGCTTCCTCGTGGTACACCCCATCCTGCAGCCAGAGATAAGGGATATGCAGCCGGATCACATCGTCGACAATCGCCGGCACCGCATCCGAAGCGCGAAACACATCCACCAGGTCGATCTTGCTTCCCTCGGCCGCCAGCGCCGCCTGCGCATCCTCCAGCGTCGGATAGCTCGTCATCACCTGCCCGTTCACCACCGCCTCGCTCAGCATCGGATTCACCGGCACAACTCGATACCCATGCTTCGCCAGGTAGTTGGCAATATGAAAACTCGCCCGCTCCGTCTTATTGCTGATCCCCACCACGGCAATCGTCTTAGCCGTCTGCAGCATCTCGTCAATCAACGCATTACGATCCGCAGTACCCATTCAGCTCCACCTCAACTTCGCGCCATCAGCAGAATTTGTCGTTACCCTCGCTCAAAAGGGTTTGTCATTCTGAGCGAAGCGAAGAATCTGCTGTTGCACTTGCTTTTCTTCCTGTCATACCGGCAGGGAATCTGCTGTTGCCCTTGCGGCGAAGCCGCGAACCGCCGTGCGCGCAGCACTAGACATCCAGATCATCCCCACCATCCGATGCCGGAGCCGTCCCCCTCCGCTTCATTAAAAGAAATCCCCGCAAAAACGGCTCCAGATAGCCATCCAGCACCTTGTCCACGTCGCCCACTTCCACCTTCGTCCGGTGGTCCTTGGCAATGCGATAAGGCTGCAGCACACACGACCGAATCTGCGAGCCGAAATTGATCTCCAGCTTCGCGTCCTCAATGTCCTTGGTAATGGCCTTCTTCTTCGCCAGCTCGTATTCATAGATGCGCGACCTGAGCATCTTCATCGCCTTGTCGCGATTCTTGATCTGGCTCCGCTCGTTCTGGCAGGTCACCACAATCCCCGTCGGCAAATGCGTCATGCGCACCGCCGAATCGGTCGTGTTCACATGCTGCCCGCCCTTGCCGCCCGAGCGGTACGTATCGATGCGCAAGTCTTCGCTGCGAATGTTGACCTCAATCGTGTCGTCGATCTCCGGCGAAACATACACGCTGGCAAACGAAGTATGCCTGCGCTTGGCCGAGTCAAACGGCGAAATCCGCACCAGCCGATGCACCCCGCTCTCACCCGCCAACAGCCCGAAAGCATTCTCGCCAATGATCGTGAAGGTCGCCGACTTGATGCCCGCCTCGTCGCCGGCCTGCTCGTCGTTCATCTCCACCTTGTAGCCATTCTGTTCGGCCCAGCGCAGATACATGCGCATCAGCATCTCGGCCCAGTCCTGGCTTTCCGTCCCACCCGCGCCGGGATGCACGGTAACGATCGCATTCAGCGGATCGGTCTCGCCCGAAAGCATCGTCTTCGCCTCAAGCGCCTCGCAGAACTCGCGCAGCGAATTCATCTCCCGCTCGAGATCGGGCAGCACCTCTTCCGCGCCTTCCTTAGCCAGTTCGAAATAGGCCTCGATATCGCCCAGCCGTCGCACCAGCTGATCGTCATCCGCAATCAGCCCTTCCAGGCGTTTGCGGTCGCGCATCAGCGGCTGGCTGGCCTGAGGATTCGACCACAGCGCAGGATCTTCCAGTTTCTTTCCAATTGTGTCTAGTTCGCGATGCAGGCGAGCGGGGTCAAAGATACTCCCGCAGGTCGCGCACAGTATCGCGGAGGGGAGCGAAGGCAAACTCTAGATCGTTTAAGGACGACATTCTCGCTTCGACTTTCCGGGTATTGACCTGACTTGAGATGAATTCACTAACACTGCATTTACAGAAGGTTGTTTTGAAGGGTACGGGCTTCAGCCCGTACATAAAGCACAATTAAACCAATGGGGCTTTAGCCCCCGAGGGAAAACCCATCAGCAACTTCCGCGCCGACCACACCAACAGCGCCAAGCTCAGTATGGCACACAGCCCCGCAAACCAGTCGCCATGCCGCGTATAGAACGTCGTCTCCGAGTTGAACCCATACTCCGCCGGCAGCGCATCCACCTGATGCCGCGGAATACTCTGCCGCACCGTCCCATACGGATTGATCGCCGCCGTCACGCCGTTGTTGGCGTCGCGCAAAATCCAGCGCCGGTTCTCGATCGCCCGCATTCGCGCCATGTTCAGGTGTTGCCAAGGAGCGCTGGTATCGCCATACCAGCCATCGTCCGAGATATTCACCAGCACCTCGGCCCCGTTCTTCGCAAACTGCCTCACCTCATCGCCAAACACCGACTCGTAGCAGATGAAGACGCCGTACAGATGTCCACCAATACGGAACGTCTTCCGCTCTGTCCCCGCATCGGTATCGGGCAGGTTGGCAGTGATCTTATGCAGAAAGAAAAATAGCGTCTGCACCGGAATATACTCCCCAAACGGAACCAGACGGATTTTGTCGTAGCGGCCAACAAACCGCCCATCCGCAGCGATGACCGAGGCCGAGTTATAGATGCGTATCTGGCGCGCTGCAACGTCTTCGTCCATGCCGATATCGCCCACGATCATCGGAGCCTTGTCCGCCCCGGCAACCGATGCCATCGCTTCCCGAAACCGCCCATCCCCATCGTGAAACGGCGCAGGCGACTCCGGCCACACAATCAAACTCGGCGGCATCACCGGCACAGGGCACTTCGGCGTGATCGCCAGCGCTCCAGCCTCCGGAATTCCATTCAAAGAGTTCTTGCAGGTTTCCGCCCCAAGCTGTGTGAACTGCGCAATATGCCGATCCCACTCCGGCCCAACCCACACATCATCCGTATCCACATTCAGATTCGGCTGCACCAGCACGGCAGTCTCTGTCGCGGGTGGCTTAGGTGACGGCACCAGCTGCGTGCTCACCAAAAAATTTATCGCTATCCACAACAGAACCCCATATTCGGTCGGATGGATAAATTGGATAAATGCCCGTCGATTCCACGTCTCGGGTTTTAGTGAAGTGTAAAGCCGCCCCGCCGTCAGCAATGCATTCCCCGCCGCCAGCACAAAGCTGATCCCATAAACCCCAGTCCAAGGCGCCAGCCGCGTCAGCAGCCCGTTGTCCACCTGCGAATACCCCAGCAAATCCCACGGAAACGCCGGAATCCGAGCCAGCGCAAACTCCATAGCCGTCCACAGAAACGGAATCGCCGCCGGCCCCACCCATCCAAACCTGCCGCCGACCGTCGCCCTCCGGATAACCACCAGAGCCAGAGCAAACACCCCAAACCAGAATCCCAGGTAAATGCTGAACAGCACTAGGCACAGCACCGCCATCGGCTCATTCATGCCGCCGTAGAGATGCATGGTGTTGTAAACCCAGTAGCAGTTCGACCCGAACCACAGCGCGCCAGTCCACCACCCGCCAAAAAACGCCCAGCGAAGCGGCTTCCCGCACATACTCTCCGGCAGCCGCAGCAGCGCCACCAGCAGCGGAACCAGCGCAAACCACGCAAACACCGTCCGCCACACCGGCAGCGGCCCCGCCAGCGGAAACGGCAAATCCAGCAGCAGCGCCGTCAGCGCACCCGCCCCCAGAAGCCGCCATGGAATGCCCCGCATCGTGCTGAGTCTAGCAGAGTCGTATTGCATCTCTTCGTCTCAGCCGTGCCTCTGGTTCGGGGCGGTTCCACCGCCTATCTTCCAGCGTCTCAGAGAGTTGCCGCTCAGACATTCCGTTCTATCTCGCTCCTCATATCTCAGCTTTCACGCCCGCTCGCGCCCAGTCGAGTCAAATTTCTTCAGTCGGCGTACAATCTAAATATGTCCCTCGGAATTGCGGCAATGCGGGTTCTGGAAGTTACCTTCTTTATCGGCATGGCTGGCTCTGCCCTGGTTGTGCTGACTGCATCTGTTCGAATTGTCATCCACGCCATCTGGAAATCTGATTCTCAGGTATAGATTGCAGGCACAGACTCGTCTCTCCGGACTAAGGAATCAGACACCCAAACAGGTTAGGTTGGCGGCATGACGATGCGACTAATTAGCCCGGCGATGCGACTTATTATTGACGGGACATCCGGCAGGGATTAGACTCACCGCTGGGCGTTTGTTCGTTACGGAAAAGATTTCGTCACCGAACGCCACAGTATTTCTGATATTAGGCCTGGACCAGCCGAACTGATACGAATGGGATCTCCTAGAACTACCAACGCTCCACTCTCCAACCGCACTCGCTTGGTAGTTGCATCTTCGGTAATGCTGACGTTCATCTCGTTCTGGCGCGTGGCGGCTATCGTGCTGAACGATCTTGGCTCCTCTGCTTTTTACGCAGGCGGCATCGCCGAGCAGGCCATCGGAAAATCAGCCCCCTGGTTCATTCTTGGCGTCATGGGCTTCGCCTCGGCCGTCCGTGCGGTCTACGTCGAAAGCTGTTCCATGTTCACCCGCGGCGGCGTCTACCGCGTAGTCAAGGAAGCCCTGGGCGGCACCTTCGCCAAGCTTAGCGTCTCCGCGCTGATGTTCGATTACATCCTCACCGGCCCCATCTCCGGCGTTTCAGCCGGCCAGTACATCACCGGCCTCCTCAATGAGCTGATCTCCGTAAGCGCCGCCCACGGCTGGCTGCCGCCCGTGCTTGCGGGAACCGCAGGCCATCCCTACGTCTTCCAACTGGACATGAATCATACCTCGGCGATCTTTGCCGCCGGCGTCACCATCTACTACTGGTGGGAAAACACCAAAGGCATTGAAGAATCCAGCGAAAAGGCCCTGAAGGTCATGCAGATCACCACCGTCATGGTGGTCATCCTGCTCATCTGGGGTGTCTACTCCGTCATCGTCCAGGGATCGCATCTTCCGCCGCCGCCATTGCCCAGCAACCTGCATTTCAGCGACGATGCCCTCGGCTTCCTCAGGGGAACAAAATTCGTCCCCATCCTCGGAATCTTCGGCATCGTGATGGCCTTCGGCCACTCCGTCCTCGCCATGTCCGGCGAGGAATCGCTTGCCCAGGTCAACCGCGAAATCGAGCATCCCAAGCTCAAAAATCTCAAGCGCGCTGCGATTGTCATCGCCATCTTCAGCATCACCTTCACCGGCGGAGCTACCCTGCTCTCCTCCATGCTCATTCCCGATGGGCCGCGTACCCACATCTTTCAGAACAACCTGATCGCCGGCCTGGCCATGTACATGACAGGTCCCGTCGCGCTCAAGATCGCCTTCCGAATCTTCGTTGTCATCGTCGGCTTTCTCATCCTCTCGGGCGCAGTCAACACCTCCATGATCGGTTCGACCGGCGTGCTCATGCGCGTCGCCGAAGACGGCGTCCTCACCGACTGGTTCCGCAAGCCTCACAAGCGCTTCGGCACCAGTTACCGCATCGTCAATCTCGTCTTCATCATGCAGATGTTCACCATCATCGTTACTCGCGGTGATGTCATCATGCTGGGCGAGGCTTATGCCTTCGGTGTCATCTGGTCCTTTACCTTTAACAGCCTCGCAATGCTTGTTCTGCGCTGGAAATACCACGGCGAGCGCGGCTGGAAAGTTCCCCTCAATCTCCGCATCGGCAAGGTCGAGATTCCTATCGGAGTTACCTCGGTCTTCCTGGTTCTGCTGACCACGGCAATCGTGAACCTGTTCACCAAGTCTGTCGCGACAGTCAGCGGTGTCGTCTTCGCCGCTGCCTTCTTCATCATCTTTTCCATCTCCGAGCGCCGTAACAAGAGACAACATGCTTTGACCGCGCGCCAGATGAAGGAGCACTTCCAGCTCGATCATGAAGACATCGTCAACCGTGAAACAGTCGGCGTCCGCCCAGGCGGCACCATGGTCACCATGCGCGATGCCGCCAATCCCTTCGCACTCAAGTGGGCGCTCTCCCGCACCGATACCGAGGAGCAGGATGTCGTCGTTCTCACCGTGCGCATGATGGGCGCCGGCGGCCCCGAGTATCTCGGCCCTGAAGATCAGATCTTCTCCGAACACGAGCAGATGGTCTTCACTAAAGCCATCTCCGTCGCCGAAAGCTTCGGCAAGAAAGTCTCCTTGCTCGTAGTTCCAGCCGGAGACATCTTCGCCGCCCTGATCCAGACCGCTAACTCCCTGGAAGTCGACTCCGTCGTCTCCGGCCTATCCACCAAGATGTCCGCCGAAGATCAGGCATTCCACATCGGCCAGGCCTGGGAATCGCTCCCCGAGCCCAAACGCCAGCTTAACTTCTACGTCATCAATCCCTCCGGTGAGTCTAAGGTTTACTATCTAGGCCCCCACGCCCCGTCCCTGGGCCCCGACGATGTCCAGTTAGTGCACCGGCTCTGGCTCAATCTGCGCCGCGATCCCGCCATGCAGGATCTGCATCACAGCGACATCATCACCTACGCCCTGACCCGCCTTGCCAGCCAGTACGCGCGCGAAAAGCAGGAGATCATCAAGGACCTGCGCAGCTATAAGTCGGCCGATATTCCTGTCTCCCTCAAGCTGGGAGACCCCGACAAAGTCCTCACCGCTGCTGCTTACTCCGCCGCCGGTTCCGGCCAGCGCGGCGTCGGCAGCACTGGCAAGGAATAGTCCCAACCCGATAACTCAGCGCGCGTTCCATCCCATTGCCCAAACTCGCGTCCCGCGCGTAGATTTCGATTGCGCTTCCTTCTTCCAGTTAGCCGCGCTGCTCTCCGGCGAAGCGAAGCAATGGACTGTTCTGTCGCAAATTGCACAAAGAAAGCTTCCCGGCGTCGCTTTCCTTGATGCCGACGGTACTCTTTTGCACTCACAACGTAAAAGAATGCAATTTTCCGTTTACAAATGCTAGTCATGTTTCATACAAAGTAAATACGACCTGCTTTCCGCCATTCGAAACTCGAAAAACGGATAGAGCAGGCGATTACAGGAGGAAGCATGCAACTTTCCAAGATTTTGGCTGAGATTGACCTGGAGATTTCGCGCCTGGAACAAGCTCGGACATTGCTCGCCGGAGATTCCCCGGTTGTCAAGAAGACGCGTCGCGCCAAGTCAACCGCAGCCGCTGAAGCGCCCATCAAGCGCAAAAAGAAACGCAACCTGTCGCCGGAAGGCCGCAAGAGAATCGCCGAAGCAGTGCGCCGCCGCTGGGAGTTACAGAAAAAGGCCGCAGCTAAGTAGTCTTCGTCGATCCGTACGATCCCCCGACCGACGGGCTGGAAACATTTCCAGCCCCATTTCGGCAAGCTTTTGATACTTGCAACCCTGGTAGTTCGCAACTCCAGTAGTTCGCAACCCTTTTGATATTTCCCCGAATATCTTTCCGCACTTCCCTTTACGCGCTCAGAGATTCCCCCGGCGCAACCATCGCCACCGTCTTCGGATCGCTCACCAGCTTGGCCAGTTCTTCCGGTGTGCCTACCAGCGGCGGAAACGTCCCCCAGTGGATCGGTAATACCAGCTGCGGCTGCAGATACCGGATCGCCAGCGCTGCCTCCTTCGGGCCCATCGTATAGTGCCCGCCGATCGGCAGCATCGCCACCTCAGGCGCATACAGCTCGCGGATTAGCTCCATGTCCCGGAAAACCGTCGTGTCCCCTGCGTGATAGAGCACCGGGCCGTCTTCGATCGTAATCACCAGTCCGCCCGCCTCGCCCAGATACACAATCTGCCCATCCTCCTCCATGCTCGAGGAGTGCTTTGCCTCCACCAGCGTCACTGCCGCACCCGGCAGCTTCACCGTGCCCCCGAAGTTGAAGCCGATCGTCGACCTCACGCCTTTCTTCGCCAGGTATCCCGCCAGCTCCACCATCGCCACCACCGTCGCACCGTATTTCTCCGCCATCGGAGCGGCATCGGCAATGTGATCCATATGCCCATGCGTCAGCAGGATGTAGTCAATCTTCTCCGGCAGCTGAAAGCCCTTCGGATATTTCGGATTATGTTCGATAAACGGATCGATCAGCAGATTGGCGCCGCCCGGCAGCTCCACCAGCACCGTCGCATGTCCCAGCCAGGTCACCCTGGTTCCCTTGAGCAGACTCATCAGATTCACTCCAGAATTTAAGGTTGTTCTAACTTCGTTGTGTCCAGGAAATCCCGCTTATGGAATTTCAGGAAGATGAATATCAACCTTGCTCAGGCAGGGCATCGTTCGTAGGGTACGGCTCGCAAGGCATGGTTCGCAGGACATGGTTCGCAGGCAAGGTTCATTACACTCTTCACGCCAGTTCCTCCGCCGGACAGCCAGTGAGCGCCAAAGGCGCGCTCGATACCAGCATGGGGCAACGCCCCATGAAGTGGAACATCCCACAACTGAGGGCTGAAAGCCCGACCCATAGTTCATCAACCGGCAACCTCACGCAAGCCGGAGCTAACCTGATCATCATCTTCATAAGATGCCTCAGCGAACGATAATCGCTTCCGAGACACCGTCCTTAGCCAGGAACTGCTTCAGCCCCGACCATTCGGTAAACAGCTTTTCGATCTGCCGGTTGGTCATCGCTCGCAGCTGCGTTGCCGGCTTGGCCCATTGCAGCTCCACATCGTCGCCGGCAGTGATGTGAAAACGATGATAGGGAGACAGCTCCGGCTGCAGCTTGGTGTGGAACACTCCGAGTAGCTGTCCCTTGGGATGCATCGCCGAGTAGAACGCCTTCACCACCGGAGCCACCAGCGCCTCCGGCAGATAGTCAAGAGTCGTCCACAGCAGCACCACATCGAAGACCCGCCCCGAGAAATGCAGGTTCTGCTTGGCAAAACCCTCCGTGTCCCAGATCTCCTTGCCATCTTCGTCGGTGCCCTTCCGCCACTCGCCAGAGAATGCATCCTCCACCAGGTCTGCCATGTACACGCTGTGTCCCAGGCTGGTCAGATAGTTGATGTTGGTCGGCGATGTGCTTCCGATATCCAGCACCCGAAGCCCCTCTTCACTGGTCAGCCGTTTGCGCAGCGTCCCCCAGCCGCCGGAGTGCCGGGGCACGCGCGGTCCGCTATGCGCCTGGCCTGCTCCGGACGCTGGCTGCCGGTCAAACAACTTGCCTAGCATTCCCGTAGCCTCCCGTGGCCATTGCCTTTAAACAGCACCCAAATAGACCGCGCCAAGGGCCAAGCCCCCTGTTCAGGAACGCGGCCCTCATATCCAGCATTCAACACCGGCACCGAACACCAGCACTGAACCCCAGCGCCGCAAACCGCCCCGCGACACATCGGCTCCCAGACCCTATCGGCCTTAGGAGGCTGCGCCTTCAGCGCCTGCCGCCTCGGCAGCCTTCGCCGCCGGCCCCTGTGTCAGATCCACCTTGCCGCGAAACACCGCATTGTCTTCGATCGCCAGCCGCAGTGCGCGCACGTCTCCGACCACCTGGCATCCGGCACGCAGTTCTACGCGACCGCTCGCCGAGATGTTGCCCTGCACCTGTCCCTGGATCAACACATCCCGCGCCGTCAGGTCGGCGGCCAGCACCGCGTTGGGGCCGACCGTAAGCCGGCTCTCAGAAAGGCTGATGGTGCCCTCGATACGACCATCGACAAACAGGTCTTCACTGCCCTTGACTTCGCCGCGAATCACGACCGATTTCCCGATCCGTGCGGGTGTATTGTCCACTGCCATTGGTTAAGATCCTTCCGAGGGCTGTCTATGGCAACCCTGCCCGCACTATAGCATTCCAGACGGCCCTATTTCCGCGCTCACCGGCTCTCTCTTGCTTCCTCGTTCGCTGCCGGAATCACAGCAGTCATCGCGCCTCGCCGCACAGGCCTTCACTCTGGTAATTTCAACCTCTCTTTGCTTGAATCGATCCTGTCAAATTCCAGCAACTATATGTCGCCGAAGCCGCCGGCTCATGCCTCTCACGCAGAACCGTCTTCTGATCCTCGCCGCCAAATCTCCGCAACCCATAGCGTCCCTCCGCGTCTAAACAAGCAATGATCCCAGCACAGAAGCGGCAGGCAGATTCACTTCAGCCCAGCAATGCGGGATGCATGAGCAGCCGCGCAATCTTTCCACGCCAGCGCTTCCCAGCCCTTCGGTTCTTAACGTTTCTGCTGTCGGGGATTCTTGTAGCCCCCTCGTTCGCCTCAGCGCAACCTGCTTCCACACCCGCCCCGCTCTCGCCGGAAGAAACCCAGTCCCTCGTCCAGCGCGTCCTCGCCGTCGAAATGCAGGCCGCCGAAGACCCTTCCCATCCCATGCAGTACCGTCTGCGCAAATCCAGCCCGCGCTTCAACTCCACCAAGCTCATCGTCGAAACCAAAGACGGCGACGTCGCCCGCCTCATCGCCATCAACGACAATCCCCTCAGTCCCCAGGACGAACAGACCGAAGAAGCCCGCCTGCAAAGCCTCGTCAACGACCCCAGCCTCCAGCGCCATCGCCAGGCCCGCGAACAGGGCGACTCCGACCGCGCCCGCAAGATCATCCGCGCCCTGCCCAGCGCCTTCCTCTACACCTTCGCAGGCTTTGCAGACACGCCCCAGGGTGTCAGCTACCGCCTCAGCTTCCAGCCCAATCCCGGCTTCGATCCCCAGGACCTCGAAGCCCAGGCACTCAAGGGCATGGCCGGCGAGCTATGGATCGACGCCGCCCAGCAGCGAGTTACCCGCCTCCAGGGCAAGCGCATCCACGACGTCGACTACGGCTGGGGACTCTTCGGCAAGCTAGACCAGGGCGGCACCCTGCTGCTCGAACAAGCCGACATAGGCGATCACCAGTGGCGCACCACCCACATGGTCCTGGTCATGAATGCCCGCCTGCTCATCAAATCCGTCAAGCTCGACACCACACTCGATCTCTCCCAGTTCATCCCCGTAGCAAGCGGCATGACCTACCAGCAAGCCATCCAGATGCTCGATACCCGCGCTAAAGAAATTTCCGCCGCCCCTCTGTCCCCAACACCCAACGCTGCCCACTAGCAAAATTCCCCACAGGCGCGCAGAATCTTTGCCTTGTCATCCTGAGCACAGCGAAGGATCTGCTGTTGTCTTTCTTTCAGCCGCATCCCAAAACAAAAAGGGCAGGCTCATCGCCCACCCTTCTCCGAAATAACAGCTGTGGAATAACAACTGGGGTGCCCCATCCTTGGCACGCTTTTTGTGCCAAGGGTGGGATCACCAAAGCCCGCATCAAGCCGAATCAGCCCTAGAATCCCCCGCTGTCTCCGCCCGACCCGCCGCCGGAGTCTCCAAAATCCCCGCCGCCACCAAAGTCGGATCCACCGCCAGAATCTCCGAAGTCTCCTCCACCGCCGAAGTCAGATCCGCCCCCCGACCCGCCGTCGAATCCCGACCCCGAATCATCTCCCCAGCTAGCGTCCTGCATCTGCCCACCGCCGCCGTCGTGAAAATGCTCCTCGCGCCCGAAGTCGCCTTGTCCCCCACCCTGCCCGCCGCCCGGTGAGTCGTAGTAGTTGTTGTTCACAATCGTCTCTTCGATCGGTCGCTCGTACCCCATGCCCATGCCCGGCCCCATGCCGAAGCCAACACCCGGCATACCCCAGCCGCCCATCCCCATACCCATTCCAGGATGGCCAAAGCCGCCATGCAGCAGCGACTCGACGCCCTCAAACGCCAGCGCGCCCGCCGCTACGCCAGCAGCCGTCTGCGCCGCCCCGCGTAAAAAGCTCCCCTGCCCAAAAGCCCCGCCCTGCGGTGGCCCATACTGAGGCGGTCCATACTGCGGCGCGCCATAGGCCGGCCCGCCATAAGGAGCACCCTGATATCCCGGCCCACCGTATCCCGGCGGCGGCGGTGCCGGATTGTAAGGCGTCTGATACTCCGGCGCAGCCTGCGGCGTGTACACCGGCTGATACTGCGGCGGAGGCGGCGCCTGATCGCGGTGCAGCAGGTTGCCCAAAAAGCTTCCCGAGCGTGCCGGCTGCTGCCCCGGCTGTTGCGCCTGCTTTTGCAGTTGCTCCTGCGCAGCCGTCAGCTGAGCTCGTGCCTGCTCCAGCGCAATGTTCTGCACCAGCACGCTCTGCGCCAGCACATACATCGCATCGTGATTGGCGCTGAAACCCCGCTCCAGCAGCGCCGCGGCATCCGGATCCTTCTCCGGCAATTGTGTAGCATTCACCCGCTCCACGAGCGAGTTCAACATAAGTTCTTCCTGCGAAGTCACGGATCTATCCTCCAGCGGCAGCCAGCCGCGAGCTCAGGCCGCTTCTCCCCAGGCCTTTTCTGACCCATGAGACGCCGGCCCACCCGCAAAGTTGCGCCGCTGCTTAATAGTACGCCGCAGCAATCTCGCCAGTTCCTGAGTGCTAACGCCGTCAGCCCAGAATTACCTTGAGTTCAACGCAATCTGCCTCATATACTCAGCACGAACCGGATGACCAAAGACCTCATTCATCTCCAGATCCTCTATACCGAATGGGCTAACCGTCAGCTCCTCGACGCATGCCGCGAACTCACCCCTGAGCAGTTCCATCAAGAACTGGGCGGCTCGTTCCCGAGCATCGCGCTCAACCTGCGTCATATCCTCTACGCCGAGCGCTCCTGGACCCGCCGCCTCGTCCTCAGCGCCCTGCCGCTCTTCGATTGGCTCGGCGATCCCCGCTCCGACCCCGGCCCGCCTCTTGAAGCCAGCCTCGAAGCCTTTGACCGCCACTGGCCGCCCGTCTGGGCCTCGGCCCGCGAGTGGATCGAAGGCCTCTCCGACGCCGACCTCGACTTTCAACTCTCCGCCACCCGCGCCGACGGCACCGATTTTCTCGTCTCACGCTGGCGCATCGCCCTGCACATGGTCAATCACTCCACCATGCATCGCGGCCAAGTCATGAACATGCTCCGAGCCTTAGGCCAGCCCGTCCCCAGCACCGACCTCTCCACCTATTACATCCTCGAATCCGAAGGCCATCTCTAGCGCCTCGAATCCCAGACTCGTATGAACTTGTCACCCGAGCGCCTATGAATTTGTCATCCTGAGCGCAGCGAAGGATCTGCTGTTGCTTTTCTTGCTGTCATTCCCGCCAGGGAATCTGCTTTTCCCCTCAGCCTCTTAGTCCCTGACCCCTGACCCCTGACCCCTGATCCCTGATCCCTGATCCCTGATCCCTGATCCCTGATCCCTGAATAAAGCTACCCTACCAGCGCATGCGCCCGAATCTCATGCTTCCGCACCGTCAGCCGCTCCACCAGATCGGTGCGCACCTCGTACCCGCGACCCGGAGTATCAGGAATCGCAATCTCGCCCTGCGCCGAAACCGTCACCTCAGGCTCGATGATGTCTTCCTTCCAGTACCGTTGCGAAGCAGAAACATCGCCCGGCAGCGAGTAGTTCTCCAGCGTCGACAGCGCAATGTTATGCGACCGCCCGATGCCCGATTCCAGCATCCCGCCGCACCACACCGGAATCCCCCGCTCGAACGCAGCATTGTGTACCGCCAGAGCCTCCGAGAATCCGCCCACGCGCCCCAGCTTGATGTTGATGATCCGGCAGCTCTCCATCTCGATCGCCGCCAGCGCATCCCGTCGGTTGCGAATCGATTCATCCAGGCAGATCGGCGTATTCAACTGCTTCTGTAGCATCGAGTGGTAGTAGAAATCGTCGTACCACAACGGCTGCTCCACCATCAGCAAGTCAAACTGATCGAAGCTCGCCAGGTGATCCGCATCCTTCAGCCGGTACGCCGAGTTCGCATCGCAGCTGAGCGTGATCCCCGGGAACTGGTTCCGCACCCGCTCAAAGACTTCGAGATCCCATCCATGCTTGCACTTCAGCTTGATCCGCTGGTAACCCGCCGAAACCTCGCGCTCGATCAGGTCCAGCAGCTCCGGAATCGAAGACTGAATCCCAATCGATACCCCGCACGGAATCACCTCCCGTACGCCGCCCAGCAGCTGGCTCAGCGAAATCCCCTGCCGCTGCGCCTCCAGATCCCAGATCGCGTTTTCCAGTGTCGCCTTGGCCATGCGGTTGCCCCGCACCACCTTGAAGATATGCGGACACTGCCCGCCATTCTCCGGCGAGCTCGCCGCCAGCATCGGCCCCAGCTCGTCTACGATCACCTGCCAGCAGGTGTCGACCGACTCCTCTGAAAAATGGGGATGCTCGCCCGCCGTGCACTCGCCCCAGCCGATCAGCCCCTCCGAGTGAATCTCTGCCAGCACCACCCGCCGGTCTTTCGTCACGCCAAAGCTGGTCTGGAAGGGACGTACCAGCGGCAGGTTCAGCTCGCGGAGATAAATCGCATCAATCTTCATCTTGGGCCTGACTCCAGTCGGTTCGAATCCAGAATACCCGCACAACCCGAAAGCACGTAGCCGATTTCATTCCTGTCCACAGTTTCTGACACAAAACTCACCATTGCTGGTGCAAATTGCCCACTCACAGCAGGGCTTGATTCCCACTCGCCGGATAAGAGCCAATATAAAAAATGCCGTCGCCGTTCACATCGCGGTCAAAGTGCACAACCGCCAGCCCCCTGGCAAACGCTTCTTGAAATCTGGCCCGATTCTCAGCCTGAACCTTGGCTGCCAGGTGCCGCAGCTCGGGATCGTCCTTCCACTCGTAGATTGCAGCCGGCACGCGAATTGTATCCAGATAGTCCTCGCCGGGGCGGCCCGCTGTTCTGCCCGTTCCCGCAGTCGCCGCCTTCACCCGTGGCGAATCCAGCCACCACTCCGCCACCAGCCGGTCTGTCTGCAAACCGCCCTGCAATCGCGAAGAGGAAGCCCCATAAAAATTCTCCTCATACCGTCGAACAATGGCGCCCAGCTTGCGAATGTTCAAAAAAGCGTTCTTGATCTCCAGCGGATCGAAGGTCCACTCCATCCGCTCGATTCCCCGCCTCAGCGCATCCTCGCGCTGCGCCAGCTTCAGCCGCGCCCCGATGTTCTGGTTCCGGAAGCCCTCTTTCACCGCCAGCATATGCGAGTGCAGATAGCTCTCCGGCCGCCCGCTTCCCGACTGCTCCCCAGTCTTAACCCCCGGCAATCCAAAAGCAAACCCCACCATAGAAGAAGCATCGCCCAGGTTTTCTATTCCCTGTTCCCTATTCCCTAGTCCCTGCCTTTCGTTCCCTGCTCCCTGTACCTCAAACGCCCCAATCGCCTGCCCGCCGATCTTCTGCGCTACTAGAAAAACCCGCCGCGGAATCACATCCCCATCCGAATATCCCCACACTTCGATCTGCAAATCGACGCAAGCCTGCAACTCCTCAAATCCCCGGCACTCCCGAATCAAAATCATTGCCCAACTCCCGCGGTAGGCCGGGGATTTATCCCCGGCATTAAGCCGTCCGAAGATTGAGGGACTTCAGCCCCTGAGGTATTCACTGCACGGGCGAGACGCATCTTCGCCCCAGCCCAAAGCGCCTCCAATTCCTCCGGCCCAAGCTCGGCCAGCGGCTTCGGCGCTACCCGCTCCATCTCCTTGAACCGCGCCCGAAACCGCGCATTCGTCCCGCGCAGCGCCATCTCCCCATCCACACCCAGATGCCGCCCCAGATTCACCACCGTAAACAACAAATCCCCCAACTCCGCCTCAACCTCCGAATCTTCGAATTCGTTGCCCTTGCTTTTCTGTCTGTCATTCCCGAAGGGAATCTGCTGTTGCATTTCCTCCCGAGACTCCACCGCCAACACCAGCTCCTCCGTCTCTTCCGAAACCTTCGCCAGCAGATCCCGCCAGTGGCTCCAGTCAAACCCCACCTTCGCCGCCTTCGAACCCAGCTTCGCCGCCTCAGCCAAAGCCGGCTGCGCCCGCTGCACCTGATCCAATAAAGAAGCCGCCGCTTTATCCCCGGCAGCCTTCTTCTCTGCCAATTTGATCTGCTCCCAGTTCGCCAGCACCCGCGCCGCTGAGCCATCGACAGCGGAGTCCACAACCGCCCTGTTTCCCGCCGCAGCCGAAGCCTCCTCCCCAAACACATGCGGATGCCGCCGGATCAGCTTCCGGTTCAGCGTCCCAAGCACATCGGCAATCGTGAACCGCCCCTCATCTGCCGCCATCTGCGAATAGAACAACACCTGCAGCAGCAAATCGCCCAGCTCCTCGGCGAGGTTGGGCCAGTCCCGCCGCTCGATCGCGTCCAGCACCTCATACGTCTCTTCCAGCGTGTACTTGCGAATCGAGTCGAAGCTCTGCTCGCGATCCCAAGGACATCCGCCCGGACCGCGCAGCCGCGCCATAATCGCCACCGACTCAGCAAAAGCCGTCGCTGCCTCGGGAGTGGCAGACGCAAGCGCCGGTGTCGCATCCGGTTCGACAGGCTCAAATGTAGAAGGGCTGGAGAGAGGCTCCATCTCAATACTGTAACCTGCGAGTGGGGCACGGACGAAGCCTGTCAGCCGTCCCGAGCACTCTCAAAACCAGCATCGTCTATCGTTGGCAACTCGTCCAAAGCCGAAACGCTGCCGAGGCGCATATTTCGGGTGATAGTTGTTAACGATCTTGCCGTTAGTAGTTAAAGATCATGCATTAGTTGTTACAGATACCGGCAATCAGTTGATGCTTGCTGAAAAACCATACGGAGCGAAATCGAAATTCTGAATCCACTCCAACTCGTCGGAGCCGTCTTCGCCGCCCTGCTCGGCCTCGCCTTCGGCAGCTTCCTCAACGTCTTCCTCACCCGCTTTCCCGAGGAAGAGAGCATCGTCAGCCCCCGCTCCCACTGCCGCCACTGCTCGCACACTCTCGCCTGGTGGGAAAATCTTCCCCTCCTGAGCTGGATCATCCTCCGCGGCCGCTGCCGCGAATGCCGCGCCTGGATCGGCATCCGCTACCCGCTCATCGAGCTAGCCGTAGCCGCCCTCTGGACCTCCTGCTGGCTCTGCTTCGGATCGCCGCTGATTAACCCTGACCTGAGCAATCCACCTATCGCGCACATCCTCATCGAGCTCATCGGCTACGCCCTGCTCTGCTGGCTGCTGGTAGCCCTCGCCGCTCTCGATCAGGAATACTTCTGGCTGCCCGACATACTCACCCTGCCCGGCGTGGCTGTAGGTCTTTTATTTACATTGCTGGCAAGATGGCCTTCTTCACCGATTGGCCGACCCCTGGAGCTGGCTCAGACCGCCGGGCACGCACTACTCGCCATCCTCGCCGCCGCCGGTCTCATCCTCGCCATCCGCCTCGGCTACTGGATCTTCCGCCGGCAGGAAGGCATCGGCCTCGGCGACGCCAAGCTCATGGCCATGCTCGGCGCGTGGCTAGGCCTGCGCGGCAGCCTGGAGTCGTTCATCCTCGCCACCCTCGCCGCGTCCGCCGCCGCAGCCATCTGGCTTGGTGTGCTCACCGTCCGGCGCAGGACAGAAGAGTGGTCCCAGCTTCCGCTTCCGCTCGGAACCTTCCTCTGCCTCGCCGCTCTTGTCGAAATCTTTTGCCCGCTATGGCTGCTCAACTCGACGCGCCTCGGCTTCTAAATCCGGCCGAGCAGCCGGACCGACTAGCCAGCCTATGCTTCGCTCGCTACCGTCTCCGCCGTCACGGGATGCGCTTTCGCATAGCGGATCGCGTTCTGCAGCTGCTTGAAATGGTGCCCGGCATGGAGCGAATGATACCGCCGCCACTCGTCCACCCGCATCACGCCAAAGAAAGGATGCTCCCCGCAAGCCTGGATGCCGAACTTACGCCGCGCCGCCACCAGCTGCTGGTCCATCTCTTCAGCAGCTCCGATAAAACGCACCGCAATCGCCTGCCCATCTTCGGGCGTGAAATCCTCCGGGCGAAAAGCACGGATCGCGGGCACGCCATTCGGCATATACCCCAGTCCGATCGTCTGCACCCGCAAAAAGAACTCCAGCAAGTTGCGCCGGTTCTTCGGCACCCGCCCATTCTTAAGCTGCTTGCACACCGATGCGGTCGTGAGCTGATACGTCAAAATCAGGTGCTCCAAGATCTGTTGCGCGCACCATCGTCCCTGCCCCGGCAGCGGAGGCACCTGCGCCTCCTGCTGACTCAAACCCGCGATCTGTTCCGCCAGTGGTTCCAGCGCAGACTTCAAAACTGGGTGCATAAATTCCTGATTGGAAACTGTTTCTTCCCCGAGGGTACGGAAGTAACAGCACCGGATATGTAGGAAAGCATATGTCAACGGAAAGGATTTTGACCGTACAGAAACATCAAATTCACGAATTTATTGACACAGACGCAGGAGGTCTCTGTTCAAAATCGCACAGTGTTTGTTTGAAATGGGCAATTCAGGAGCAGTCACGCGAGAAGCGCGTCTGCGTCAATTCAGCGTTCCATCCGGCGTCCCGGGCTTTTTGGCCGCAGCCGGTCGAGCTGACTCAACCTCATCCAGCGCCTTCTTCGCCTCGCGGCCGCGCTTGCCATCCGGCTCGTAACTTAGAAATAACTTATAGTGCTCGGCCGCGTCGGCATACATCTGCAGATGCCGCTCCGACTCCGCCAATCCCCAGACCGCATCGGGACTTTCCTTGTTCAGGGCAAAAGCCGTCGCAAACCGCGCCTGCGCCGCCTTCCAGTTTTTCCGCTCCAGGTAGAAGCCGCCTATATCCAGATCTTCCTTCAACAACTGCTTGCTGCTCTTGCCAGCAGCCGCCTTGCTCGCTATCTCATCGCTGTCGTCGGGAGCAACGGTCACGCCCGACCGGCTCGAGCTGAAGCCGTCATCGCTGCTGTAGTTCCCTGCCCCATCCGGCGATCGCACCGGGTCGCCATCCGGATCATCGCCTCTTCTCGCGCTGCCCGGCGCAGAGTTGGACCCCGAACCGCCTCCCGACGCTCCGGGCGAAGGCGGGGCAGCCGGATCTACCGGAATAATCGGCGCATCCGGATCCTCGCCCGGAAATGGGTTGTCGCTCTTCGACTTTGGCGCATTCGCGTCCGGCTTGGCGTCGCTGCCCGGCTGCTGCGTGGTATTGGCTGGTGCCGGCTGGCTCGTTGCAGGTTTCTGCGGAGCTGGCGCCTGCGGTGCATCTCCAGGAAAGGGATTGTCCTGCGGCTTTTGCGGTGGTGCGCTCTGTGCCAACGCGGCTGCAGCGCCCAGGCAAAGCCCCGCCGCGAGCATTCCTTGCATCAGCCGAATTGGGCAGGAAAATCGCAACGTCAATCCTTATTCTAGCCGCGTCTTGGACCCTTCGCCAGAACCCTCGGAGCCGCATGCGGGAGACCTTCTACCATCCTGACGCGGCCAATGTTAGGATGCGGTTCAAGGTACTTTCCGCTTCCATCCAAACCTCACACGAATTGCACCGGTACGTCAGAATGGGTATGCGCCACTCATGGGTCTAATTGTCCGCTCCTCCGAAATCCACGCCGCAGGCTGCTACACCACCGCCGCAGTCATGAAGGGCGAACGAATCGTCGAATACACCGGCCGCCGCATCAGCAAAGAGGAGGCCGACGAACTCTACACCGACTACCCCGTCACCTATCTCTTTGGACTCGGCGACGGCGCCATTGTCATCGACGGCTTCTGCACCGCGATGTTCATCAACCACAGCTGCGAAGGCAACTGCGAAACCAGCGAAGACGACAACGGCCGCGTCTGGATCACCGCTCTGCGCGATATTCCCGCCGATGCCGAGATCACCTACGACTACTGCCTCTACGAAGGCGGCGACGACCCCTGCACCTGCTACTGCGGAGCCGCTACCTGCCGCGGCACTATGTACTCAACCCAGGAAATCAAACGCCGCAAAGCCGAGGCACGCAAAGCAGCAATGAAAAAGCGCGGCAAGAGGAAGGCTGCGAAGACCAAAAGCAAGAGCGTAAAAGCGCTTGGTTGATATCGCGATCAGCTCGCAAATAGGATATGCTTCGTCCTGGAAATCCCACCATGCCAAACGAAGCTGCAAGCCTGCTCACGCTCGACGTAGAACAATCTGGCGACATCGCCACCGTGCGCTGCCACGGCAGGTTCATCGCCGGCACCAGCCAGATTCTCTACTCCCGTGTCAGTCAGCTGATCCCGGCGAGCAAACGCATTGTTCTCGACTTGACCGACCTCGCCTACGCCGACAGCATGGGCCTTGGCTCGCTGGTCCGCCTCTACGTTTCATGCAGGTCGCGCGGCTGCAGCCTCGAGCTTATTCATCTCGGCAAACGGCTGATCGAGCTGCTCGGCGTCACGCATCTGCTCAAGGTCTTCACCATCATCGGAGAAAACGGCGTTCCCATGAAGTTCTGAGCTGTGCGCGTTAGGCTCCAAACTGCCGTAGATGATGATCCAGATGCTTGTATGTCAGGATCGCCCACTCATCCGGCGTCAGTTTTCCAAAGAAGCTATGCGGATGCCTGGTGCAACCCGCAGGCCCAGCCTCGGTAAAGCGATCGATCAGGCGGCAAAGCTTCTCCTGCTCCACTCCCAGGCTGCCTCGATTCAGAACCACGATCATCGTCGGCGAGTTCCGCCGAAAGGGTTCATCGTCCTTGAACACCATTGGCTTGATGATGCCCCCGATGAGCCTGCCCATCAGCGGCCGTTTGTAAACGACCTCTCCCAACGCCATCTGCATGCCCAACGAGCAGTGGGCTACCATCTCCGTCACATGCATCGTGCCCCATTGCCGCTCGCTCTCCGGCTGCAGATGCCCGATGCGCTCCTTGATCTCATCTACCTTCGCGGCATCGAATAAATTCTTCATCGTCTGACTTTTCCTTTCATGACTCTTCCCTTCACGAAAATGGATTCTCGTCCGCACTCGGCCCATAGATCGACGGCACCGGCACATCCAACATGCGCAGATAGATCGACATCTGGCCGCGATGGTGATACCAGTGGTTCAGCATCAACGAACGCCATACTTCCACCCGCGGCTGGCAAGCAAGCTCCCGCTCGCCCAGCATCAGATGCCAGTCTCCTGTCGCAACCTCATCCGTCGCACCCGCCAGCGTCGCAACCACTACCTGAACGCTCTGCTCCAGCGCGGCATGCACCTGCTCGACGTTTTCCGGCGATGGCGGCGTGAAATTATTACCCGACACATCGAAGGCATCCGGCTGCGTGATCCGCGCAATCCCCGCCGGCACGGTCGCAATATGCAGCGCAAGTTGCCCCAGGCTCATCGACCGCTCATGCGGCTTCCAGGTCAGCTTGTCCGCCGGAACCCGCTCCAGCACGCGCCTGGTTGTCTCCGCTTCGATTCGAAACTCCAGCAACATCGCCTGGCAGTTGTTCATCTCGATCTCCTCTTTCTTGTTTGCCCTTTCTCTACTTGCTGCGCCGCGCGACCGCCGCGTGCATCCTCGTCAGCAGGTGGCCCCATCCGCTCTCAACATGTGTCCAGCCCTCTTCGATCTGCGGATCGTGCGAGATGTATCCCATTGCGCGATGCACAAACTTGAGCACCGTCACGCCGTTCTCTTCCTTCAGCCGGTATTGCACGTTTGAGATCGCCGGATACGACATGAATAGCGGCCCGCATATCTCCAGCAGCGAAGGCGGCTTGATCGCCTGCACATGCCCCCAGAAATGGCCCGCACCATCGCCCAGATCGCGATACCATCGGCCGCCCGGCCACGCCTCCAGCACCATCGGCATCAGCCCCTGCGGAGTCTCATTCTCCGGCCCCATCTGCTCCAGCAGCGTCTCAAAGACCACATCGATAGGCGCCGCAATCTCTTCTTCCTTCAAGAACTGCAGCGTATGCACTGTCTGTTCGCTAATCGTTACCGCCATCGCTTCTCCTGTTCTTATTTCTTGTTAATCCTCTGTTCACTTCTTTGGATCTTTGGGCCGGTTCTCGCGCTCAATCCGATCCATCGCCTTCTTCTCGGCCCGTTCCTTGATGCGATTGATCTGGTGCGTCCAGTAGCGCTCGTACATCTTCGCCCAATCATGAACCGCCTTCAACGGCTCGGCCTGCAACTTGTAGTAGCGATGCTGCCCGCGCTTCACCATGGTCACCACGCCGACCTTGCGCAGCACGCCCAGATGCTTCGAAACCGTCGGCTGCCCAACCTTCACACGCGCCACTACATCGCCTACCGCCCACTCGCGGCCATCGTCGAGCAGTCCAATAATCTCCCGCCGCCGCGGCTCAGCGATAGCGTTGAAGACATCCGAAGTGGTCGCCGCTCTGGCCATGCAGTTTATATATTCCTATATAAGAATAGATGTCAAGAAGCGAATCTTTGGCCGCTACGTTTCAACCCTCCGCGCCAACCCGTCGCGCAGTCTACAATCGTCTCCTATGAAAATCTCTCTCCGTATGCTCTCGCTCGTCACCGTCGCAGCCTGCGCCGTCCTCCCGATGCTCAACGCCGCAACACCCGAAGAAGACGCCGTCCTCGTCCCAATCAACGCGATGTTCGCGGGCATGTCCGCGCGCGACGCAGCGGCCATCAAAGCGCCTGCAATCCCCGGCGCAACCATGGTCCTGATGCGCGACGGCAAGCCAAGCCAGATGACCATCGAAGCCTTCGCCGAGCGTGTCGGCAAGCCCAGCCCCAACTTGAAATCAATCGAAGAGCGCATCCACGACCCGCTCATCCGCATCGACCACGACCTCGCCGTCGTCTGGGCTCCGTTCGAGTTCCTCTCCGACGGCAAAGTAAACCACTGCGGCACCGACCTTTTCAACCTCGTGCGCACCGACGGCAAATGGATGATTGCCAGCGTTGCCGACACGGGCCGCCCAGACTGCCCTGCAAAGTAAGTTCGCGAGTAGTGGCCTTTGCCAGCTCGTGTTTACAGGTTTTCGTTCACGGCTTTTTCGCGGCCGGCTTCGTCTTTCCCGCTGGAGCATTTCGAACTACCGCCTTCTCGCCCACGATGCGCCCGATCACCTGCTCCATGTAGCCGTTGGGCACAAAGGCATTGTCCGGAATGAGGCCAACGAAATAGACGACTCCCTCCGGGTCGGTCACCACGATCAGCGGATATTCGACTGGGCTGAAAACCTGAACCGCCTCCTTGGTCACCGACACAGTCGCCGTTCCCTTCAATGCCTTGTAGTCGGGCTGCGGTCCTGCTTCCAGCTTTGCGCCCGCTTCCGGCTTCGAATCCGTTTCTGATTTCGAATCTCGCACCATCAACCCCACGGCATGCACCTTGGCGGCGGCGTGCTCCGCCGCGAACTCCGACAGTCCCTGCATCGCCTTGGCGCACTGCGGACACCAGTCCGGAAAGATCGCAAAGACCGTGACATAGCCGGGGTTGGAGCCCACCTTTGTCTTCGCCATAGGCGCCGTCAACACCCGTTGCGCATCGATCTCCGGCAGCCGCACTCCCAGCAGCTTGTATTGCGTTTCGGCGGATGAAATCAACTGGTAGTCCGTTGCACTGACGGCTCCTGCCTTGGTCAGCGCCCGGTCAAGATCGGCGTATGTGCTCTCCGCTCCACGGTCGTCTCCCGCATATCGCTGCAGAAAGGCAAGGCGCAACCCCGAATCGAAGAGCTCTCCAACACCCATCACAGCGTCGCCATGCACCGCCTTCAATGGCAGCCCGGTTTGCAATGCCTCTACGATCGCAGCATGCTCCTGCGTCGCCAGCGCCAACGCCGCTGGATCGGAGCTATGCGTGAGATACGTCACGAAATAGCGCAGAGCATAGGCCACCTCTCCGTCATACGGTAGAGTGCGCAGCATCTCCTGGGCAGTTTTGACCGCGTCTTCCGTGGCGTTCATATGCGTCAGCGCATTGAGGCTCATGGCATACGCCTGCGCCCGATGAGCATCCTCCCCGCTGGCAATATATTTCACCGCTGCGGTATTGGACCTGGTCCAGTCCTGACCAAGGGCACAAAGTCGAATCAGATCGTACAGATCTTGTCCATCGGCCATTCCAATGCTGATCTGGCCACAAGCCTCCCGCGCCATGTGTATCCCGGCGGTGAGAGCGCCCAATTCCGCATCCGACCAGTTGTCCAGCGAACTGCGCACCAAATCCAGCGGCTTCAGCGCCTGCTGGTAGACTTCCCCGGGCCGTGCAACAGGAGCCGCATTGTTATCCGCCGGAGATTCAGGCGGAGCCTGCGGCAAAAGCACAGGCGGCTTCGCTTGTGAGGGCTCTGCCTGTGGCGGCAGAGGCATCTGACCAAGCGAACACGCCGCTGCTCCGCCAGCGGACAACAGCAGGGCTATCCCCCATCCAAACCTCATCCAGCATCTTGCCAGCATCGCAGCGTCTCCACCAACTATTGGTTATCTGATCCAAAAGACTATGCGGACATCATATTTGTCACAGCCTTCCCTCGCCGGCGCACCCAACGCGCCGGGTTTTCCACGTCCGCGCCCAAAGACGCCCTCCGCCGAACCTTTACAATCCCATTGGGAGAAGCACACGCAATGGGATACCAGGTACTGGCGCGAAAATACCGTCCGCAGCGCTTTTCGGACGTCTACGGCCAGGACCACGTCACCCGCACCCTGACCAACGCCCTCACGCAGAAGCGCATCGCCCACGGCTACATCTTTTCCGGCCACCGCGGCATAGGCAAGACCACCATCGCCCGCATTCTGGCGATGGCCCTCAACTGCCGGACCGAGATTGGAACCGAACAACGCCCGACAGTCGAGCCCTGCCTGCGCTGCGCTCCCTGCCGCGAAATCTCCGGCAACTCGGAGGGCAGCGAATTGCTCTCCCACTCCTTCGACTTCATCGAGATCGACGCTGCCTCCAATCGCGGCATCGACGACGTGCGCTCCATCATCAGCCAGGCCGAGGTTCGCCCGGCGCGCGACCGCTACAAAATCTTCCTCCTCGACGAAGCTCACCAGATCACCGACGCCGCCTTCAACGCCATCCTCAAGACCCTCGAGGAGCCGCCCGAGTGGGTTATTTTCATGATGGCTACGACGGAGCCTGAGTCGATTCCGCAGACCATCCGCTCGCGCTGCCAGCACTTCAGCTTCCACGCCGTCAAGTTCGACGACATCCTCGCCCAGCTCAAGACCATCGCCGAGCACGAGCAGGTCACCGCCGAGGACTCCGCCCTTGCCCTGCTGGCCGAAGCCGGCGACGGGTCCATGAGAGATGCCTTGTCCATCATGGATCAGGCCATCGCCAGCGCGCCTTTCGAGAATGGCAAAGCCGTCCTGCAGACCGACCAGATTCGCGAGCTGATGGGCTCCGTGCCCAACGCGGTTTTTGAACGCCTGATGGAAGCGGTCAGCGCGCAGAACTCCGCCCGCCTAATGGAGGATCTCGACAAGCTGCTCACCTCCGGCAACTCGCCCTCGGCACTCGCCCGCCAGCTTGTTCGCTACCTGCGCAACTGCCTCATGGCCAAGCTCGGCGGCGAAAACACGCAGCTGCTCGAGATCGCCCACGACGAACGCGCCCGCGCCGCCCGCACTGCGCTTCTATTCACGGAAGAAGACCTGACGCGCAACCTCCAGATCGCCCTGCGCACCTTCGACGAACTCAACTTCCGCCAGGAGCAGCGCTTCCACCTCGAACTCGGCCTGCTCAAGCTCATCCAGGCCCAGCGGCTGCTTCCGATGGAAGAGATCCTCAGCGGCCTCGCGACGCAGAGCGCAGGCAAGCGCACCGCTTCAGGATCGAGTACGCCATCGAGCCCATCAGCTTCACCGTCCAGACCATCTTCCGCGCCTCCGGCTCCGCCGCGACCTGCCGCATCCGCCGCGCCGTCAACACCGTCGGCTCCATCCATCTCGCCCTTCGCCGCCAGCAACCAGCGCGCTGCCGAAGCTCCGGTTTCTCGGCCCATCCGCGAAGTCCCCAACGCATCCATAGACCGCGAGCCCGTCGCGCCTCCGCCGCCGATGCATTCCGTCGCGTCCACGGCAAGCCTTTCTCCGGAACCCATCACCAACGGCGCGCTAGCCCTTTCCGAACCGGAAGAACAGCCTATCGAGATTCAGGCCTCTGCCGAATCCGGCCCCCAAATCGTTCCTTCGTTCGTTCCTCCGCTCGTTGCCTCGCAGATGGTTCCACACGCCCCCGAGCCAACCCAGCCTGAGATAGAGACATCGCCTGCTCCGCCCGAAGCCACAACCGTCGCGCCCTCTGACGCCGCAGACGACAGTCAGATCGAGCCCATCCGCTCCGCCGTAGCCCAGGCCCTCGTCGCCGGAGGCCATTCCACTGCTGCCACGCTTATTGAAGACGGCCGCTGGAACGTTGAAGGGACTACAGTGCGTATTGAAATCAACGCAGGGGCAAAAATGATCGGAATCACCTTTAATACCGCTGCAGAAAAGTTGATCCGTCAGGGCCTTACCCAAGCCGGAGCTCCCACACGATTCATGCTGGTTTCCGCCAAAGGCCAGATCGGCCCGTCTACTGGAACCAGAACCCGCGCCCCCCTCGGCAGCATCGAACAGGAAGCGCGCAATCATCCGCTCGTTGTGCAGGCGCAGTCGCTATTCAACGCGGAAATCGTAACGGTAGTCGATCTACGGGAAAAGTAAACTCAGCAGTCCGGGCCTCAAACCTTCAAGCATCACGGAGCAATTCATGTTCAACCCACTCAAAATGCAGGAAATGCTCTCCCAGGCCAGCCAGATGCAGGAAGAAGTCCAGCGCAAGCTCGCGCAGACCGTGATTGAAGGAACCAGCGGCGGCGGAGCCATCACCGCCACCATGAACGGCAAGAAGCAGCTACTCAAAATCCGCATCGACCCCGCCGCCGTCACCAGCCTCAGCAGCAACGCCGCCGACGTAGAAATGCTCGAAGACCTCATCGTAGCCGCCGTCAACGACGCCGGACGCAAAGCCGAAGAAGCTCTCCAGGGCCAGCTTAAAGGCATGCTGGGCGGCCTGAACCTCCCCGGCCTTGGTTAGTCTTCGGTCCCCTGTGAAACTTGCGATTGCTTCTTAAACGCCTCGGGCTATAATTCGCTCACTTCAATACCGAGGCGTCCCCTATGACAAATCACGCTCAATGCAAAACCGTCTTGATCACTGGCACCAGCAGTGGAATCGGCAAGCTCACTGCAATGACTTGTGCTCGGGCGGGTCACGTCGTCTACGCAGGCATGCGGAATACAGCCAATCGCAACAGCGCCGCCGCCCACAGTCTCTCTGATTTTGCAAAAAGTGAGAATCTCGACATTCGCGTCATCGACCTCGACGTTACCGAACAATCCTCGATCGACAAGGCAGTCAAGGAAATCGAGGACAGCGGCTCGCCACTCGATGTTCTAGTAAATAACGCTGGTCACATGTCGATCGGCATTGCCGAAGCATTTTCCGAAGCGCAGATCAGCAGCCAGTTCGAGGTAAATACTTTCGCTGCTATTCGCATGTCCAAGGCTGTGCTGCCCACTATGAGACAGCGCAGGTCGGGGCTGATCGTGCACGTCAGTTCGATTGTGGGCCGCGTTCTGTTTCCCGGATGCGCCTACTACTGCGCCAGTAAATTCGCCCTGGAAGCTTTCGCCGAAGTCCTCAACTATGAGCTGACCGGCTTCTCCATCGACTCCATCATTGTCGAACCCGGCCCATTCGCAACACGCCTGCTGGCAAACAGCCCCGGCCCGGATGGCAAAACCATCGTTGACTCATACGAACAGCTTTCCTCTATGCGGGACATGTTTGTCTCCAGCTTTGAAACCTTTTTCGCCTCCGACCAGGCTCCCGATCCGCAGATCAACGCCGATGCGATTCTGCGGCTGATCGAGCTGCCACAGGGCAAGCGTCCTTTGCGTACCGTTTGTGGAGTCGACTACGGCACAACTGCGCTTAATAAACAGAACTCGCCGATACAGGCCAACGTACTTCGCGAGATCGGGATGTCCTTCCTTGAGAGTCGGACAGGAGTTGGTGACGCTTAAGCGCCGGTCATTGAACGCCGGTCGAGGACGCAGGCATCGACGCACGCCTCCATACACCTTCGAGCAGCGCAGGCACCCAGTTTTCCGCGGGACAACGGCTCCAACTCTGGCTCAGGAAGACCAGATCGCGATTTGCCTTGCCAGTGCTGGCTCTTGCCAGGGAGAGGATCAGGAACGACCCCTTCTTGAAAGGGCATCCTCCTACTTCCGCATCTGCCGTCGCCAGCCGCATCACGCTGCTGGGCGCAAAGAGGCACTCGTCCACAACGGCGTCCACCGTCAGTTGAGCGCCCGCTGCCGGGTCGGCAGCGAGTTGCCGCATTTTATGCAATCCATCGACGATGTGATGCAGTGCCACGCCGATTCCGTTCACGGCAGACAGATCCCCATTCACCATCGAGGAGAGGAGAGCCTTGGCCCGGTCTAATTTGCCGCTGATCTGCAGCCACAACACCTTCGCAATATCCGAAGAACTAGACGCTTCCACGATCGTGCATGCGGCCGCCCAACTTTCCTTCGTGCTGGTGAAGTCTTCGACAAACAGCCTGCCCACGCTCTGCTGAACAAGCGGCCCAATCGCCTCCGCTTCACCAGTTCCTCGAACCCATGCCGCCAATGGCTCCAACTCCTCCGGTCCGGACTGGATGTCGTTGGCTCGCAGATTCAGTTTCGACCACAATGCATCCTGCGCAGCGGCGCGGGCTGGGTCTGTTCGCGGAAGCATCGTTGGAAATGGTTTGTCACCAACCGAGAAGATTCGGACCATCGACTGAAGAAAGGTTCGATTGCGGAGTGTGGTAGGTCCGGCGAAGTCGCGGTCGAAGCTTTGGCCGTTTGATACGACGCGTATCTCCTCTGGGTCAGTTATGACCACCCCATCACTGACCTCTGCGATCATCGTGTCTTTCATGGTTTGCGCTTCTCCTGCAACAAAAAACCGATCGAGGCCCTGAACTTAGACTTAAAGCCCTTTGGCCCAGCAGTCCGGTTGTTCGAAGTATCCCACGACAGGCTATTTTTCCTGCCGGAAATCTGGATCGGTACTGACAAGTATGATTCGCGGGAACTATCGCTCCATCCAGACCGAAGGGACACCGTCCTTTCAAGAGCCTCAAAGAGAGCAGGTGACATGCCTGGGCTGAGACACGTTACACTCAACGCGTGAATATAAAGATTCTCCTTTTACCTATCCTGGCGACCGCACTAGCCTCGACCGTCGCCGCGCAAGACGCCAAAGAGTATCTTGGCCGTTGGGACATGACGGTTACCCCCGCCACCGGCACGCCTTATCCGCAATGGATGGAGCTGACGGATAAGGGCGGCAAAATTGAAGGCCGCGTTCAGCCGAGAGGCGGCGCATGGCATCCGATCGCAGGCGCCGAGATTGAATCAGGCAAGCTGATCGTGACTGTGGATGGAGCGAGCTCCGGATCGGCAACCAACTGGGAGCTTACGGCATCCGGCGCTGGCAAACTGACGGGCATTGAGAAGCGCGGCGATGCGGCCGATGGCTTAACGGTCGCTGGTGTGAAAGCTCCTTCGCTGGATCGGCCTATGCCGAAGAAGTGGACCACGCCCAGGCCTCTTTTCGACGGCAAAGATCTCACCGGTTGGGAGCCGATTGGCAATGTCGAGAACAACAAATGGGTGGCGCGCGATGGCGAGCTGGTGAATGACAATCCCGAGGTACCTGGTCAACGAAGCCACGGGGCCGCCAACATCATGACCACGGAAAAGTTCCAGGATTTCAAACTGCATATTGAAGTCAACTGCCCGGAAGGTGGCAACAGCGGCATCTATCTGCGCGGCCGCTACGAGGTGCAGGTGGGCACCGAAGGCGGCAAGCTCCCGACGCATGAAATGGGCGCGATCTACAGTCACTATCCGCCGCCGGAGGGCGCAGAAAATGGCCTCGGAAAATGGACAGCCTTTGACATAACACTGGTAGGCAGACATGTGACGGTTTTGCGCGATGGCAAGATGTACCACGACAATGTCGAGATTCCCGGTCCGACCGGAGGCGCTCTCGACAGCAATGAGGCCGAGCCAGGACCGTTCTATCTGCAAGGTGATCACCACGGTGTCATCGCTTACCGCAACATCACCATTTCCGTTCCGAAAAAGTAAGGTTCGTCTTAACCAGCTTTCGTACGACAAATCGGTTTCCGGTAAGTAGTCAACCAAGCCGGCACGATTGCGAAGCCGGCGAGTCCCTGGTCCCTATTCCCTTAGTCCCTGTCTCCTGCTCCCTGTACTCTAAAAGCATGTCCCGCTACGCCGAGCCGATGTCCCGGCTCATCGACGAACTCAAGAAGCTTCCCGGCGTCGGCACCAAGAGCGCCCAGCGCTTCGCCTTCCATCTCCTGCGCTCCAGCGACGAAGACGCCGCCGCCCTCGCCGACGCCGTCCGCGAGCTCAAGGCCAGCCTGCGCTTATGCTCCATCTGCAACAACGTCACCGACGTCGATCCCTGCGCCTACTGCACCAGCCCGGTCCGCAACCAGCGCCTCATTTGCGTTGTCGAGGAGCCCACGAGCATCGCCAGCGTCGAGCGCACCCGCAACTACATGGGCGTCTACCACGTCCTCCACGGAACGCTCTCGCCACTGCACGGCGTAGGCCCCGATCAGCTCCGCTCCGCCAATCTGCTCTCCCGAGTCGAGCGCGGCGAAGTCGATGAAGTCATCCTCGCCACCAGCCCCACCCTGGAGGGCGAAGCCACCGCCAGCTGGCTGGCCTCAGCTCTGCATTCCCGCGCGCGATCCAGCGATACCGGCCAAGCCGTCAAGATCACCCGCATCGCCACCGGCGTCCCCGCCGGCAGCGACATCGAATACGCCGACGAAGTCACCATGTCCCGCGCCATGGAAGGCCGCCGCGAACTTTAGTTTGGTCGAAACTCCGCTTTCCATGAAAATCCCCCTTCAGCTTTCCGATTCAGTGGGTTAGACTCGACTGAGCGAATGACCATTGGCAACTCCGATTCGGTTTCCGGCATGGAAGGCCCGGCGTCGCTGTGAAATATCCAGTTTCGCGACTTTGAGATCCGGAGACCCCTCAATTTGTCACAGCGCCTTCCAACCACATTTCGCTCGGTCCCGTTCTTTCGCCGCATCGTAACCGCATCGATCCTTGTCCTCGCCTGCGGTCTCATCCACGCAGCCAATCCTCGCAAGAACGCGGCACATCGGCACCCCCGGCTGCACGCCCTCACCCACGCTTTCGTGAATGTGGCCCTGCCCGGCGTGGGCTTTCTCCCCGACAGCGAAGATGATTTTCCCGAAGACGGCAAAAAATATGAGATCAAATTAACGCACCGCTACACCGGAGACATGCTCGACGTTGTTTACCGTGTGGGCGACACCTACATTCCTGAAGCGCTCGACCAGTTAAACAATTTCCTCCGCGACACGCACAACGAAGAAGTGAATCAGTACGATCCGCGCACCTTCGACCTGCTGCACACCATGCTCGCCAAGCTCGGCAAATCCAACGCTGCGATTGATGTGCTCTCCGGCTACCGCTCCCAGGAAACCAACGACGAACTGCGCGCCAGCGGAAAAACAAACGCCGCCGAGCATTCCCAGCACATCGTCGCCAAGGCCGTCGACCTCCGCGTCGACGGCGTTCCAGCCCCGGTAGTGCGTGACGTAGCCCTGTCTCTCAACGCCGGAGGGGTTGGCTACTATCCCAGGAGCCAGTTCGTGCATGTCGACGTGGGCCCGGTCCGGAAGTGGACCTACACTCCGCATGCCTCAAGAAGGCACTCCCATCACTCCCGGCGCACACACCACAGTTAAACACTCCATAAGCCGACACGATAGCTTCGTGTTCCAACCTATCCGAGAAACACTATTTTCTTTCCCGTCGCTCGCCGTGCCTGTCGCGTCGTATGCTTTCCCCATGCTTCAACGCCGAGGGTTGTTTCAGAGTCTGTTAACTCTGGTCATCGTTATCGCGGGCCCGTCTCTCCATGCCTCGCAAGCCGTGACCGACGCACCCGCGGCGCACATCCTCGCGCTGGATGGCCTCGGCAAAGGCTCCGCTCCCCTCGATGGACCATGGCAGTTTCATCTGGGTGACGATCCCTCTTACGCCAGCCCAACCCTTGACGACACCACAGGCCACAATGGATGGGAGCAGCTCACCGCCGATAAACCCTGGGGTATGCAGGGTCACGAGGGGTACACCGGCTACGCCTGGTACCGCCGTCACATCGCCATCACTACCGCCCCAGGCGCAGCCCCCGACATTGCTCTTCTCCTGTATTCCGTCCAAGATGTCTGCGAAATCTACTGGAACGGCCTGCTCATCGGCCGCGTAGGCAAGTTTCCTCCCCAACCGGTCTGGTACTACCGTCCCCCGATCCGAACCTTCGGCCTCGGTCCCATCGGCTTGGCTCCGGAAAACACCGGCGTGCTCGCCTTTCGCTTCTGGCACGCACCCCCTGGCTCCTTCCAGTCCGGAAACACCGGCGGCTTCACCGCAACTCCCATCCTCGGCAGTCCGATCGCTATCGCCACCTTGAAGGAAACCTCCGATTTCCGCTGGTTGCGCGCACACCAGTTGCGCTTTGGATTGTCCTCGCTTGGTGCCCTGGTGGCTCTGCTCGGCTTCGTTGGCTGGCTGCGAGATCGCCGTCAGTGGCTGCTCTTCTGGATGGGATGCTATGCCTTGGGCGCCGTCGTCATCGACCTGCCCACGGGCCTGCGCCTGACCCTGCCATTCACAACCCTTCTCGGGTTGCAGCAGCCCTTCTTCGGCGTGGTTTCGATCGCCACTTTTTATGTGTTGATCCTGCTGCTCCATCTCAATCACAATCGCCGCCTCATGTGGATCGTCCGCTGGGTAGCAATCGTCGAGATGAGCTTTTTCGTGCTCGATGCAGTAGTTGTTCTCATCATTCCTTACGTGCCTCTGAGCCGGGCTGCCATCATCCAGTGGAGCGATGCCATCCTGACCGCCGGATTCACTCCTCTGCAGGCCACCCCGCTCTTCCTCGTTGCCTACGCTGTCTGGCGCCGCCAGCGGCTTGCGCCGGAGCGCTGGCTGGTCGCCTTCGCAGCCTTCTTTGCCGATGGAATTCCCACCCTCGCCAGCGCCTTCGACCAGGGTTCCCGCTTCACCCACTGGACCGTCAGCAACCACATCCGCGCGCCTCTCTTCTTCCTGAACGGCAACCCCGTGAACGCGCAGCTGCTCTCCCAGACGGTCCTGCTTCTCGCCGTCATCTACGCCGTCTATCGCTTCAACGAAGACGAGCGCCGCCGTCAGGCGCGCCTCGAACAGGAGTTCCAAAACGCCCGCGAGCTCCAGCAGGTCCTCATCCCGGAAGACATCCCCGAGATTCCCGGCTTCACCCTCACCACCGCCTATAAACCAGCCCAGGAAGTAGGCGGCGACTTCTTCCAGATCATCCCGCTTCTCGACCACAGCGCGCTCATCGTACTCGGCGACGTCAGCGGCAAAGGCCTCAAAGCCGCCATGACTGTATCCCTGCTCGTCGGCGCCATCCGCACTGCCCTCGAACTCACCTCAGAGCCAGCCGCAATTCTCGCCATCCTCAACCGCCGCCTCCATGGCCGCATGCAGGACGGCTTCGCCACCTGCATTGCTCTGCGTCTCAACCCCAACGGAAGCTGCCTCGTCGCCAGCGCCGGCCATCCCGCGCCCTTCCTCAATCAGCGCGAACTCGACCTTCCCGGCGCGCTCCCGTTAGGCCTCATCGACAACGCCACCTACGAAGAAACCACCATCCAGCTTCAGCATGGCGACCACTTCTCCCTCTACACCGACGGCCTTCTCGAAGCCCGCAACGCCACCGGGGAGCTCTACGGCTTCGAGCGCCTCAACATTCTCTTCGCCGCCCGTCCCGACGCAACGCAAGCCACCGAAGCAGCCGTGGCATTTGGCCAGGACGACGACATCACCGTTCTAACGCTGACCAGGCTGGCCACAGCGTGAGCCCTCCATCTTTTCTTTGTCTGTCCTATCCGGTGAACTTCTGCTTCATCCGAGGCAGCCTTGAACTCGAGGCCTTCTACCGCGCGGCCGTAATCGGCACCCCAGGCTTCGTCCACGTTCAATGGATGCAGGCTGTTCCCTTGCCTCAACGTCCATCCAGAAACGCATCCACAACCTTCGCATACTTCTCCGGCTCCTCGTAGTAAGGCAGATGCCCACTCTTGGCAAAGATTTCAACCCTCGCGCCAGGAATCGCCTTGTACATCCGCCACGCCGTCAGCGGAGCCACGTTCATGTCGTATCGCCCGGTAATCACCAGCGTCGGAGCCTTGATCTTCGGCAGCTCCGCCGTCAGATCGATATCTGCGATTGCCTTGAAAACCTCATCCCCAACCTTGGGAGTGCTGCCCAGGTCGCCAATCCCATCCAAATACGCGTGCATTAGATCTTCGCTGTAAAAGATCATGCGGAAGTGATTGATCAGCTGCTCCTGCGCCGCCTTGTCGGGATCGCTCTGCTTCTTGGCAATCTCCGCATCCTGCTCCTCGATATCCGGAAAGACCTGCGGCAGCAGATGCACCATATCCTTCCACGCCGGCGGCGCCGAGTCGCTCAGGATCAGCCTGCGCACATGCTCCGGATGCGCGGCCACATACGCCATCGCCAGCAACCCGCCATACGAGTCGCCTGCCAAGTCCACCTTCTCGAATCCCAGCTGCGCCCGCACCGCGTCTAGATCGCCGACCTGCGCCGCCATCGTCTGCGCAGCGCCATCCGCAACGCGCTGCGACTTGCCCGTTCCGCGCTGATCGTAAAAAACCACCTGCCGCCCCGCTGCAATCCTCCGCGTCCAGACATCATTCTGCAGCATGTACTTGTGCGAAAGCCCCGGCCCGCCATTCACTGCAATCACCGGCGTCGCAGCCCCGGCCGCGCCATAGACCTCATAGGCCAGATCGACATCCGCCGTATGCACCACTCCGGAAACCGGCCCGCTCAACCGTCCTCCGGCCTGCCCCACCGCCATCGTTGAGGCAGCCGCCAGCATACACATCCACCCGCCCAATCGATTCAAGCCAATCTCCTTTGCACGGCAATCCAGCCTCCCAAGAATAGCCCAGCAATCCAATCCTCTCGCCTTCATGGCGACTGAGGTACATATCAGCCGTCTCATTCTCCGCTGGCCCATGCCATACACTGATGTCATGCAGCCCGGCAGCCCCAGCCGCACCGCCCTCGGAGTAGCCCGCCGCCGCGCCATTCATCAGCTTCTCGATCCGCCTCCTGTACTCGCCGACCCCATCGCCATCCCCATCCTCGGCCGCGAATTCGACCCACGCGCCGTCCGCGCCGATCCCATCCAGCATCACCCCGCCGCCCGCGCCTTCCGTGCTTTCATGGCCGTCCGCAGCCGCTATGCCGAGGACAACCTTGCCGTCGCCGTCAATGCAGGCGTCAGGCAATACGTCGTGCTCGGCGCCGGCCTCGACACCTTCGCCTGCCGCAATCCATTCCCGGATCTCCAGGTTTTCGAAGTCGATTTCCCAGCGACCCAGATATGGAAGCGCGATCTGTTGCGTCTGGCCGGCATTCCCGAGCCCGCCAGCCTCACCTTCGTTCCTCTCGACTTCGAACATCGCACGCTCAGGGAAGGCCTTACCGAAGCTGGCTTCGACCTGCGCTCGCCGGCCTTCTTCTGCTGGCTGGGCGTCGTCCCCTACCTCACGCTACCCGCCTTCCGCTCCACCATCGACTTCATCGCCGCCATGCCCGCCGGCAGCGGCGTCAGTTTCGACTACGCCCTCTCCGCCGAAGAGCTGAGCCCCGCCCGCCAGCGCGTCCACCAGGCGCTTGCCGAGCGCGTAGCCGCAGCCGGCGAACCCTTCCGCCTCTTCTTCCGCACCGAACAGCTCGACAACGAACTTCACACAGCCGGCTTCCAGCAGACCGAGCAGTTCGACACCGTCGACCTCAACCAGCGCTACTTCACCGGCCGCACCGACGGCCTCGCCCTGCCCGACGAAGGCCTGGGCAAACTCGCCTCCGCCTGGGTTTGAAAAGCCGAATCAAAAAATCCGGGTGCCCCACCTTCGACATGGTTTTGTTTTTGTGCCTAAGGTGGGATCCAACGACAGCTGGATTCACCGAAGTACACTTGAAAAGTCATGCCCAGGCCAGCGCTCTTTCTCGCCGCCATTCTTGTTGCCAGCCTCGCCGCCTGCGGCTACCACACCGTCGGAGCGGCCACACACCTTCCGCCGGGCGCCAAAAGCATAGCTGTTCCCGTCTTCAGCACGCGCACCAACTCCAACCGCACCGAGATCGAGATGACCAAAGCCGTCATCCGCGAATTCATCACCCGCACTCGCCTCCGCGTCACCCCCAGCGAAGACGCCGATACCGACGCCGTACTCAGCGGAACCATCCTCAGCCAGACCGTCGCCCCACTCACCTACAACTCGCAGACCCAGCAGTCTTCGAGCTTCCTCCTCACCGTCGTGGCATCGGTCACGCTCAAAGCCCGCGACGGCCGCGTTCTCTACCAGAACGGCAACTACGTCTTCCGCCAGCAGTACCAGACCACCACCGACCTGCCCACCTTCTTCGACGAGAGTCCGGCAGCTATCGAGCGCCTCTCCCGCGACTTCGCGCGCCAGCTTGTCGCCGACGTCCTGGAAAGCTTCTAGAGCCTCCGAACCCGTTCCACTCTCAGCAGGAACCAGCCTCCTTCTTCCAATAAATTCCTGCCCAGTCGATCGCCTGCACCGGCTCGGTAATGCCATGCTCGGCGCGGAAGTCGTCCACCGCGTGCCTGCATGCCGGAACTGCGCCATAGTCGTCCACAATCGTGTAGCCGCCCACCGACACCTTGCCGTACAGACTGTTCAGCGCATCCATGGTCGAGGCATACATATCGCCATCCAGCCGCAGCACGGCAATCCTGGTCACGGGAGCGGCCGGCAGCGTGTCCTTGAACCATCCCTTCAGGAAATGCACATTCTCCGCCAGCATTCCATAGCGCTCAAAGTTGGCCTTCACTTCCTCAAGCGATACCCCCAGCGACTCCTTGAAGCGATGGAACGTGTCCCCGGAATCCTGCGCATACCGGCCATCCGGTTTGGGCAGCCCCTCAAAGGAATCCGCCAGCCATAGCCTGCGGTCCGCAGCCCCATAGAGCTTCAGGATCGCCTCCATCAAAATGCACACCCCGCCGCGCCACACACCGGTTTCGATCAGGTCTCCCGGCACATGATTCGCCAGCACGTCCTTCACGCAGAACTCCACATTGTCCAGCCGCTTCATCCCCACCATCGTTTCGGCATCCGCCGGCCAGTCCGCGCCGATCTCCCGCCACGCCGCGTTGTAGTTGGCCCGGCAAAGCACCAGGCCCATGGCATCGAGCAGCGGCCGCACCGCGCGGAACGCCGCCCACGCCGCAATGCTCTTGCTCCGCATCCGGTCGGCCATCAACGGCTTCAGCCGGTCGGGGAACGCCGTCCGCGTCAGCGCCTTCTTGAGCAGGTCGAGATAGAGATCCTCCGCCGGCGTCTCAACCGCGTGCCCCCGCCTCAGCGCGGCAATACGATCGTCAACAAAATCCGGCAGGTAGATGCTGTTCTGAACCGCTTTCCCAGCCCCGGTGATCGCGCCATCATAAGAAACATTCGTATACGACATATCGGAACGCACACCTCCTGTAGAACCGCCACTTCGCGGCTCAGGAGCAGTTCAATCGCCAAGCAAATCCTTAATTCTTAGAAAATTAAAATCCTCTGCGGCCTCAGCCGCGTCGTTCCCGGTAACCATCGCAATTCCGTCCCCGGATTTCCACCGCGAGCCATCTGCGCCAGCAGGTATCCTTAAGCCAATGAATCCGGGCCACATCGCCGAGGGCCATTCCGCATGAGCACCCAGCGCGCCGGCGTGGGCTTTGCCGCCACCGACCGCTTCGTCGCCGAGATCGAAGCCTCCCTCTCCAACCCCTCTGCACTCAAGCCCGGCTACGTCCTCGCCGGCGACGAAATCTTCCTCTACGAACGCTGCCGCCGCGCCGTCCTCAAAGCCTATGTGCCTGACGAGATGCGCGACTTCTGCCTCTCCGAAATGGACCTCGCCCAGCACTCCATCTTCGAGATCCTCGATCGCGCCCGCACCCCTTCTCTCATGGCGCCCTTCCAGGTCGTCTTCGTTCGCAACCTCAAGCAGCTCTACACCCGCGGCGCAAAAAAAGACGAGTTCGCCGAAATCGACCGCTACTTCGCCTCGTCCAATCCTCAGGCGCTCATCCTCTTCATCGCCGACCACCTGCGCATCCCCGCCGATCCGCGCCGCATGGACATGGACGACAAGAACAAATTTGACCGTCTTCGCGAAACCCTCGGCGACCACTGCACCATCGTCGAGCTCGCCCGCGTCGATGAATCCGACGCCATGCGCTGGGTCGCCGCCACCGCGCAGCAGCAGGAAACCAAAATGGACCCCGACGCTGTCCGCGAACTCGTCGACGCCCTCGGCGCGGACATGATGCTCATCGCCTCCGAACTGGAAAAGCTCCTGCTCTTCAGCTACGGCCGCGGGCGCATCACTTTAGGCGACGTAGAGACCATGGTCCTTAGCGCCAAGCAGCGCAGCCTCTACGAGCTCACCGACGCCATCAGCGCAAAAGATCGCCCCCGCGCCCTCGCCCTGCTACATGGCCTGCTCAACAGCTCTGAAGCCGGCGAGGAAGCCGCCATCGGCCACCTCTACATGCTCGCCCGCACCTTCCGCCAGATGTTAGTCATTCTCGAGAAAAACGTGCGCGACTCCCGCGCCATCTGGCAGGCGCTGTGGCAGGGCTTCCGCATGCCGCCCTTCGCCGCCGATGACCTGATAAAACAAGCGCGTCGATATAAGTCCCGCCGCGACCTCACCCGCGCCCTGCGCCTCATCGCCCGTGCCGACCTCGAACTCCGCAGCTCTCCGCCCGACAAGCGTCTCGTCCTAGAACGCCTCATCTACGACCTGGCCAGCGAACCGAAGCCCTATGTGCCGGCCTACATCTCGCCCCAGCTTACTTTCGAAGCATAAGAGCCTCTCAGCCAGCATCTCTCATCTCCAAGGCTTCAACTTCGGCCAAAGCTCCTCAAGGCTCGGCTTCAATCCTCTGCAGTGATAAATAGGGTTATTTTCATCCGGCCGTGAATACGGATCGCTTGGCCGCGCCACCACCGTCAGTGACCGACACATATGTTCATATTGCTCCGGCGAATCCTCATCCAGCAGGATCAGGCTCTCGCCCGTATACCCATGCGGTCCCCATATCCAGTAGTTATTCGCGCCGCTGATCGCCTTTGGCAGCCCCAGCGCAGGACCAAAATGATCGATCGCCCCGGCCTGCCCATAGTTCGGCGCGCCAATCGCGGTGATCCGCTGCTCCTCGGGCGAGAGTGTATGAAAGTACGCAGCGACGACGCGCACCCGCTCTTCCCAGCCCTCCATATCGGCATATATCTGCGGCAGCTCGCTCTCTGGCTGATGTTCAAACTTGGGCTGCTGAATACCGATCGCGTGCGTGTACGCGATATAACTCCGCTCCGGCAGCAGCGGAATCGCCAGCGGCGCCAGCACCGCGCCCACCGCCAGCAGGAGCACCGCATAGGCTGGCCGAAGCCACTTCACCCACCGCCCTTCGGTCCACAACTCAAGCCCAGCCGCCCCCGCCGCAAAGATAATTGGATACACCGGGGCGACATAGTAAAACTTGCCTTTCAGCAGCAGCATCAGCCCCAGGACACTCACAAATCCCCAGCCCAGCAGCGCGTATCGCCGCCCTCTCGCGGAGAAAAGATACAACAGCCCCAGCACCACCAGCACTGCCGGAAGATACCCGATCATCTGCGCCTGCTGCACGAGATAAGCAGGCGGCGCCAGCATCACATCCCGCCCATTGCGCACTGCCCGCACCAACTGCACAAAAGGAAAGTTCCAGTGCATCTGCCATAACAAATTCGGCAGAGCGATCAGCGTCGCCAATCCCACGCCTGCCCAGAACCACGGCTTTACAAAACTGCGCCGCAACGGAGAGAAAGCCACACCCAGCAGCAGTCCCGGCAGCAGAAAGACGATGCCATATTTGTTCAGCAGCGTCACCCCGATCAGCGCCCCGATCCAGATCCACAGCTTCTGCTCGCCGGTCTGCACCAGCTCCACCAGAAGCCATACCAGCGCAATCCACAGCAGCGGATCGAAGGCATTCATCGTAAACAAATGCGAAAAGGCCAGCGAAATCGGCGCTATCAGCACCGCGAGCGAAGCCAGCAGCGCAGCCCATCGCCCTCCGCCCAGCTTTCGCGCCAGCAGACCAGCGAGAACAATCGTCCCCACATCCACCAGCATTGGCAGCAGACGCAGCGCGTATAAAGAGGTTCCGATCGAGTGCTCCAGCAGCCATGCCATCCAGCCGATCAGAGGCGGCTGATCCATGTAGCCCCACGCCGGATGTTCACCGCACGCCAGGTAGTAAAGCTCATCTCGGAAGTAGCCGTAATGCGGAGCCGCAATCAGATAAAGCAGCACTCGAATCGCCGCTACGCAAAGCGGAATGGTAAGCACGTTTGGCGATGGGCGTCTCTGTAGAGCAGCAGGCGAAATAGACGACGAGTCAGACACGTTTCCTCTAGGTTTTAGGGATCAGCGTTCCAGGCTTCTCACGCTTTCCAAAGAGGTACGTATGCCGCACAAGATGGGTTCCGTCAGGACGAATGCATTCATCTCTCAGCGAATGCTGCCAGTATGCAGCATCTGATCGCTTATAGGCTGAACATCCCGGTCCGTCAGCGTCTCCAGAAAAGCAATCACATCGTCAATCTCCGCATCCGACCACGCTGGAGACGCCCCTTCTTTGCGTGTCAGCGGCTCGTCGATCACATCGATGTTGCCCCGCAACTGAGACGGCAAATCATCGAACTTGTCTACGTTCTTATCCACCGCGCTGGAAGACACCGGATACCATGCCCGCGGATCGGTGTCCCGCTGCACATAAAAGCGCAGTGCTTCCTTGAGCGTATGAAAGCGTCCGTTATGGAAGAACACCCGTCGCGTCGCCACATTGCGTAGCGTCGGAGTCTTGAACATCCCGCAATACTTCAACTCTTTCGCCTGATCGCTTCGCAAGGGCCCGCAAAGGCCCATATCGAAATAGTTGGCCGATCCATTGGCTTGAATCTCAGGATTGCGCGGCACACCCAGCGCCTCGAACTGATAGTCCGTAAACAGCGGATGCGCGCCATTCGCGCCCTTCCGGTCCAGATGACAAGACGCGCAGTTGCCCCGCCGGGGATCATCGAACAAAGCCAGCCCGCGCTTCTCCTGCGCACTAAGCTGGGCCTTGCCGTCCAGATAATCGTCATACTTGCTGCTGTAAGGATGAAAGCTCGCATCTTCCAGTTCAAAACGCTCCAGTGCCGTGAGCATTCCTGCATAAGCCTTCGCCGGGTCATCGAAGATGCGTTCGCCCAACGCTTTGCGAAAGTCGCCCGCGTACGTTGCGCGCCTAAGTCTGGCTACGAGCTCTTCCGCACTGCCGTTAGCCATCTCATTGGCAGCCAGCAGCGGAAAAGCTGCCTGCTCATGCAGCGTATTGAAGCGGCCATCCCAGCCAAAGCCTCCAGTCGGCGGCTCCTCGCCCTCGATCAAGCGTTCCGTCGGGCTATTGAAGTACTGCCTGCTCCACACCGGCGTGCGATTCAGCACGTAGCGCAGCGAAGGCACTGCGCGAGCGCCTTGCCGGTCCATCCCAACACCGCCCAGCTGCACCGCCAATCCATTGGGCGGCCCATACGCATGAGCAGGGTTGTGGCAGGTTGCACACGACATACGCCCAGAAGCCGACAAAGAGGCATCGAAAAATATCTTCCTGCCCAACGCGCCCAGTGGAGAGATCTGCTGCGAAGCCGTATCTACATTGGCGGAAGAATTCGCAGCCGTTGAAGAAGCAAAGATCGGTCCGGCACTTCGGTCGAACAGGCAAAAGCCGGCCGTCAGCGTCACAACGGCGCATAGGACCGGCTTGAAGAAATAGGAGAATCGGCTCGCGATAGCAGAACTCAAGTCGCGTGGATTAGGAAGATATTTTCCCGGCGAAACAATGGCAAAAATCGAATGAGAAAGCGCCGTCCGGACTCGTTTTTCCGAACGACGCTCTCCAGTTCACTCTAGAAACGGCATTCGAAATCCGACTTGAAGATCAGCGGATCGTTCCCAATCGTCTCCAGGATATAACCCGTGCGAAGATCGTCGGCAGCGTAACCGATGTGGTCGAGATGATAGATGTTCTCGATGCTTCGCAGCAGCGAGTAGTGGTTGTAGCCCCGATTGGACGTGCTGCCCGCCCTCACGAAAGGAGACAACAGCACCGCGCCAATCCGATCGCCGCCAAAACCGTTGAATACCAGGTTCTCGGCCAGCGCCGGCGTATTCACCAGCGGTAGAGAGGAAGGCCGTACACCGGTGAGGTTCGGTCCCGGCTGCTGGTCGCAGCAGGTATCGCCCGCAAACGTGATGTCGATCGTCTCTTTCTTGGTCGTCGGATCGATGGTGACAGTCTGCGTGGCATTGCTGCTTTCATCGAAGGTGATCACGATCAGGCCGTCTTTCTTATAAGCAGGCGAAGCCATGATAATCGGCACCCACTTCTTCAGAAACGCGTCGATCGAAGTCAGTCCGCCGGGACCGCCATTGGCGCAGGTCGTGCCGGCAGCGCCGGTTCCATTGCCATCGTGGCCGTCATCGCATAGGTTGGGCGTGATGAAGACGAGGTTCGGTGTGGTCTGCTCGTTTTTCAAGTCGGCAGTCAGCTTGTTCAGATTGACGACATGCTTGGCGCAGCTGGCTTTGTCATCGATGATCGAGTGAAAATACATGAAGGGGTTATGCCGGGTCGCATAGGCATCGCCCAGCGGTACTGAAGAGCTGGGTGCTTCAGCCGTATTGGTGATGTCGGTGCTGATGCCGAGCGCCGGATGACCGCATGTCGCGCTCTCGCGGGCCGGATCGTTCCCCATATCGCCCATGTAGCCCTTCCACGTCAGGCCGGCATCTTCCATCTGATTCGGCAGCGTCTGAACCTTCTTGCCATAGACGCAGCCGCCCTTGGCGATCACCTGTCCCTGCGCCGCTGTGCCGGTCTGCTCCACGTCGTTGAAATTGCCGACACCACTCACCACAGCGATAAAGCCCGGGATGCAATCATCGTCCGTATCCGGCGTCGGAGCCTGGCCGCTGATCATCGAAATGTAGTTATCCAGGCTCACATGGCCCGTGCCATAATACTCGGTCAGCAAGGCTCCTTTCGGAACCAGGGTCTTCTGCAGGTAAGGATCCTGCGTGCTGGTTTCAAAAGTATCGCTGTAGTTCTTGTTTTCCAGAACGATCATGAAGACGTGTTTGACACGGGCAGCCGCCGTCAAAACTACGTCATCATGGCGATCGCCGCGATCGCGATCTTCTTGACGGCCGCCGCGGTCATCGCCACGGCCGCCGTGATCTTCAGCTAGAACGGAATAGGAGATACCGAATACCGTCGCGGCGCAGAGAGTGACCGACGCGAGACGCTTGGAGAAAAGCTTGAGCATGGTTGTTCCCCTCAAAGGACTGGCATAAAGGATGTCCGGCATAGTGTGCCGGATCTTCCTGAACCAGCTTCGAGACGTGACATTAACGCTGGATTACAAAGCGAAGAACTTTCAATTTTGGGCTTACTATCGGCTACCCGTCAGGCAACCAAACCAATGGAAGCTATATCAGATTTCTCTCTATGCAGACCTTCGCCTGCTTGCCTTTCAGGAAGAAGTAGTGCGGGGCACAGTGCAAAGTGCCTAAGCTCGCTCCGCTATCGATACCGATACAGCCGCACGCGATAAATCCGGCCCAGCGCCGCATCACCCGCATACAGCCGCAGCGCCTGCCCCTGCGAATTCTCATCGCCATTGAGCCGCCGTCTCGCCACCCAGCTTCCATTCTCATAGAACTCTTCATCCACGCTCTCGATGCCCACAATCGGCAGCCCCGACTTATCTGAACTGAAAGTGATTTGAGCATCCCCGCTGCCAGCAACAAGAAATTCATTCGGCCCGGTCTGAAGAAACATCGCCCCAATCCGCGAATCCGCAGCCACGCCGCCGTTACCCGCTCGTGAGAGAGTAGCCATGTATTCGCCAATCGCCACCTTAGCCGCTCTCTGCGCATCGCCTTCAATCAACGCAGCAGTCACGCCGCCTTCCGCTTGCTTCTCCAGGATCACCGGCGTCAGCTTCGACAGCTCGTCATACACGTTCGCGATAGCAGCGTTGTCCGGCTTCTCCGCAGCATTGGTGATGCCCACCAGGTCCAGCGGAGCATTCCCAACATCGTCCACCCCAAACGGCGAGAACCCAATTGCGCCCAGCCGCCCAAAGGCATACAGCGCATTCGCCGCTCCCGGCGCGCCTCCCTGCGCCTCAGGAATAAACAGCGAATTCCCCGACCGCGCATACCTGCCCGCCCACAGCGCAAATTCATTGAAGTAAATATCGGGAGAGAAGAAATCGAGCGACGGCGCTCCCGCCCGCCATACATCCATCGAGTGCGGCAGAGGACCGCCGCTGTTGTACTGCCCCGGTTCATAGTTCGGTCGAATCAGCGCCGCATTCGCAAACATCGGCAGCGCATACTCCGCCTTGCCCGCCGCCGTCACGCGTTCAATGTAGGTCGCATACTGCCACGCCATAAAGAGATCGTCAGTCAGCGAGCCCTTGCCGAACACATCTTGCCAGCTCCCCGCAGTTTTCCCGCCCGCCGCTTCCCATGCAGCTCGCAACTCCGGCTCCAACATCGTTCTTTGCTTGCCTAGATAGCTCGTCAACGCCGCCGGAACCGTGCCCACAAAAGCAGCATTCGCCACAGCCGAGTGATCCCGCGATTCAGGAATCACCCCAACCTCGTTTTCCACCTGCACCATTAGCACCGTGTGTCTGTCCCCATCGGCTTCCTTCAGGTGCCGCATCAGCTTCGCAAAGGCCCGCGCATCCGCATCGCGAACCGCCGCGCTGAAAGGCGACAGCCGCTCCGTGCCTCGCCCATCGCTCATCTCCACCCGCGGAAACCGCGCCTCGTTTCGCTTGACCCATCCCGGCGCATAGCTCGAATACGTGTTCTTCCACGCTCCAAACCATAGAATCACCAGCCTCAGGTTGTTCTCTCGCGCTCCATCCAGCAGCCCATCCACATTGCGAAAATCGAACTTCCCCTCTTCCGGCTCAATCGTCTCCCACGCCACCGGCAGCAGTGCCGTATTCAGGTGCATCGCCGCCAGCCGCGGCCACACCGGCTTCATGTACTCCACGCTCGATGAACTCGAGTTATGCAGCTCTCCGCCCAGCACCAGCATCGGCTTGCCATCGACGATCAGCTGCGTAGCATTCCCACGCTTTTCCAGATGCGGCAATCCAGTATGGATGTCGGGTGTCTGGCCGGCGACACGAATGCCGCACGCCATCGCGACGAAAGCGATAAATATACCCAGTCTGTTCAATGTGGAAGTCCAATCCTCAGAGCATGCAGTGAGAGCAGACACTGCCCCACCCAGCAACCCGAATTCTGCCATGGAAGCTATCTCATAAACACTCCACGGCCAGAAATGCCTCGGATGAACGCCGCAATCAAAGCGGCGTTCAGGTCGTTCCTCGAAGCCGAAAAGCATACATGAGATAGCTTCCGATCAAGTATAGGGTCCCGGCTAGGCTCTGCCTTCAACCACCACAATCGATGGATGGAAGCACTGGGCTCGCATGCGATTCTTGCCGCATTCGTCCTGCGATCCGATGGATGCTGCAGCGGACTGAACTCGATTGCTGCCGGCCTTGCGGAGAAGCCATCCACTCTCGACCGGCATCTTTCGCCAGGATCGAGAATGGGCACAAAGTCAGCTAGCTGCGCAGCCTCGCCAGCAGGTCCTGAGGATGCACCGGCTTGGCCAGAATCTCGAACTCGTAGCCTTGCGCGCGCGCCTTCTCCAGCAGGTCGGCCGTAGCCGCCTGCCCCGAGAACAGCAGAATCTTGATCGAAGGCAAAATCTCGCGAATCTGAATCGCCGCGTCGATCCCGTTCAGTCCAGCCATAATTACATCGGAGATCAACATCTCCGGCTTATACTCCGCAGCCAATTCCAGAGCCTTCTCGCCCGTGTAAGCCACGCGCGCCTGAAATCCGCTCTGGTTCAAAATCATGGCCAGCGTATCGGCGATCACACGTTCGTCGTCGGCAACCAGAACTCGGGGCTTATGTGCGTTCTCGGGCATAGACTCCTATTCGGAATGGCGCTTGAGGCTCGCCGGGGGAAAATTTGGCTTACGAAGCATCCAGTCCAATGGACGGAATGGCAGTTCCTCAGGTTGCTGTTAAAAGCCTCTCATAAACTGCCGTCGTCTGGCACGTCTCTGTCCAACCCTGTCATCCAGTGGACCCCAGTCCTCCAGCAAAGTTGCTCCGCGTGCAGTGGATAGCTTCTAAAGAATGATACGCTGTGGCCAGAGATAGACACAAAGTTTGTGCCGGTCTTCGCATGGTGTTGGCCACACTGAAGTAATCCTATTATTGAATCTTGCGCCGTCTTTCGCGGCTTTTCTCCTCGGACCGGCGGCAGTTCATCCGGCTGCAACTCGCCTGCAATAACCTGACAGGAATCTGACACTTGCCATGATGCATCCTATGGCAATCAACCTTGGAGACCCGCCCGTGCAGGACGCCCCCGCCAACCTCACGCAGCACGCCAGCCCCGCCTCCGCTGCTCCTGCTTCGGCTCAGAGCCAGCAGCCATCCGCTGCCGTGGTGCCCATCATTCGCGCCCGGCAGATCGAGAAGTACTACGCCCAGCCATCCCAGAACCGCATCCAGGTCATCTCCCCGACCGACCTCTCCATCGTCCCCGGCGAAATCGTCGCCCTCCTTGGCCCTTCCGGTTCCGGCAAATCCACCATGCTCCGCATGTTGACTGGCCTCTCAAAACCCTCAGCCGGCCAGGTCTTCTGGCATGAGAAGCCCATCGCCGACGCCGAGATCAACGTCTCCATCGTCTTCCAGAGCTTCGCGCTCTTTCCCTGGCTCACCGTCCTCGAAAACGTCGAAGCGCCCCTGAAAGCCCGTGGCATCGACCCCGAAACCCGCCGCGAGCGCAGCCTGCGCATGCTCGACACCGTCGGCCTCGACGGCTTCCAGGCCGCCTTCCCCAAGGAGCTCTCCGGCGGTATGCGCCAGCGCGTCGGCTTCGCCCGCGCCCTCGTCGTCGAACCCGAAGTCCTCTTCATGGACGAGCCCTTCAGCGCCCTCGACGTCCTCACTGCCGAAAACCTGCGCTCTGAATTGTTGGAGCTCTGGGCTAAGAAAACTATGCCCACCCAGGCCGTCTTCATCGTCACCCACAACATCGAAGAGGCAGTCCTGCTCGCCGACCGCATCATCGTACTAGGCCGTAATCCTGGCCATATCCGGACAGACTTTAAAGTACAACTTCAACATCCGCGCGACCGCAAATCCGAGCCCTTCACCGCGCTTGTCGACTACATCTATAAAGTCCTCACCCGCCCTGAAGTCGTCCCCGCCGCGCCCGACCAGACCACAGGCAAGCCCGTCCGCGACCAGCGCCAGATGCACTACCAGATGCTGCCCCACGCCCGCCCCGGCGGCGTCGCAGGCCTGCTCGAGTTCCTCATCGACAAAAACGGCCGCGAAGACATCTACCGCCTCGCCGACGACCTCGCCTTTGAAATCGACGACCTTCTCCCCATCGTCGACGCCGCCCAGATCCTCGGCTTTCTCACCATTGAAGAAGGCGACGCCGCCATCACCGAAACCGGCACCGCCTACGCCAACTCCGAAATCCTTCATCAGAAAGAGCTCTTCCGCGCCGCCGCCACCGAAAACGTCCTGCTTCTCCGCCAGATCCGCCGCGCCCTCGATACCAAATCCGATCACACCGTCCCCGAAGAATTCTTCCTCGACATGCTCGACGAGCAGTTCAGCGATGACGAATCCCGGCGTCAGGTCGAAACCGCCGTCAATTGGGGGCGCTACGCCGAGCTCTTCGACTTCGACGCCGCCCGCCGCCGCTTCACCCTCCCACAGGATCTCGAAGCCGAGATCGAAGAAGCCCAGGCAGCCAACGAAGACGAAACAGACGAAGTCACCGCCAACGATTCGACGGAGGACTGAGGATGAAGCTCTCCAGCCCCCTCCAGAATCCCCGCCTCCACCCCTTCGCCCGCTCCCTCGTCACCGTCCGCACCTGGCCCTTCTTCATCGACATCGGCATCGCCGCCTGCGGACTCGCCGTCTTCTTCGCCATCGTCCACACCGCGCAATACTGGCTCGGCGCGCCCGTCCCAGTCGTGCCCATTTCGCACTCCTTCCGCGCCCTGCCGCTCTACGCGGTCTACTCCATCGTGCGCATGGGCATCGCCTACCTGCTCTCGCTCGCCTTCGCCATCACCTACGGATACACCGCCGCCTACAGCCCACGGATCGAAGCCTGGATGATCGGAACCCTCGACATCCTCCAATCCATCCCCGTCCTCAGCTTCCTTCCGCCCGTCGTCCTCGCCATGGTCGCGCTCATCCCCAGCCACCAGCTCGGCATCGAGATGGCCGTCATCTTCCTCATCTTTACCGGACAGGTATGGAACCTGGCCTTTAGTTTCTATTCCTCCCTCAAATCCATCCCCAAAGAGATGCTCGAAGCCTCGCGCATCTACCGCTACTCCGCCTGGCAGCGCTTCTGGCAGCTTGAAATGCCCTACGCCACCATCGGCTTGGTGTGGAACTCCATCGTCTCCGTCGCCGGTGGCTGGTTCGCCCTCATCCTCTGCGAAATCTTCACCATGGGCGACCGCAACTTCCAGCTTCCCGGCCTCGGCAGCTACATCCAGACCGCCACCTACTCCGGAGATGTCAAAGCCCTCCTCGCCGGCATCGCCACCGTTATCCTCATCGTCGTCGCCACCGACCAGCTTCTCTGGCGTCCGCTCATCGCCTGGTCCGACAAATTCAAATTCGAACAAGTCGAGTCCGCCGACCGCGTCACCTCGCCCATCCTCGAACTCCTCCAGCGCTCCAACCTCAGCCGCATCCCCGGCCGCGTCTGGATGAGTATCGAAGAGCCCATCTACCGCCGCCTTGCCGCCACCAAATCCAACCGCGTCGTCCACGCCATCGACTCCGAAGACACCGGCCCTAAGAACTCCCTCGGCTTCTGGCTCTTTGTCATCTTCGCCACCGTCGCCGTCGCCTGGGGAGCATCCCGCGCCGTCCTCATGCTCCAGAGCGTCACCTGGCCCGACCTCCGCCTGCTTCTCCTCGGCGCCGGAGCCACCTTCCTCCGCGTCAACGCCTCCCTGCTCATCTCCGCCCTCTGGACCATCCCCGTCGGCGTCGCCATCGGCTTCAATCCCAAGCTCGCCCGCGTCGTCCAGCCCATCGCCCAG
>DATAZR010000200.1:0-23171 GCA_036271955.1 Acidobacteriaceae bacterium
TCGAGCAATTGCTTCCTTCCCGTTTCGGTAATGCTGTAAAAGCGCGCCCGCTGATTGCTCTCCGTCTGCTTCCACACCGATTCGACCCAGCCCTGCCGCTCCAGCCGGTGCAGCGCCGGGTACAGCGAGCCTGTCTCTACCTGCAGCGTCTCTCCAGACTGCACCCGCAGTGCCTGCACGATGCCATACCCGTGCGAAGGCCCCCACTGCAGCGTTCGCAGGATCAACATGTCCAGCGTCCCCTGCAGTAACTCCACCCGATTCCTGTACCCGTCTCGTTCCGCCATAGATGTAGACACACTACTCCCATGAGCAGTAGACAGTCTACCTCCTTTTCACGCTGCTGCTTTCTTCAGCTTCCCACCACGGCAAAGTTCCCCTGTCACAATCACTTACAACTCAATGCACCTTCCGTGTTATCCACTTGCATCGTGGCTTAGACCGTTTTAAGATGCCGCAATTGCTCTATGCCGCAGAATTCCCCCATCTCGCCGGCAGCGTATCTCCGATCCCGGGTCGGGCGCATCTGTGTCTCGCTTCGCGCCAGCGCCGTTTCGGAGTTACTGGAGCGCGCTGAAGCTGCGCGAGCCGACTCCCAGTTTCTCGAGTTCCGTCTCGACCTGCTCGACAAACCCGCCGTAGCCATCGCGCCTCTGGGCAAGTTCCTCGCCGCGCACAAAGACATCGTGGCCATCGCCACCTGCCGCCGCAAAGCCTTCGGCGGAGGCTTCGCCGGCTCTCGAACTGAAGAGCTCAACATCCTCGCCCATGCCGTCGAGGTGGGGTTCGCCATCGTCGACCTGGAAATCGAATCCGCGGAAGAGTTGAGCGACTTCGAATTGCGCACCCTGCAGGAGAGCGATGCCGCCCTGCTGATCAGCTTTCACGACTTCGACAAGCCGGTCGATCCCGAGCAGGTCTTTGCCCGCATCCAGCGTTTCGAGCCGGACTTCATCAAAGTCGTCAGCACCGCCCACTCCCTCACTGACAGCCTCAACCTGCTGCAATGGATGCAGCAGCGCTCCGGCGATGCGCAGGTAATCGGCATCGCCATGGGTGAGGCCGGTGTCGTCAGCCGCATCCTCAGCCTGCGCGCCGGCTCAGCCTTCACTTTTGCCGCTGCGCAGGACGGCTCCGAGACCGCTCCCGGCCAGATCAGCGCCAGAACGCTCAAGGACCTGTATCGCATCGACCAGCTCGATCAGGCCACCCGCATCTACGGCGTCGCCGGCAACCCGGTCGCCCATTCGCTTTCGCCACTCATGCAGAACAGCGCCTTCCGCCGCGAGCGTCTCAACGCCGTCTATCTGCCGTTGAAAACAGAGTCTGTCGCCGACCTGCTTCACCTCGTCCGCAACCTGCCGCTCAACGGCATCAGTGTCACCATGCCGCTCAAGCAGCAGGTGCTAGAACATCTGGCCAACGTCGACCCGCTAACCGCCAAGCTGGGAGCCTGCAACACCATCCGCAGAGGTGCCGACGGCAAGCTGTACGGCTTCAACACCGACGTCGCAGGAATCATCCGGCCACTCGAAAAACGCATCGCCCTGAAGGGCGCGCGCGTTCTCGTCCTCGGAGCCGGCGGAGCAGCTCGCGCAGCCGTCTACGGCCTGGCCGAAAAAGGCTCCCAGGTCTCCGTCTGGAGCCGCAAGGAAGCCACCGCCAAAGAGCTGGCCGCCAGCGCCGGAGCAGCCAGCATCACCCGCCAGCAGATCGCCGCCAGCGAATTCGACATCCTCATCAATGCCACTCCCTGCGGCATGCACGGCAACTCCCATCCGCTGCCGCTCGAGACCAGTGAGTGGAAAGCGCGGCTGGTCTTCGACCTGGTTTACAACCCGCTCGAAACCCCGCTGCTCCAGGTTGCTCGCAAGCGCGGAGCCGCCGTCATCCAGGGCGTGGAGATGTTCGTCTACCAGGGCGCGCGCCAATTCGAGCTGTGGACCGGCAAGCCGGCCCCCGAATCCGAGATGCTCCGCGTCGTGCTCTTCGCCCTCAACAAGGGCCACTGAGGCCAGCGCCAAGCTTCTGCCTGCGCTAGACTACTCGGTCCGCAGCGCCTCCATCGGCTCGATCATCGCTGCCCGTCGCGCTGGCAGGAACGCCGCCACCAGCCCCACCACCGTCAAGGTCGCCGCGACCGCCAGGTACGTCCACACATCCAGAAAACCCACCTCGTACAGAAAGCTCTGGATAAGCCGCGACGACGCCACCGAAAGCACCAGCCCCACCACCAGCCCGGTCCCGATCAGCGTCGATCCTTGGCGAAGAATCAGCTGCGCCACGCTGGTCCGTGTCGCGCCCAGCGCCATGCGCACGCCAATCTCCCGCCGCCGGTAGCTCACCAGCTGCGTCAGCACCCCGTATAGCCCGGCAATCACCATCGCCACCGCCAGCCCGGCAAAGGAGCCCACAAGATACAGTCCCAGCCGCTGGCTGAAAGTATTTCCCTCAACTGCCTGCTGCAAGGTCTGGAAGTTATCCAAAGCGAAGCCTGGCGCCGCCTCGTGAAACAGCGAGCGCATCTGCGACGCCAAAGGAATTTCGCCACGCGTCTTGACGACAAAGCTCACCACCGTTTCCAGCAGCGCCTGGTAGAAGAGCGAAGTCGTCGGAATCTGCTGTTGCGGAACCATCACCAGCGGCAGCGGCGGTGCGCCCACCGTCTGGTCCACCTGGTCGGCCATCACCCCCACAATCGTGTAAGGCCGGATCATCCCCGTATCCTTGCCGCCCAGATCCAGCTGCTTCTGCAGCGGATCGGTGTTGTGGAAGTATTTCTTCACCAGCATCTCGTTGATCACGACCACAAACGGAGTACCCGCAGCGTCGTTATCGTCGATCATCCGGCCGCGCAGCATCGGCGTACCCAGTGTCTGCGCATACTCTCCGCTCACCGCGGTAATGCGGCCGAATGGCGTGTTCGCAGGATCTTTCGCCCGCCCGACGACCGAAAAGCTGGTCTGCACATTCATTCCTGAGAGCGGCGGACTGGTGACCATTGCAGCGCTCACCACGCCCGGCAGGTGCCGCATGCGGTCGAGGATTGGCAGATAGGTGAGCGTCGCCAACGAGGGCTGCGCCGTTCCGGTATCCTCAGAAACCGTCATCCCCGAGAATCCCGCCGAATCCGCCGGCGTTGCCACGAAAGTAGTGATGTGATCGGTTTCAAAGCCCAGCCGCGACTGCTGCAGATTCCAAAGCGTGTGGAAGAGCAACCCCGTCCCCACCAGCAGCAGCGTTGAGAGCGCCACTTCCCCCGCCACCAGCCATCCGCTCAACTTGCCGCTTACCGACCGCGAGCCGATGCCTCGCGATGCGGCCTGCAGCGCCGCCTGCGGATTGGCTCGCGCCACCAGCAGCGCCGGCAGCAGCGAAGACAGCATGGTCGTGATAATCGCAATCGCCGCCAGCACCAATACGATCGTCCAGTGAAGAGCAATCGAGTCCGCCCTCGGAATCGTCCCATCCGGCAGCTTGCGCACCGCCGCCATCGCCAGGTACGCCAGCATCACCCCGACACCGCAGCCCAGCAGGCTCAGCACCATGCCCTCTGACAGCAGTTGTCCCATCAGCCGCATTCGGCCCGCGCCGAGCGCCGAGCGCACCGCAAACTCCTGTTGGCGGCCAAGGCAGCGTGCGATCAGCAGGTTCGAAACATTGGCGCAGGCGATCAGCAGCACCAGTGCCAGCGCCCCAAACAGCGCGTACAGCACCGGCCGAACCGGCCCAGTCAGTGTCTCCTGGTAGCCTCCGGCGTGAAAGATCGCAACGCTGTCGTCTTTGGTTTTGGGAATGTGTGCGGCGATCGAATCGAGCTCGCGCTGCACCTGCTCAACCGTCGCACCTGCCCGCATCTCGGCGACGATGTTGAAAAAGTGGTAGCCGCGATCCTTGAGCATCTCGGAGGTCGGCTGCGCCGGCAACCAAACCGCCGAGTCTACACCCGGCCCGATCTGTTCCGGAAACCGGAAAGAAGCCGGCATCACCCCGACAACCGTGCTCGACTTGCCGCTCACCTTCACCGTCTTGCCCACAATCTGCGGATCGGCGTGGAAGCTGTGCCGCCACAGTCCCTCGGAGAGCATTACTACGTTCGGCCCTCCCTGCTGCCCCTCGGCCTCGGTAAAAATGCGCCCCAACAGCGGCCGCGCCGCCAGCATGGAAAACAGGTTCGTCGTAACCCTGGGAGCAGGCACGCTCTCGGAAGTATCCGCATTCTGCACCACGCCCACGTCTTCCGAATACCCCGCGGTCGCCGTCAGCAACTGCGACTGGTCGCGAATGTCGTGATAGTTCAGCCACGACGTCGTGTTGAATCCCGCTTTATCGCTGCCCCCGATATACAGCAGCCGCTCGGAATGCGGATAGGGCAGCGGACGCAGCAGCACGCTCTCGATCACCGTAAAGATCGCCGCATTGGCTCCGACGCCCAGCGCCAGGGTCAGGATCGCCAGCACTGCCAGCCCCGGCGTCTTGCGCAGCTGGCGAACGGCAAATAGTAAATCGTTCAGGAAGGACTGCATCCTTACCTCCGTTTGAGGTGTCTCTTACCTATATTTCCGGTCGTGGCTCGCATTTCCGATCAAGGTTATTGAAGCACGCCGCGCTCCAAAAGTTTCGCGCGCAGTCTTCCCTTCTACAGGCTCTGCTTTGAAGGGTACGGGCTTCAGCCCGTACTTAAGCTCAACAGAATCAAGAGGGCTTTAGCCCCTGAGGGACGGGAACCATCCGCCCAGCAGCTTTGTCAGCCGCCTGGGTACGGACTTTAGCCCGTACATAAACCGCGCGGAATCAACAGGGATTTAGCCCCCGAGGGAATGCCGGGGCCTACCTGATCCGAAATTCCTGACCTAGTTTCCCATCGCCACCAAAACCCTCTGCCATGGAAACTGTCCAAAGCCGAAACCTGCTTGTCCAAAAGTGGACAATAGCGCAACCCTATCGCACTTCCTTGTTCCCCGCTGTCGTTTCCGTGGCAGTTCTCATACTCCACTCCTTATATATTGGTAGGAAAGGTTTTCGATACGGACCAAGGGCCATCGGAGCTGAAGAAGGGTTTTCATGAGCGAACCGCAAAATCTTGGGTTGGGCGAACTGGGCCAGCGTGTCCAGGCGATGAGCGATCCAGTCCCCGATTCGCGCCTTCGTCCCTATCAGGGCCGTCCTGCGGCTTCCCCAGTCCCCCAGGCTCCTGAGATGGAGCCTCCAATATTGAACGGCCGCTCCTACCCGCAGAAGCCCCCGCCATCTCTCGAAGCCTACGAACATCCCCAGGCAGCGCCTGAACCGGCCATGCCCATGCAATGGCCGCAACCTTATTCTCCCGCGGCGCCTCAGCCGAACCCGCAACGTCCCTACTCCAGCGCACCGGCTTCTTCCGGACCATTGAACCCATTGCCCTCCCAGAGCCAATCCGGTTCATCGAGCCCATCAGCTTCATCAAGCCAGCCGGGTTCATCAAGTCCGTCCGGTTCGCCCAGCCAGCCCGGCCAGATGCCTCCTCCGGCGCCATCCATGCCGCTTTCTTCGGCTGCTCCGCCGCCGCCCGCTGCCGCGTCCTCCGCCCCCACCCCTATGCCTTACGATCCGAATGCCCCCAAGTCCGGCCTGCAGCGCGCCATCGATGCCTTTCGCTCCACCATCCCGCTGGTGCAAAAGCTGCTGCCCCTGATCGACGGCAACATCGCCTCAGCCGTGGGAGCGCTGGTTGCCCAGCATGTGCAGCCGCCCCCTCCGCCGCCCGCGCCTCAGGTTCGTATCGATCTGGAGCCCGTCGAGCGCGGCCTCGCCGAGGTCCGCAACAGCAATCGCGAACTGCGCAACCAGATCGCCGAGCAGGCCACGCAGTTCAAGCGCGTCGAAGATCAGCTCGACCGGGTTCGCGAAGCCACCGACCGCAATACGCTGGAGCAGCAGGAGCTGGTAGAAGACCTGCGCGCCGTAGGCAGCCGCATCAGCACCTTCGCGGTAATCGGAGTGATTGTGCTGCTCATTTCCCTGGGGCTCAACATCTATCTGATCGTCCAGCTGCAGCACATCCTGCGCTGATCCCAGACGCCCGGGCTTGCGCTCCCGGTTTCGGAACGCCCCGGCGGATATGGTCCGACGACTACATTCTCCGCTGAATCTGCCTCTGAATCTATAAGTTCCATTGTGGGAATTTCCGCGCAGGATCTGTACGGCCCTTAGATCACTTTCCCCGACGTAAAAGCTCCTCAATTTCCTTTCGTTGTTGCAATGAATACGCTTACCGATGCAAAATTTGTATTCATCAAAATCAATATTCATGCCGTAAATATCACTTTCCATTTTCAGCTTCCATTTCGGGATTTCCCTAAGTGTGTGATTGCCAGTCGTATTTTCCACGGGCTAGTATTCGCGTTAGTTCAGTTCCCTTTGATACCTCCCGGAACCTGACTGCTCGCAGCAATGCCAGCTTCCGTGGCTTCGCGAAGTTAGCGCACGACGTAACTCAAGAACAAACAGGCGGCGAATACCCACGCCGACTGATGGAGCGTGTACGTTATGGCATGGTATGCCTATTGCATTGGTGAGAAACAAGCCTTCCCTGAACTAGCCCGTCACCGCAAACCAATTCCCCTCGAGTCCGTACTTGGAGTCGCAGGAAATCAGGTCTTCCTCTACCCCGCCAGTGATTTAGCCATCGTCGTCAGCGAACACAACCCCACCGAAGCCCTCAATCAAAAGGCCGGTGTGGATCATGCCCGAGTCATCGCTGACTGCTTCAAACACTCCACCGTCCTTCCCTTCCGTTTCGGCACCGTTTTCAACGACGATGAAGGTCTTCGCAAGTCGATTCGCTCCAATCAGCGCCAGTTTCAGGGCAATCTGGAGCGTCTGCACGGGAAGACGGAAATGCACCTCAAAATCCACGTGGACGCCTGCTGCACCAATCAGCTGGATAAGCATCTGCCCCTGGAAGGCGTAGGCAAGGAGTATCTCTCCAACCTGCGCGAGACAGCCACCCGCCAGCGCGAGCGCCAGACCCGGGCCCGTGCCGTCAGCTTCCAGATGCACCGCATGTTCTCTCCTCTGGACGAGGAGATCAGCTGCCGAATGACCGAAAGCGGCAAGATGCTGCTCGACATCGCCCACCTGATCGACCGCAAATGCGTGGAGCGCTACCAGAACAAGTTCGCCACCACCAGCGCCATGATGCGGGAGTGCCACATGCAACTCTCCGGACCCTGGCCGCCGTACCACTTCGTCCACCGCCTCACTCGCGGAGCCCACAGCCCGGCTCAGGCGCCCGCGCATGTTACGGCATCCGCCGCACCGGCGCTCAAGCCTGCCGCTTCCCAGCTGGAACCGGCTCTGGCGGCTGTCTAACCCATCAACTCAGTAGGCGAAAAAGCCCCGGCATCCCGCCGGGGCTTTTTCTTGCTTTGAGCTTACGACTATCGTCCGACCAGTCCGGCTTCTGTTCCCAGCGGCTTTGCAAATTGTTCTACGTGGAACAATTCAGCGAATGGGAGGACTTTGGAAAAGTTTGTTGAAAACCCTTTCTTTTCCATGACTTCGATTTGCCGGGAATTATGGCGATTTGTGCATTGATGCAGCGAACGGGAAATACGCAGCGGCGAGCCGCGATTGTTCCACGCTTTACTCTGCTGGAGAGACACTTTGGCCGCCCTTGCGGGTCATGACGAACGACTTCCGGCGGTCCGCCGCGGCGTGGTCGATCTTTTTCCAGAAGCCGATGAAGTAGTCGACCGCTGAGATCACCGACACCAGCGCAGCAAAGTAGATCGCTGTAATCGCAGTCCATTTGACGGGAATAATCACCCCAAAGAACTCCCACTGATACCAGCGGTGCGCCAGGATGGCCGAGACCACCGCGACAATCTGTATGACAGTCTTGAGCTTGCCGAGATCGCTGGCCTGGATGGTAAAGCCTTCCGAAGCGGCAATCGACCGCAGCCCGGAAATCAGAAACTCACGCCCGATGATCACTACAGCGATCCAGACCTTGACCACGTCGGGGTTGTAGGCCACCAGCTCGATGAAAGCCGCGGTGACCATGATCTTGTCCGCAAGGGGATCGAGCAGAATCCCCATGGTGGTGATCTGACCTCGCTTGCGCGCGAGGTAGCCATCCACGCCATCGGTGATCGAGGCCAGGATGAACAGTATGGAAGCGGTAAGCTCCTGCGCCCCGTCCACTCCCCGCCAAGTGAAGTGCGGCGACAAGATCCACAGCAGCAGCGGGATCATGACGATGCGGCTCAGCGTGATGGAGTTGGGCAGATTCACTCGAAGTCCGCAGTCCCTTGCCGAGAGCAGGCATTCCTCTCGTTCTAGGGGAATTATATGCGCCGGTTAGATTTCACTCACCCGAGGCACACGGAATGGCCAAAGTTGTCCCAAATCGGGCACCTTAATCTCGCGCCGATCGTACGCCGATTTTCAGGAAACGTTTTGTACCAAGGCAGCACCATCCTTCGACCGGATCGCCTTTCTGCACTGCGCTGTGAATCTATCGCGAAATCGAAAAGAAACAGTTGTCAACGCTGCAGTCCGTCGCTACAGTTTTCGTTCAAATCTCTACAGCACCAATTGCAACAGGAGGTACGATGCAAGCTCCAAGACTCTTCCCGATTCTCGCGGCTTTCGCTCTGGCAGCGTCAGCCGTCGCACAGCCCACACCACAGATTCAGCACCACTTGCCCACCACTACGGTCATCAACGCCTGCGTCAACAAGTTCGATGGACTCACCCGCATCGTCAATTCGAAGTCGGAGTGCAATTCCTTTGAAAAGTTCGATAGCTGGAACATCCAGGGTCCAACTGGTCCGCAAGGCCCGATCGGTCTGCCCGGTGTTGCCGGGCCCAAAGGCGCAACCGGAGCCACAGGCCTTGCTGGGCCAGCAGGAGCGAGGGGCGCTACCGGAACCGCTGGACCAGCGGGAGCGACAGGCGCTACCGGCCCAGCGGGTCCAGCGGGAATACAGGGAACCACCGGCCCTGCAGGCCCCGCTGGAATCGCTGGAGCCAAGGGAGCTACTGGACCGGCTGGGCCGGCTGGTGTAGCTGGCGCCATCGGGGCTGCAGGACCGGCCGGAGCGCAAGGGCTCACGGGGCTCACAGGTCCGGCTGGACCGGCCGGGCCGCAGGGCGCGCAAGGACCGGCCGGAGCTGACGGCACCGGCTCCATCCCCGCCAACCTGACCGCTGTTTCCAGCCTGCTCGGCACCTCTGGCTACACCGGAGCCGATTTCGAAGAGCCTGCCACCTGCACGCTCGGCGACATCATCCTCTCAGTCAACGCTTACGGCTCCAACGCGCTGCCCGCTGACGGCCGCCTGATGCCGATCAACCAGAATACGGCCCTGTTTTCGCTTCTGGGCACGACCTTTGGCGGCAATGGAACTCAGAACTTCGCCTTGCCCGACCTGCGCGCCATCGCTCCCAAGGGGCTTCAATATTCCATCTGCGCTCAGGGCTTCTTCCCGCCGCGCAACTAACCTTTACTTGCGTATTTCGCACCCGGTGCTGCCGAACTGAAGCCTGCCGCTTTGGTTCGGCAGCGCCCGTTCCGCCTTAGCCGTGGACACATTGCGCCCATACTTTGCAGCCACCGGTCATGCCGTGCCAATGCATTCATCCCATCGAATTCATCCTCCGGCAAGCCGAATCCCTGAAACGAACGCGCGGCGCCAACCACTAGTAAGCACGCATCTGCCAAGGCGGATCGCGTTGAAGGAGAAAGACCATGGCTGATGTAACAGCAGCTCACGTATCCCCTCGCACCACCGTCAAGGTCACCCTGAAGGGCGCCGTCGACGTCGAAGCCATCCACAAAATCGTTGCCACCATCGGTGGAATCTACGGCTGCCGCACCTGCGGTCTGCTCGGATTCGATCTGCACCTGGCTGGCGATCCCGGCGACTTCGGCGGACTCAAGGGTCTTCCCGGCGTGGGGTCTGTCCAGTACTAACCTTTCCATTCCTATGGAGAAAATCCCAATGACCAGCGCAGCCCTGCAATCTTCGCACCCCGCTCCCAGACCTGCGCTGGCCACTACCTACGAGGGCTCCGGTCCAGGCTTGTTGGAACGCATCGCTCCGCTGGTCGACTACCTAGAAATCCCGCCCGACAGCATCACCCGCATCGAGAGCAGCGGGCACTCGAAACGAACGGCAGGACGCGCGAGCCTGCGGCCCGAGGTGCTGGATGAGCTGGATTCGGTTCGTTCGCACACCGGCGTTATCGTGCATGGCATCGGCCTCTCCATTGGCTCCTTCGATCGATGGAACGAGGCATATCTGCAGTTGCTCGACGAGTTCTTCACTCGCTTCACTCCGCTCTGGCATAGCGAGCATCTGGGCTTCACCACTGTCGACGGCCAGGATCTGGGAACCATGATCGCGCTGCCGCGCAGCGAAGAGATGCTTGACCTCATCTGCGAGCGTGTCCTCCGCATCCAGGAGCGCTACAAGGCGCCGTTTCTGATGGAACACATCATCGGCCTGCTGCCCGACGCTCCAGGCGACTACACGCCTGCCGCTTTTCTCAATGCGATCACCGCGCGCACTGGCTGCGGGCTCATCCTCGACGCCTACAACCTCGAATGCGACCGCTATAACTTCGGCTTCGATATCGCAGGCTTTCTCGATGAGCTGAACCTCGATCCGGTCCGCGAAATTCATCTGGCCGGCGGCTTCCGCCATGAAGGATTTCAGCTCGACATTCATTCGCAGCCCACGGCGGAGTCCACGCTCGATCTGGGGCTAGGCATCCTGCGCCGCTGCCCCAATCTCGGCGTGGTCACATACGAGTTGCTCAAGGAAGCCGTTCCCAATCTCGGCCACGACCGCATCTGCGCTGAACTCACGCGCATCCGAAAGGCAATCGCTTCATGCTGACCGACACCGTAACGACAAGTCTCGAAGAACAGCAGCGCGGCCTGCTCGCCCTGCTGCGCGGCCAGACCATTCCTCAGTCGGATCCCTGGCTCAACAGCGTGGCCGCTTCGCCGGGACTGAAGATGATGCACTCCATCGCCGGCTGGTGGCATCGCTTCCAGATCGAGTGGCAGTGCCGCTACACTTCGCGGCTGATGAAGCGCCTGGGCTGCTTCGAGAGCTACGTTGCGGAGCACTTTCGCGCGCATCCCGCGCCGCCTTCGATCGAAGAGCTCAGCACGCAATTTCTGCTGTCGCTGCAGGAGCACGATAATCTTCTGCTGCGCGCCGTAGCGCGGCTGGAGCTGGCCTGCATCCGTCCCCAGCGAAGGCGCACCACCACCATCTACTGGGATCGCAATCCCAATCAGGTGATGGACGCTCTCGACCGTTTCCTCGAACTGCCCAACCCGGAGCCGAAGGTTCGCTATGTACTGCGCATGGGCGCGGCGCTGCCCGAGGGCGTGAGCTGCGTGCGCGAGGTGCAGCGCGCATAGAAAAGCGCGCCTCTTTCCTTCGCGCGAATCGCGGCATTCGATGGGCCGGCGCTATGGTACACTCGCCGCACCTTTATGACCTCGCAGATGCACGCTCTCTCTCGCCGCAGCTTTCTCACCCGCAGCTCCGCGGCAGCCGCGGCCACAATCGGCAGCTCCTTCTGGACCGCAGACGCGCAGGCGCAGATGCCTGTCCCGCAGGCATCCAATCCTCTCGAACAAAAGCTTGACGGCTACATCGCCGCCTATATGCCCGCGATGAACGCTCCCGGGCTTACGCTCGGCCTCACCAACACAAGCAAGACACTGCGCATCGCAGGCTACGGCTATGCCAACATCGATCTGAAAACTCCTGTCGAAACCGGACATCTTTTCCAAATCGGATCGATCACCAAATCCTTCGTGGCCCTGGTCCTGCTGCAGATGCGCGACGAAGGCAAGCTCGACTTGCAAAAGCCGGTGCTCGGCTATCTCCCCTGGCTGCCGATCACCGAGCGCTTCGGCCCCATCTCTGTGCATCATCTGCTGACCCACTCCTCAGGCCTGCCCGACGCCCTGGGTATCTTTTCTACCGACCCCGCTGCCCGTCTCATCCAGGCATACACGCCCGGCGAGCACTTCCATTACTGCAATGCAGGCTTCGATATTCTCGGCGAACTCGCGGCAAAGCTCGACGGCCGCCCGTGGCGCAAATGCGTCCAGGCACGCATCCTCAATCCGCTTGAAATGGTCCAGACCACCGGCGTCATCAGCACGTCCTCGCGCGATCGCAGCGCTATCGGCTACGAGCCCTATTGGGACGATGGCATCTATCCGCGCCAGGGCAAGCTCTCGCCCGCGGCGAATCTCGTCATGGACGACACCGCAGGCTGCATCGCATCCACTCCCAGCGACATGGCCCGCTACCTGCGCATGCTGCTCAATCACGGCCAGGGACCGAAGAGCCGCATCGCCTCCGAAGAAAGCTTCAAACTATTCTCTACCCCGTACATCAAGGCCGAAGAGTTCAGCCCAACGGCCTCTTACGGCTACGGCATCGCAGTCGATACCCTCGATGGCCACAAGATCCTGCGTCACACCGGCGGCATGGTCTCCTTCGCGTCTTCGATCCACGTCGATCTCGACGGAGGCGTTGCAGCCTTCGCTTCAATCAATGCCATGCAGGGCTACCGTCCCACAGCAGTTACGGAATACGCCGTGCGTCTGCTGCGCGCCCAGCATGAATCCACACCACTGCCCGAAGCGCCCGCCATCGCCGATCCGCGAGACATTGACAATGCTGCCGACTACGAAGGCACATTTAACCCGATCAATGGCCAGGGCACCGCGCTCGTCTTCCAGGCCGACGGCAAGCGGCTCTCAATTGTCTCCCCCGGAAGCCCGACTCCGCTTACCCTCCAGCATGCCGGCGAGGACACGTTTCTGTTAGCCATTGAAGGCATACAAACACCGAGCGTCTTCGCGCGAATTCAGATGCCATATCTGTTTCAATTCGGAAGAAAGGCACCGGAGATTCCTCCACCAGGCACGCCGCCCGGCACAGCCAAACCGCCCGTAGTCGAGCTGAACTATGGTCCTGGGTTCTATGTCAATCTGGCCTACGACGGGCCCAAGACCTTTGAACCTCCCGAACCATTCGCGGCATTTGCCGGCCACTATCGCAGCGACAGCCCCTGGGGCGGCGACGCGCGCGTGTTCGTGCAGAAAGACAGGCTCACCCTATCCGGCTCGCCGCTTACCGAAATCGGTAAAAGTATCTTCCGTGTCGGCGAAGAGCCATGGTCGCCCGAAACAGCTCAGTTCTACTACTACTTCGAGGGCAAAACCCGCCTGCTCAAGCTTTCCGGCATCGACTTCTGGCGCATCGAGGTGGATTGATCCGCGGCTGCATCCACATCGCCGATGCAACTGTTGTTCGTCAACATGTACCATTTCATTCGAATGTGTTTACTCGATGTACCGCTCACGGCCAGCGACGTACTGCACGCCTATCTGCATGATGAGCCACTGTTGTTTCTGTCATCCGCCTTTATTACCGTAGCTATCGTCTCCGTCGCTTTCTGCCTGATCCGCCGCCGCTTCGATCCGCTGCTGGTATTTCTCGCCATGTTCGCCTATCTCTACGGACAGCGGCTAAGAATCGACTCCTCTGTGCTGCGCATGGGTGTGCCCTACAACGAATTCTTCGTTCGTATCAAAGCCGCCATCAACTACACCGTCCCCATCCCCGCGCTGGCCTTTTTTGATGCCGCCGGCTTTCTCGGACGCAGAGGCAAGACCATAGTCATCGCGCTGGGCGCTCTCTTTCTTAGTCTGGTCATCGCGACCCTGGTTTTCGGCCCTAATCACTACTACGATTGGGTGAACAATCTACTGGTCATCTTCGCAATTCCAGCGCTGGCTGTGCGTTCGCACCTCATGCGCAGCAGTGATCCGGACTTCCGCGTCATCCGCATCGGCCTGCTCTGCTTCGTGATTCCATCCATCTTCGACAACATCCGCGACTTCTGGCATCCATCCAGAATCGAGCCATACGGCTTTGCCATCTTCCTCGGCTGCCTTGGCTACGTCGCCGCCCGGCGCCTGCTGCGCCGCGATCAGGAACTCGGAGAAATGCGCGCTGAGCTGGAGTTGGCACAGCGCATGCAGCTCTCTATTCTGCCAACCGAATTTCCAGCATCACGCCACTTCAGTGCAGCGGCCCTCTACGTGCCCATGACTTCCGTTGCCGGCGACTTCTACGACTTCCTCAATGTCGGTGCAACCGCAGCGGGCATCCTCATCGCCGACGTTTCCGGCCACGGAGTTCCCGCCGCGCTCATCGCATCGATGGTCAAGATGGCAGCGACTTCACAGCGCACCCACGCCGCTGATCCTGCGCTTTTGCTCTCCGGCATGAACGCCGCGCTCTGCGGTAACACGCAGAGTCAATTCGTCACTGCGGCCTATGTCCACCTGGACGCCGAGGCAGGAGAGATGCGCTATGCGGCTGCGGGTCATCCGCCCATGCTTCTGTTGCGTAACGGCGCCGTTTCCGAAATCATCGAAAACGGACTGATGCTCGCCGTCACCGAATCCGCCGACTTCACGCAACTCACCATGCCGTTCCTGCCGGGAGATCGCCTGATCCTTTACACCGATGGGATTCTTGAAGCACGGAATGAGCAGGGACAACTATTTGGCGAAGACAGGCTGCACACTATGGCAAAGCAGACAGCAGCCTTAGATCAGAACGAAGCCGCCAGCCAGATCATTGCTGCAGTGCAGGACTGGTCCAGAATTCAGGACGACGATCTGACTATTATCGTCTGTGACTTCGAGCGCGAAGAGCTCGCGGATGAGTGAAAGAATTTCCCCAAATATGTAGTTGAATAACCATGAATTACGTAAACCCTGCGTCAGCTCAGGCGGTTGCCGAACGGTCACGCAGCTTTGCATTGGAGACTGGCCTCGGCTCGGACCATAGCTCGACGCGATCCCGTCCCAGGGACTTGGCGCAGTAGAGGGCTTCGTCGGCGCGACGCATCAATCCTTCGAAGGGCAAGCCATCGGCGATCTCCGCAACCGTCAATCCGATGCTGACGGAGATCGTGCCGTCGCCCGCCTTCAGCGCCAGGTCGCAGATACACATGCGAGCCTCATCCGCGACGCGACGCGCCGATAACGGATCGAGCCCCGGCAGCAGCAGCGCGAACTCGTCCCCACCCAGCCGCGCACACAATCCATTCGGCGTCACCTGCGCAGCCGCCATGAGCACGCCGGAGATGGTCTTGAGCACTTCGTCTCCGTACAGATGCCCATGGTGATCGTTGGCCTGCTTGAACGAGTCCACATCCACCAGCGCCAGCGCAAACTTGCCCTCGCCTCGCAGTTCGGCGACTGCGTGCGCCAGCGAGCGCCGGTTGCCGGCCCCGGTCAGCGCGTCGATGGTGATCAGATGTTCCAGCTCGCGATTGAGCTGCTGAAGCTGTTCGCGTTCGACGCCGGCCTGGCTCTGCAGCAGGATGGTGCGAAGCGCAAAGAGGACCACCGTGACCAGCACTATGCCGATAGCGCCAAACGGATGGTACAGCAGCATCAACAATCCAAACGCGACATTGCCGAGGCTCACCGCCGACGGCATCAAGTTGCGAACCAGAACCGTCGGCCGCTCTGACATCTCCGGCTGATCCCTGAACCGAAGTCCCGCCGTCGCCAGCCAGATAAACGCTACATTGCAGATCGTCACTGCGATATCCCAGGTGCTCGTAAGCTCGTAGTGCAGCCATTGATAGGAGACCTGATTCGCCAGGAAACATGCGATCACCTGAGAACCCATGAAGAAAGACAAAAGGCGAAGGAACCGGGCCTCAGCGGGCGATCCGGCGCCAAACAGCGCTGTCATGCTGGTCAGGAAAAGGAAGACTGCGATGGCGGTTGAGATCGTCACATGATGCTTGGTAAATAGATCATGTGTGCGGGGATCGAAAACCAGGCAGAGATGCAGGAATCCGAACAGCAGCGCCTGCAGCGCATCCAGCACCACCATCATGACCGACGCCTGTGAGAAAAACAGCGTGATCGCCAGCAGCAACATCGAGCTGCTCAAAGCGCGCAGCAGCACCAGGTAAATCTGCGCATTCCCATTGGCCACCAGGCCCCACTGCGTCATGCCCGCAATCAGAAAAGCTCCGGCGTTAAAGACCAATCCCGTAGCGAAAAGCAGCCATCGCAGCCGCAGAATGCCGCGCTCTCGCTCCGCATAGGGCAGGCAGACAACCGCGCAGCCCAGAAACGTCGCAGCATAGGAAAAATAAGTAATGCCGTCAGCGATCAACGCATCGCCTCGCATGGAGATCAGCGAAACCAGGGCCAGTACGGCCATCAGGACGGGAAAAACGGAAAGCAGAGGGAGGTCACCGCCATGCAGCCAGGAAAAGCCGGATTCCCCGGGCCGGCACATGTCTCGGACAGACCTCTTGGATGATCGAAACAGCGTCCGGAGCATCCGTATGCACCTCATGGCCTGCCGGCCTCAAAGAAGACCAGCGCCACGGCTCAAGATGAGTACTTAAGGTGAGTATAGGATGAACCGGGGCAGGCGTAACAGCCAATTGTGGTACATCGGTTACCACCAAAGCGTATCTTCGGTGGAAAAGTGCCAATGCGGGACAGAGCGCCCGGAAGCCAGACGCTCTGTCTTTGTTTCCACTGATTTCTGCTACAGAAAAACTCCCCGGGGAGCCTGCAGGTTACGCGTAGATTCCGCGCTGCTTGATGGTGAATGCCACGCGATCGATAGCCAGCATGTAGGCCGCGATGCGGTTGTTGACGTTGTGAGCTTCCGAGTACCGCACCACGTCGTCAAAGCTTTCGCGCAGGATGCTCTCCAGCTGCTCGATCACTACCGCTTCTTTCCAGAAGTAACCCTGCCGGTCCTGCACCCACTCGAAGTAACTCGCCGTCACTCCGCCAGAGTTGGCCAGGATATCGGGCACGACAAAGATGCGCTTCTCGGCGAGAATCTCATCGGCCACCGCAGTCGTCGGGCCGTTAGCGCCCTCGACAAGAATCTTGGCGCGGATGCGGTCGGCGTTGCGGCTGGTGATGACGTTTTCTGTCGCCGCTGGAATGAGAATGTCGCACTCCGAAAGCAGCACTTCCTCAGAAGGCATCGCCTCGGCGTTGCGGAAGCCCAGCGTGGTGCCGTTGCGCTGCTTGTAAGCCAGCAGCTGGTGCACGTCGATGCCGTTGGCGTTGTACAGGCCGCCGTCATACTCGGCGATGCCGACCACCTTGTAGCCGTTGTCGGCCAGCAGGCGAGCAGCATTCGAGCCGACGTTGCCAAAGCCCTGAATCACGACCCGGCAGCCTTCCTTTGGAAGGTTCATGTAGCGCAGGCTCTCGTCGCACATCACCATCACGCCGCGCCCGGTAGCTTCGGTGCGTCCGCGCGAACCGCCGATATTCAGCGGCTTGCCTGTGACCACGCTGGTCACCGTCTGGCGCATGTGCATCGAGTAGGTATCCATGATCCAGGCCATGGTCTGCTCGTTGGTGTTTACGTCGGGCGCGGGAACATCTTTCTCCGGTCCGATGAATTCGATAATCTCCGAAGTGTAGCGCCGGGTCATGCGCTCCAACTCGCCCTGCGACATCGTCTTGGGATTGCAGATCACGCCGCCCTTGGCTCCGCCAAAGGGAATATTGACAACAGCGCACTTCCAGGTCATCCAGCTGGCCAGGGCGCGAACTTCATCGAGAGTGACGTCGGGAGCGTAGCGGATGCCGCCCTTGCCTGGGCCGCGTGCGATGGAGTGTTGAACGCGATAGCCGGTGAAGAGTTCGATCTTGCCGTCGTCCATCAGGACGGGAAAGTGAACGATAATCTCGCGCGAGGGAGAACTGAGAACCTTCCAAAGCCCCGGATCCAGGTTCAGCTTGCGTGCTGCAAAGTCAAATCGAGCGCTCTGCGCTTCCCAGGGATTAATCTCCTGCTCGAGCGTAATGGTTGCCATTTCGAATTTTCTCCAATTCCGTACATGCGAGGCTCCTGTTCTGCCCCTGCGCTGCGCTTCGTATCAGAAGCCATCCAGCGCTCTGTATCGGCCCTGACGGCCTGCACACTAGAGTGTTAGACGCAGCGGTACGTTACTCCGGTTCGGTGAGTTGGCTACTGGAGGCGGCAAAGGCCGGGTCCTCGGTCCCGGCTCGCGCTGGCTCCGAAACACTTCGTCGGATACCGTCGCGGCTGCCGAAACACAGTCACTTTCCCCTCAGTCCGGGAACCGGTTGCTCCGGACGGAGCGGGGGTGCAAACTGGATGAGTCTAGGCCGCCTAAAAAGGGGCAGTCAACCCCACTTAGGTCGAATTCGCATCCCACTTCAGGGTGCGAACCAAAGACTGCAACCCTTTCAGTATGCGCGGGATGAAAGGGTTTCGTCTCGCCTGCGACTGTTAATTATCGTGTCCCGGCACGGATTGCCGTTTCACCAACCCGCAGTCCCGGCTGTCATCCGCCTCGCGCCTGCAGCCGTAGAGGTAAGATCAGTCTCATCCGATGACCACATGCGCCATTGTCGGCAGCGGTCCCAACGGCCTCAGCGCCGCCATTACGCTCGCCCAGGCGGGCGTCGAAACCACTGTCTACGAGGCCCGCAGCATCGTTGGCGGAGCTGCTTCGACCGCTGAACTGACCCTCCCAGGCTTCCATCACGACATGGGCTCGTCCATCTATCCGATGGGCATCGCGAGCCCGTTCTTTCAGACCCTGCCGTTGGCAGATTTCGGCCTGCGGTGGATCGAGCCACCCGCCCCCCTCGCTCATCCGCTCGACGACGGCACCGCCGTGATGCTCGAACACGATCTGGCAGCTACGGCATCCGGTCTCGGCGAAGATGCCCGCGCATACACGCATCTCATGCAGCCACTGGTCGACAACTGGCAATCTTTGCGCGAAGAGGTTCTCGGCCCGGTCCTGCACTGGCCGCGCCATCCCCTGCTCCTTGCCGGTTTTGGATTGAAAGCCGCTCTTCCCGCCCTGGCGCTGGCCCGGTCTCGCTTTCGCGGAGCCCGCGCCCGGGCGCTCTTTGCCGGCAACGCCGCGCACTCCGTCCTGCCCCTCGAAAATGCCTTCAGTGCCGCTGTTGGCCTGGTTCTTTCCGCAGCCGGCCATACTACCGGCTGGCCCATCGCCGCTGGCGGAGCGCAGGCTGTCTCCGAGGCGCTCGCCGGCTATCTGCGCAGCATCGGCGGACGCATCGAGACTGGCCGCCACATCGCCTCGCTCGACGAGCTCGGAGAACCAGACCTCATCCTCTGCGACATCTCGCCCCGCCAGCTCAGCCGTCTTGCGGGAAACTCCATCACTCAGAAGTATCGGCGCGCGCTCGAGAACTACCGCTACGGCCCCGGCGCCTTCAAACTCGACTGGGCTCTCTCCGAACCGATTCCCTGGAAAGCCAGGGATTGCCTGCGCGCCGCCACCGTTCACCTCGGCGGAACGCTCGAAGAAATCGTCGTCTCGGAGAGTGCGCCAGCCAAAGGCCGAGTCGCCGAAAAGCCATTCGTTCTCATAGCTCAGCCCAGCCTCTTCGACCCCTCGCGAGCGCCGGCAGGCAAACATACCGCCTGGGGCTACTGCCACGTGCCCAACGGCTCCGCCGGCGACAGAACCGGGCAAATCGAATCCCAGGTCGAGCGCTTCGCCCCCGGCTTCCGCGACTGCATTCTGGCCCGCCACGTCATGGGGCCAGCCCAGCTCGAAACCTGGAATCCCAACCTCATCGGGGGCGACTTCTCCGGCGGAGCCATGACCCCGAGCCAGCTTCTCTTCCGCCCCACCGAATGGCAGTACCGAACATCCAACCGCAGCATCTACCTCTGCAGTGCCAGCACCCCACCCGGCAGCGGAGTCCACGGCATGTGCGGCCACCAAGCCGCCAAAGTTGCATTACATGATCTCGGCCTACCTATTAAGTAGCTACCTGTTCCCTGTCCCCTATTTACCTGCTTCTACATACGGTTCGCCCGCTGGAATGAACTGCACCGGCATCCCCGGAAAGATCGTCTTCAGCCAGGTCGCGCAGTTGTCCATCCCGGCCTCTTCTGAAGTCACATGCCCCAGCAGAATCAGCGCCTTCTTTCGCCCCTGCTGTGCTGCGTCTCGCACATACAAAATCGTCTCCCACTCGGGAATCTCGCCCACCAGCAGCACCTCGACATCGTCCCGCTCCAGCGCCTTCACCTGCGTCGCCTCGCCTGCGGCACCCGGAGCATAAGCAACCTTGGTCACCTTCAGATTCGGGTCGCCCACAATGCGAATTACCCGCGCATGAAACTTCCGCTTCAGATCCCTGGCCAGCGCCCCAACCGTCGTTGGAGGCAGCGTGAAGAAGAAACCCTTCTCCCCATCCGGCCCGGCATTCTCAAACTGCTTCCACGCCGCCTGCGCGACGAAGCCCTCGGCAATCCCGTCCGGCCGCCGCAAATGCCAGGTATCGTGAAACCGCCAGATCACCAGGTGATGCTCATGGATATAAGCCAGCTTCTCTTTGTACACGGGGTCATCCACAAACAGCGCGCGGTCATCGAGATGGTTATAGAACGTAGGCTCATGGCTAACAATGAGGTTGTCGCCCGCAGCTACCGCCTTGCGCAAAACCTCCATCGTCGGCGAAAACGTAGTCACAATACCCGTCACGACAGCGGCCGGATCACCCGCCTTGATCGTATCCACAGTGTTCGGCGGCAGCGTCGCACCCGTCGCCTTGACGATGCGATCGATCGACTGCTGCGCCGTTAAGGAGCCGTGAGCAGTTGCGCCAGTCTGCGCACCTAGACGGCTGAAGGATAGAGTGAGGCAAACAGTGGCAACAAACAGCGTGAACATTCGATTACGCATGGCATTAGCCTAGCAAACGCACTCATGGCCAGAGCGGAATCCTTCCGCCAATACTCATCAAATCGATACTTTTTCTCGACGCGATATTACGCGCCTTGTCTTGCCATAAGAGGAAAGACTCGGTCTAGGCGCAGGAACAGACGCTCCCGTCAACCAGTCTCTATGCATCTGGATGGTTGCATGATTCAACGGAAAATTTATCTCGGGAGCAGACCAGTCGTGGATAACTTCACTCAGTATCTCGTCCTTCCACTCAAAACGGTCTGAAGCTATCAAAGCGAATGCAATGGTCTCGATCTCTTCCGGACCAAGATTATTAGAAAGAAACTCATCACAAAGCATCAAGGCATGCCTGCTCTCGACCAAAAATGAATCCTGCATGTCCATAATTTTGACGCTCGACGCAATCGCATCCAACCGACTGACTGAGCCGCGAAGATCGTCTGCCAGTTCTCGAATGGTCTTGCCGTGCAGAAAATATTGCTTCAACACTTCTTCGCGCATTTCAAGAGCATAACCGAGTGGCTCCAATATCACCCCCTTGAGGCAAAGGCTCGGAAGACTCTCGCCTCACAAACGACTACACTGGTCTAGTCATGCCGCACGCCGATCTAATCCAGCCCGCCCGCAAAGACTTCCTGGCGCTAGCCAAAAAGCACACGCTCGTTCCCGTCTTTCGCACCCTGACCGCAGACCTCGAAACACCCGTCTCGGCCTTTCTGCGCGCCGCGTGGGAATCTCCCGAGTGCTTTCTCCTCGAATCGGTCGAGAATGGCGAAAACATCGGCCGCTACACCTTCATCGGCCTCAATCCCTACAAGCGCATCGTCTCGCGGGGCCGCGCCATTACCATCTCGGAAGGCAAGAAAACCGTCCAAATCGAGGGCGACGTCTTCGCCATCCTCCGCGAGGCCCTCAGCGGCCACACGCCTGCACGCGTTCCCGGCCTGCCGCCCTTCACCGCCGGAGCCGTCGGCTTTCTCAGCTACGACGTCGTCCGCCAGATCGAAAAGCTGCCCTCAACCGCAGCCGACGAACTTCACGTCCCCGACGCCTGCCTGCTCTTCTTCGACGAAGTCCTGGCTTTCGACCATGTCCGCAAAGAGATCCGCCTCGTCGTCACAGCCGATGTCACGCTGCAAGCCCCGGCAGCAGCCTACGCCGACGCCGTCAAGCGCCTGGCCAAGCTTGAAAAACGCCTCTCCCGTCCTCTACCTAAGCTTCCGGGATCAAAGGCCCGGAGGGCCAAACTCAAGATCACTCACCGCACCCGCAAAAAGGACTACCTCGCCGCAGTCGAGCACACCCGCGAATACATTCGCGCGGGAGACGTCTTCCAGGCCGTCATCTCCCAGCGACTCGATGTCGAGACTGGTCCCAAAACTGGCATCGATCCCTTTGCCGTCTACCGCGCCCTGCGCATCGTCAACCCTTCACCCTACATGTTCTACCTGCGCACCACGCCCGATGGAGTCACGAACCACAAAAAGATCAAAGGCGTGGAACGCCTAGAGATCGCCGGCTCCTCACCGGAAATGCTCGTCCGCGTTCATCAAACTCAAGACGGGGCCAAAGTCGAATACCGCCCCATCGCCGGCACTCGCAAGCGCAGCTCCGACGAGGCCGCTGACGTCGCTCTTGAAGCCGAAATGCTCGCCGACGAAAAAGAGCGCGCGGAGCACGTCATGCTGGTCGATCTCGGCCGCAACGACGTCGGCCGCGTCAGCGAATACGGCACCGTCAAAGTCGACCGCCTCATGTTTGTCGAGCGCTACAGCCACGTCATGCACCTGGTCAGCACCATCCAGGGCAAGCTGCGCAAAGGCCTCAGCGCCGTCGATGCACTACGCGCCTGCTTCCCCGCCGGCACACTCAGCGGAGCGCCCAAAGTCCGCGCCATGGAGATCATCGAAGAGCTCGAACCCTCCCGTCGCGGCATCTATGGCGGCTGTGTCCTCTACGCCGACTTCTCCGGCAACCTCGACTCCTGCATCACCATCCGGTCCATGGTCGCCCAGGGCGGCCAGGGACACATCCAGGCCGGCGCAGGCATCGTTGCCGACTCTGTCCCCGAAGCCGAATACCAGGAGTGCCTCAACAAGGCGCAGGCCGTCCTGCGCGCCATCGAACGCGCCCGCGAACTTTAAGAACTGTGGGTGCCCGAGGTCTCGCTTTTGAGACCTCGGATAGAAGCTCGCCTCAAAGAGTTATCCGCCGAAGAGCCTCTGGAAGAAGTGCGCAATGCTCGAGAAAAATCCCGGCTTGGATTTATGCCGGTGTCCCTTGGGGGCTTTCACAACCACTGGAGCCTCCTCCTCTGCCGCATTCGCCACCGGATTCGCGCCACTGTAGCCAAGCTGCGC
>DATAZR010000201.1:0-14397 GCA_036271955.1 Acidobacteriaceae bacterium
GTGCGGGCTATAGACGGCTTGGAGTTTATTGGATATGGGACCGAATTGGCCACCTACAAGGCGGGGCAATATGAGCTGAAGAATGTGCCCCTAGAAACGGCCTGTCCCATCATTGCCTACATCGTAGACATCGTTAAAAACAATGTTCCAGGTTGCGGGCGGGATACGAGCCTTGCAGTAATGCACGCGGACGGAAATATTGAGCACAAGACGCAGGACTACATAAATAATTCGACGCAGGGGTACAAGAGGATTGAATGGCTCATTGACACTTGGGTATTCCCGTTTCTTCCGGTCATGGTTGGAGAAGCTGGCGAAGACGCTCTGAGTATGATCGGAAAACTTGGAAAACCGAATACCGACTGGGCTGAAAAGATACCGACATATCTGAAATTTCTAAAAGACAGGAAAGATCTGGTGTTGGCGGGAGAGCTGCCAGCCATTCCGGAAGTCCAGAAGCGAAAGACGGCGTTTCATGGTATCTCCTATGCCGCCCGATCCCTACAGAACACAACAAAAAACCTGCATGCGCAGAATCTCATCGGCGAGAGCACGAAAGCGGCATTAGAGGCCAAGTGCGACAGAATTCTCAGATTGAGTAAGGTCATCGATCAAGCCATAACCGAGGATCACGTTAAGCAGGCGTTTATAAGAGAAATGATAGAAAAACTGTGTACGCTGTTAACGGCGGAACCGCCAGATGAAGAGTTAATCTTTGAAACGTTAGAGGATGAGGAACCTGAAATAGAGGAATCCAATCCTCAGCTGAGCGACGATACGGACAGCCCAGTTCCACAAACCGATTGAAATCATGTAATATGCCCGCTATGCCAGATGACACCAAGCAGCAAGCGCCAGAGGAACTGTGGGCATTCTATTGCGGAGATATAAATGCTTCCAATACGAGCAAACTTTTAAATGGTCTATCTGTAGTATCGGCCAACGGCACAAAGAGAATACATATTCTCTTTCAGTCTTGGGGCGGATTTGTCGGGGACGGAGTTTTCCTTTATAACGCGCTGAAGAAGTTACCGATCGAGGTAATTCTCTACAACGCTGGCCAGGTTGCATCTGCCGCCACTCTGGTCTTCTTGGGTGCCCATGCTAGAAAGACCACAGCCAATGCGGTATTCATGATCCATAAGGCCACTAACACCACCAATGGGGCGGGCGTTGACCGTCTGAAAGCAGTCACCGCTAACCTCACTATTGACGATGCTCGCGTCGAAGAAATCCTGCGCGCACATCTCAGGCTGCCCGAAGAATTGTGGGTTCAATTTAGCTACCATGATGTTTACCTCACTGGTACGGACGCGGCCACCTATGGAATGGCGGATGAGATTGGCGAATTTTCTCCGCCCGCTGGTTCAAAGGTACTCAACGCGTTAGGGTAGCTTATCTGCTATATAGCAGAGGCGCAAGTAGTGTATCGACATTGAGACGAAATGCAATAGCCCAAATTGGGCATTTTATTTTACGCCGTCAACTTCTCATAGCTGAGGGGATCGGCTGTAATCATATGCTGCAACGTCTCCAGAAAGATCGTTTTGGAGTTGCGCCGGTTAAACCGAAACGTCATTTCTTCCAGATAGGCCGGGAGATGCTTCGCGCTTACCTTGTGCCACGATCCAACGATTCCGCGCTTGAGCAAAGAGAACGCTGATTCGATACCGTTCGTGGTGATGTTGCCATCGACGTAGATGCCGTGGGAGTGGTTCACGGTCTGGTGCGGCACTTCCTTCATTCCGGCCATCTTGATTGCCTTGGGGTAGGCTGGCAATTCATCGGTCATGATGACTTCTACATCCGCACTTACGTTTTCCTTGATGTACTTCGCCAGTGTGCCGCTCTTGGCATCCTCGGCATGGAAGAATCGCAGGTCGCCATTGCGCTGCTTGATGCCAATGACCACTTCCTTGTTCTCGAAGCGCTTGTGCCAGCTCCTACCGCCCTTGTAGCGGCCTCCAACATAGGTCTCATCCATCTCAACCACGCCGTCCAGCATCCCCTTCTCGGCAGAGGCCATTGCGGCGCGGATGCGGTGGCATAGATACCACGCCGTCTTGTAGCTGACGCCGATGGTCCGCTTCATCTGGTTCGCGCTCATGCCCTTTTTGGACTCGCAGAGCAGGAACGTAGCCGTTAGCCACTTGATGAGCGGAAGGTGCGAATCGTGGAAGATCGTGTTGGCCGTCACAGTGAACTGGTAGTCGCACTCTTTGCAATAGATGACCTTGCTTTGATTCGCAAGACGAACGGGATTAGACTGATGGCAACGTGGGCATTCAGGGCCATTCGGCCACTTGAGACGCTCTAGCAGTTCGCGGCATCGTTCGTCATCTGAGAACGCGGTGCAAAGATCAATGATCGTCATAGGGAGCACTCCATTGGAAGAGAAGAGCAAACAACAGGAATTGAAGAAGGTTCCAACCCGCAAATTGTTGGCATCACTGAAACTGGACATTCGCCGCACAATGCGCGCTTCTGCATCGCCACGTAAACCCAAGTCAAAGTGATGCTTAGCTCTTCCATGACCTAAGACTACTCAGGCCACTAACTTTTGTCAAGTATATAATCTTCTTTTCCGGTAAACACGATAAGTCGCTGGAACGGGCTCTGGAACGGGCGCCGGATGGGTGGGAATCGGAGGCTCTGGCGGCGCGATGGGATTTCCCAACTTCGCCAATGCTTGCCGGTTCGCAGCCTTGTACTTATGAGTATGCGCCTTGGGGGAGAAATTCACGGCAAAAGCAGCTGAACTTTTTTGGCGCTCAGTGCAGTGACTGTACCGGTTTGGGACCGAGCCTGGGCGAGAGCCTGCCGCGAAAAATCTCGGAGGGCAGGTAGCGGCGCTTTTCGCCGCAGAGCGGACACTTCGCGATGATCCAGCTGTCGGGCAGGGTGCCTACCGGGGCGGGGACATTCTGGAAACATCCTTTACAGCAGACGGTGAAGTCGCAGAGGCAGGGTGAAGGCAGGTTGAACATGGAACGAGAATAGCGAATAAAAGGCGAAATGTCATCCGCCGACGATCTTCGATATTTTTGATCTGTCCATTTCTAAGCCAGCAATCCTCAGACGGCAATTCATAGTGACGAAAACTTCAGCGGGTGTGGAAGGCCTTTATGAGCACAAATTACCTGTTGTTTTCCCAGAGGAGCTGTGAGAGAGTATTCCTGTTGGAAACCCAAAGGGGAATTATGAAGCAGAAATCCGATGTCCGGCAGGGCACGCTGGGGTTGATGGTTTTGAAGACTCTCGATGTGCTTGGGACACTGCACGGCTATGGCATTGCCCGGCGCATTGAGCAGATCAGCGGTGATCTGCTGGCCGTGAACCAGGGCACTTTGTATCCCGTGCTGTTGAAGCTGGAGCAGGAAGGCGCGATTGCGTCGGAGTGGGGCGCATCGGAGAACAATCGCCGCGCGCGTTTCTACCGGCTGACACAAGCCGGACGTAAGCTGCTGGACGCTGAGACCAGGGAATGGGAACAAACGGCGGCGATCATCGCGCGCTTCTTCGACGTAAAAGCGGGGGACTTGTCATGAGAGCTCTGAATCGGTTTCTGACGCGACTGATGAATTTCGTCACCGGACGGCGCGACGACCAACGGCTGCGGGAAGAGGTGGAGGATCATCTTGCGCATCAGGCTGCAGAGAATCTGCGTGCCGGTATGACGCCAGCCGAGGCGCGGCGGCAGGCGGCGCTGAAGTTTGGCGCTGCAGGGGCGGTCAGGGAACATTACCAGGCTGAGCGTGGGCTCCCGTTCCTGGAAGACCTGTTGCAGGACCTGCGTTATGCGATGCGATCCTTCGCGAAGACTCCAGGCCTCACGGCGCTGATCGTGCTTTCGCTGGCTATCGGCATTGGCGCGAACACGGCAATCTTCAGTGTGACCAGCACGCTGCTGCTCAAGCCGCTGCCTTATCCCAACCCTGACCGGCTTGCCATTCTCTGGCTGCGCTCGCCGGGCATCGGTATTCCGCAAGACTGGCCTTCGCCAGGTCAATATCACGACATCGTTACCCAGAACCACGTCTTTGAAGATGCGGCCCTAGTGAGTGGAGGCAGCTATACACTTACTGTGCGTTCGACAGCGATGAAGGTGGATGGCATCCAGGCTACGTCGAACCTGTTGCCGATGTTGGGGGCCAAGCCAATGCTCGGCCGCATCTTTTCACCGGAAGAAGACCTGCCGGGAAAGCCCGAAACGGTGGTGCTCACGTATGGTTTCTGGCAGCGGGAGTTTGCAGGCGACCCGAATATTGTGGGGCGCTCCATCACACTCGACGGCCAACCGCATACGGTTGTCGGCGTTCTCTCGGCGGGCTTTCGCCTGAATCACGAGGTTATTCCCACGATTGACGATATCGACAAGCCCGATCTTTTTATGCCGCCGGAGCAAGAGGCCAGAAAGATAGACAACTACGGCTCGGAGAACTACAACATCGTGGCGCGGCTGAAGCCCGGCGTTACCATGCAACAGGCGCAATCCGATATCGACGTGATTGCAGCACGGCTGCGCGAGCAAAAACATCGCGACCGCACTTTTACCATCAGTGTCGTTCCGCTGACGGAGCAGGTGGTCGGCAATATACGAACCGCGGTGCTGATCCTCTTCGGTGCAGTCGCACTGGTACTGCTGATCGCATGTACGAATGTGGCAAATCTGCTGCTGTCGCGGGCCGCTGTACGGCAGCGGGAGATCGCCATCCGAGCGGCGCTGGGCGCGGGACGTGTGCGCGTGATGCGCCAGCTTTTGACGGAGAGCATTGCTCTGAGCCTGATGGGCGGCGTGGCTGGAGTGGCCATCTCCGCACTGAGCATCTATGTTGCGCGCAAGATGCATCCGGGAAACATTCCCCGGCTTGACGAACTGGGCATGGATTTCCGCGTGCTTGGCTTCACGTTTGCGATCTCGATTTTCACCGGCATCATCTTTGGTCTTGCGCCGGCTCTGCGTGCCTCGCGCGTGGATCTCACGGCAAGCCTGAAAGCCGGCGGCAAGGGTTTGGCAAACAGCGGGCTCAGTGTGCGGCACGACAAGCTGCGCGGAGCGCTGGTCATCGCCGAGCTTGCCATCTCGCTGCCGCTTCTGGTGGGGGCAGGGTTGCTGGTGCGCAGTTTCCTTCGTCTTGCCAACGTGCCGCCGGGATTCAATCCGCAACACGTAGTCTCGATGAACATCGGTGCTTATGGACCGCAGTTCAAAGATCCCATTACGCGGGTTCAGTTCTATCAGGAACTGGGCGAGCGCGCACTGCATCTCCCCGGGGTTACAGCTACAGGTGCGGTTTCAGCGCTGCCGCTGACATCGGCCATTAGCTGGGGAGGGATGCACGTCGAAGGATATGTGCCGCCACCCAATGAGCCTGAATTGCAGGTCGATCAGCGAGCGGCGACACCGACCTATTTCGGTGCGATGGAGATTCCGCTGATTCACGGCCGCATGTTTGCTGAAACCGATACAGACAAGATGCCACGGGTCGCGATCATCGATCAAAAGATGGCGGATCGTTTCTGGCCGGCTGGCGATGCAGTTGGGAAGCGTATCCGCCGAAGCAACGATTCTCCCTGGATCACGATCGTAGGCGTGGTCGGCGTCGTAAAAGAGTATGGCCTCGATACCGAGACGCGAATGGTTGTCTATTATCCGCACGGACAGGCGAGGAACGGAACTCTGTATTTCGTTGCTCGCACAACATCAGATCCGGCTTCTACGGCTACGGCGATCATTCATCTGGTGAACTCCATCCATCCCGATGTGCCGGTCTACGACATTGCCACCATGGAGCAGCGTGTCCAGGATTCGATGGCGCGCCAGCGCTTTGCCATGACCATGCTGGGCGGTTTTGCCGGCTTTGCGATGATTCTCGCGGCCGTCGGTATTTATGGGGTGATGTCGTTTCTGGTCACGCAGGGCACTGCTGAAATTGCTATCCGCATGGCGCTCGGCGCACGCCGCGCAGGCATCCTTTCGCTGGTCTTCCGGCAGGGGATGACATTGGCGCTGGCGGGCATCCTTGTTGGATTGCTCGGCGCATTTGGGTTGACACGCATGATGAGCAGCCTGCTCTTCGGCGTGACGCCTACCGACCCGTTTACGTTTGTGTTGGTGCTGGGTCTGCTGCTCTTCGTCGCGCTGTCCGCGTGTCTTTTCCCGGCGAGTCGAGCCATGCGAATCGATCCGATGGTTGCGCTGCGAACGGAGTAGCAATCGACTCTATTAGTCCACAGACGGAGCCAGGCAAATGCACTGGTTGATCCGGAGACAGCGCCCTGTCACGCGTGGTTTAAGCCGGCATTCTGCCTCTGTTGGCAGTGCTCAGCGGCTAGATGGTGAATGATGAGGCGCGATTCTTTGAACTGAAAGCGGGGGACTGGTCATGAGGTTTCTACATCGGTTTCTGACGCGGGTGAGGAATTTCATCGCGGGACGGCGCATCGATCAACATGATCAGCGGCTGCGGGAAGAGATGGAAACGCATCTTGCGCTGCAGGCGGAAGAGAATCTGCGTGCGGGTATGGCGCCAGCTGAGGCGCGACGCCAGGCGGTGCTGAAGTTTGGCGCGGTAGGGGCGGTCCGCGAGGATTACCACAACGAACTAAGCCTGCCGTTCGTCGAGACGCTATTGCGAGATCTGCGTTACGCGCTTCGCCAGCTTGCGGCTTCTCCTGGATTCGCGTCGATTGCAATCCTCACGATCGCACTGGGCATTGGGGCCACGACCGCCATCTACTCGGTCGTCGATGCCACGCTTCTGCACCCGCTGCCCTATCCGCAGGCCGAACAGCTTGTCCGCATCGTGGAGGATTTCCCCGGCATTGGCGCGTACGATGTTCACGTGTCGGTGCCCGAGTGGAGGGACTTTGAACGTTCGGGGATTTTTCAATATGTAGCGCCGGAGCGAAGCGGGTCGGTCAATGTCACCGGCTCGTCGCAACCCTCTCGCGTCCAGTTCAAGTCGGTCTCGCCGAATTATTTCACGTTGCTTGGCGTGAAGGCTGAGTTGGGCCGCGTCTTCCATCCCGATGATCCAAGCCCCAGCTTTAACCTTGAAGCGGTCATCAGCGACGGGCTCTGGAAGCGGGATTTCGGCGCCGACCCGCATATCCTCGGCAAAGCTTTGCGTCTCGACAATGACGTTTACTTTATCGTCGGCGTTATGCCGCCCGGTTTTCGCGACCAGGGCCGCACAACAGAAATCAGGAACACCGAGATATGGGCTGCATGTGGCTTTTCCGCTCTGCCGTCGCCTCCTCCATCGCGCGGCGCACGGCGGTTAAAGACAGCCATCGCACGCATACAACCTGGCCTCACGGTTGAGGCTGCACAGGGGCGGATGGATGCGCTCGTTGCTTCTTTGAAGAAACAGTTTCCCGCGGATTATCCACCGGAAAGCGCATTCACTGTCCATCTCGTTCCCCTGGGCGAATCGGTGGTCGGCAATGTGCGGCAGCCGCTGATGCTGATGATGGGCGCGGTGGGATTGGTTCTGCTCATCGGATGCGTCAACGTCGCCAATCTTCTGCTGGCGCGGGCTACTGCGAGAGGACGCGAGATGGCCATTCGCCAGGCGCTGGGCGCGGGAAGAATGCAGCTCATCCGCCAGCTGCTTACCGAGAGCCTGCTGCTTTCGCTGATGGGCGGAATTGCAGGCCTCGGGGTTCTCTTCTTCACCAGGAAACTCCTGCTGCAGATGATTCCCGCGAGCCTGCCCCGGCTCAATGACATTTCGATCAACTGGACCGTATTGCTCTTCGCGCTCGGCGCCTCTGTCGTTGCCGGAGCCTTCTTTGGGCTAGCTCCTGCTTTGCATGCCGCCAGACTCGATCCAATCCAGGTGCTCAAGCAGGAAGGCCGGGGCTCGAAAGGATCGAGAGGCCAGACGTGGACGCTCAGTGCTTTGGTGGTTACGGAGTTTGCGCTCTCGCTCGTGCTCCTGATTGCGGCGGGGCTGCTGTTGCGCAGTTTCTGGGATCTGTACAAGGTGAGCCTCGGCTTCGATCCTGAGAATGTCATGGCCGTGAGCCTGTGGCTCCCCGCGCCCAACGATCCAGCTACGGATATCTATGGGACCGCCGATCAGGAGTCGCGATTGATTCGCGAAATGCTGCGCCAAGGTCAATCGCTTCCGGGAGTGACCGAGATCGCCATCGGCAGTCAGGAGGCGATTCCTCTGAATCACGACAGGAACCTGCTCCCGTTTGTGCTGGAAGGAAACGATACGCGCAGCGACCTGCCCCATCAGGTTCAGGGATCGAGCGTGACGCCGGAGTATTTTCATTTGCTCGGAATTCCGCTGCTCCGGGGCCGTTTATTCACCGAACAGGACATCGAGGGTGCACCCAGGGTTGCCGTAGTGAACGAAGCGTTTGCGCGGACATGGTGGCCGGGTGAAGACCCACTAGGCAAGCGCCTCAACCTGGGCCGCGCTTCCACTTTTTCAACTGCCACCTCATGGACCACGGTGGTTGGCGTTGTCACCGACGCTCGCACCGAGTCGCTCGAGGATACGAGTGTTCCACAGATCTATCAAAGCTCCTGGCAGGCAACCGAAAAGGATCTGGCCATCTTTCTGCGTGGGCACCTCGATCCGGCCAACCTTCCGGAACAGACACGCAATATGGTCCGATCCGTCGATCCTGAGCTTCCGGTCTTCGGCGCGGAGAAGCTGCCGGATGTTGTATCCGGCTCCCTCGCGCAACGCCGGTTCTCAATGGAAATGGTTCTGCTCTTCGCCGTCACGGCGCTGTTGCTTGCGGGCATCGGCGTGTATGGGACAATTTCGTACATTGTCAGCGAGCGCACACGCGACATCGGAATCCGCATTGCGCTTGGCGCACAGAGGAAGACCATCCTGCACATGGTTTTGAGCCAGGGACTCACGCTTGCTCTTGTTGGAGCAGCAGTGGGGCTTGGCGGCGCGTTGATTGTGTCGCACCTGATGGCGGGACTGCTCTACGGCATCTCGCCGAGCGACCCTCTTACCTTTATCGGCCTGACTGTAGTGCTCGTTCTTGTGGCGCTTGCGGCCTGCTATATCCCTGCGCGGCGCGCTATGCGGGTCGACCCCATCGTTGCTTTGCGCGAGGCCTAGTCAACTTCATCTATCCCGATGTGCTGGTCTGTGACATCTCCACGATGGAGAGCGGGCGACTGGGCTCATTGAAACGAAGCGGTTCGGTACAGGCTGGAAATGAAAAGGCGTCCCGCGAGCGGGACGCCTTTTCATTTGATGATGTTTGAAGAAGCTTACGGCAGGTAGTAGCGGAGCGAGGTCTCGATCACGTTGTCCGTGCCCTGGGCGCCGCCGCCGGGGTTGGTAGCGCCGCCGTTGCCGGACCAGAGATTGCGGGTGAAGTAGCTGTACTGGAAGCCCTGCCGCAGACGGCCCTTAGGACCGTTGTAGAAGTTGTACCAGTAGCCGATGGTGCCTTCCTGCACGTCCTTGTTGTTGCCGCCGCAGTTGGCCGGAGTGGAGGGCGAGAAGCCGGTGCCACCGTTGGCATTGGCGCCGCTGCCCGCCGCGGGCTCGGTGTTGCAACCACTCATGTTGGCGAATGTCGATCCATAGCCGACGTTGGCGGTGGTGCTGAAGACATCGCGTCCGATGTAGTCGCCGCCGTAGTTCAGGTAGATGCTAAGCCGCTTGGTGGGGCTGGCCTCGACGGTGCTGAGGGCAGAGAACCCATGCAGAGGCGACAGGCCGCCCCAAGGCTTGACGGTGACGTCGCCGATAGTCGTGTCGCCGTAACGACCGACGCCCTGGCCCCAGAGGCCCTTGAGGCCGATGGAGAGCTTCTTGTTGGCCAGCGGAGCACGGAAACCGCCGCCGATTCCGGCTCCGACTTCTGAGTCGTTAAAGGCGGGCACGCCGGTTGCGTAGATACGATCGCGGAAGTTGCGCTCGATGCCGAAGACTTCCCAGTGTCCCCAACCGGGCTCGAAGACCGCCTTGACGACGAAGTCGGGAGTCTTGTTGAAGGAGTAGTTGGCAGCCGAGTCGTAGAGGCCGCCGCCCACACCTGCGGTTCCCAGAAGGATGGTGGTTCCGGCGTTGAGGGCGATGGTGCCTGAGGGATTGAGGGTTTCAGCATTCTCAGCCGAAGCGCCGATCCAGAAGCCCTTGCCGAACTGTTTGGACACGCGGAAGCCATACTGGCGCGCCCAGACGAAGCCGGCATTGTACTGCGGATCGATGGTGCCGGGCAGGATCTCTGTTCCGTTGTCCATGCCGTGAGTGGTCTCAGTGGCCAGGGTCCACATCTGACCGGCGGTGATGTTCCAGCCGCTCTTGAAGGCAGCCTGAGCCCATAGCTGACGCTGACGCATAACGTAGCTGTTGCTCTGGTTATTGTTGGAGGTGATGCCGGTGCCCAGCCAGTCCATTTCGTAGTAGCCGGTCAAGGTAACGTTGTCGAGCTTGCCGACTGCCTTGAGGGCGAGACGCGACTGCCGGCCGGAGCCGTAGAATTCACCCAGCTGCGCGGCGTCGGAGTTGTCGAGCGGAATGCCGGTAAAGGGGGTGTTGATGCCGCCGCCGGTGGCTCCGGTGCGATTCACTGTGGCTGCTTCAATAAAGCTGCCCGCCGGCGAAATCGTGATGCCCTTGTAGCGGATGGCATCCGGATTTTCGATGGCCTTCTTGACCTTTTCCTGGTCGTCCTGGATAGAGGTCACGACACTGACCTGATTGGCCTTGAGGTCGGTGACGGTGGACTGCAGGGTGCTGACCGCAGAGGCGTTTTCAGTAACTGCCTGCTGCTGCGAAGAGGCTGCTGCCTCGGCGCGCGATGCAGCGGCCTGGGCGGCAGAGGCTGAGTCCTGCGCCTGCTTGAGCTGGCTGTCGCGGTCGGAGAGCTGCTCCTTGAGCGAGTTGATCTGGTTCTGCATCTCCTGCTTGAGCTGGTCGAGCTCGGCAGCGGTGGCCGCCGGGGCAGCCTTGGGCCTGGCGACGTGCTTGGCCGCCTTTTTGTGTGCCGGAGCCGGGTCGGCCGACTGAGCGTGAGCAGAAATAAGTCCCGCCGCCAGAACTACCGCAGCGATCGCTTTGATCTTGATATTCATTGAGCCTCTCTGGATGAATTGCATGTTGGAATTGGCAGCGTACGCGCCTGAGTCAACGGGTTGTTCGAGTCTTCATGCCCGTGGTCCTGTACATTTCGTCGCGTGCGCCGTCCGGGGGATGAAGACGCATAGTCCGCAAAATCACGGAGATTTACGGGCCCAGAACTTGCTTCTTCCGCATCGCTTGCGCGCGAAAGTACTCTCGATGCAGCCTGGGACCAAATCTGAGTTTGAGGATTTCAGAGTTGTGTGAATATTTAACGAAACGGGGATAGACGTATGTTTCAATTACGTGAATTTATAATTCGGAAGTTATGAATTGTTGCGATTCGGTGAATTTATTGGGCGGCTTTTCCACATAGCTTCAAAGTAAGCGGGAGTTAGGGGCCACTTATCGATAATGCTAGCTGGTAGCAGTGCCCTGCTAAAGCCCCGATCCAGGCGATCCCGAGGCTGGCGATTTAGGAAGGCTGAGCAGGTTGGCGAGGATGCGGTACGAGCCGGGAACGAGTTCAGGAAGCTGACGGTAGAGTGCATAGGCCATATAGATATAGTTGCCTTTGCCGGGGTGGGCGATGAGCAGGCCGCCGCGCTGCGGGTCTTGGCCAGTGTCGGCGGTCTCGGTGAGGGCGGTGTAGGCCGGATCCCAGGTATCGAGGAAGGAGTGGCCGCGCTCTTCGACCCACCCATCGAAATCATGGGAAGTGATCTGGTTGGGCCAGGTGAGCAGCTTGTCGCCGGGGGCGAGGATCTTGACTGGAGCGGTCTCTTCGACGACCCGCTCGGGGGTGCGGCCCATGAGCAGCGGATAAGGCGCCGGGAAGGTGAAGCTCTGGTACTGGACGATGAGCGTGCCGCCGGCTTCGACATAGGCGTCGAGGCGAGCCTGGGCCATGCCGAGCTCAGGCCGCGCGGAGTAGGCGCGGATGCCGAGCATGATGACATCGTAGGCGGAGAGATCGCCGGACATGAGGTCGCTGGAGGTGAGCAGGTGCGGGATGACGCCGAGGCCCTCCATCGCTTCGGGGACGTTGTCTCCGGTGCCCATGACGTAGCCGACGCGGAGACCGGGAGCGACTTTGACATCGACGGCGCGGGTTTTGAGCTCGGCTCGACTGTAAAGGTTGTAGGGGCGGAGGCCGAGGTAGCCGATGCGCTGCCAGCCGCTCTGATAGGTGTGTCCGCCGGAGTCGGCTTCGGCCTGGACGGTGAATGCCTTGTCTTGAACGCCAGCAGGCGGTTTGACCTCGAAGAGCATGGCGGCGGTGTCGCCGTAGACTTTGCGGTGGAAATCGGCTTCGGCTGGAGTTGCGGTCCAGCCCTCGGGGAGCTTGAGGCGGACTTTGCCTTCGGCCGGACCCTCGGTATGCACGGTGACTTTCACCGGGAGCGGGCTGCCGTCGAGGGGCAGGATGCGAGCCTCGGGTGAGACGCGGACGCCGATCTTCGGGGTGACGACCAACGGCTCGAAGATGCCACCGACGCCAACCTGGCGCTGCATGGTTTGCACGACTTCGCCGAGGAAGATGGGGACGCCCTGGTAGCGGAACTCGGCCCAGGCAGCGAGCGGATAGGGAGCGAAGGAGCGGCCGCGCCATGCTGGATTGGAGACATCGTAGTAGGGCTGATCGATGTTGGGCCGCGTGAAGTAAGGCTCGGTCGGCTTTTCGCCAGAGGGAACCTTGGCGGCGAGGGTGACGTCGCTGCCGGGCGATTTGCTGTCAGGCTCAGAGGACCAGGATTTCGAAGTACCGGATTTTGAAGAACCGGATAGGGAAGGCGGGGAGCTGCCGTCATTGCTTTCGATCCAGACGCGCTCGAGCGTGGCTTGCTTGGTGGCGTTGCCGGTGTGGATGCGGACTTCGAGGGGATCGCCGGGCGAGACGCTGCGTGAGGTTTCATCGATGCCACCGCCGAAGGGGCCGCGTTCCGGGGCGCCGGTGGAGCGGGTGGTGTAGGCCTGCAGGTCGAGTCCGAGAGCCTGGGCGAGAGCCTGCTGGAACTGGTCGATCTTGAGGTCGAGCTCGGTGATGAGGTCGGCTTTCTCGCGGACTTCGATGTTGGACGCAGCCACTCGCTCGCGCAAGGCCATCGTGGCTTGATAGCCGGACTTGAGCCCCGGGGCAATGGCCTCGGGATGCTCCGCGACGTATTGCTTTTGTGCAGCGACGGCCTGCCCGGCGATGCCGGCGAGTGCGGGTTTGAGCCATTCGGGCGGGTTGGAGACGAGCGAGGCGAGGCCTTCGATGCCGGTGTTCATGCCGGTGAAGAAGCTGTTTTGCTCGCCGCTCAGGCCGGTGATGCTGGATGCCCAGCGGTGATATTCCGACTCGTTGCTGCCGGAGAGTGTGGGGTTGCCACCGCCGTTCTGGGACTTCTGCTCGCCCCAGCCTTCGCGGGCGATCTGGCTGTAGGTGCGGCCGAGAACGGGATCGTAGGAGCCGGTGGGCATCGACACATCGGCGGAGAGCGCCTTGTCGGACCACTGCTGCGTGACGTAGTTGTAGAACTTTGCCGGAGCCCATTTGCCGGTGGCATAGTCGAACATTCCCTTGCCGGTGATGGGCGCGAAGGGCATGCGCGAGAAGACTGCGCGAGGCGACCAGGGACGAACGCCGAGGGCGAACTGCTCGGGGAAGATTTTGGGATCTCCGGCGGTGCGATAGGCTTCCTGGGCGATGGCGGCGGAGACCTGATGCTGGCCGTGGCCGTCGGTGACTCCGCCGACGAAGGTGGAGACGACGACGAGGGGCCGCTCGCGGCGGATGGCGAGGACGGCGTCGTAGAGAACGCGGTCATGGCCCCACTGCGAGAAGGCTTCTTCTTTCGTTTTGGAGAAGCCGAAGTCGGCCTCGGTGCCCCAGTATTGTTTGACTCCGTAGAACTGATCGGCGCGGAGGAGCTCGTTGGTGCGGATGATGCCCAGCGCGTCGTTGGCGTCGGCGGAGATGGCGTTCTGGCCGCCCTCGCCGCGAGTGAGCGTGAGCTGTGCGGCGCGCACGCCGTGGCCGCGGGTTTCATAGGTGAGCATGGTGCCGTCTTCATCATCGGGATGGGCGATGATGATCATGAGGCTGGCCCAGGTGTTGAGGTGCTTGAGGGTCTGCTCTAGCGCTGCCGCGCCGCGATCTTCGGGCAGGGGAAGTGCTACTTCGCGGGCTTCGGCGTGGGGAGTTGCCGAAGCCGGCTGCTGTGCGAATGCGTGAAAGGGAATGAGGCTGGCGATGGCCAGCCATGCTGCTGCCTGTTGTGAGCGGCGAATGTGACCCATCATTAACGTCAGTGTACAATCCGTGCAGTCTGCGGCGCTTTTTGATGGCTTCGGT
>DATAZR010000202.1:0-4879 GCA_036271955.1 Acidobacteriaceae bacterium
GTGAATCGGCTGCCCATCTTGATCAGCGCAATCAGCACCGCCAGCGCCGCAAGCGTCGAAAATCCGATCAACACCCAGCGCACATGCTCCGGCGAGGCCGAGTCCGCAAACAGCGAAAACGCCGCCCCATCATTGAGCACATGCGTAATCCGAAACACCTTCGGAATCACCGGGATCGCCGACCCCAGCTCGATGTGGCGCGTCACCCACACCTTGCTCCAGCGATCCAGCGCAATCACCACAATAGAAATCAGCAGCAGCCAGGGCAGCCGCGAAGCTCGTCTTTCGCTCACGCCGCACCCTCGCCCGGCGAATCTGGATTCGGCTCCTCATTAGGAGGCTCGACACCCATCGCCGTCAGCGCCTCATGGCAGCGCGTGCACACATTCTCCCAAACGCCGTAGTTAGAAACCTCAGGCATAAAGTTCCAGCATCGCGCGCACTTATGTCCGCTCGCAGAGTAGACTGCCAAACGGAGATGGTCAGAGTTAGTTTGTGTCATGTACCTCTGACCTTCTGCCGGTCGGAACAGTTCTTCCCCGAACTCATGAACAAACACGTTTGAGACGTTGAGAAACTCCTTCAGACTGGCTTCATGTTTCTTGAGAAGCTCGAATACTTCATGCTTTGCATATAAACGTATGTCAGCCTCAAGAGCCTTGCCGATGAGCTTTTCTTGTCGCGCCGATTCGAGAAGGCGAAGAGCATCGTCGCGGACAGAAAAGAGGTCTTTCCACTCCGCCAGCAGCGCCGCTGGCTCCTCGGGATAAATCTCCTCGGGCTTCGGGAACAACGCCAGATGCACACTCGCCTCGCGCCCATCAACCTTCGGCAGATAATCCCAAACCTCATCCGCCGTAAAGCTCAGGATCGGCGCTAGCAGCCGCGTCAGCGTCTCCGTGATCTTCCAAAGCACAGTTTGCGCCGACCGCCGCGCCTGCGAACTCGGCGCAAAGGTGTACATCCGGTCCTTCAAAACATCGAGGTAAAACGCGCTCAGGTCGGCAATCGCAAACTCATTCACCGCGTGATAAATCCGATGAAATTCAAACCCCTCATACCAGCGCAGAACCTGCTCGGTAAGCTCGCGCGTCCGCGCCAGCATGTATTTATCGAGCGGTTCGAGCTCCTCAATGCGCACGGCCTGAGTCGTCGGGTCGAACTCATGCAGATTTCCCAGCAGAAACCGGAAAGTATTGCGCAGCTTGCGGTAAATCTCCGCAACGCGCTTCATCAGGTTCTCGCTCGCAGCCATATCTTCGCGGAAATCGATCGACGCCACCCAAAGCCGCACGATCTCCCCGCCCATCTCATTCGCCACCTTTACCGGATCGACGCCGTTGCCCAGCGACTTCGACATCGCCCGCCCCAGCTCATCCAGCGTCCATCCCGCCGTTGCCACATGCGTGTATGGAGCGCGTCCGCGCAGCGCCACCGAAGCCAGCAGCGAAGAGTGAAACCACCCCCGATGCTGATCCCCGCCCTCCAGATACAAGACAGTCCGATCCGGCTGGTTGTAAGCCTCCTTCAGCTCCCGATCCGTCTCCGCCACCGCATGCCAGCTCGATCCGGAATCGAACCAGACATCCAGAATGTCCATTTCCTTCCGGAAGGCCTGGCCGGCCGGGCCTTTTGCTTCGCATTTCGTGCATGAGATTCCAGCGGGCAGCAACTCCTCGACCGAGGTCGTATGCCACGCCTCCGCGCCATGCTCCTCAAACAACTTCACGATCCGCGCATTCAACGCCGCATCCTCAACCGGCGCATTGCAGGCCGTACATAGAAAAACCGCAATCGGCACACCCCAGATGCGCTGCCGGCTGATGCACCAGTCCGGACGCGTCGCGATCATGTTGGTGATCCGCTCCTGCCCCCATGCCGGGTCCCATTTCACCTCGGCAATCTTCTCGATCGTCAGCTGCCGGAAAGTCGTATCCGAACCGTCAGCCCTGAGCACCGGCGTTTCGAGGCCGATGAACCACTGCTCCGTCGCCCGGAAGATCACTGGATTGTGGCAACGCCAGCAATGCGGATACGAGTGCTTGATTTCTTCGCTGCCCATCAGCGCCCCGCGCTCGCGCAGCAATTCGATTATCAGCGGGTTCGCCTTGAACACTTTTTTGCCATCGAACGCCGGCAACTCCGCCTCATGCCACGCCGAGGTATCCAGATGGATAACCCCCGCATTGTCCACTCGCGTTGTCGCATCCAGCCCATAACGCAGCCCGGTATAAAAGTCGTCCACGCCATGCGAAGGAGCGGTATGCACAGCGCCCGTGCCCTGATCCGCCGTCACATAATCGGCATTGACGCCAAGAATGCTCCGGTCCAGAAACGGATGCTGAAACGTAGCCCGGTCCAACCGGTCGCCAGGAAACTTCGTCAGCACCGTAGGCTCATCCAGCTTGCACGCCGTCGCCACCTGGGCCGCCAGTGCCGCCGCGACGATGTAAACCGGCGCATCCGCTTCCTGACCTGCCGCAAGCGCAACGTATTCAAAATTCGGATGGAAAGCCACCGCCAGCGAAGCCGGTAGCGTCCACGGAGTCGTCGTCCAGATGATCGTGTAGACCTCGCGGCCTTTCAAAGCTGCCGCAGCCTCCTCGCCCAGCGCAGCCACATCCGACGTCAGCTTGTAGCGCACGTACACGGAAGGGCTGGTGTGCTCCTCGTACTCGATCTCCGCATCCGCCAGCGCTGTCCGGTCGTGCCAGCACCAGTAAACCGGCTTCAAACCGCGGTAAACAAAGCCTTTCTCGAAAAATCCATAGAAAGTCTCAAGCGTCCGAGCCTCGTAGTCGCGCGACATCGTCTTGTACGGATCGTTCCAGCGCCCAAAGACCCCCAGCCGCTCAAACTGCGAGGTCTGCAGGTCCACATACTTCTGCGCATACTCCCGGCAAGCCTCCAGCACCGCCGGAGCCGGCATCTCCAGCTTCTTCCGCCCCAGCTGCTCGTCCACCTTGATCTCAATCGGCAGCCCGTGGCAGTCAAATCCCGGCACATACGGCGAGTCGAAACCGGCCATGGTCTTCGACTTCACAACAAAATCCTTCAAGCCCTTGTTCAGCGCATGACCTAGGTGCAGCGGCCCATTCGCATACGGAGGCCCATCGTGCAGCAGGTAGCTTGGCCTGGGCTTTCCGTTCAGCGGGGCGGCAGCCGCCTCGCGCAGCTTCCCGTAAATATCCAGCTCTGCCCAGCGCGCCAAACGCGATGGCTCGTTCTGAGGCAGGTTCGCCTTCATCGGAAAATCGGTCTTCGGCAACGTCAGCGTTGCCTTCAATTCTGGTCCAGCAGGCATTCGTACTCCCAAATTCAGCTTCGAAACGTCCAATTCTCAGTGTATCCAAATAGCCTGAAGAAAATCCGGTAACTACCGGTCGTACGTATCGTCTATTGTGGGTAGGGCCAAATTTTAAGAGATGGCTTCTGGTTGCAAAGTGGTCTGGCCTTGTGCAATTTTGTACGGCATTGCACAAGACCGCTGAAATCCACACGGAAACGAGACAGCAAGGCAGCCCTTCCCGCATAATTAAAGGAATGGGTTCGATCGATTGGGATCAAACCCCAGCCGCCCCCGAAACGTATTTGGGAAATGAGAACCGGCAGAAACTATGGCAAACGATCTGCTCAACCCGCCCGATGCCGAAACCGCAGAAGCCTCGCAAAATGGCCGCGGTACTTCCTCCTCCGGCACACCCGCTGAATCCGGCCACGAGCTTGACGCATTCCTCGGCAAAGCCTTTGAAGAGAAGTCATCCTTCGCCAGCCTTTTCGACGGCATCCATGAAGTCTTCTTCCCGACCAAGCTTCCGCCCCTCGAGCTGACCAGCACTCCGATCCCGGTCGCCGATCCCATGGCGGTCAAGCGCAGTCCCTTGTCGATTGCCATCTCAGCGGGCATCAATCTCGGCATCCTGGCCCTCCTGCTGTTCGCCTTCCGTCACCAGATTGAGAAGGTCATCCCAATCAACCTGACGGGAATCGACGTCAACATCTCGCCCTGGAAGCCAACCACGCCCAAGTCCGGCAAGATGGGCGGCGGCGGCGGCGGCGGCTCGCACGACATCGCTCCGCCGATCAAGGGCCACTTGCCCAAGATCGAGAAAAATCCCCTCCTCCAGCCCCAGGTTCCGGTCATCGAGCATCCCAAGATCGCCATTGAACCAGCCATCAACGTGCAGCAGAACATCAAGCTGCCTGACAATCCCGCCCTCCCGACCATCGGCATGACCAATTCGCCCAACGTCACCCTCGCTTCCAATGGACAGGGAGGCGGAGGCGGCATGGGTACCGGCAAAAACGGAGGCCTGGGTAGCGGCAATGGCAACGGCTACGGCCCCGGCACCGGCGGCAACGTCGGCGGCGGCCTTTACCGGGTTGGCGACGGCGTCAGCCCGCCCCGCGCCATCTTCCAGCCGGAAGCCGAGTTCTCCGACGAAGCCCGCCGCGCCAAGTACGAAGGCACCGTCGTTGTCACCCTGATCGTCGACGCCAACGGCAACCCGCAAAACGTCCACGTCACCCGCACCCTAGGCATGGGTCTGGATGAGAAGGCCGTGGAAGCCGTCCAGAAGTACAAGTTCAAGCCCGCTGTCGAACAAAAAACCGGCAAGCCAGTTCCAGTAATGGTCAGCGTAGAAGTCCGCTTCCGCCTCTATTAGCGCGATCAAATTACCGACATAGAAAAGGCGCGACGTTAATCGCGCCTTTTCTTCGTTAGAAACAAGGATTGGGGGTGCCTGTAGAAGCTCAAGAGGTTGTTCCAGCCTCGGATCGGCTGATGGGCGGTTTGTAGTTGAGGCTACCATGGGGTCTTTGGTGGTTGTAGTAGTTCGTCCATGGCTGGAGATGCCGGTCTCTGTCCAGTGAGTCG
>DATAZR010000203.1:0-14654 GCA_036271955.1 Acidobacteriaceae bacterium
AAAATCAATATACATCGATAACGCGGAAGTGCCGGTAAATTTGGTAGCGCCCTATCTCTGCGTTGCTGGTTAGATTAAGCGTCTATTCAGACCAACGCTCAGGATCACGCAACCAGCGACGAACACGAGAACACCCCCGAAAACAAGATGAGGGCCAACGGGGATGCTGGGCCACATGGCCCCAGCCGAAGAGAAATGACGCTGGGACAGCCACGATTCCACTGCTCGCTGTGATAAATCCCTTAGCTATCATGATGCTGCCGATTATAACGCCGGCTGCCAATAGAAAAACCACCCCGGAGCTGTCATCTTGAACGAGCAAAGCGAATCGAAGGACCTGCGTTTCCAGCAATGCTTACACTTCAGGAAAGACCCAATCTTGCCTGTGAACTTCAGACTCAGCGCGTGAAAGGAATCTCGCATCTTGCAGACAGTGCGTTAGCATGAATTGCCCGACACAATCACCCCAGACACCCCATGAATCCAGCCTGGCCGCAGCCGCTCGATCCACTCCACTCCGTCGCAGGCTCAGCTCTCGCAGCCGCGCTGCCGCTGGTGGTCGTGCTCATCCTCATGGGCGGCCTGCGCAAAAGCGGCCTCTTCGCCTCCATCTGCGGTTTAGTCGCAGCCATCGCGCTCGCGCTCACCATCTGGCACATGCCCGCCATCCTCATCCTCTGGAGCGCGATCTACGGCATGATCTACGCCATCTGGCCCATCCTCTGGATCGTCTTCACCGCCCTCTGGCTCTACAACCTCACCCAGGACACCGGCAAATTCGACCTCCTCCGCCGCTGGATCGAGCAACATGCCTCCGGTGACCCGGCCGTCCAGGTCATCCTCGTCGCCTTCTGCTTCGGCGCGCTTCTCGAAGGCACCGCCGGCTTCGGAGCGCCGGTCGCCATGACCGCCTTCCTGCTCGTCAGCCTCGGCCACCCCGCCCGCCGCGCCGTCCTCACCGCGCTCATCGCCAACACCGCGCCCGTTGCCTTCGGCTCGCTCGGCATCCCCATCCTCGCCCTCGCCGGAGTCACCGGACTGCCCCTCAACCAGCTCTCCGCCATGGCCGGCCGCCAGGTTCCCGTCCTCTCACTCCTGCTCCCCGCCTATCTCGTTCTCGTCGTCTCCGGCTTCTCCGGACTCCGCAAACGCTGGCCCATCGCCCTGGTCACCGGGCTCAGCTTCGCCGTCACCCAGTTCGCCGTCTCCAACTACTCCGGCCCCTACCTCGCCGACGTCTTAGCCGCCTGCATCTCCATCGCCGCCACAGTAGCCTTCCTCAAGCTCCAGCCAAGCAAAGAAGAAATTCGGGTTGCTTCAGCCCCACAAGCCAGCCCGCTCACCCCACGCGAATCCTTCGGCGCATGGTTCCCCTGGCTCATGCTCTCCGCCATCGTCATCCTCTGGACGTGGCTCAAGCTCATTCCCACCGCCCAGCAACTCGTGCCCATCCCCAACCTGCACAACGCAATCCTTCTCACCCTCTACCACAAGCCTTACGCCGCGCTCTACACCTTCCAGCCATTCGCCGCCGGAACCGCCGCTCTTGCCGCAACCATCCTCACCGCCATCTGCCTACGCGTCCCCGGCAAGACCTTCGCCTACGCCGGTCTCAAAACCTTCCGCCAGCTCCGCCTTCCGGGACTCACCGTCCTCACCATCGTCGCGCTCGCCTATCTCTATAACTATTCGGGAATGGCCTACACTCTCGGCGCAGCCTTCGCCCAGGTCGGCCCAGCCTTCCCGCTCCTCAGCGGATTTCTCGGCTGGGTCGCCTGCTTCCTCTCCGGCTCCGACACCGCCAGCAACCTGCTCTTCGGCAATCTCCAGGTAGCCGCCGCCCACCAGCTTCACCTGAGCCCCATCCTGCTCGCCGCTACCAACTCCTGCGGAGCAGTCGCCGGCAAAATGATCTCCCCGCAAAACATCGCCATCGGAGTCACCACCGTAGGCCTCGTCGGCCAGGAAGGCAAAGTCCTCCGCTCCGCCTTCTGGCACAGCATCCTGCTAGCCGCATTAATCAGCCTCATAGCCTTCGCGCAAGCCTACTGGCTCACCTGGATGATCCCGTAAGGAATGCCACGTAAGGATGATCCCCTTTTCGCTTGAAGTTTTTCGCCTGAAACCGCTGGCGCACGTGGAACAATCCCTGATCCACGCCCGTACCAACTTGCAAGTGGAGGATCTCCCCATGCAGACCGCGCACTCCAGCTCCAACAAATTCGCGATCTCGATGATCGCCGCCCCATTCATACTCTTCGCCATCTACGTCGCCTGGATCGTAGTGCCGCTGGTAGTTACCGCAGTAGTCCCCGCAGTAGTCCGAGCCATCACCGCAAACTAAGGGAAAGCCCTTATCGGCACCGAGGCACCCGCATTGTGGAGGCTTGAGGGAAAGTGCAAACGCGGGCCTCCTTCGGCTACGCTCAGGGCAGGCTTTCGGCTTCGCTCAGGATGACAAATTTTGGTTGTTGAAGGACGAAAAGCGAAGGATGACAATTCTTACCTTCTCAACTTTTATCGCCGGAACGTAAACCACGTTTCGTGGTGACGGGATTTCTGTTGTGACTGACGTTCTGTGCTCAGGAGGGGTTGGGTGCTGCGGCCTTGCGGGATTTCCACCAGGTCATGGTGGGGCGGGCGATGAAGAGGATGGCCATGACGATGGTGATGCCGAGTGGGGTTAGGACTCCGGATTTGACTTGCCACCAATAGTGCAGGAGGCCGAGGCATACGGAGATGTAGACGAGTTTGTGGAGCTGGTTCCAGCGCTTGCCGCCAAGACGGCGTATCCAGCCGGTAGTGGAGGTGATGGCCAGCGGCACGAGGAGGAGCCAGGCGAGGACTCCGACGGTGATGAAGGGGCGCTTGACGACGTCGCTGGTCATGGTGGGGATGTCGAAGCCGGCGTAGAGGCCGACGTAGGCGATGAGGTGGATGGAGCCGTAGAAGAAGGCGAAGAGTCCCAGGAGGCGGCGGAACTTGATGAGCCAGCTGAGACGCGACCAGAGCTGCCGCAGCGGCGTGATGGCGAGCGAGATCACGAGCAGGCGCAGGGCGGCGAGGCCGGTCGAGAATTCGATGTTGCCGGTGGGGTCGGGGCCGAGGTTGTTGGTGACGGCGCCGTAGGTGAGGATGGCGAGCGGGTAGAGGCAGGCGATCCATGTTAGGACTTTCAGAGTGATCAGGGTTGGTTTGTTCATCGACAATTCGAAAAGTGGTATTTTCGGCGGTTGCGATATCCCACCCTTGACGCCAAAAACGCGTCAAGGGTGGGGCACCCGATTTTTGGGACTTGAGGCGAAGGACAAAAGCAGATCCTTCACTTCGTTCAGGATGACAAGTGCTTTTATTTCGCTGGCTAGTAGTACTTGCGGAGGTCCATGCCGTTGTAGAGGGAGGCGACCTGGTCTCCGTAGCCGTTGAACATCAGGGTGGGGTGGCGCTGGGCGTAGAAGGGCTGGCCAATGCGGCGCTCGGTTTTCTGGCTCCAGCGGGGATGGTCGACGTTGGGATTGACGTTGGAGTAGAAGCCGTATTCGTTAGGAGCCTGGTCGTTCCAGGTGGTGGGCGGCTGCTTTTCTACGAACTTGATCTGGACGATGGATTTGGCGGACTTGAAACCGTATTTCCAAGGGACGATGATGCGGACGGGAGCGCCGTCCTGGTTGGGGAGAACGTCGCCGTAGAGGCCCATGGTGAGCAGGGTGAGGGGGTTCATGGCCTCGTCCATGCGCAGGCCCTCGGAGTAAGGCCAGTTGTAGCCGAAGCCGGCCCATTTCTCAATTTTGAAATTGAAGTAGCTGAGGAACTGTACGTACTTGGCTTTGGGGAGCGGGTCGCACTCTTTGATGAGCTCGGAGAGAGAGTAGCCGACCCAGGGGATGACCATGCTCCAGCCCTCGACGCAGCGGAAGCGGTAGGTGCGGTCTTCGAGAGGGCGGAGTTTGAGCAGGGTATCGATGTCGAAGGTCTTGGGCTCTTTGACGAGGCCGCTGACTTTGATGGACCAGGGGCGGGTGGGGAGCGCTCCGGCGTTCTGGGCTGGCTCAGACTTACTGTTTCCAAACTCGTAGAAATTGTTGTAGTGGGTGATGTCCTGGAGGCTGGTTAGCTCTTCGCCGGTAGTGGAGAGCTGGCTCTTGACGGTGGTGAGCTTACCGGCGGCGTGGACGGAGCTGGACGGGGAGACGAGTTCAGCGAGGCGGTCGGCTCCGAGGGCGACGGCTCCGGTGGCGGCTGCTGCAGTGATGAAGCTGCGGCGGTTGAGCCACTTCTCTTTGGGGGTGATTTCAGAGGAGGGAATATCGGAGCCGGTGAGCGGATCGGGTTTGCGGATGAGCATGGAAAACCTCAAAAGGCAGGGAACAGGGATCAGGAAATAGGGAACAGATCAAAACCGATGCGTGAGACTGGTTCGGTGTACTCCTGATGAAGCCGGCTGCCAATCTTTAGACTACGCCGATGGCGGTCGCGTTACAGGAACGTTTGCGGTGGGTGGATGGATTGGGAGGGATGGATTGGACGGACGGATTGGAGAGGGGCTCAGGATGCGTGGGCGGGATCTGGAGTGAGGGATGCGCCGGAGAGCAGGCGGTAGAGGGTGGAGCGGCTGATGCCAAGCTGGCGGGCGGTGCGGAGCTTGTTTCCCCGGTTGAGGTCGAGGACGAGCTGGATGTGACGGCGGACGGCGGTGTCGAGGGTGAGATCGCCGGTCGATTCGGCGGACACCTGTGCCGGGGAGACTGCTGCCTGGGATGGGGAAAGATCTCCGGTGGCGTGGGCGGCGAAGTTGAGGGCAGCGAGATTCAGGTCTGTGAGGTTGAGGTCTGGGGGGCGGATAATTCCGGTGGTGGAGTCGAGGATGGCGGACTCGAGAACCGAGGCGAGCTCACGGACGTTGCCGGGCCAGGAATGCTGGAGCAGGCGGGGGAGGGTTCCGGTGGCGAGGACGGCGGTGGGCTGCTGGTAGCGGCGGCAGATGCGGTCGACGAGAGCCTGGGCGATGGGAGCGATGTCTTCGCGATGCTCATGAAGCGGCGGGATGAAGAAATGGACGGCGGTGAGGCGGAAGGCCAGGTCGGGCAGAAAATGCCCTTGACCTGCGAGCTGGCGAAGCGCGGTGTGGGAGGAGACGAGGAGAAGAAAACGCGGGACAGAGGGAGCGTCGGATTGCAGAGCTTTGATGAGGCTGAGCAGAAGGCCCTGGCCGTGGGAGGCGAGCAGGTCGACGCGATCGAGGTAGAGGGTGCCGGTAAGAGCCGAGGCTTCGGCTTCATTGGCCAGCCACTCGCGGGCGTCGCGGCGGCGAAAAGGCTGGGCGGCAAGGCTGGACTGGCGATGGATGTTCTGGGCAAGGAGATGCTTGCCGACGCCGGCTTCACCCTCGATGGCGGCACAATGCAGGCGCGGAGCGGCGATCTCAGCCTGCATCAGGAGGCGCCGCAGATTGGAGCTGACGCAGATGAAGGGAGCCGGGTTCGAGTCATCGAGTGTGGAGACTGCGGACGCGGGAGTATTGGGCGGGCGGGGATGCGAGGACGTGGGTGGGCCGTGGAGCATATTCGCCGCGTTCGCCGCCGAGGGGGCGATTCCTGAGAGGATCGAATATTTCTGTGGGGGTTATCGGCGGGTGGGAGAGAACCTTTAGGGAACAGGGAACAGGGAACAGGGAACAGGGAACAGGGAACAGGGGACAGGGGACAGGGGACAGGGAATAGGGAATAGGGAATAGGGAACAGGGAATAGAAAAGCAGAAGCCGAGGTCTCGGAGGTGAGATCTCGGCTGGCTGGATTTGGGCTTTACTTCTTAATTTTGGGTTTAGCGGACGCGCTTTGAGGGTTCGTCGCTGGCGATTTCACCGTCGCGGATGTGGACTACGCGGTGGGCGTACTCGGCGATGTCGGGCTCGTGGGTTACGAGGACGATGGTGTTGCCCTTGGCCTGCAGCTCATCGAAGAGGGCCATGATCTCGACGCCGGTCTTGGAGTCCAGGTTGCCAGTGGGCTCGTCAGCGAGGATGATGGACGGGCTATTGACCAGGGCGCGGGCGATGGCGACGCGCTGGCGCTGTCCGCCGGAGAGCTCGTTGGGCTTGTGATGCATGCGGGTATCGAGATTGACGTTGCGCAGGGCGGTTTGGGCGCGTTCAATGCGCTCGGCGGCGGGAGTGCCGTTATAGATGAGCGGCAGCTCGACGTTGTGCAGGGCCGAGGCGCGGGCCAGCAGGTTGAAGGTCTGGAAGACGAAACCGATTTCCTTGTTGCGAATGCGGGCGAGCTCATCGTCGTCGAGGGCGCTGACCAGCTGGTTGTTGAGCCAGTAGTCGCCTTTGGAGGGGGAATCGAGGCAGCCGATCAGATTCATGAAGGTGGACTTGCCGGAGCCCGATGGTCCCATGATCGCGACGTATTCATTGGCTTTGATCTTGAGGGAGATGCCGCGCAGGGCGCTGACCTGTTGCTCGGAGCCCATGTCGTAGGTCTTCCAGAGGTTCTCAACGACGATCATGTCGCGATGGCCGGGAGTTGCTGCGGCGGTCTCGGGGGTGGTCATGGTGTTGGTTGCCATCCTGATGCTTCCTTTTTCAGTGTACTGCGGATGCAAATTCGGTTGGAAAGCCGGGGGCGCTGCCCGGCTTCCGGTGCTTAACTTGTGGGCGTTGCGGGCGTGGGCTTGGCCGTGTCGCGCTTGAGCAGAGCGCCGGACTTGAGGGTGCGCAGGGTTTTGAAGGGGCCGGTGATAATCTCCTGCCCTTCTTCGATGCCGGAGAGCACCTCGATGTCGGTGGCGCCGGTGATGCCGGTCTTGACGGGGGTGAACTCGGCGCGCAGCTTGCCGCCGACGGTCTTGACCATAAATACGCCCTGAACGGGAGTCGGAGGCTTGGCGCCGGCTGCGGGCGTGGCTGCCGGGACGGGCTTGCCGTTGGCGTCCAGCTTCTCAGGCACGGAGTTGGTCAGCGCCTGGATGGGCAGGGTGAGGATATTGGATTTGTGAGCCGTGGTGATGCGGGCGGTGGTCGACAGGCCGGGACGGAGATCGTCATCGGGGCGATCGAGAGTGATTACCACCTTGAAGTCCTTAGCCTCTTCGGTGCCGGTGGTGCTCTGCGAGGTGGCGACGCCGGTGGAGCGCAGGATGGCCTGATCGCCGACCAGGGTGACGTGGCCCTTGAAGACGCGACCGGGCAGGGCGTCGACGCTGACGTCGGCGGGCTGGCCCATCTGGATATTGACGATGTCGGTTTCGTCCACCTTGACCTCGGCGGTGATGATGCTCATATCGGCCAGCGTCATCAGCGTGGAGCCTTCGGCGTTCTGGATGCCCTCGACTACGGTTTCTCCCTCGCGGATGGGCTCGTTGGTCACGATGCCGTTAAAGGGAGCGACGGCGATGGTGCGGTTGAGGAGATCCTGATTGAAGCGCAGGGTCGCCTGCTGGGTGCCAAGATGCCCGCGGGCAGAATCGGTCTGGGCTTTGGCCTGGTTGAGTCCGGCGACGGCTTGGGCGACAGAGGCCACGTCGAGGTCGTAAGCGGCCTTTTTAGCGTCGAAGTCCTGTTTGGACATGATGCCGCCTTTGTAGAGGCCCTGAGCGCGGTCCCAGTCGAGTTTTTTCTGCTCGAGATCGGCTTTGGCGTGATCAACATTGGCCTCGGCGGTTTTTTCCGCAGCGATGTAGGAGGAGATGTCGGTCTTGGCGGCTGAGATGGTAGCTTCCTGGCCGGCGACATTGGCTTCCTGCTGCACGTTCTCGATGGTGGCTACGGTTTCGCCCTTGGTGACATGCTCGCCCTCTTTGACGTAGAGGTGAGTGACACGCCCCATTGCAGTTGCGCCGACGTTGACGTAGGTTTTGGGCTTGATCTGGCCGGTGCCGCTGACCACGGTTGCCAGATCCTGGCGAACCACTTTGCCGGTGAGCACGCTGGTGTAGCCGGACTGCGCCTTGTAGATCATGAAGGCCACGAGACCGGCGACAACAAGGATCGCCACAATTATGCCGATGACTTTTTTCATAGCTTGAGGTGGTGAGGAAGTCTCCGCTCTCAGTGTACGCAATGGATGGGCGAAGGGTTCCCGGAAAGAGCGAGTGGTCAGTGGTTAGTGGTTAGTGGCCAGTGACGAGTAGCTGTAATTCGGGGCCGGGGCCGGGTAAGGGAGGCAGTTTTTGAGATTTTGGGATTGAGAGGGGGTGACGTTTTTTTTCGGTAAATGTCCAACAGGCACTCCCGTCCTTGCTCCCCCCCGCGCACGACCGTAGAATGGTGGGACAGCAGGAGTTTAACAATCGTATGAAGCAGACTGTAGGAACCATCACTCGCGCGGCGAGCCGGAATTCGGCGATCATCGCGGTCGGAATTGGCTTGCTGGCGTTTGCGCCGGCGGGAATTCAAGGCTTTGCCCTGCCGGGCGGATCGCCGGGATGGCAGGAGCAGGCCGCTCCTCAGGGAACGGCGGGAAGCGCGGCTGACTCGAGTGCGCAGGATGCTTCGCGCAAGAAGCTGGACAAGCCGGAGGAGGTCGATCCTCTGAAGCGTCAGCTGACGGACAAGCAGAAGATCACCCGCCGGAAAGAGCTGCACCAGGAACTGTCGGACACCTACAAGACGTGGCTGAACCAGGATGTGACGTACATCATCTCGGACGAGGAGCGGAAGGCGTTCAAGAACCTGAGCAACGATGAGGAGCGGGATGCCTTCATCGAGCAGTTCTGGCTGCGGCGCAACCCCAATCCGGACTCGCCGGAGAATGAGTTTCGCGAAGAGCATTACCGCCGTATTGCCTATGCCAACGAGCACTACGCCGCCGGCAAGCCGGGGTGGAAGACGGATCGCGGACATATCTATATTTCGTTCGGCAAGCCGGATTCGATCGATTCGCATCCCTCGGGCGGCAGCTACGAGCGTCCCATGGACGAGGGCGGCGGCGAGACTTCGACCTTCCCGTTCGAGGTCTGGCACTACCGGTATCTGGAAGGCGTGGGCGACAACATCGATCTGGAGTTTGTGGATACCTGCCAGTGCGGGGACTATCACTTCACCATCGACCGTTCGGAGAAGGATGCGCTGCTGCATGTTCCGGGGGGCGGCGAGACACTCTACGAACAGATGGGCATGGCCAAGAAGGCGGACCGGTTCAAGGGCGGAATCGAGAACCTTGGCTCAGGGCCGCTATCGGCCGGGCAGGAAGGCAAGCAGTTTGACCGCATCGAGCTGGAGGCCAAGATTTTTGCGCCGCCGCCGATCAAGTTTAAGGATCTGGAGAGCTTTATCTCGGATCACAAGCTGATCACCGGGCCGATCTTTCCGTTTGACGTGCGCACGGATTATGTTCGCGTGACCGCGGATACGGTGCTGGTGCCAATCACGCTGCAGATCAAGAACCGCGACGTGACCTTTACGACCAAGGACGGCGTATCGCACGGAGTGGTCAACATTCTGGGCAAGGTATCGACGATCACGCACAAGATCGTGCAGACGTTTGAAGACACGGTCGAGATCACAGAGCCGGCCGAGCTGCTGGAGAAGAAGCTGGAGCAGCAGTCGGTGTACTGGAAGGCTGTGCCGCTGCGCCCGGGCGCATACCGGCTGGATATCGGCGTCAAGGATGTGAACAATCCCGACCATGTGGGTGTGTTTGCGCAGAGCATCAATGTGCCGAAGTATGACGACGAGAAGCTGCAGACCTCTTCGCTGATCCTGGCGGACTCGATGTACACGGTGCCGAGCCAGACGATCGGCACGGGCTCGTTCATCCTGGGCAATATGTATGTGCGGCCGCGGGTGAGCCAGAACGCGGTGACGCCGGTGAAGTTCAACCGCGCCCAGAAGCTGAATTTCTGGATGCAGGTGTACAACCTGGGCATCGACGACAAGACAAAGAGCAACTTGGCGACGGTGACGTATGAGATTCGGGACTCGGCTACGGACAAGGTGCTGCTGACCACGCAGAAGGAATCGAAAGACCTGAGCGCGCACAGCGACCAGCTGACGATGGACCAGAGCGTGGCGCTGGCGGGGCTGCAGCCGGGCAAGTACAAGGTGACGATCAAGGTGGATGACGCAATTTCAAAACAAGAGATTGCGCAATCGGCCCCTTTTATCGTGGAATAGGAAGTAACTCCCCTACGACGGTATTGCCGGGCAATGCATCCGGCTGACCGAATGGTTTTGACTTTTTGCGGAGACAGTCCCTGATCGGGAATTGCCTGGGCGTACTTCGTTTAACCAAGAACCCGTGAAGCGTATTATTCGACAATTCGTTGGGGCGGAAACTGCGAAAGCTGGTTTTGCGGGAGCGCACTTCGTAGGGGCGCGAATCGCGACGGCGCACTTCCTCGTTGCCTGCACGGCGCTGGCCGGGCTGGGATCTTTATGCGCGCCCAGGGCTTGGTCTGCCGGACCGACGTTGGTGCACGGTTCCGTAAGCGGATCGGTGGCCGGGGTGGTGCGCGACTCCGGGGGAACGCCGCAGATCGGGATTGTGGTGGAACTGCTGCGAGCCGACTCGACGCTGGCCGCGCGGGTCTTCACGGACAGCAAGGGAAGCTACAGCATCGCCTCGGTGCTGCCCGGCAAATATGCGCTGAAGGCAGTGGGATCGAGCTTCATTCCTACGCTGAAGCAGAACCTGCGCATCCGCGCCAATACCATAGTCGACCTCACGCTGAACAATCTTTACGACCTGATGCAGTTTGCTCCAATGCAGCGGGTGCGGACGCGCGGCAATGATGATTGGGCATGGACGCTGCGTTCGGCGGAGAGCCGCCCGCTGCTGCGCTGGCAGGAGGATGGGTCGCCGATCCTGGTGTGGGATGGGTCGGCGGAGACTTCGCAAGAGGGCCGCAAGGCTGCGCTGCACAAGCGCAAGATGCTGGTGCTGGCGTCGGCGGGAAACCGGCGTTTTGGAGACGGCGGACAACAGGTGGCAGTGGCCATGCAGCAGGACACCTCGGCGCGACGCCGGGTGGCAATGAGCGCCGAAGCGGCTCCCGACAGCACAGGGATTATGGATGCGATGATCGGCTTCCGGCAGGAGATGGCCAGCTCGGGACTGGGATCGAGCTCGGTGCAGACGCTGGCGGCGGTGATGATGGACCCTGAGGCTGGCGCTGGCGCGGAACAAGGGCTGGAGACGGCTTCGCTGCGGACCTGGGAGTCGCTGCAGCTGCTAAACAGCCTGGAGGCTGAGGCGGGTTCGGACCAGGTGCTGGCGCGGGTTGGGGATGGTTCGCAAATCATGGCTGCGCTGCCTTTCGCGAGCCTGACGCTGCACCGCGGACAGGGCGCGCTGGAGTACCGACTAGCAACAGCGCGCAGCGGCGATGCGGAAGCTAGCGAAGTGATGCCGGGAGCATGGCTGCCGATGGTGAGCGAGCGCAACGGAGCGCTACAGCTGGAGCACGGACTGCACCAGGAGCTGGGGTGGTCGACGGTTGCCGGACCTGCGGAGATGCGGCTGATCATCTATGGAGACAGCATCGAGAATCCGGTGATCGAAGGGGCGGGGCGGTTGAGCTCGAATGAAGCTGCCGGACAATGGGTGCTAACGGATGGCGCCAGCGGACTGCTGCGTGCGGCAGGGCCGAATTATTCGACGGCGGGAATGCTGGCTTCCGTGGAAAGCCGGCTGCCGGGGCACAACCGGGTGAAGCTGAGCTATGCGAGCGGCGACGCGCTGGTGATGCAGGCGAGCGCCAAGCCGACGGATGTGGCGGCAATTCTGCAGGGAGCGCACGCGCGGCACGCGCAGATGTATTCGGTGGTGCTGTCGGGCACGGCGGATGGAATCGGGACGCGCTGGCGGGCGAGCTATCGCTGGCAGCCGGAGTCGACGGTGACGGAGGTGGCTCCGTTTGCGGTGGATGCGAGCGAGCCGTATCTGAACCTGTATATCCGTCAGCCGATCCGGGTGAGCGGGCAGGGGCCGAATGGAGTGGAAGTGCAGATCGATCTGCGCAATCTGCTGGCGGAAGGCTATCAGCCTTTTCTGACCAGCGACGGCTCGCATATCTATTTTGCGCAGGCGCAGCGGTCCATCGGCGGCGGGCTGGCCTTCAACTTCTAAGCTTTGATTCGGTAGTGGGTCAGTTTGAATCCCGGGATTGGCTACGCCGACTCAAGCTATGTCGGCTCAAGCTGTTCAGAAGAACCTAGGTCTGAAGACACTGGATGGAGATTTGCAGCGTGGCGAAACTCGTCTACGGATTGAACCAGTCTCTGGATGGCTACGTCGACCATATGAAGCTGGGGCCGCCTGTGCCCTCGGCCTTTCGTCACTTCGTCGAACATGTGCGTGGCCTCACGGGCTGCATCTACGGTCGCGGCCTGTACGAGATCATGCGATATTGGGACGAAGACCTTCCTGACTGGGACGCGGAGGAGCGCGAGTTCGCGGCAGCGTGGCGGAGCAAGCCGAAGTGGGTCGTGTCGCGTTCGCTCAAGTCAGTTGGCCCCAACGCCATGCTGATCGGGGAGGACTTCGAGGCGGCAATACGCAGGCTGAAGGCTGAGCTGTCCGGCGAGATTGACGTTGGCGGCCCAATCCTGGCGCAAAGCCTGACCGAATTCGATTCTGGGGCCGGTCTTATCGATGAGTATCGACTCTACCTCCGCCCCGTCGTGCTTGGCAGCGGCACGCCATTCTTCGCCGGGCCCCGGCCGCCACTCCACCTGTTGGCCAGCGATCTTATCGCAGAGGATCTGATTCGGTTGACGTACGTTCCGGCTTAGTCGCACGACTCGCCCGACGGAGGGCTTGGAGCGCGTCCGGAACTGTGGTACTCTCCTTAGAGTGGATGAGGCGATTGTCTTGTCCTGCGCGGCCGCCAGGTTGCGATAGCAAAAGCCAACCACCATGGACCTCTAGCTCAACTGGCAGAGCATTCGACTCTTAATCGACAGGTTCCGGGTTCGATTCCCGGGGGGTCCACCAAACTAAACAATTTGCGGAAGCGAATGCCGGTCTCGATTGCGTCTTCGCAGACGCCTGCGTAGCCGCAGGGGCAGCCTCAGCAACGGTGACCTCTTATTGTTCCTGCTGGGAAAAGCAGTAATTCTTGTCTGTCGCACATTTGATGTTTGCGCAACAAAGCCAAAGGCCAGGTTATTCCGGTCACCCGGGTCGTTCAGGTAGTTTGAATACGTGATGCGACTCTCGAAATTCGCCGTTCTGGCATGTCTCCTCTTTCTATTCGGACGAACCTGTCTGAATGCGCAAGCTCCGAATGCTTCTTCGCGTGCGGTGCTGTGGTACGAGTCCGCGGCTCCGATCTGGGATGAGGCATTGCCTGTCGGCAATGGCCGTCTTGGAGCTATGGTTTTTGGCGGCGCGAATGCCGGCGAAGACAATGGCGATCTGCAGGCCTCCAGGCAGAATGCCGTTTTGATGGATGGCTCGCGGACTTCCGGGGCGGACGAGCATCTGCAATTGAACGAGTCTTCGCTGTGGCAGGGAAGCAGGGCGAACCGGCTCAATCCCTGTGCTGGCGAGGCTTTTCCGCAGATGCGGAAGCTGCTGCTTGCGTCGCAGGGAGTGGATGGGGCGAAGATCTCGGCCGCCGAGAAGCTGGCCAAGGATTGCATGATCGGTATCCCTGCGGGCATGCCGGGATACAGCACCCTGGGCGACCTGTATTTGCGGGCTGCGGGGAGTGGAACGATCTCCGGCTATCGCCGGGAGCTGGATTTGGAGACGGGTGTGGTGCGCGTGACGTATGCGAGGAATGGAGTTCACTATACGCGGGAGGTTTTTGCCTCGGATCCGGACGAAGTGATTGTGGTGCGGCTGCGGGCGGACCGCAAAGGAGCCATCGGTTTCCGGGCGAAGATGGATCGGCCATCCGATTTCAGCGTGAAGACACATGGAGAAGATAGGCTCGTGCTGCGCGAGGGACTCGAGCACAAGGGGCAGATTCATTTTGCGGGAGAGGCGCTCATCCTGCCTAGCGGAGGGGCCGTTCATGCGGAGGGAGCGGAGATTGTGGTTGCCGGCGCTGATTCTGTCACCATGCTGATCGCGGCGGCGACGGATTTCAAAGGCGGGCCGTTTTCTGGAGGCGATCCGGAAGGACAATGCGAACGAGTGCTGGAGCGAGCGCGCAGACGAACAGCCGACGAGATACTCGCCAGGCAAGAGGCTGTATATCAGCCGGTCTACCGGCGCATGAGCCTTCATTTAGGAGGGGAGCCGTCTGCCGCCGGCTCACTGCCGACAGATGAACGAATCAAGCGTGTGAGCGATGGCGCGGACGATCTCGGCTTGCAGGAACTCTACTTTCAGTTTGCACGCTACCTGCTGATCAGTTCTTCGCGGCCCGGCGGCCTGCCGGCGAATCTGCAAGGCATCTGGGCCGCAGGGGTGGACAATCCGTGGGGTTCCAAGTGGACGATCAACGTCAATACGGAGATGAATTACTGGCTGGCTGAGCCTGCCGGCTTAGGCGAGACGACCATGCCGTTGGTGAACCTGATCGACATGGTTCGCACACCGGCGAGCGGGACCGGGACGCAGGTTGCGCAGAAGTATTATGGCGCGCGAGGTTTTGTGATCCACCACAACACTGACCTTTGGGGCGATGCCGAGCCGATCGATGGGTATCCCTGGGGCATGTGGCCGGTGGGAGGGGCGTGGCTCTCGCTTTATGCGTG
>DATAZR010000204.1:0-3278 GCA_036271955.1 Acidobacteriaceae bacterium
ATCGCCCGTGCGTGAGTCCATCCACACAACTCAGCTGATTAGAATTGCCCTATGGCATCGCCAGCAGACCAGCAGAGCGTAGCGGCGCATCAGCACGACGAATCCGCCCCGCGCTATCTGCTGGTGATGACCGCAACCATCATCCCCGCCGCCAGCTCCGGCGTTCGCCGCGCCGATCCGCAGCTTCGCCTCGAAGACTACAAGCGCGCCCTGCGCTACTGGCTTTGCTACGAACACCCCGCCGCCGATCGCATTCTCTTCCTCGAAAACTCCGGAGCCGATCTCAGCGAGTTGCGAGCCATCGCCGCCGATGAAAATCCGCGCGGCAAGCCAGTCGAGATTCTCTCCGTACCCGGCAACAAAATCCCCGAAGGCCGCAACTACGGCTACACCGAGATGCAGATGCTCGACGAAGGCCTCGCCCTGAGCCATCTTCGCCAGCAGACCACGCATATGGTCAAGACCACCGGCCGCCTGATCTTCCCGGCGCTGGGCAAAGCTCTCAATCACATCCCAAAACCATTCGACCTCATGGTCGACTGCCGCAAACTCGGCTTTCCCCGCAGCGGCTACGACGCCAGCGTACAGCTCTTTGTCTGTTCCCACAGCTTCTACGACCGCGTCCTGCGTAACTCGAAAGAAGAGATGAACTCCACCGACATCCGCCTGCTCGAGCACCTGATCTTCCGCAAAGTCATCCCCTTCAAAGGCCAGCCGGGCATCCATCTCCGCTTCCCCTGCAACATCGAGCCAGTCGGCTACTCCGGATTCAAATCCCGAAGCTACAACTCGCCCAGGACAGCTCTAACCAGCGCCATCCGTGCTGCACTACGAGTCGTCGCGCCGGATTATTGGTTCTGATCACTACTGCGTCCCCGGCCAAATTCATCAAACGTTTGCAATTTCTTTGCCCCTCTGCGGCTACTCTAAGAATGAATCCGTGCGACCGTAAAGCCTTCGCAATGCAAAGGCTGCGGGCCGGACATAAGCGAGGATAGAGCTGTTGAGCCAAATAGTATTTGTGCTTGAGGACGACACGGACATCTCCCGTCTCGTTCAGCATCATCTGGAGGCGGCGGGCTTTCAGCCCCGCGTCTTCCACACCCCTGCCAACCTTATTCCCGATGCTGAGCGCCAGGCGCCCGCCCTCTTCCTGCTGGACATCATGGTCCCCGGCGGCGATGGCCTCGACGTTTGCCGCCGCCTGCGCAACCACCCCGCGCTTTCGACCATCCCGATCATCTTCCTGACAGCGCGCGCCGGCGAAAACGACCGCGTTCTCGGCCTCGAACTAGGCGCCGACGACTACATCACCAAGCCCTTCGCCACCCGCGAACTGGTGGCCCGGGTCAAGGCTGTTCTGCGGCGCTTCGAACGGCCTACCTCGCCCACGGTTATCAGCTTTGAAGAAGTGATCATCGACGCCAACGCCATGCAGTTAAAGGTGCGCGGTGAGCTCACCACCACCACGGCGACCGAGTTCCGCCTGCTCGATTACCTGGCGCGCCATCCCGGCCGCGTCTTCAGCCGCGATCACCTTTTGGACGCCGTCTGGGGCGATGCCCGCTTTGTCACCCCGCGGTCGGTCGATGTTTATGTCCGCCGCATCCGTGAGAAGATCGAGGTGGATGCGGAAAACCCACGCTATCTCAAGACGGTTCGCGGCGCCGGTTATCGCTTCGAGATTCCCAAAGGCGAGTAGTTTCTCTAACCGCTGCTCGCGCTTCGGGCCTTCTGTTCTGATGGCTCGTGGTCATGTTTCGTAGTTAAAGGCAGGCTGCTCTCGTGACGCGCAAAGTCTTCTACAAATTGCTCGGAGCGTTTTCCCTGCTGCTGGTCTTCCATGCCGTGGCGATGGAAGCCATTTTCCATCAAATCGTCATGAACACGGCGGTCGACTCCCTGCCCGTGCTGGGCCGGGAAGCGCTACTCTCCGGCGTCGCTGCCATCCTGGTCGCGCTACCCCTCGCCGCATGGTTTTCGCTGAGCATCTCGCGGCGCCTTCGCCGCATGGTCAAGTTCGCCCATCGCATCGCCGAGGGCAAACTCGATGCCCGCCTCGAAGATCCATTTCACGATGAAATCTCCACCATGGCCGACGCGCTCAACACCACCGCTGCGCGCCTCGAACAAAGTTTTGCCGAGCTGGAGAGCCGCCGCAGCGAGTTGGCTGCTCTGCTCGACTCCATGCAGGAAGCGGTTGTAGCCATCACGTCTGAGGGCAGCGTGAGCTGGTCCAACGCCCTGATGCGGCGATTGGCTGGAACCCAGATTAAAGAGGGCAGGGGACTCGTCCATTCCATCCGCGACCCCGACATCCTGGCCTGCGCCGAGGTAGCTCTTCGCGACCGCGAAGTCCGCTATGGCCGCGCGACTTCGCTCTTGCCCGGACGCATTTTCGAGATCAACGCCGCGCCCATGCCCGGCGGCGGAGCGGTCGTCGTTCTACACGACGTCACCAATGTCGAAGCAGCCGAGCGCTCCCGACGCGATTTTATCGCCAATGTAAGCCACGAGCTGCGCACCCCGCTTACGTCCATCTCCGGTTATCTAGAGACGCTTCTCGAAGACCAGAATCCCAAGCCTGAGACCACCCGCGAATTTCTTTCCATCATCCTCAAGAATTCCAACCGTATGAACCGCCTCACCGAAGATCTTCTGGAGTTGGCCAGCGTCGAGAGCCCCGACTACAAGCTCAGCCCGCAGCCCATCCGCGCCTCGGCCCTCGTCGAGGACGCCATTGAGTCCCTCGCTGGCCTGGTCGTCGACTCTGGCGTGGCGCTCGAGTCCGGCGGCGCGCCTCCCAATCTGGTGCTGGCGGATCCTGACGCCATGACCCAGGTCTTCGGCAATCTGATTGAGAACGCGATGAAGTACGGCAAATCCGGCGGTCGCGTGCGTGTCTTCGCCCAGGCGATCCATAGTTCCGACGAACCGGCAGTCGAGTTTGTCGTGCAGGATTTCGGCCCTGGCATAGCCTCCGAGCATCTCAACCGTATCTTCGAGCGCTTCTACCGTATCGACAAAGCTCGCTCCCGCGATTCCGGCGGAACCGGCCTCGGCCTGGCCATCGTCAAGCACATCGTGCAGGCCCACGGAGGCCGCATCTGGGCCGAAAGCGAGCTTGGGGCAGGCGCAGCCTTCCACTTCACTCTGCCCGTAATCGCGCGCGACGGAGCGTCTTCCCGCACCGAGACTCCCCGCCCGGCCTCCGAGCTTTTGCCCATCTCAGTACAACCTTCGACGCCCTGACCTTCAGCAAAACCGGAATTAACTAC
>DATAZR010000205.1:0-9860 GCA_036271955.1 Acidobacteriaceae bacterium
TCCCTTTCAATTCCGTCGAATCCAATTCTGTAGAATCCAGCCCGGCCGATCCTGTTGCAGGCGACGAGACCAGAGCCGAGGAAGTGAAGCGGCTCACCGATGGTCCCATCGGCGCGCGCTTCAACGAGCTGCTGGCTACGATCAGCGCGAACCGGCCCAGCGAAGATCTGGCTCCCATCCAGAAGGCGTGGGAGTTCTGCGTGCATTACCACGCGGGCCAGTATCGCCGGTCGAAGGAGCCGTACATCATTCACCCGCTGGAAGTGGCGGAGGTGCTGGCGGAGATGAAGCTGGATGCTACGGCGATCGCCGCAGGCCTGCTGCATGACGCGGTTGAAGATACTCCGGTGACCAGCGAAGAGATTGCGACGGCCTTTGGCGAGCAGGTGGCGCACATTGTCGAGGGCGTCACGAAGATCGACAAGATTCAGTTTGCCAATCGCGAAGACCGGCAGGCGGAGAACGTCCGCAAGATGCTGCTGGCGATGGTTTCTGACGTGCGCGTGGTGCTGATCAAGCTGGCGGACCGGCTGCACAATATGCGGACGCTGGAGCATATGCCTCCGGAGCGGCAGGAAGCGATTGCGCGCGAGACGCTGGACATCTACGCTCCGCTGGCCCACCGGCTGGGTATGGGCAAGGTGCGTGGCGAGTTGGAGGATCTGGCTTTCCGCTACACGGACCCGGTGAGCTATGGGCAGGTGGCCGAGGCCGTCGAAGCGCGGCGGCTGGAGGGCGAGCAGTTCCTGACCGGGGTGGAAGACGCGATCGTAGAGCAACTGCGAGAGCACAACATTCACGCGCGGGTGGAATGGAGAATCAAGCGGCTCTATTCGATTTTTCAGAAGCTGCAAAAGTCGCAGGTTTCAGTGGATCAGGTCTTCGATCTGCTGGCGATTCGCATCATCACCGAGACGCAGGCGGACTGCTACGGCGTGCTGGGGTTGATTCACTCGCTGTGGCGGCCGGTGCCGGGCAGGGTGAAGGACTTTATCGCGATTCCGCGAGCCAACTTATATCAATCGCTGCACACGACGGTGATGGGCGATGGCGGGCATCAGTTCGAGGTGCAGATACGCACCGACGAAATGCATCGGATTGCCGAAGAAGGCATTGCGGCGCACTGGAAGTACAAGGCCGGTGAATCGGTGATCTCGGCCAAGGACGAGCAGCGGCTGGCGTGGGTAAGGCAATTGGTCGACTGGCAGCGGGAGATGACCGACCCGAACGAGTTCCTGTCGAGCCTGAAGATGGACCTCTATCCGGATGAGGTCTACACCTTTACGCCGCGCGGCAAGGTGGTGATTGTGCCTGCGGAAGGCACTCCGGTGGACTTTGCTTACACAGTCCACACCGAGGTCGGGCATACGTGCGTGGGCGCGAAGGTGAATGGGCGCATGGTTCCGCTGCGGACCAAGCTGCGCAATGGGGACATTGTCGAAATCGTCACGCAGAATGGGCATACGCCGAGCCGCGACTGGCTGACCTTCGTGAAGAGCCCGAGGGCGCGCAACAAGATCAAGCACTGGCTGAATGAGAATGCGCGGCAGCGTGCAATCGAGGTTGGCCGCAAGCTGCTGGAGCGCGAGGCGCGGAAGTTCAAGGTGCCGATGGCGCGGCTGGACGATGCAGACCTGGCGCGCGTGGCAGGCGAATATGGGCTGGCGACGGCGACCGATCTTACGGCGACGATCGGATTTGGCAAGCACTCGGCGCGGCAGATATTGAACAAGCTGGTGCCGGGGTTGATTGCTACCGGGACGGATGCCGAGACTCCTGAGACTAAGGGCGCGACCGGCGAAGCGGCGATGTCGGATGCGGTGAAGAAGCTGCATCTGACTGGTTCGGACAGCTTACAAGTCGAGGGGCAGAACGATCTGCTGGTGTACAGAGCGCGATGTTGTAACCCGATTCGCGGCGAAGAGATTATCGGCTACGTGACGCGCGGCAAGGGCGTCGCGGTTCATGCGCGGAGCTGTCCCAACGTTCAGAATCTGCTGTACGAGAGCGACCGGCGCATTGACGTGGAGTGGGCCAAGACTGCGGATGAACTTGCCGGGCAGGTGACTCGGTATCCGGTGCGCATCACGATCTACTGCGACAACCGCTCGGGCATGCTGAAGGAGATGACGGCGATCATCTCCAACGACAATACGAACATTCGTTCGGTGGAGACGCGCGACGCTGAGAATGGCGAGGCGATTGTCGAGTTTGTTGTGGACGCGGAAGACCTGCGGCATCTGAACCGCATGGTGCTGGGACTGCGAAGGCTGCCAGGCGTGCGTGAAGTGCAGCGGGCGCAGAAGATCTAGAAGCTATCTCATATATGCCTTTGTCGCTTCGAGAATCTACCTGAACCCCGCTTTGATTGCGGGTTTCATCCGAGCCGTCTCTGGCGGCTGAGCGTTTATGAGATAGCTTCAAGCGAATCGCTATCGGTCTTTCGTAGTGACACCCCCTGCCTGCTAGGATCATTCCGCCCCCGAATCCTGTATTGAAGCGAGAGCGTCCTGACGATGCCGAGCGTGCGCACGAGGCTGCCGTACTTCTATTTCTGCATGTCGCTGCTGATTGCCGGAGTTGTGATTTACGGCTTCAGCCATACCATCGACCACAACCTGATTCATCCTCATCCGCCGCCGCCGTGGATCTTGTATCTGCACGCGCCGGTGTTTTGCGGATGGGTACTTTTCTTCATTCTGCAAACCGTGCTGGTGAGGACGCGCAATGTGCGCATTCATCGCACGCTGGGGTGGTTTGGATCGGTGCTTGGCACGGGCCTGCTGGTGCTGGGCTATGCGACTTCGACCAGCATGGACCGCTTTGCTTACCGGCTCACTCACGACTCCTCGTATGCGGCGTTTCTGAGCGTACAGCTCAACGACCTGATTTGTTTTTCCGTTCCCTTCGCGCTGGCGATTTACTGGCGAAAGCGGCCCGAGTTTCATCGCCGGCTGATGCTGGTTGCGACTTGCGCTTTGGTGGATGCAGCCTTTGGGCGCATTCCCTGGCTGCCGTTGATGTATTCGCCTGGAGGAGTGGATGCGCTCATTCTGCTGGGTGTGGCGCGGGATTTGATCGTGGATCGAAGAGTACATAAGGTCTATCTGTATGCGCTTCCGGGGTTCGTGTGCTGCCAGGTGATTTGCATGCAGGCCTTTTTGCATCAATGGCCGTGGTGGTTGAAAATCGCTGAGTTTCTGGTGCGCTGATAGGGACTCGACCTCTGCGCTTCGGTCTACACCCTTCGAAAAAATGCTTTAACCTGAATCGATGCCGGAATCAACGTTGAATCTCATGCATTGGAAACCTGCCCCGCTGCCGGTCGATGTGACCTTGCGCGGGCGGTGGGTGACGCTGGAGCCGTTGTCGGCTTCGCGGCATGCTCATGCTCTTTGGACCGCTGTCTATGGGCACGATGAGGTCTGGACATGGCTGGCGGATGGGCCTTACGCCAGCGAAGAAGGACTTGCCGGGGCATTGGCAGCGAAAGAAACGGGCGCGGCGGCGCGGTTCTTCGCGATTGTGCCCCATGACGCGAAGGGCGCTCCGACGCAAGCGGTGGGCTACGCGAGCCTGATGCGCATGGACCCGGCAAATGGCGTGATCGAGGTGGGCAATGTGATGTTTTCGCCAGCGCTGCAGCGCACACCCGCAGCGACCGAGGCGATGTTTCTGATGTCGCAGCATGTCTTTGACGACCTGGGATACCGGCGTTATGAGTGGAAGTGCAACGCGCTGAATCTGCCTTCGAGGCGGGCTGCGGAACGGTTTGGATTTACGTATGAAGGCGTCTTTCGCCAGCATATGGTGGTGAAGGGACAGAACCGCGATACGGCATGGTATTCGATGCTGGATGGCGAATGGCCGGCGCGGAAACAGGCGTTCGAGACATGGCTGGCGGCGGAGAACTTCGATGGCGAGGGGCGGCAGAAGGTGGCGCTGGGCAGCCTGATGAAGGGCTAAGCGAAGTTTGTTTCGATGGCGGGATGGCGGCGGCGATACAATCGTGTCGAAGCGACCACAAGGGAAGAATGGGACACAGACAGCGCTTTGGCGGATGGTGTTATCTTCTGCTTGCCGGGCTTCTGGCGGTGGGCTCTAACGCTTCGGGTGCGCAAAAATTTGTTGCCGGAGATAGGGCGTCAGGCTCATCGAGTTCATCGATCTCTTCGGTGCGGCTGGAGCGGATGCTGCTGCTGTTGCAGCCCAGCGCCGCGCAGCAAAAGAGTCTCGATACGCTGCTGATAGCGCAGCAGACCCCTGGAAATGCGAACTACCGTCAGTGGCTGACTGCGGCGCAGTTTGCTGATCGATATGGCGTGAGCGCGAAGGATGCTGCGGCGGTTGTGACATGGCTGCGAGGGCAGGGATTTACAGTTGCGCCTTTGCCTGCTGGACGGGGATGGATCGAGTTCTCGGGGACCGTGGGGCAGGTCGAGGCTGCGTTCAAGCCGCAGGTGCAGGCGCTCGAATTTTATGGCGCAGTTGCTCCGATTCGACGGTCGATTGCTTCTCATGTGATAGCGGTGGCTGCGACACAGAGCGAGGGCCAGGTCCGCTATCAGATGCAGGGCGCAGCGACTTTTCCTGCTTCGATTGCGCCAATTGTGAAGGGGCTGGTTTCGCTGGATGGAGCGTTGTCTGCGCCGGCGACAAGTGTTCCAATCGAGACGGGTGAGCGCGCGGAAGCTCTCGCAGCGGAGAGTTCGCTGAGCGCGGCGAAGGCGCTTACACCATCGTTGGCACAGAACTGGCTGCAGGTTGCCGCGCTTAAGGCAGACGGCGTGACAGGCGCAGGTGAATCGATTGCTATTCCGGCGCGGAGCGATGTGCGTGCGGAAGACTTTGCGGCGTTTCGGAAGAGCTTTGGCTTGCCGGAGATGGCGCTGAGTGTGCACGCGGCGGGCGCCGATGCCGGGCGGACTGTAGATGAAGCTGCGGCGATGCTGGCGGCTTCGTGGGCCGGTGTGGCTGCTCCTGAGGCACAGATTGTACTGGTTCCGGCGGCCTCGACAAATGCGACGGATGGCATTGACCTTGCTCTTGCAACCACGATCGATGGAGCGCTGGCGCATACGGTGAGCGTGGGCTATACGGCCTGCGAGAGCGGCTTGTCGGCGGCGCATCAAGCCTTCTATGCGGCGCTCTATCGGCAGGCGGCTGCTGAGGGAATTGCGGTGATTGCGGCATCGGGCGATAGCGGTGCCGCGGCTTGCCATTCGCCGCTGGATGCGAATGCGGTGAGCAGTGGATGGGGTGTGAATGGGCTGGCCTCTACGCCTTGGAATACGGCTGTGGGTGCGGTGGTGTTCGCTGCGGATAGCAATACAAATGACACAGCATTGAGTGGCTGGCAGCCTGCGAATGCGGGTGATGTTGCGTATGCGACGGGCGGTGGTGCGAGCTCGATTTATGCGACGCCGGAATGGCAGGCGGCTAGCGGAGTTCCGGCGAGCGATCCTGCCTTGGTGCGGGAGAATGCTTCGGCTTACGGTGCGGTGGTTGCGCATCATCGCTATCTGCCAGATTTGAGCTTGCCTGCCGGGTTGAGTGCGAGCGGCGTTCGCGGATTGACATTCTGTTTTGCAGGGGACTCTGGAGTGGATGGATGCCGCGTGGAGCGAGCGGGGGGCAGCGCTGCTTCGGCTGCGATCTTTGCTGGGGTTGCGGCACTGCTGGCGCAGAAGTACGGGCCGCAGGGAAATCTTGCGCCGAATCTGTATGCGCTTGGACGGCGCGAGATAAGCAGCAATGGTTCGCGTGCGGATTCATCAGCGCAGAGTATTGCGGACATCGCATCGGGCGGTGCGATGCTGCCTTGCATTGCGGATTCTCCAGGTTGTGAAGCTTCAGGGCAGATTGGATTTCGTGCTACGGCTGGATACGATCTGGCGACGGGTCTGGGCTCGGTGCGTGCCGATGCGCTGGTTCGAAATTGGGCCAGCGCTGCGGCTGTGGGCACTGCTCCGGTGACGGTGGAGATGACCAACGCGCAGGGTGTTACATATAACCCGTCGGCGATTATCACGCTCACGGCCAAGGTGCTTTCCGGCTCGGGAGGGTCGGTGCCGACAGGGACGGTTCAGTTCCATGACCTAACTGTCGGTGCGAATACGGGCTCACCGGTGACGCTCGCCGCGGATGGCACCGCGAGCTATTCGGAGAACGCCCAGTTCACGCAGGGCGGACACAATATCGAGGCTATCTACAGCGGCGACAGCACGTATGAGGCTGCGACTTCGCTGCCTATCGTGATAACGACTGAGCCCAGTCCGACGACGATGACAGTGACCCCTTCGACCTCAACGCCTGTGGGAGGAGCCACGATCACAGTTACCGGAACGGTGACCGCGAGCAATCCCGGCAACGCTCCCCCGAGCGGCACGATCACGATCAATCTGGATGGCATTGCGCAAGGCAGTGCGCCGCTGGCGACAGCAAGCGGTGTTACATCGGGAAGCGTGAATGTGACGATTCCCTCAGCCGGTGCGCACAACGTGCAGGGAACTTATTCGGGAGACACGAACTACAATCAGGCGACTTCATCGTCGGTGGCGATTACGGTGGCCAAGGGAGGGACGGTCACTTCGATTGCAGCTACTCCGAGCACGCTGACGGCGGGTGTGCCGGAGACATTTACGGCGACGCTTGCGCCTGCGACTGCGGGCACGACGACATACACGATTACCGGCACGGTTTCGTTCTATGACGCAGGAGCGACGCTGCTGGGCACGGCGGCGGTGACCAGCAATACGGCGATCCTGACGGGCATTGTGCTGTCGACGACTACGGCGCATACCATCACGGCGGTGTATTCGGGAGATACGAGCTGGGGTGCGAGTGTATCGAGCCCGCTGCTGCTGAGTCCGATTCTGCTGCCGGTGACGGTGGTGCTTACGTCGAGCAATACGGTGCTGGCGCCGGGGCAGTCGGCGACGCTGACGACAACGGTGACGCCGGTGACGACGCCGATTATTACGGCGGAGCAGCATCCGACAGGGAGCGTCTTTTTCTATGCGGGGACGACGCTGATCGGCTCGGTGGCGCTGTCGGCTGGTGTGGGCGATAGCGGCGTGGCGACGACCTTTGTATCGCAGCTGCCGGCGGGCGCGTATGCGATAACGGCGCAATATGCGGGCGATGCGACATATGGGCTTGCGTTGTCGAATTCGCTGAGCCTGGAAGTCGAAGACTTCACGGCGAGCTGCAGCGTGAATAACGTGACTGTGGTGCAGGGGCAGACGGCGACGGTGAACTGTACGGTGGCTTCGCTGGGCGGGTTGACGGGGCCGATTCAGGTGGTGTGCGCTGAGCAGAACGCGCCGCAGACTGGTGCGATCGGCTGCACGTTCGATCCGACGGTGGTGAATGGGAGCGGGCAGACTACGCTGACGATTGTTACTACTGCTGGGGATATTACGCAGAGCCGCATGAACGCTGGGCCGCCGCTTCGTGATGATAGGCCTACGGATCGACACGGGCATCCGTTGTGGCCGGCAGCTGGCGGCGGTGTGGCGCTGGCTTTTGCGGGGCTGCTGCTCTCGCCGGTTGGGCGTCGTGCGCGATGGCTGCGGAAGCATGTCGGGCGGATGATGATGTTCGCTCTGTTGCTGGCTGGGTTGGCGGGCGCTGGACTTGGCTGCAACAGCTCTTCTTTCACCAAGGGCAGTCTGGGAACTCCGCTGGGTGTGCATACGCTGAAGATCACGGCGGCTGCGGATGTGTCCACTGTGACCGTGAGCCACTATGCGTATGTGACGGTGGATGTGACGCCGTAGAGCGTTAAGGAACATGGCATGTAACCTTCGCGGAGTACCATGAAGTTCGTCTTGTGCAGGCGAACTTCAGGAGCTTCCATTGCCTTCTACTTCTCACTTCAATCTGGTTGCCGCGGCGTTGGCGACGATGCAGGAACATGGGTTTCAGCCGGCGTTTTCGGATGCTGCGAAGGCGCAGCTCAAGGAGATTCTGGCGGCGCCGCACGATCCGGGATCGCTGTTGAATGGCGGCGAGGTGAAAGACCTTCGACAGCTGCTTTGGTCTTCGATCGACAACGACAGCTCGCGGGATCTGGACCAGATCGAGTATGCGGAGGAGTTGCCGGACGGGCGCATTCGTATGCTGGTTGGCGTGGCGGATGTGGATGGGACTGTTACGCAAGGCACACCGATCGATGATCATGCAGCTTCGGAGACGACTTCGGTTTATACCGGTGTTCGGACATTTCCGATGCTGCCTGTGGAGCTTTCGGAAGGGCTGACTTCGCTGAATGAGAATGAGGATCGGGCTGCGGTGGTGACGGAGTTCTGTGTGTACGAACATGGAATCTGCGGCGAAGGCTCGATTTATCGCGCGGTGGTGAGGAACAAGGCGCAGCTGGCCTATAACGCTGTCGGTGCATGGCTGGAGGGCAAGGGCGATGCTCCGGCTAAGGTGGCTGCTTCGGAGGAGCTGGCAAAGCAGCTTCGATTGCAGGATGCGGCGGCGCAGCGCCTGGTGGGCGCGAGGTTTCAGCATGGGGCGCTTTCGCTGGAGACGATTGAAACTCGGCCGGTGATGGAGGGCGGCGAAGCTGTCGATCTAAGCGTCCAGCAGAAGAACCGGGCTACTTCGCTGATTGAGGAATTCATGGTGGCGGCGAATGGGGTGATGGCGCGGTTTCTTGAGGCTGCGGGTGTTGCTTCGATTCGGCGAGTGGTGCGGGTGCCGAAGCGGTGGGAGCGCATCGTGGAGCTGGCCAATGGGCTGGGGACGACACTGCCTGCGGAGCCGGATTCAAAGGCGCTGAATGAGTTTTTGCTGGCGCAGCGGAAGAGCGATCCGGTGCATTTTCCTGACCTTTCGCTGGCGGTGATTAAGCTGATGGGGCCGGGTGAGTATGTCATGGTGAAGCCGGGCGAGGAGTCTCCGGGACACTTTGGGCTGGCGGCGCAGGACTATACGCATTCGACAGCGCCGAACCGGCGCTTTCCGGATGTGGTGACGCAGCGGCTGCTGAAGGCTGTGGAAGCAAAGGCTGCTTCGCCGTATTCAGCGGATGAACTGGGCGCGATTGCGGCGCGATGCACGCTGATGGAGGATGGCGCGCGCAAGGTGGAGCGCGAGATGACCAAGCGTGTCGCGGCGGTGGTGCTGCATCCGAAGATCGGGCAGAGCTTTGCAGGCGTTGTAACTGGCGTGAATCAGCACGGAACCTTCGTGAGAGCGCTGGAACCGCATGTCGAGGGCATGGTCATTCGCGGTGGCAAGGGGCTGGATGTGGGCGACCGGGTTACGGTGAAGCTGGTGGGGACGAATCCGGAGCGGGGATTTATCGATTTTGAGGTGGGTGCGCGGTAGGGATTCATGTGAGCGGCGTAGGGGGAGGGGGTATTTATTTTCTTGCTAATGCCTTCTTGATACTGTGGCGGGCATATGTTTGATGCTTTCTGCGTATCAAGCTGCATAAGTTATTGCTCCCTTTTGACGTGAAGTTCGGCGCCCGGGCATTTTTGTTGGGCATCCTGTCTTCTGCGACATTTCGGCTCAGTTCCATTGTGCGCTTTTGCGAGTTAATTGCATGCAATTGGACGCCAGTGCCAAGTGGTTGACGGGAAGTGAGTTAGGGAATATTTTTTGTTCGGGGTATTGACAGAAATCGGAGGCGTTGTTTGGGGCTGACGGGAAGTACGTGTTTTGGGTTCGTGCTGCGCACGAATTAGGCCCACATCTCAGAAGCGAGATGTGGGGCACCTGTGATCTTTCCAGAGGTTGTCCATTCGATAGAGACCGGAGAAGCTGGTTGTGACGAGCAACTAGGAACTTCGGAGGAATCGAATGGACATACATAAGAATGCCCGACTGAGCTTTCGCAGTCG
>DATAZR010000206.1:0-7575 GCA_036271955.1 Acidobacteriaceae bacterium
GGAGAGCCGGGCATGCACGTATCCCTGAATCGCGGTGGTTTCGAGGTCGCCATGCTGCACCTCGGCATCGACGTTGCCGCCGACTCCGGCAACCGTTACGCCGCCATGGTCTGCTGTGACATTGACCGAAGCGGTCTTAGGGACGACCAGGGTCAGGTTGGTGCGGCCGCTGGAGTTGCCATCCACCTTGACCAGGACAGAATTGCCACTGACCGTAACATGCGCCTGCTGCGAATCGAAGATCTTCTTTGCCGACGTATCGGAGCTGGCGTAAGCCACCTGGTGAGCGTGCACCGAGAGGTTGGTGTCGTCGCCGGAGGAGATGCTGATGTCGCCGCGTGGGTTCTGGATCACGATCTGGGCGTTGGCGGGAATCTTGGTATCCAGCACCGCCTGATCGAGGTCGTGTTCCGGCTCGCCAAGCGAATTGAAGAAGTTATCTCCGTCATCGCCGAACTGGGCACGCAGCGGACCCCAGAAGTGATGCCAGCCTCCGGCAAAGCAGCCCAGGATCACCAGCAGAATGATCAGGCCAAAGTAGTTACCGAAGCGCCGGGTCGGAGGGCCTTCGCGGCGCAGGTCAATAGCCCACTCAGCGAGGGCCACCAGCCCCAGGCCGATCAACAGCAGCGGCCACCAGTGGCCATACCAGCTCCAGAACATGTCGGAGTCGATGCGGCCGGTGATCAACAGTAGCGCGATCACGCCGATCGAGATCAGAATGACCGGCCCGGTAACCGAGGGCACACGCATTGCCCGGCTCTGGGCGCGCATTGCGTCCCGCTGCGCCCGCCACATATCGCGTTGGGTTCGCCAGGCGGCTTTGTTCTGTTCCTTCTGATAGCGCCAGTAATTGCGCGGGTCATTTGGATAAGGGCTATTGGCGTACGGGGCGTTTCCGTAGGGAGCGCCATACGGAGGCTGGCCTGAACCAGGTCCGGGTGGGCGGCCGGGAGGTGTTCCTCCGGGAGGCGGTGTGGTGGCCATTAGCGTCCCTCCTCTTCCCAGCTCTTGCGCGATGCGCGGCTTGCGTCTTCTTCATGAACATCGAGATGGGTTTCCGCCGGCACAATACCGGTAGAAACCGGCTGAGCGGGCGCGGCCGGAGCGGCGTAGGCTCCAGCAGGCGGCGGATAGCCGGGGGCATAACCGGCAGCCTGGTAGTCCGCCCCATACGGATATCCCGCCGGAGGAACTGGCTCGGAAGCCAATGCGGCACGCTCGGCAAGCGCCAGCACGCCTAACAGAATCAGGTAGAGCGGCCATGCGTGGCCCCAGCTCAGAATGTCCATCTCGGACAACAAGGCAATCACGCCCGTCAACAGCAGCAGGGCGGGCCAGCGCAACCGGCTGACAATCATGTAGCGGTTCATTTGGAACCTCCTTGGGTGTAACCAACACGGCGAACAACTAACCAGACTCCCAGGCCGATCAACATCAGCGGCCAGAGATAATGCATCATGTGGTGCATGAATCCCATGCTTTGCAGCAGAAAGATGATGCCCAGCCCAATCAGCACAAAGGCGAATATCGGCTCCCTGCGCCGCCAGTTCATCGGCGGCACCGGAGGCATGGGTGGCATCGGGGGAACGAAGCCCGGCGGATAGTTTTCCGCGTAGGGATAAGGTTCCTGCGGCTGGCCTCCATACGTCTCCGTATAAGGCGGCTGCGGAGGAATCGGCCCGGTAGAACCAGATGCCGCGCCCTGTACTGTGTCAGGCCCAGCCGGCGGCGCTCCCCACGAACCGGTATACGGCGCGCTGTAAGGCTGCCCGGTCTGTGTGTAGCCGGTCTGCCCATACCCACCCGGAGGCGGCTGATTGGGATTCGGCTGCTGCGTGCTCTTGCCCGACATGCCCAAATTGAGCCAGCTGCCAAGTTCATTCAATCCAAAGGGATCGGGAATCGGCGTACCGTCCCGGCGCGCCTTAGCAGTGTGATACGCCTCGAACGACTGATAGAGCACCCAGCCGGCGATGAAGAGACCGAAGATTCCGTAGTGGTCGGTAATCGAAACCAGCACGGCGAAGATCACAACGTGGATCAGCCCCTTGAAGAGCTGCCCGTTGTACATGGCGCCCACGCCGGGAATGAGGCCGAGCACTGCGGCAACGGAGGGATTGGGTCCGCTGGCGGGGATGAAGAAGGGCGGCACGACTCCGGGAGGGACGCCGCCGGGAGGCACAGAACCCGGCACATTCTGCCAATAAGCCTGGCTGGGGTCGCCGCCCGTGGCTGCGACACAGGGTTCGCAGAGAATCTGGCCTGCGGCTGTCTTGCGCACGCAGTCGGCGCAGAGCGCCTTGCCGCAGTTTTGGCAGTAGGATTGTGCGTCGGTTCCGGGGTGATTTACGCAGTGCATGACGTGCTCCGATCCGGCAGTGCCAACACGCGTGTCTCGAGGGAAGCGGTCTCAATACCCTGGCTGTCGAACATACCGCCAGAGATGGGACCAGACGCCTGTGTGTATGGGGAATTGCCCTGGTTTTCCTGCTTGTTTACGTGCTTGTTTACGTGCTTGTTTTCCTGAGAAATTGCTTGTGAGATCGTTTCGAGCCGGGGCCCGGGCGCTGCCGGCAGTTCCAGCCGGGCCTCGAGCCGTTCACCGCCCCACAGCGGAGCCGGCGGGTTCACCGTCTGCTGTGGAGCGTTGCTAGGGTTCAGTTTCGAGCCGCCGTCCTTGTGATGCGACATGCCATCGCCGCCCGCCGGTGCAGGCTGAGTCTGCTGTTGTGGCTGGTTCTGCTGGCCGTCGGTGGACTGGCGCAACTGGCGCATCGTCGACTCCACTTCATAGACAAAGCGGAGGTGATCGTAATAGCGCACGATCGGCGTGGATGCAGTCATGATTCGCTTTTCCAGCTGCGACCGTACGGCGGAAGGGCGCAGGTCAGCCATCTTGACGCCGGTAATCCGGATGCCGGTCATGCTGAGCGTCAGGGCGATCGAGAAGAAGGCCATCGCAGCCGTCATCAGCAGCCGGGGTTCAGCAAAGCGCCGCATCGTAGCCTTGAAGCCGGGCCGCTGCCAGGCCGGAGCCATGGCGATCACATTGCCGCCAACTGCCATTCCGGCTGCCGGTCCGCCGGCGATGACCAGCTTGCCGGGGTCTATTTTTCCGTGGCCCGTTTCGTCCAGAATTTTGTCCAGCAGGTACGCTGGCACCTCAGGCTCCGGGGCCAGAAACTCCAGCCACTCCCGGCCTCGCCGGACCTGCTCGAACATCTCCGTGCAGGAGGCACAGGTGGCCATGTGTCCGGAGAAGATCGCTTCATCCTCCGGCCGCAGCAGCCCATCCATCGCGTCCACCAGCAGCGTTTCCCACTGCCCGCAAGCGGGGGAGTTGGGAATGTTCGCCCGGCTGTTGATCTTGTCCACCATGACTACATCACCTCCTTTTTGTTACGTTCCAGCAGCCGCGCAAGTTCCGCGCGTCCGCGGCTGATGCGGGACTTCACAGTCCCCTCGGGGATGCCCAGCACCTGGGCGATCTCCTTGTAATCCATATCCTGCAGGTCCCGCAGAATAACAGCTTCGCGCAGCTCAGGCGATACCTGAGCAAGCGCATTCTGCACCATTTTTTCAAGCTCGCGCCGGGTTGCCTGGTCGTGCTGGCTCGGTCCCTTGGCTTCCAGCCGGTCGATGGGCTGCAGTTCGCCGCTCTCGTCCCAGCCTTCGTCCAGCGAGCCGGTAGCCCTGAGGTTCCGGGTGCGACGGAAGTGATCCACCAGCAGGTTCCGGGTCAGGGTGGTAATCCACACCTGCAGCGAACCGCGCGCCGTGTCGAAACTGGTCAGGTTGGCGTAAATCTTGAGAAAGACTTCCTGGGTCAGGTCTTCGGCATCGGTTCCCGAGCCGGTAAAGCGATAGCAGAGGGCATAAACCCGGCGATGATGCGCCCGCACCAGTTCGGTCCAGGCCGGCGATTCTCCGGAGAGGCAACGGCGCACGACTTCCGACCAGTCGGGTTCCACTTGCGCACCAACCTCCATCGCTCTCCGAATTACCCCTTGTCCCGCCGCTATCTGTGCTGCTGGATTGCGCTCGGCAGAAACGCCGGACTGCCCGGAATGCCGCGGAGTAAGCTGCGGTCCGGCATCCGACCGCCAGGGATCCTGGGTCTTCGGCCTGGCCGGCGCAATCGCCCGTCCCTCGCCGGAGCTCTTCCGCACGGGTACTGCGACCCCAGCCTGGAACCAACTTATTGTACCTGCGCATCCCATACAAAGCTGTACGGAGGTATTGGCCAAGTAGTTCCATTGGTTCGGCACAGACATGAAAACGGGGGAGCCTGAATTGCGCTCCCCCCGTCGGATACCTCTTTGCTCAGCCGGCATACCTTCAAGAAGTGCGGATCTGGTTCTGGATCAGTGAGCCAGTCTTTACGCGGCATCCCCAACGCTGACTTCCAGCACTGCCCCTTCGATCTTTTGCAGGTAAGCGACCATCTCAAAGAGGTTCTTCGCGTGGGGATTGCCTTGCGGGCTGAGCATCCGCATCAGGCTCTTCGGAGACTTGGAAAGCTCCTTGCCTAAAGCAATGAAGCCAACCGTGCCGTTGATGTACTCCCGCAGCACTGATTTCGCGGTCTCCAGATCGCCGCTAATCATGTTGCCGACCGCCTCGCGCAGAAACTCACGCCGAAAATCCCGGTCCGCAAGCTGCTCCTTGATCGTTTCCCGAAAGCTTCGCGTCAGTGGCATTTATTCCTCCCGCTTACGCTTTTTGTATTCGGCCCAAAGCGCGTGGGCCGCTTCGATATCCGATTGCTGGCGCTTCTTGCTGCTACCGGCGAGCAGGATGATCAACTTCTCGCCGTCGCTGCCGAAGTAAATTCGATACCCTGGCCCAAAATCCAGACGCAATTCAGATACTCCAGCGCCGACACTTTTTGCCGCAGAGAAGTTGCCGCCTTCCAGTCGAAGCACCGCAGCAATCACCCGGGCACGGACGCCTACATCCAGTTTGACCAGCCAATCTCAATAAGGGATTTTGCCGTGAATATCGACATATTCGCGGACTTCAATCATGCGCTATGGTAACTCAAGGGTTACCATAGCGCAATAATAATATACGCTAATACCGGTCCTGGAACTCCTGCTCGACGGGATTCTCGAAAAGCGAGCGGTCGCGGGTCACGATGGTCAGCCCGGACGGCGTGACGAAATACCGCCGCTTATCCTCGACCGGATCGTAGCCGATTACCGTTCCCTCGGGAATCTGCACATCGCGGTCGATGATAGCTCTCCGGATGCGGCAGTGGCGGCCGATGTTGACGTGGCTGAAGATGATGCTCGAGTCAACCTCGGAGTACGAGTTGACGCGCACATCCTGCGACAGGACGGAGTTGATCACCTCAGCACCGGAGATGATCACGCCGGCAGTGATGACCGAGTTGACTGCGCGCCCAGTACGGCCCGGCTCGCCGAAGACAAACTTCGCCGGGGGATATTGCCGCACCCGCGTCCGCATCGGCCAGTGCTTGTCGTAAAGGTTAAAGACCGGCGAAACCGAGCAAAGATCGAGATTGGCGTCATAGTACGCGTCCAGTGTACCCACGTCGCGCCAGTAAAGCGCCTGCTGGCGGTTTTCGTCGACGAAGTTGTAGGCCACCATCTTCTTCTTGCCCAGGATGTTAGGCAGGATGTTGTGGCCAAAATCGTGCTTCGAGTTTGGGTCTTCGGCGTCGGCGATCAGTTCCTTGAGCAGGCACTCGGTGTTGAAGATGTAAATGCCCATGGAAGCATCGACAGCGTTGGGATTGAACGGCGAGCGGAAGCTGGTCGATTTAGGCTTCTCTTCGAAGCCGAGAATCTCGCCGCCCTGCCCGACCTCGACCACGCCGAAGCGCGAAACCTCATTCGGAGCAATCGGCAGAGTAGCCAGCGTCACCTCGGCGCCGGACTCCTTGTGAGCCTCCAGCATCCGGCTGTAATCCATCTTGTAGATATGGTCGCCAGAGAGGATGATCACGTACTTCGGCTGCTCCGAACCGATCGAATAAATGTTCTGGTAGACGGCATCCGCCGTGCCCATGTACCAGTTGGCGCCGGTGCGCTGCATGGGCGGCATGATCTCGAAAAACTCACCCAGCTCCTGCGCCACGATGCCTGTCCAGCCCTCGCGGATATGGCGGTTCAGCGACAGGGCTTTGTACTGCGTCATGATGTAGACCTTGCGCAGGCCGGAATTAATGCAATTGGATAGCGTGATGTCGATGATGCGGTAGTGGCCGCCAAACGGGACGGCGGGCTTGGCTCGGTCGCGCGTCAAAGGAAAAAGCCGTTCGCCTGCGCCGCCTGCTAAGAGAACTCCAAGTGCATCTTTCATAGGTATCGCGATTCTCCCAATCCACTTTTGTCTCGTCTGGCGAAATCTCTCAAGGCGAAACCGCATTTCGCCTTACGGTACTTCAGCTTTTCTGATGACGGAAAAAAGAAGTGAGTCACCAGACGGGCGAGAATACCACAGCCACGTCACAGGTGTTGACGCCAAATATTACAAGCGGGAAGGAACGCGCTGAAAGCCTCTGCAGGCAAGGCAGTATTTTATCGGGAGGTCTGCTGCCGGCATTCGCGTCGATGCGTCGAGAAGCCTACTCTTCGCCTTCGACCGAGATACGCAGAGACTTGAGGAAGTTCACATCGTGGGAGTTGAAGGGCTTTCCGTCCTGCTCTTCGCCGTCTTCCCCTTCGCCGGATTGCGACAGAGAGAGACTGTCGCTGGTCACGTCATTGAGGCCGATCGTGGCCTCCAGCATCAGCATCACGTCAAAGCCGTGGCGGCGGATATTCTGCACCACACCGGCAATCTGCTCCGACTCAATCACCGACTCGTGGATGGCCTCTCCAAGCTGCTGAATCAGATCGCGCAACCGTGGATTCATTTTGTCCTCCGGCATGAAGTGCACCTCCTCCGCAAGCCCGGGGGTGCAAGCTCGGGTACGGCCAACATCTTTCTACCTTACTTCTGACTCGCTCCGACGGCAACTGGGAAGCGGCACAAATGTGGGAAACCGGTTCCGGAAATACACTGCGAAAGCGCACTCCCAGAACCGCCCCCGATGCCAACGCCGGGCCGCTAGGGAAAGAAAAGGACCTGCGTAACCGGGGGTTGCCGAAGCAACGAGCAGCACAAATGCTCTACACTTCAGATGCGGATGAATCCCAACGAGATCGGGAAAAAACTGGGCATCGGAGTGCGAGTAGCGGGGCGCATCGCCCAGCAGCGTGTGCAAGAATCGGCCCGGGTCAAGGCGCAGACAGCCTCCGGAGCGGCTCCGCAGACCGCACCGGCTGCTACTTCGCAAACACCCGGCTACCCCCAGCAAGCGGTGCCTGATTATGGCCAGCGCGGACGCGAACTCGGCAAGAGATCGCGCAGCTTTAGCCGCGCGGCAGGCCGCGGAGTGGGTGGCTTTCTGCGTCCCTTCGGCCGAGTCGGCGGCATCCTCTGGCTCGAAATCACCGGCTTTTTCTTCGGTCTCTTCGGCCTCTATTTCGCTACCGACATGTGGCGCACCCGCCTCAGCTACCTGGCCGGCCCACAGCACAGCCGCTTCCTGATCGCCGCCGG
>DATAZR010000207.1:0-5725 GCA_036271955.1 Acidobacteriaceae bacterium
CCCTAAATGAATTGTCATCCTGAGCGAAGCCTCTCGCGGTTTCATCGTGAGAGGCGCAGTCGAAGGATCCGCGGTTGTTTATGGGCGTCCCCATATTAGCTCAGTAATAAAGTTCTCGGAGCCAAACGGCTCAACTGTAACTGTCACAGCTTCCGATCCAATGGCGACGTACGCCCAACCCTTCACGTCAAGTGCTCCATTGCCAAGAAAGCAATTGTCTAAGACTTCTATCCATTCCAAATCGGCCCGTGGTTCATACTGGAAAAGACTGGCCATGTCCTCGTATTCCAGCTGTAATTTCATAGCCGGGTATTCGACCTTAAGTTCTGGACTGAGCATTTCATGAGCTTTGTTATATTCACCGTCTACAAGAGCTTGCGCAAATTTGAACCCTACAATTCCGTGAGGCATATCTTTTGTTTTCACGACGTCTATCTCCAATGAGCTTGATTCAGGCCTTCCGAAACAAATGCGGCACAAACCTGCTTAAGTTATTCGTAACCAACCCATCCGAATCCCCATTCCCGCCGGCTCGCCATCGATCAGCCAGCTCCCAAACACCGCAGTCTTCCCATCCGCATGCGCCGGCGAGGATGGGCGGCTGCTCGTGGCAGCGATTATAGCGGCGAATACCAACACACAATCGCTGCTCATAACCTGGCGCAGACAACACACCTCATGCCCAGCCGCTAGAATGAAGTCCACGTATGGAGCCAGTCACTCACTTCCTCACCGGAGCCTGCATCGGACGCGCCGGCTTCAACCGCCGCACCGCCTACGCGACGCTGGCAGCCACACTCGCCGCCGAGGCTCCCGATCTCGACATCGTATGGTCCTTCGTCGGTCCGGTCGCCGGCCTCCAGCATCATCGCGGCATCACTCACACGCTCATCGCCTCGCCAGTCGTAGCCCTCACTATCACCGGTTTCGTCTGGCTCATCGACCGCGCCCTGATCCGCTACCGCAGCACCAACCTCAGCTCCATCTCCGAGCGCCAGCCGGTCAATTGGCTTTGGGTTTTCCTCGCCGCCTTCACCGCCACGCTCAGCCATCTCCTCCTCGACTGGACCAACAACTACGGCCTGCGCCCCTTCTTCCCCTTCAACCCGCGCTGGTACTCCGGAGACCTCGTCTTCATCGCCGAGCCCATCATTTGGGCGCTCCTACTTGCCGCGCTCATCGTTCCCGCGCTACTCGGCCTCACCGACCGCGAGCTCGGAACTCGCGGCACTCGTTTTCGCGGCCGCAGCTGGGCCATATTCGCCCTTAGCGGCATGGTCGTCCTCTGGTGCTTCCGCTGGGCTGAGCACGCCCACGCTCGCAACCTCGTCGAAGCCGCGCAAGTCACCCCAACTCCGGCCACCCGCATCGCCCTCGAACCCTATCCCGTCAATCCCTGGCGCTGGCACGCCCTGCTTGAAACCAACACCACCTGGCAGACCGCCGAAGTCGACACCCGCTCCGGCCAGGTCGTCAGCGACTCCCGCATCGACTCGCTCTTCAAGCCGCCCTACACCCCAGCCATCGCCGCAGCCAAACGCACCAAGCTCGGCCAGGTCTATCTCGACTGGTCCAAGTGGCCGGTAGTCCGCGACGTCGGCCAGTTTCCCGCCCCTGGCAACCCGCCTCTCCAACTTCCGCCGAATCGCACCTGGACCACCGTCGAATTCAGCGATCTGCGTTTTGCCTACAATCCCCTCAACACCAGCATGGCCGGCACCGCCAACCAGCGCGTCGACGAAATCATTGCCCGCTCCGGCCTCTCCGGCTGGGTCTACATCGTCGACGGCAATCAGGACGCTGGCCAATTCATGAGCGGTCGCGAACAAAAATAGAGTTCGGAAAGAACTCCGAAAACCGGCGTAAAATCGTTCTATCGGGAGGAATCTATGGCGACCGCTACCCATGCACCGCTGGAAGTTTATCTCCGTTCCGCCTACGATCCGGACGCCGAATATATCGATGGAGAAATCCGGGAGCGGCCAATTGGAGAAGACGATCACTCAGCATGGCAAGATGCCATTTGCGCTTGGTTTCGCAGTAGAATGGACGAGTGGAACATCCGCGTCCGCCCCGAACTGCGAGTCCAGGTAGAGAGTGTCCATTACCTCGTCCCCGACGTGGCCATACTAGACGGAACTAACCCTAAGGAAAGAATCGCTACCCTCCCGCCATCGGCCGTCTTTGAGGTCTGGAGCCCGGAGAATAAAGTCCGCGACATGATGCGAAAGCTCGATCTATATGCACAGATGGGCATACCGCAAATCTGGCTTATCGACCCCAGCGATCCCGTCTGGCAGCGCTTCGAAAATGGAAAGCTCGTCGACCGCGATCTCTTCGATCTATCCGGGCGCGGAATTCGCTTCGAGATGAAGGAAATCACTCAGCTGCTTCGCTAAAACCAGCATTTAGCCTATAAAACCAGGTTGACCGCCAGCCGCGCGACGCCCACAATAAAAATAGCCTTCACGCCGCAAGTTGAGCTTTAGTCGGCTCCAGGCGATCTTTTTTAAAGTCCAAAGTATTTGAGGTATTCATGCCAGCATATTTGCTTCTGCTCGCCGCCATCCTGAGCCGTCCCGGACTTCTCTTCCATTCCGGCTGGCCAGTCTTTACCGCAATCGGCGGCTCGCTGCTCTACTTCGGAGCCAGGCGCTCGTGGAAAGAAATGCTGCTGCCGGTCGCGGCCCTCGCCGCCGTCGACTACTACCTCACGACCCACGTTTATGGCTACGACTTCGTCTGGCAGGACTACCTCATCACCTGGGCCTGGTACGCCGCCGCCATTGTCCTCGGCTTCATCCTGCTCCACAGCCGCGTCTCGGTCCTGCGCGTAGCGTCGGCAGCCATCCTCGGCCCCACATCCTTCTTCCTCGCCTCGAACTACGCCGTCTGGGTCGTCGCCCACAATCCCGGAGGCATGTACGCGCCCAACTTCGGCGGGCTGCTCACCTGCTTCGCCGCCGGCCTGCCGTTCTACGAGCGCGATCTGGCCTCCACCGCCATCGTCCTCACCGTAGCCTTCGGCGCGCCCATCATGATCCGCAAATTCCAATCCAACCGCCAGCTCCCCAGCCAGCCGCTTCTCTAGCTCGCAGTCCTACAATTTGGGTGTCACATCCTTGACGCGTAACCGGGGTCCCCTACGATAGGTCTTTGTCGTTGGGGGTGGTCTAAAAGGGTGGGAATGGGAATCTTCGGGCCAGCCTTACCACCCAGCCCCTCAATTTGCGATACTTGTGTGTCATGCCAATCGAGAATCTCCAGCAGGCCGCCCAGCAAGTCGCCAATTTCCTCAACTCCGTCGTCCATCTCGGCGGTCTGCGTCTCAAATACCGCATCAGCGCCGGCGCCGCGCCTGAATCCTCCGAGACCCCCGAAGCCCAGGTGCTCAACGTCGAACTGGCCGGCCCCGACGCCCCCATGCTCACCCAGCGCGGCGGCGAACTCCTTCGCGCCCTCGAGCACATCGCCATCCAGATCCTTCGCCTCGACATCCGCGAACACGATCTCGTCAGCTTCGACGCCCTGAACTTCAAAGCCTTGCGCGCCCAGGAGATTCAGCTCTCCGCCGAAACCGCCGCCGAGCGCGTCCGCACCTCGGGCCAGCCCTTCAGCTTCCCGCCCTCCAACTCCCGCGAGCGCCGCATGTTGCACCTCTGCTTCAAAGACATGGAAGACGTAGAATCCCATTCCCTCGGCGAAGGTCAGGAGCGCTACCTAGTCGTCTACCCCAAAGGCCGCACCGACCTGCCAGCACCCGTCCCAACCATGCCCGCGCGCTCCAGCTATGGCGACCGAGACAATCGCGGCAACCGCGACCGCGGTGACCGTAGCAGAGGTGACCGCGACCGTCCCCGAGGCGGCGGCTACGGCCGCAGGTAGGATTCACTCCTGTAAAAGCAATGAGTACTTCGGATAACGAGGCATCAAGGATGCTCGCCCTATCTCGTGAACACGAAGAAGCCACGATTAGGGCTTTCGTCGTGAAAAGTAAGCAAGAGCGATTCTTGTCTTTTCTCGCCAGCCCTAGAGGCCGAGCAAAGTTCACCAATGAGCTTGGACACTTTCGTTGGTTTGAACCGAAATACGCGACTCCTGTTTCATGGAAGGTCGATCCGAAGCTCGGCTTGTACGCCAGGCATACTCAAGGAATTGGTAATATCACCAGTCTTTTGAAAGCCAAAGGTGCTCGATCGACATGCTGGGCCATTTCAGACACCAAGGAATTCGACATGCAAGAACTCGTCCTTGAGAGTGCTCTTGAAAGCATAGTCGGCGGTGGATCGGGGACGATCCTCTCTTGCATTCCAGGTAGACTCGCATTCTTTAACGGAGAAGAAGAATCACTGTTACTGGAACGATAGGTAGCTGGGTGCCCATCCTTCGCGCATTTTGCGAAGAGTGGGATAGCGGATGCACTAGATAGCGCCATCGCCCTTGATTCCCATCAGCGTATGCAACAATACGACCCATGCGCGTCCGCCTTCGCACTCTGCCCGTCGTCCTGCTTTTTCTCCCCGCCCTCGCACAAAGCCCTAACGCCGCGCCCAAATCCTACGACTGCCACCGCACCCCGACCCCGATCCAAATAGACGGCAAGCTCGACGACCCCGCCTGGAAGTCCGCCCCCTGGACCACCGACTTCGTCGACATCGAAGGCGCATCCAAGCCCAAACCGCGCTTCCGCACCCGCATGAAGATGCTCTGGGACGACGACTACCTCTACATCGCCGCCGAGCTCCAGGAGCCCGACGTCAAAGCCAAGCTCACCCAGCACGACTCCGTCATCTTCCACGACAACGACTTCGAGCTCTTCCTCAAGCCGCCAGCCACCGTCGACAGCGCCCCCGCATCCGGCTACTTTGAATTCGAGATCAATGCCCTCAACACCAGCTGGGATCTCTTCCTCAACAAGCCCTATCTCGCCGGAGGCAAAGCCGACAATAGCTGGAACATTCCCGGCCTCAAGACCGCCGTCTCCGTCCAGGGCACGCTCAATCAATCCACCGACAAAGACCACGGCTGGACCGTAGAAATCGCCATCCCCTGGTCCGCCTATACCTCGCGCCTGCCCGTCGCCAAACCCAGGCCGGACAGCGAATGGCGCGTCAACTTCAGCCGCGTCGAGTGGCCCATCGGCATCACCTACTTGACGCCTCTCCCATCTCCCGGCGCACACAACGAAGACAACTGGGTCTGGTCCCCGCAAGGCGTAGTCAACATGCACGTCCCCGAAAAATGGGGCTATCTCCACTTCCACAACAAACCCTGAGGAACTCTGGGTGCCCCATCCTTCGCCCAGCGAAGGGTGGGATCAGGCAATCAGTTCGACTGACCTACGCCAAGCATTCACTGCGTTGCGCAAGTTCTATCTTCCAGCCGCGCCAGATGCTTCCGTCCCCAATCGCAGATCGTGCTAAGCACCGGCACCAGCGTCAGCCCATACTCTGAAATCGAGTAGCGCACCCGCATCGGCACGCCACCCTCCTCGTGCCTCTCCACAATCCCATCCCGCACCAGTTCCTGCAGATGCCGGATCAGCATCCGCTCCGTAATTCCAGGAATGCTCCGCCGCAGTTCGCTCGTGCGCATCGGCTCATCCAGCAGCCGCCACAAAATCGTCCCCTTCCACCGCCCATCGATCACCGTCAGCATGGCGTCGATCGGGCACGGCGAAATCTCCTTTTTCGAGACCGGCATTCCGCACCTCCCCATCCGTTCT
>DATAZR010000208.1:0-56934 GCA_036271955.1 Acidobacteriaceae bacterium
TGCATCAGAAACTTGAGCGCGCCGGAGAGGATGTAGGTGATCTGCTCATTGACGTGGCTGTGCAGCGGGACGTGTCCGCCTTTGGCGAGCAGAACGCGGGCGACCATGGTTCCGGTGCCGACGATGAACTGGCGGCCGATGAGAGGATTGAGCGGTTCGACGGGGATGTCGGCCCAGCGGGTGAGGGTGGATTCAGGCATGGCTCTTCTCCGTATGGCAGGGAGGATGGTTCGCAGCACTTCCACGATAGCGCACCGGGCAGGAAAGGGGAGAGATCAGGGCGACTAGGAGCGTGGCAAGGGCCGGAAAGCCGGAAGTGGACATGGCCAGCACGGCGGCCGCGAATTACGCTGCCTCGAGATTCTCTGGTCTTTTTTCTGCCTGCGGAGGGGATATTTTGGTTTCACCGATTTCGATATGGGCAAATGTTGCGGGAGCTGCGGTTCTGGTGATTGGCGTTGCGGCGGCGCGGCGGGAGCTGTCAGAAGCGCGCGGTTTGAACAAGCTGGTGGCGCTGGGCGCGGCGTTTGTAGCCGCTCCGCTGGCGGCTTTTGGCATGGAACATCAGTTCGCGGCTCCGTTTATGGTGGGTGGGGTTCCGAAGTGGATTCCCTGGCATTTGTTTTGGGTTTACTTCGTCGGCGTGGCGCTGATTGCCGCGGGCTTGAGCATTGCGACGAATGTGTTGCGGCGGTGGTCTGCGCTGCTGGCTGGATGCATGATCGCGATATTCGTGGTGACGATCCATTTGCCCAACGTGATGGCGAAGCCGGAGAACCGGTTTTTCTGGATTGTGATGTTTCGCGATCTGGCTTTTGCATCCGGTCTGTGGGCGCTGGCTGCCAGCTGCGTGCCTGAGTGGAAGGGCTCGCGTGCAGTGATAACAGCGGTGCGCTTCTATCTCGGTGCGCTGATGGTCTTCTACGCCGTGGAGCATTTTCTGTTTCCAGTCTTCGCTCCGGGCGTGCCACTGGAAAACAAGATACCGGCGTGGGTTCCTGCGCCAACGCTGTGGGGATACCTGATCGGCGCGCTGCTGCTGGCGGGCGGTGCGGCGATGCTGCTCAATCTGCGAGCCTTTAGCGCGCGGTCCGCCGCGATTTGGATCGGCGCGGTGATGACGGCGATTGTGGTCTGCCTGTATCTGCCCATCCTTCTCATGGCTTCCGGGACGGCATTGATTGTCGAGGGGCTCAACTACGTCGCGGACACGCTGCTCATGGGCGGAGTGCTGCTGGTCACGGCCAAGGCGATGCGGGAGACCGCTGCTTCGTGAGGCGGTCCGTGAATTTCCTGCGAATCTCGTAACGTACCTTCTTTGAATCCCACTATTCCTCAGTGATTCCCTGCGCAAGTCTGCGGCGTGCGAACAGGATGGCGCTTCCGATGGGTGACTGAGCCCGGGGTTTCCGAGGAAGGGGAAAGACCATGAGCAACACACTTGACACGACCGTGAGCCGGTTGGCCTCACAGTCCGATGCCGTCGGACGGCTGGCCCAGGATACTGGCGGATTTGCCGCCGCGGTAGCAGCCTTTGCGTCCCAGGACTCACAGGCGTTTCGCTGGGTTCTGAATCGGCAGGAATTGCTTCCTTACTGCGAGTTGATCTGCGAATGGGTGCGGATCAAGCTGTGCGTGCTGCGATGCGTAGAGGTCTGCGGACCGATTGGCGAGAAGATCGACGTTCCCAGCCTGGCGGAGTTTGCGCAGGCAGTGGTGCGGCTCACGTCCAACGAGAAGGCGTTGCGCCGGGTCGTGGATGCGGTGAACTGCGGCGACGGCGCCGACTACGCAGCCGTGCTCGAAGAGCTGCAGCTGGTTCCGTTCTGTCGCCTGATCTGCGCCTGGGTTTGTTCCACCGGCTACGACCGCATCTGCGAAGTGATCTGCAGCCCGTCGCGCGTGCAGATTACTGACGTGGCGAGCACCTTGAGGGCCGCGGGACGGCAGGTTGCAAGCCTGCTCGACAATCGCGCGGCTTTGGATGTGGTGAGCAAGACGGCAATACGGCTGAATTGCGAAAACCTGAAGGCCGGCCTCCTGGCTTCGGGATTCGATTCCGGCTGCGAGATCATCTGCAGCCTCATCTGCACCTGGCGGCGCGTCTGGGTTTGCCACTCGCTATGCACCCGGCCGGTGCCGATTCTCTCCGGCGTCTACGCCGTTGAAGAAGCGCAGAGCTTTGCCCTGGCGGCAAAGCAGCTGGCTGGCCAGCCCCGCGCGCTCGGCGATCTAGTCACCGCTGTTGAGAACGGCGACGCCAAGAGCTATGCCGCGATTGTCGACCGCTTCAGCCTCGGGCCGTATTGCTGGCAGGTTTGCGCGTGGGTGGTCTCCGTGACTTGCCACGAATTCTGCCGCTGCGTGTGCGTGCCTCCGGGCGAGATTACGCCTCTGTTTACCAAGGTTGGCTGCTACCAGGTAGGGCCGCCGGTCAGCGACTTCAACGCCAACGGAACAACCAAGAGCGGATCGCTGGCGTTTACCGGCACCATTCCGCTGATTGGCCTCATTCCCGACGGCACAGCTCCGGACGCGCTCAAGTACCGCTTCACCTACCAGGACTACAGCGATGTGACTCCGAATCCAAACCCAGTCGTGCCGATTACCAGCGCCATGGTTCCACCGACGGTTATCGGAACGCTCGAGTATCAGTATTGGGATGGAACCATGTGGCAGGTTGGTTCGTCGGAATTCTGGGTGAACAATCCGAGCGCCTCGGTCACGATTCCGCAGAACGGACCGCCATTGCCGGCTGTTTCCTTGAATGTGGACCAGGACGCGCAGGGCTGGATCGAAGTCCCGCGCTTCAACAGCAATGCTCAAGGGGCGAGCGGGTTGTTCACGGCCGTTGCCGCGCAGGGGCTGATCCTGCTCGATACGACCAAGCTCACCAGCGAGTCGTTCGATCTGACGGGAGGCACGGCTCCGCTGCCGGACCTGACCGCCGGAGAGACGGTGCCGGTGGCGGCGCTGTCGAAGAAGCCGGTCTTCCAGATCAACTTCGAGGCCGAGACGGTCGCGACCAGCTCGCCGGTGAATTCAAACTCACTGCGGGCCATCGCGCTCAGCAACACCTCGTACTCGTATATCCAGCATCCGGAGTGGCCCGGCCCTGTAGCCTCCGCGCCGGTGACGACATCGCCGCTGGTGCTGTCGGTGGATATTCAGCAGCTCGATGAGAGCGGCGGATGCGCCAAGCTGGACGACATCATCGACGTGCTGTACACGGCCTATCACCCATATCTCGGATCATGCACCGTATTTGTGCAGGGGCCGGGAGTGGCGTCGATGACCACTCCTCCGGGAGGGTCGATCGGCTTTACACTGCAACCCAACCAGGGCGTGGTTATCGGGACCGGCAACGGCTCGACGACCGCCTTCTCCGGGACGCTGGCGACGCCGGTTCTGCCGGGGTCGGTGGCCATCGGTCCAGCTGCGGTGAAGGGTAAGGACAACGGCCTGGGGATAATCTCCGGAGCCGGACTGTCCGGCACGATCAACTACGGGACCGGGGCCATTGCGGTCACCTTCACAAGCGCGCCCGCCTCTGGTGCGCAGGTGCTGGTGGACTACGACACCAACATAGCCTCGGGAACGGCGGGAACGCCCTTCGACATGACTGACCTCGAGCCCTGTGCCTACATCATCTGGCTGCAGGCGACGTTGAATCTGACGACTGGCTGCGGGCAGGTCTATGGAACGCTCTCCGACTACATCCCATTCTGCACGGTCACCCCGGCCAACTAGGGCCAGAACGTATAAGGGCAGCGTGGAGGATAACCGTCCTCCATGCTGCCAGAAATGAACGGGGCAGGATGATTGCGGGGGCAGAGATGAGTGCATGGATGGCTCTGGTGCTGGCCGTGCTCGCGACCTGGCGGGTGACCCACCTGCTGGCAAACGAGGATGGTCCGGCGGATATCGTGGTCCGGCTGCGCAAGCGGCTGGGCGACGGCTTTCTCGGCAGCCTGATGGACTGTTTCTATTGCCTGAGCATGTGGATTGCGGCTCCGGCGGCCTTGTTCGTCACGCGCAAGCCGTTGGAGTGGCTGATGACCTGGCTGGCGCTTTCCGGCGGCGCCTGCCTGCTGGAGCGGCTGGGCAAGCAGCCGGAGCCTTTGCCGGTTGTGATCGAGCCGCTGCCGGTTGCGGCGGAAAGTTCGACAGAAGGAGAAATCGACGATGTGTTGCGGACAGAAACGCTCCCTGAGCAAAGAGAATCTAGCAGCGGCGCGCCAGAGGGCAGCCCAGAACGCCCGGCCATTCCTGCCGGCTGAACCGCGGGGGCAGACGCCGAAGACTCAACAGCCGGAACGCACGGCAGCCGATACCCTGGCGCCGATCCCGCCCGGCGATGGAACCGCGATCCGCTACCTTGAGAGCGCGCCGATCCGGGTGCGGGGGCTGGCCAGCGGCCGGTCGTACGATTTCACCGTGGCGCAGGCGGTCCAGAGCGTCGATGCCCGGGATGCCGCTTCGCTGTTGAGCACGCGCTTCTTCCGGCGGGCATAGCACCCGGCTGTAAACGGCTGTCGACGGGACTGGAACGCGCGAGGCAGGTCCGTGCATTCAAGCTCGGCGAGCTTAAGCGATCTGCTCGCCGAAGCGCGCGGGGACTGGCGCGCCTTGCAGCGTCACGATTCGCTGCGGTTCGCAGCAGGCCTTGGCCAGCCGCGCCAGATCCGATTGCATCTCGCGGTCTGCCGCCAGAGCAGTGAGCGCGACCTCCAGGATGGCCGCTGCGCCGGGGTCGGCGGGCTGTTGGATGCTGTAGTGCATCCATTTTCCATCGCGTCGGGCGCTGACGATGCCCGCGTTGCGCAGATACGCCAGATGCCGGGAGATTTTCGGCTGGCTCTGTTTCAGAATCTCCACAAAATAGCAGACGCAGACCTCGCGGCCGTTCATCAGGTTGAGCAGCCGCAGGCGTGTGCGGTCGGCGAGGGCAGCAAAAAGTCCTGCCAGAGGAACGGGTTTCGCTGTACGGCTCATGGCCTAATAATATACGCATTGACAGATATGTTCTTGCTGGATATATTCGCGCAAGCATATACGAGGAGAGCAGAGATGGCCACAGGAAGTCAATTGCGGGAGGAAGTGAAGCAGAAGTACGGTGAGGCCGCCCAGGCGGTTGCGGACTCGGGCAGTTTTCAGGCCTGCTGCGATCCGGGGCTGCGCTGCTGCGACCCTATTACCACCAATCTCTATAACGAGGCAGAGAAGGGCCTGATTCCGGAGAAAGCTGTTCTGGCTTCACTAGGCTGCGGCAATCCAACGGCGCTGATCGAGTTGCAGCCGGGTGAGGTGGTGCTCGATCTTGGCTCGGGCGGCGGCATCGACGTGCTGCTCTCGGCTCGCCGAGTAGGTCTCTCCGGCAAGGCCTATGGCCTGGATATGACTGACGAGATGCTGGTTCTGGCCCGGGAAAACCAGAGACAGGCAGGCGTCGAAAACGTGGAGTTCCTCAAGGGCGAAATCGAGAATATTCCTCTTCCGGATAACTCGGTGGACGTGGTGATCTCCAACTGCGTGATCAACCTCGCGGCGGACAAGGATCGGGTCCTGCGCGAGGCCTTTCGCGTGCTGAAGCCGGACGGCAGATTTGCGGTTTCCGATGTGGTTGTGCGGGGTAGCGTGCCGGATGCGGTTCGCCATAGCATGCTGCTCTGGGTAGGGTGCATTGCCGGCGCGCTGGAAGAGCAGGAGTATCGCGCCAAGCTGATGAACGCCGGCTTTACCGATGTAAGCATCGAGCCGACCCGGACCTACAACGTCGAAGATGCCCGCCACTTTCTGAGCGCGGCCGGTGTCGATGTGGACGCAATTGCAGCAGAGGTGCAGGGCAAGTTCATGAGCGCTTTTATTCGCGCCGGCAAGCCTGTGGCGGCGCGTTGAAAGCCGGGCTGCTGAGATCCAAAGCAATCCCCAGGAAGGAGCGATAGATATGGCAAACCACTACAACGTCCTGATTCTATGCACTGGAAATTCGGCGCGTTCGATCATGGCCGAGGCGATCCTCAATCACAAAGGCAAAGGCGGTTTTACGGCCTACAGCGCGGGCAGTCATCCGTCGGGAGAGCCGCGCCCCGATGCGCTCAGCCAAATTGAGTCGGCAGGCATGTCGATCGATGGACTGCGAAGCAAGTCGTGGGATGAATTTGCAGGCTCCGATGCGCCACAGATGGATTTTGTCTTCACCGTGTGCGACAACGCGGCCAAGGAAGCGTGTCCCTACTGGCCGGGGCAGCCGATGACCGCGCACTGGGGTATCCCAGACCCGGCAGCGGTTCAGGGGACGCCGGAGGAGATCAGCCGGGCCTATCGGGATGCTTTCGTCGTGCTTGACCGGAGGATCGGCCTGTTTCTTTCGCTGCCGCTGGCGACCCTTGATCAGCTTGCGATTCAGAAAAAAATCAAAGAGATCGGCTACGCATGAAGCCCACGCTGGCGCGCCGCGCGGTCGCAGAATTTGTTGGGACGTTGCTGCTGCTGGCTGCGGTTGTCGGTTCGGGCATCATGGGCGACCGGCTTGCCGCGGGCAACGCAGCGATCGCTTTGCTTGCCAATACCATCGCCACCGGCGCTGCCCTGATTGCGATCATTCTCGCCTTCGGCCCAGTCTCCGGCGCGCATCTCAATCCCGCGGTCACGCTGGCCGATGCGTGGCTGGGAGGCATCGCATGGCGGGAAACTCCGGTCTACATCCTGGCTCAGATAGCGGGGGCCCTCGCCGGAGTTGCCGCTGCCCACGGGATGTTTGGATTGTCTGTCTTTTCGGTTTCAACTCATGCGAGAAGTGGTCCGGCGCTGGCGTTCAGCGAGTTCGTAGCCACCTTTGGACTGATGGCGGTGATTTGGGGCTGCGCGCGATCCCGTCCGTCCATCGCGCCGTTTGCGGTTGGCTGTTACATTACCGCGGCCTATTGGTTTACGGCTTCTACTTCCTTCGCGAATCCGGCGGTCACGATAGCTCGCTCATTGACGAATACCTTTTCCGGAATTCGGCCGCAGGACGCGCCTGCATTCCTTGCCGCGCAGCTCGCCGGAGCTTTTTGCGCAACCCTGCTGCTCGATTGGCTGGTTCCCCGCAAGCCGATACTTGTTAGTCGTCAAGCAGGTAGTTGATGTACGTCATGTCGATAGTTACTGATTGTCACGCCAATAATTGTTGCTGGGGCCGGTGAGCCGGCGATGCCGTACCGGCCAAATGGATCAGTACTCGATGCCGCGCTGGGCGAGGATGCCTTTCTGGTAGGCGTGTTTGACTTCGCGCATTTCAGTGACGGTGTCGGCGATTTCGACCAGCTTTGGGTGGGCGTTGCGGCCGGTGAGGATGACGTGGACCATCTCCGGGCGTTCGAGCAGGGTGGCTGCGACTTTCTCGGGATCGAGCATGCCGTAGCCGATGGCGTAGTTGATTTCGTCGAGGATGACTAGGTCCCAGTCGCCGGAGAGGATGGCGAGGCGAGCTTCTTCCCAGGCTTCCTCGACCAGGCGCAGGTCTTCGGGATCGGTTTCGGCGCCGCCGACTTTCACGAAGCCGCGACCCATCTGCTTGAGGATGAAGTTTTCGCCGAAGGGCAGAACGCCGTCGAGCTCGCCATAGTGCCATGAGCCCTTGATGAACTGGAGCATGAGCACCTTCATGCCGCATCCGGCGGCGCGCAGGCCGGTGCCGAGGGCGGCGGTGGTTTTCCCCTTGCCGGGGCCGGTGTTGATGAGGATGAGGCCTTTGCGGGATTCGGGCTGGTCTGTCATGAGGGTCCTTATGTTGGGGGAGAAGCAGATCCTTCGCTGCGCTCAGGATGACAAATCTAAGAGCTACACCCCAGCGGCTAGTGGCCGGAGTGGTAGGGGTGCCCAGAGAGGATTGTACAGGCGCGGTAGAGCTGTTCGGCGAGGACGAGGCGAGCCAGTTCGTGGGCCATTGTGATGGGACCAAAAGAGAGCGTGAGGCCGGATTGTGCAGCTTCCATCGCCGCGCCTGACCAACCGTCGGCGGGGCCGATGGCGAAGACCATGTGCTGGATTCCCTGATCGCGGCGGGCGCCGAGCCAGGTTGCGAAATCTGTCGAGGTGAACTGACGGCCGCGGCTGTCGAGCAGGACGGGAAAGGCTGGAAGCCGCGCGGCTTTTCCGGATTGCTTCGGCCGCGCGAGCCAGGCGAGGAAATCGGCTTCGGTAGCGAAGGCTTCGGACTGGCAGGGGATGTAGGGGGCGATGCGGTCGATGTAGAGGCGGGTAAGGCTGTCGTAATGGGACTTGATACCGGCCTTGCCTGATTTCGGTCCGATATGGGCGAGGGTCAGGAGCATGGAGACCGGTCGGAAAGGGCGGCAGCAAGATGGAGCAGGGTGCAGCAGAAGACGCTTGCGATGGGTGAAGCGTCTTCTGCCGTCCTATTTGTCACTACCTGCAGCCCGGAGTTACTTGCCCTTGCTGCTCTTCTTCACAGCCTGCTTGAGCGGGGCCTTCGCGGTTCTCTTCAAAACCGGGACTGCGCTGGCGGTCACGCTGATCGGGGCGGCGGGAAGCGCGCGCTTGACGATAGGCGGTCTTGCGCCGACTACAGCGCCGCTAATAGAAGAGAGAATCGAAGGATCTGCCGGGGGTTCGGGACTCAGGACGGGAGGCTTTGGTTCTTTAGGCAGGACTGCTGCCGGACGGCTCTGCTTAACAATGGGCGGCTTGGCTCCGAGAACGTTGGTCCCTTCGGTAGGGACCGCCATCTTGGAAGTCATCCCCTTGGCGGGGATGGTGGCAGCCTTCTTTGCCGATTTGAGTGCCGGCTTGGCTGCGGTTTTCTTGACGGCGGTTTTGGGAGCGGCTTTCAATTCCTTGCCGGGCTTGAAACTGGACTTCAGAGCCGTTTTCTTTGCGGCCTTCTTTGCGGGTTTGGCGGTCAAGTTGGACTCTCCTTTAATTGGTGTTTTGGGGAGCGATGTTTTGGCCGACGGGGTTTTCGGTTTTTGGGCTCTGGTTGCGGGGGACTTGCCGGCTTTTACTGCCTTCTTAGATGAGGAAGATGCCGTTCCGCGTACAGCGCGGGTCTTCTGAGCCAGCTCGGCTTTGAGCTCGGCTTCGACTTCAGCAGAAGTGAGAGGACGGGCGGACTTGCGCAGGCGCTCGATGTCGTAGAAGGCGCGCTTTTCCTGCAGGAAGACATGGATGACGATGTCGACGTAGTCGAGGAGGATCCACTCGGCCTGGCGGCGGCCTTCGACAGAAGTGGCGTAGAGGCCGAAGTCCTTCTTGAGACGAAACTCGATTTCGTCGGCGATGGCCACGACCTGACGGTCGTTGGTGGCCGAGGTGATGAGGAAGAAATCGGCAAGGCCGGAGTCGGCGGGGTCGAGCTCGAGGATGCGGGTGTCTTCGCCTTTTTTATCGTCGCAGGCGGCGACGGCAGCGAGGAGCTGACGGCGTGTTTCCGGAGTTGCCATTGTGACCGTAATTCTCCCTGTGCAGAATAAGCACCACTCATGTTAGCAGGAAGATAAGTGTGGCGCGGGGAATGAAGACTACAGGGGATGCCGATTCGTAACCGGTTCCCGATAGAGGCCGTGGGTGTGGATGTATTCGAGGACGGCGGGATCGAGCAGCGGCGGCTGTTCGGTGCTGCCGGCGATCTGCGCGCGCAGCTGGGTGGCGCTGATGTCGTAGTGCAGGTCGGGCAGGATGGTCAGGGCCGATTCGCCTGCCGCAGTGTTGGTCAGGCGATAGCGATTGCCAGCGACGGCATGGATGGCGACGCCGTCAGGAAGCATGGAAGGCAGGTCGCCGAGGTTTTCGCCAGGGCGGGAGGCGACGATGAGGTCGGCGGCGAAGAGCAACTCGGCGGAGCGGTGCCACTGATGCAGGGTGGCGAAGGAATCGGCGCCGAGGAGGAGGAAGAGCTTTGCCTCGGAAGGCAGCGATTGGCGAAGCTCGATGAGCGTGTCGTAAGTGTAGTTGGGACGCTGGCCGACTGAATCTGGAGCGTCGATCAGCGAGAGTTCGAAACCGGGATGGGCGGCAATGGCCAGGCGGATCATTGCGACGCGGTCTTCGAAGCTGGCTGAAGAGCCGGCGGGCTTGAGCGGTTGCAGGCCTACGGGAGCGAAGAGCACGCGATCCAGAGCGAGAGCCTGCTGCGCTGCGGCGGCGATGGCCACATGGCCGAGATGCGGAGGGTCGAAGCTGCCTCCGAAGAAGGCAACGCGCGGCCCGGCCTGTGAGGCTGGAGTCATGCGATATGGTAACCGAGCCAGCTGGGGGAAATGTCATATGCAGAGCTCTGGGTATTAGGATGAAGCGGACATGTTGGGGAGATGAGGGATCATGAAGGCTTTTGCGGGTTGGGCGTTGCTGGGACTGATAGGCTGCACATGCTGCGTTGTGCTCGGACAGGCGCCGGCTGCAACGAGCGATGGGGCAAAGCCTGCTGCGGCTGCGCCGCCGGTAGCGGCTGAGGCCACGCCGGCGTTGTGGAAGGTGAAGGGCGTTCACGGGACGATCTATCTTTTTGGATCGATCCACATGATGAAGAAAGATGTGCATTGGGAGACGGCCAAGGTCAAGGAGGCTCTGGGCGCGAGCGATCTGCTGTATCTGGAGATTGCCGGGCTGGACGATGCTTCTATGCAGGCGGCGCAGCCGCAGATTCTGCAGCTGGGAACGGACGCGGAACACCCGCTTTCGACCAAGATTTCGAAGGCCGATCTGGACCTGCTCGATGGGGCGGTAAAGACGATGGGGCTGCCCGGCGAGCAGGTGATGGAGCCAATGAAGCCGTGGCTGGCGTACCTGACGATTTCGGTGGTGCCGATTGTGCAGGCGGGATACGACCCGAACTCCGGCGTGGACAAGACGCTGGAGGCGGAGATGAAGCAGGCGGGCAAGCCGGAGAAGGGTTTCGAGACCATCGCCGAGCAGATGGATTACATGGCCGATATGCCGGAGGCGCTGCAGATACAGATGCTGCACCAGACGCTGCTGGACTTGCCCGAGAGTGCGAGCCAGACTGCGGCGATGATGGCGAGCTGGACGCGAGGCGATGTAGAGGCGATCGGCAAGCTTGAGAACGAGGAGATGAAGACCAAGTATCCGGAGCTGTATTCCGTGTTGCTGGTAAAGCGCAACGAGCGTTTTGCCGATGCGCTGGCCGGCTTGTTGAAAGACCCTGCGACCGGGACGGTGTTTGTGGCGGTTGGCGCGGGGCACCTTGCGGGCGCGGACAGCGTGCTGAATATGCTGGAGACGCGCGGGTTTAAGGCGGAGCGCGTGGAGTAGGCGCTGGCCAGGTGATCGATAAAGGCTTGGGCTGGTAGGATTTTAGCCAGCGATGCGATACCTGATTGCACTCTTGGCGTTGGCTGGGGCGGTGGTTGCGAGCCTGGCCTTGCATGTTCACTACTCGACGGAAACCGAGCCCTGCTCGATCAACGAGAAGTGGGACTGCGGGATTGTGAACCATAGTCCGTACGCGGTGCTGGGCGGGATTCCCCTAGTGGAGAAGATTCCCGCGCTGCGGCAGGCGCCGGTGGCGGCTGTGGGCATCGCCGGCTATGCGCTGCTGCTGGTGCTGGCGCTGGCGGGGCGCAAGCGGCTTGTGCTGATCGCGAGCCTGGCGGCGCTGGGATTTTCTCTGTACCTGACGCATGTCGAAAAGGACATTCTGCTGGTGTGGTGCGTGTACTGCGTGACTTCGCTGGGGATCATTTCGTTGACAACGCTGAGTGCGCTGGCGTGGCAGTTTACAGGGAAAAGGCGACCGCGATGAAAGACGTGGGCATTCAGTTGTTGGAGGTTGTCTTCGAGGCCGAGAGCCGCCTGCGCGAAGTCTCCGACGAAGATAGCGCCAGGCCGGTGCTGGCGGGCGGATGGTCGCGGAAGCAGGTGATCGGCCACCTGATCGACTCCGCCTCGAACAACCATCAGAGGTTTGTGCGGGCGATGCTGGCGGATGCGCTGGAGTTTCCGGGATACGACCAGGCCGGCAATGTGCGCGTGCAGGCGGTGCAGGAGGCCGACTGGCAACTGCTGATCGATCTGTGGACCAGCTATAACCGGTATCTGGCGCATGTGATCGAGCAGATACCGGACGATAAACTACAGACTGTGTGCCGGATTGGCAAGGGTGAGCCGGTGACGCTTGGTTTTCTGGCGGCGGACTACCTGGCGCATCTACTGCACCATCTGCGGCAGCTCGGAGCGGCGTAATAAGGGCTTTTCAGAAGCCGCGGGTGTACAGGTAAAAGACGACCGCGGAAGCCGCGAGGCAGTAGATGCCGAAGAAATGCCAGCGGCCGTTCTCTAGCCAGCTGCTGAGCCATCGCAATGCAAGTAGTCCGGCCAGGAATGAGAAGACCATGCCGAGCAGGCTGGCGACGATCGAGCCGTGGAGGTCCATGGGAACTCCGGCGGTGACGGCAGCGGTGTGAGCTCGCTCCAGGCGCAGGATTTCAAGGCCCACGACGGCAGGCGTAAGGACGACGGCCATGGCGAAGCTGAAGCGTTCGGCGCGCTCCTTGGCGGCTCCGGCGAGCATGCCGGAGGAGATGGTTGAACCGGAACGGGAGAATCCGCGGAAGGGTAGTGCGAGTCCCTGAACGACGCCCATCACCGTGGCCTGGTAGAAGCTCACGGTGCCGATGCCGAGAAACTTATCGATAGCGCGGCCGGGAATGCCCTTGATCAACTGGCGGCGTTCGTAGAGGCCGGCGACGAGAATGAGGATGCCGGCGGCGGCAAGTGCCGGGGCGATGAGGTCGAGGCGGCTGAAGAGGTCTTCGATCTCGGCCTTGGGCTGGCCCCGAAAGAGGGTCTTCTCGATGCATTTCTTGATGGCTTCGCCAAGGATGCCGGTGAGCATGGTGGCCCACAGGACACGCCCTGCGAACTGGCTGAAGGCTTCCTGGGAGGAGAAGTAGGCGCGCTTCCAGGTTTTCCAGAAATAGACAATCACGGCGAACATGGTTCCGGTGTGAAGCATGACCAGCAGCAGCGTCATCTGCGGCGAGGAAGGGTCGAGGCCCATGAGCTTTTCAGCAACGACAACGTGCGCGGAACTGGAAACGGGCAGCAATTCAGCGAGGCCCTGGATGACTGCCAGGAGAATAACTTTAATTAAAGGCATGTAACCAGTGTATGCGGCTACGACGGGCCGTCAATGAAAACTGAGTTACTGGATTGAGACCCTCTTTGAAGTTACTTCCGGAGATTACTTCGAGTTTGTCCGCCATTTGGGGTGCTAGATCTGCGGAGTGACGAGGTCGGCGAGGCGGGGCCAGCCGAGGGCAAGATCAGGCAGCTCTTTGCCGCCGATCTGGACGGTTTTGGTTGCGACGGGCACGGCTCCAAGCCGCTTGTAGAAGGCAACGGAGGGATTCTCTTCGAGCGCCCAGACAGCCATGCTCTGAAAGCCGGCATTCTGCAGAGTTGCCGCCAGGACGGCAGTGAGGGCCCGGCCAGCGCCCTGCCTCTGACGGTCCTGGAGAAGATAGATGGCGTAGAGCTCTGCGTCATAATCCCCGACGGCATCGCGAATGGCTCCGCCGCTGATGAAGCCGAAAACGCCGGCATCGTCCTCGGCGACGAAAATGGGCGTGGTTTCATCGGCAAGCTGGGGCAGCCAGGCTTCGATGCGGCCTTGTTTGTCGAGGGCGTCGAGGAAGCTGGAGGGAACGATGCCGGGATAGGTGGTTCTCCAGCTCTCGACCTGGACATGGGCGATGTGCGGTGCGTCGGCGAGCAGGGCGCGGCGGATTTCGAACGGCATGCAATCGATTCTAAGGTACTGTTGTACAGCGTGATTTTTGCAGGACGCAGGGTGGTTCGAGCCTATAATGGGCGCAATTTCTAATTAGGAAAAAGCTTCTTCTCACTTGCCTCACCTTGTCACTTTCCTCGGGTTTTCTTCCGGTCTGCTTCGTTCAGCATGAGATGGGGGAGTTCTCCGCCCGCAGATGGCGGAGACCCTGTGCTCATTGAGTTCGATGGGGCTCGACGGGGGGATGCGTGCGCGGAGGCGGGTGGAGAGTTGGCGTTCTGCTGGGATTGCTGGGGCTGGCCGGATTCGGCGCCAGGAATGCCGTTGGCACGGTCTGGCAGCAGGGTGAAGCCGCGCCTGTTGCGGGTGTGGCGACAGGGTCGATCCAGATACGGCAGGGCGGCCCCGGTGGCAACGAAGCAGCTGAGCCGCCACGGGCGCGAGCTGCACGGCGATTTCTGGCGCGCCGGGGAATCGGACCGGATTGGACAAGGCCGGGATTAAAACTACCTGGATTGAAACTGCCGGGATCGAAACAGGCGAGACCGGCCTTGTTGGCGAATGACGCCACAGTCAACCCGCAGCCAGCAGCTTCCTCTGGAACTCCTGTATGGACAGCTGCCGGGCCGGTTGCGGTGAATTCGCTGCAGTTCGGGCTGGCGACGGGGCGGGTATCGTCGATCGCCTTCGACCCGTCAGATACCGTCGGCAATCATGTCTTTGTGGGAACGACGGGCGGAGGGCTCTGGGGTAGCCAGAATGCGGCGGCTACGAATGCATCCAGCGTGCAGTTTCTGCCATTGACCGACAATCTGGGCGCACTGAGCGGGGCCAGCCAGGCGGGGATCAGTGTGGGGGCGGTGACTGTGCAGCCGGGGGGAACGGGCGTGGTGCTGGCCGGACTGGGCGATCCGAGCGATGCACTGGACTCCTATTACGGAGCGGGGCTGCTGCGCTCGGCCGACGGCGGACAGACGTGGACGCTGATCCAGGGGACCGTGGATCGCGAAACCGGGCTGGGCAGCCAGGATTTTTCCTTTGTGGGCGAAGGGTTTGCGGGCTTTGCGTGGAGCACGAGCAACGTGCAGCTGGTGGTTGCGGCGGTCAGCCAGGCTTACGAGGGAACGCTGGTGAATGCGAGGCTGAGCTCGTCCAGCTATGAGGGGCTTTACTGGTCCAATGACGGCGGAGCAACGTGGCACCTGGCGCGCATTACCGATCTCAATGGGGGCGATGTGCAGGGGCCGCAGGATGGCTTTGTGCTGCCGGACGGAAACGCGGCCACGTCGGTGGTGTGGAATCCGGTGCGGCAGGTTTTTATTGCGGCGGTGCGCTATCACGGCTATTACCAGTCTGCCGACGGAATGAACTGGACGCAGCTTCCGTACTATCCCGCCGGGCAGCCGGGGGCGGGATTTACGGCACAGAATTGCCCGACGCAATCGGGGTCGGTGGGCGTGGAAGGATGTCCGGTTTTTCGCGGGAGCCTGGCGGTGAATCCGACGACCGGCGACACCTTTGCGTGGTCGGTGGATGCCTTTAACCAGGACCAGGGAATCTGGCAGGACCAGTGCAAGATCACCGGCTTTGGCGCGGCGGCGAGCTGCGGGAACACTTCGCTGACGTTTGGCGTGCAGCTGGGCACCGGGCCACTCGAGACCTCGGATGGGAATGGTCCGGCAACGATCGAGAACGGCGACTACAACCTGAGCCTGGCGGCGGCGCCGTCGGGGCAGGACACGCTGCTGCTTGCCGGGGACAACGATCTTTGGAAGTGCAGCCTGGCGAACAGCTGCGTGTGGCGCAACACGACCAACGCGACGACCTGCAGGAGCGGCGGGGTGGGCGAGTATCAGCATGGCCTGGCGTGGAGCACGGGCAATCCGCTGCTGCTGTTCGCGGGCACCGACAGCGGGCTTTGGCGCTCGCTCGACGACGTGGGCGAGACTGGCTCGGTGTGCGCGGCGAGCGATGCTTCGCACTGGCAGAACATGAACGGCAGCCTGGGCTCGCTGGCGGAGGTGGAATCGCTGGGTGAGGCGGCAAGCTCGCCGGCGACGATGCTGGCGGGGCTGGGCGCGAATGGAACGGCGGGGATTGTGGGGGCTCCGGCGCAGGCGGGCAACTGGAACGAGGTTCTGGGCGGCGAGGGCGGAACGGTGGCCGTAGATCCCACGGTGACGGCGAACAGCTGGTACGTGAACAATGCTGCGGGGGTATCGATCTTTCATTGTTCGCAGTCGGCAGCATGCACGGCGGCGCAGTTCGGCACCACGCCGGTTATCGGAGAGGCGCAGGTCTCGTACGACGGACTGTCGATGCCTTATCCGGCAGCGATCCAGCTGGACCCGGTAAGTCCCGCGCAGATGCTGATCGGAACCTGCCGTGTGTGGCGCGGTCAGGCGAACGGCAGTGGATGGTCGTCGAGCAATGCGATCTCACCTGCGCTGGATGGATCGGGAAGTACGGTCTGCAATGGCAATGCGTTGATTCGCTCGCTGGCAGCCGCTCATGCGCCGGGGGGCGGCGAGGTGATCTATGCGGGTATGGCGGGAACCGCAGACGGCGGGGGATCGGTGGCCGGCCATGTCTTTATGGCGAGCATTTCGGCGGGCGGCTCGGTGAGCAGCTGGCAAGACCTGACGTATTCGCCGGTGACGAACAATGGGCTGGCATTCAATGCCTTTGGGCAGGACGTGAGCGGGCTCTATGCCGATACGCACGACACGACCGGGCAGACGGTATATGCCGCGATCGCGACGTTTTCTCTGTTCCTGGAGCCGGCACAGCGGCTGTATCGCAGTACCGACGGAGGGGCGCACTGGACGAGCGTGACCTCGAATCTGCCCAATGCCCCGGCGAATGCGGTGGCGGTGGATTCGCAGGACCCGAACACGGTGTATGTGGCGACCGATGTAGGGGTGTATTCGACGCGGGCGATTGCCACCTGCGGACCGGGAACGAGTTGCTGGACGGTGTACGGGACCGGGCTGCCGATGTCTCCGGTGACGGCGCTGGTGGCTACGCCGCTGGCGGATGCGAGCCAGGTGCTGACGGCAGGGACCTATGGGCGCGGCATCTGGCAGATTCCCACGGCAACCGTGGGGTCGACGCTGACTACCTATTCGGTATCTCCCACGGCTCTGGCGTTTGCCAGCCAGGCGGTGGGCACGGTTTCGGCGGCGCAGACGGTGACCTTGAAGAACACAGGCTCAACGGCGCTGACGGTATCCGGCGCGAGCTTTACGGGAGCTGCGGCGAGCGACTTTACCGAGACAGACACGTGCGCGGGCGTGGCCCTGGCAACCAACGCGACTTGCGCGCTGAAGGTGACGTTCGCTCCGGCGCAGACCGGCAGCCGTACTGCGCAGATGGAGATCCAGGGCAACGTGAGCGGCGGGCAGGTATTGATCGGCCTAACCGGCACGGCCGCGGCGGGAGCCGCTGTGACGCTGCTGCCGGCGAGCCTGAGCTTTGGCACGCAGCAGGTGGGGACAACTTCAGCTTCGCAGACGGTCAATGTGCAGAACCAGGGAGGGGTGACGGCATCACTCAGCACCATTACCGTGAGCGCTCCGTTCAAGAAGGTGAGCACCACGTGCGCCAATTCTCTGGCGGCAGCATCGGCCTGTTCTGTAGTGGTGGCCTTTGCTCCGACGGCGGCCGGAGCTGCATCGGGCACCCTGACGATTACCGGAGCGCTGGGCACGCAGACGGCGCTGCTGAGCGGGACTGGACTGCTGGCGGCAACGGATACACTCTCGACTACCAGCCTGAACTTTGCAGCAACGACGCTGGGCCAGATCTCGCCGCCGCTGACGGTGACGATCACCAATAGCGGCGGCTATCCCCTGACCGGCATTGGGACTTCGGTTTCGAGCTCGACCGGGAATCCGGATTTTGTGACGGTGAACAATTGCGGCAGCCAACTGGCGGCTAACTCGTCCTGCGGAATCACAGTCACCTTTGTGCCCAGCGCGAACCTGATGGAGACCGGCACGATGGTGATATCGGATGCGTTGCGGGCGCAGCCGGTGAGCTTGCGCGGGGCGGGACTGAGGCCGGCGGTGATTGTGCTGTCGTTAACGGCAGTGAGCTATGGCGGGCAGCAGGTGGGCCTGGCCAGCGCCGCGAAGACATTTACGCTATCCAATACTGGCCAGTCGACGATGAACCAGCCAAGCTTCTCCTTCAGCGGCCCTGGGGGAACTAGTTTTAGCATTGGGACGACCACCTGTAGCGTGGCTCTTGTCTCGGGAGGCCACTGCACCTTCCAGGTGATCTTTACGCCGGTGGCGTCGGGCGCAACCACGGCTACGCTGACGGTGGGCACGTCGACGCCGGGAGTGACTGCGATTCCGATAACGCTGACGGGGACGGGCCTGTCGCTGCCGATGCTGGGGCTTTCGCCGACGGCGCTGAATCTAGGAACGGTGCTGCTGGGCGACAGCAGCGCTCCGCTGACGGTGCAGATCACCAACACGGGGCAGATCGCGATGACGCAGCCAACGTTTGCGGTGAGTGGAATCGCAGGCGCAGCGGGAGCGCAGCTAGCGGACTTTGCGGAGAGTGCGCCGACCGATATTGCGGCCTGTACCGGCACACTGAATCCGGGGGCCAGCTGCAATGTTCAGGTGACGTTTTCGCCTTCGGTGGCTGGAACGGAGAGCGCGACGCTGACTGTCTCGGCGAGCAACGCTTCACCGCCGATGGCCACGGTCAGCCTGACCGGAACCGGGCAGGCGCCGGTTCTGCTGCAATCGAATCAGGCGGCGCTCAACTTTCTCACGACGGCGGTGGGTACTACTTCTGCCGCGCAGACGGTGACACTGAGCAACCTGAGCAGCCAGTCGGCGAACAGCCTCGCGCTCTCGGTGGCGGGGCCGTATTCGATTGTGCCGGCGTTGACTACCTGTGCAGCCAGGCTGGCAGCCAGTTCCTCATGCACTGTCGGCTTGACTTTTACGCCGACGGCGAGCGGAAATCAGCCTGGGACACTGACTGCCACGGTCAGCAACCTAGGTGTAGCGCCGCTGGTGATTCCGCTGGATGGCAGCGGCTCGGCGGTCGGCGGCATCACGGTGAATCCTACCCAGATGGCTTTTGGCAGCGTGGTGGTGCGGGTAGCTTCCGCTGTGCAGACGCTGACGGTTACCAACTCCGGAGCGGCGGCGTTGACCGGGCTGACGATCTCGACGACGGGCGACTTTACCCTGACCGGCAACCAGTGCCCGGCGTCGCTGGCGGCTGGACTGAGCTGCACGGCCGGGGTGGGATTTACGCCTTCGACGACAGGCTTGCGCAGCGGCACTCTGTCAGTGAATACGAGCTCGGCGGGAGTGCCGCCGGCGGTGGTTCCGTTGACGGGGAACGGCATACCGTCCGGATCGATGGCGGTCAATCCGCCGGTGCTCAGCTTTGGCACGGTGTCGGTGGGCCAGACGAGTCCATCGCAGACGGTGACTGTAACGAATGACGGTGCTACGACGCTGGCGGGATTGACCTACCAGCTGGCCGGGGACTATAGCCTGGCACAGAATGGCTGCGGCACGCAGCTGGCAAGCGGCGCCTTTTGTACAGCCGCTTTCACTTTCTCCCCGTCGGGCCCTGGAACTAGAATCGGGTCGCTGACCATTGGATCGACGACCACTGGATTCATTCCGGTGGTGATTGGGTTGACGGGCACCGGCTTGCCGACGGTACAGCTGGTTGTTACGCCTGTACAGCTGACGTTTGGCGCCGTCGCTCTTGGAAGCAACAGCGCCGCGCAGCAACTGACGGTGAGCAATCCGGGTACCGGAACTTTGCAGGGGCTTTCGTTTGCCACGACGGCGCCATTCAGCGTGGGCACGGGAAGCTGCGGAAGCTTACTACTGCCAGGTGGAACATGCCAGGCTCCGGTGATATTTGCCCCGGCTGCAGGGGGGAGCCAGAACGGGACGGTGACCGTTTCCACCACCAGCCTGGGCGTGGCGGCGGTGCAGGTGCCGGTTACGGGCTCAGGGCTGGCGCCTGCGTCGCTGAGCCTGAGTCCGGCGACGATTACGTTTCCGGGAACTGCTACCGGCATTGCCAGCGCGGCTCAGACGATTACGGTCTCCAATCCGGGTGGAGGGGCGCTCTCGGGGCTGAGTCTGGTTATTTCGGGAGCGGCTTCCGGCGACTTTGCCATACACTCGACGAGCTGCGCAGGCACGTTAACGGCGGGCGGCAGCTGCTCGATTGCGGTGGTCTTCACTCCGTCACTGACGGGCGGAAGGCAGGCGGTGCTGACGGCATCGAGCACCACTGCTGGAGTGGCAAGTGCGACGGCGATCCTCAATGGGACCGGCTTGGCAGCTGCCGGACTGAGCATTGCTCCCGCCCAGCTCAGCTTTGCTACTACGCTGGTCGGGCAGGCCACCGCGACGCAGGTTGTGACGGTGACCGACTCCGGACAGGCGGCGATTTCCAATCTGCAATTGGCTGTGACCTCGGGCTTTGCGCTGGATCCGGCGAAAACAACCTGTACCGCAGCCCTGAACGGCGGAGCGAGCTGTCAGGCAGGCGTAGTGTTTGTGCCGGCAACGGCGGGCGCAATTACTGGTTCGATTACGGCCAGCTCGGCGCTGGCGGGAGGAACGGGAACGCTGGCTGTGACTGCGCCGCTGACCGGGACGGGCGCGCTGCCGCCGGGCATAGTCGCTTCGCCGGCGGCGCTGGTGCAGTTCGGAACGACAGGCGTGGGCCTTGCTGCGCAGCCGGTGCCGGTGAAGTTCACCAACCAGGGCGGCCTGTCCTCTCTTACTGGGTTCACTCTTACTCTGAGTTCAACGGCGACGGCGAGCGGTTTTGGAGTTAGCAGCAATACCTGCGGACCAACGCTGGCCGCGGCTGCGAGCTGCACGGTGAATGTAACATTGACCCCGACTGGCTATGGACCGTTGACAGGCACGCTGGTAGCTGCCAGCACCAACGGAGGCACTCCGGTAACGCTGCAGCTTGCAGGCATCGGATTCGATTTCCGGCTGGCGATTGCTGGCAGCAATTCAGCTTCGGTGACGCAGGGGCAATCGGCGAATTACACGCTGGCATTGACGGCATTGGGTGGCTCGACGGCTGCATCGGAGAGTAAGTTCAGCTTTCAGTGCGACAACCTTCCAGCCAATGCGATTTGCGTCTTCAATCCTCCGCAGTTAACCGTGCCGGAGTCCAATGTAACCGGAAATGATGCATTGAGTATCTCGACCGTCGCCCCCACGACGGGCGCTGTAAGCGACAAAGCATGGTCCGGCGCTGCGCTGGCGTTGTGTGCATTGCTCGGACTGCCTTTGGGCTGGCGAAGACGTAAGTCTCGTCTGAATATGGGCTGGCTCTCGGCGCTGATGTTAGCCGGAGCTATCTGCGGGTTGAGCAGCTGCGCCGGCGCTGGTGGCTCAACTGGGTCGGGAGGGCAGTCTCACCTGGGCGGAGGCACACCGCAAGGCACTTACAACATTACTGTCACCGCGAGCGCCAACAATGTAGTTCACAGCGCGACGGTGGTGCTGGTGGTCAACTAATGCGTTTTGATCGCTGTCATGTCCGGCAGCCTTGGCCACGGCAGTGGATGTTGCGGACTCCTGTGACTTATTTGGAACCAGGCTGATCGGGGTCGATCAAATTTATACGCTTTCGCAACTGCAATATCGACTTATCCACAGGAATGGGATATTCTGAGCGCTATGGCAATTGACAATATCATCGCTCAACTAGATGCGGAGATTTCGCGGCTGAAGCAGGTACGCGATCTTCTCTCGGCTACCGGCAAAGTAGAAGCCAAGATCACGGCTGTAAAAGGTAAGACCACCCGCAAGGCAAGAGGCAAAGCTCCCAAAGCCAAGGGTGCGGTGAAGCGGGTACTTAGCCCCGAAGCTCGCAAGGCCATTGCCGATGCGCAGCGCAAGCGCTGGGCAGCACAGCGCGCCAAGGCCAAGAAGGAAGCGTAATTTCGATAGACTGTATTGCAGTGCCTCCGCAGCACATGCGGAGGCCTAGCTTAACTCTCCAGATCGACTGAGTAAGTTTCAACAGGAAAGCTTGTTCCACCAGCTTGGATTGGATTCGCGAAAGCGTATGTTACTTTCCCTGAGTCCTTCAAGGTGAGTGTGGGTTGAGCGACAGAAGGCGTGTGCAGCGAACCGCCAGTTTTTGCGGATGCGAGAGCTATCGGCAAAAGACACCGAAGACAGCTTTTATCGCTAAGTCTCATGGATACTCAAGTTAGCTATCCGGATTCGCTTTGCGATGTGGCGCTGCCGAGGCCAGGATACTTACTACGTCTTAAATTAAACTTCCGCGGCTTACCAAAATTCAACGGCGCGAACCTGGGGTGGGCCGGAGTGGCCGTCGATGACCTGGGTCTCGATGACTGCTTCCATGTTCATGTGACGCCAGTTCGCGGGCGCATTGTGAAGGAGAGACTCCAGATCGGCCGGATTGGAGATCAGCTCGCCGGCGGCTTCGGTGCCTTCTTCCGAGATGCCGGCGGCAATCACCACAGGCTGGCCAGTGAGGGAATCGCGGTAGCGGGCAACGATAGCGTAGTCGCGGGCAAGCTTTTCGTAAGGCAAATCCCAGGCGGTGAACCACTGGGTTTTTGTGCCGCTCTGGCCCGAGGCCTGCTTGCGATCTGACTTGCGGTCGACGATAAATGCATTGCCGTCGATGGAGTCGAAGCCGAAGCGGAGATCGCGAGTGAGGCGCATGGTCCATAGATTGTCAAAGGCGCCGATCAGCACAGCGGGACCTTCACGGAGCTGCGCGAAGCTGGCTTCCGATGCGGCGGAAACCCGAAAAGGCTTGTTTTGCCGCTGAAGCACGTCGGTCATGCGAGTCAACGTGACGACGTCGGCGAGCGCGAAGAGTCCTGACTGGCGCAGGCGGAAGTAGAGCGGTTCGGTGAGCTTGGGATGCCTGATGGCCTGGGCAGGGTCGGTGTCTCCGCTGGAGTCTCGGGCTGGTTCTCCGAGACAGAAGGTGACGGTCGCAGTCCCGGAGGTCATCGGCTGCCAGAAGTCGTCCACCGACTGGTCGGCCGGTACGGGAACAGGGATTCTCGACTGTTGATATTGCCGGTACCAATAGCCGCCGGCCAGGCCAAGCAGCAGCGTGACTACGACGAGAAGCAGGGTCAGGACCGGGTGCGTGGTGTGATGCACCGTGTGATGATGCGTCGCCGGCGAGGTTCCGGTGGACGGAGCAGGGGCAGGAGACGCCGGCATACGCGGATGTGTGATAGCGGCGGCCTCAGAATGATCTTTCGATGGACGGGCAGCTTCCTGCTCGGTCGAAGAAGCCCCGACAACTTCGGGGGATTCAGAAGGGGCGGGAAGAGCGGAGGGCGGTTTAACCGGTTCGACGAAACGCAGAAAGCCTGGAACGTAGGAGCCCGTCGGCAACTCGATGCGAATTTCAGCACCGTGGTTTGGATCGTAGTAGTACTGGGCGAGGCGTTTGCGAATTTCTCCTGCAGTGACACGGACGACGGGGTCGGCATTGGCGTCGTAGCCAGGAGGGCGGCCAAAGACTTCCATCCCGATGGAGCGTTCTTTCACCTGGTCGGCGTTGCCTGCAAGGCTTTGCTCAACGACAAAACGGAGCAGCGCGGGGTAGCGCTTGCTCTGGGAGAAAAGCGGGTGAATCAATAACAGCTCTAGCTGCGCGAGGATTGCTTCCCGGTCGGCAGGAGATTGAGGCACCCAGGGCTCAAGCACCGCGCGCAGGCCGACCATGGCTGCTGCGCCGGTCTCAAACGGCGGTTTTTGGGATGTCTCCACGTTTTTGGTTTGCTCCGAGACCGTATGATACGGAGCAATTCGTCTGACTGTCCATGCTCTTGCGCAGGAAGAATGCAATTTGATGGAGATTTTTGGGAAAACCTATGGATTCCTGGTGATTTGAGTGGCGCTCCGGTGCCCGAATGAGACCAATTTGGGTGTTTTGGGAGCGGTATCAATAGGTATAGAACCCCGTCCGCTACCCGATGGAACTTGTGGAAGGCTCCAGAATCCATAGGATCGGAGATGTACTTCACTGGAACCTCCGCGGTGAAGGTTAGCAGGAAGAGCTAACAAGCGATTCCCCGAACAATCTGGCCGGCAGCATGGGCATTGAGTCGAGGCAGCGGTCTGCCTCGATAAAGATGTCCGCCAGGGTGGCAAGTCGGGCGCAGGGAAGAGGAGCCCTTCGTTCGATGTCGCGGGATTAGTTTGTTCGGGGCGCCTGCTAAGGACGGCTAGGCCGCTTGCCACTGGGAAGTTGGATTCCCAGGAAGGCAGGCGGCATTTTCTTTGCCTGAACGCCGGAACTCGGCGCCGGAAGACTCTGAAAATGCCCTGACCGTGCCTCGGATTTGCCGGTTAGCGGTTCCCCATAGAAAAGACGACGTTGATTGTTGTCTCTACCTCTACGGGTTGGCCGTTCAGGAGGTAGGGGCGGTAGCGCCAGTTGCGGACAGCGTCGAGCGCGGACTGACGAAACATGCCGGGGCCGCTGACCACTCGGAGTTCCTCGATCGTGCCGGTCTTGGAGATGACGGCAGCCAGAACTATGGTGCCGGACAGACCCGCGGCTTTGGCGATGGCCGGATATACGGGAGTGGTGTGGGAGATGAGCAGGCCCTGCGTGACGCCGCCGGAGACGACGGCCTTGGTTGGCTGGGCGGGATGGACTACCGCTGGCGGTTGCGAGTGGAAGATCGCGGTTGTGGACTCCACACCGCCGGGAACCGCGCCGGAGGAGTCGCCGATGCTGAGATTCGCGGATGGAGGGACAGCGTCGGGTGCCATTGAGGGATCGCGTGGAATCACAGTTGGAGCAGCGAACGGGTCACGAAGAGTCAGCGTGTGTGTGCTCGTAGGCGGGGCAGTGTGGGGTTGTGGATGGACGGCAAGCGCAGGTGGAGGAGCAATGAGAGAGGGTTGCAGCAGCGTGGCTGGCAGTCCCTGGGGATTGATCAACGGGAGAATGATCAATGCCGAGAGGGCGAAGAGGTTGACGGCGAGCGCGGTGAGCATCCATTTGGGAGTTCGGCTGCGCAGTGCACCGCTGGAGTGAAAGGTTGCGTCTTCAAACATTACCCACCTCCGAGTGATCGCGTGAAAGATCGCGCGGACTGGCCAGATCCGCCGGGACTGTCGAAGCTTCGTGGAAGAGATTCCAGCCGTTACTGGAACTCCATGCGGGGATAGACACCGGGTGGCGCTGGGATGTTCCCGCGCTATGTTGGCTGGCTGCGGTAGACTTTTGAGAATTATGGCGATTCGATTGGCAAGGGGCCGGTGTACTGGCCTGCTATTGTTCGCGACTCTATGCGTGCCTGGGCTTGGCGCAACTGGATTTGCGCAGGAGACTCAGGCTGCGCCAGCTTCGGCAGATTCGAACTCGACGGCTACGCTTACATACATTCACAAGAGCTGGGATGAGCTTTCGCGATCGATGACGGATTGCCATTCGCTGACGGATACGAAGGTGACCACAGCTCCGGTGCTGTATCTGCCGGCGGATGTTGCGGCGCCGGAGGCGGTGCGGGAGCTGACTGCAAGCTGTGGTGTAAAGGTAGTCGCGCTGCCGAAGCGAATCGCCAAGCTGGGCGACCTGATGCCGGGGGATCTGGTTGCGGCCGGGATGGCTCCTGGGCTGCTGTATCTGCCGCATAAGTATGTTGTGCCGGGCGGCAGGTTTAATGAAATGTATGGGTGGGATAGTTACTTTATTGTGCTGGGATTGATTACCGATCATCGCGAGGAGTTAGCGCGCGATATGGTGGAGAATTTCTTCTTTGAAATTGAGCACTACGGTGCGGTGCTGAATGCCAACCGAACTTACTATCTAACTCGTTCGCAGCCGCCGTTTCTAACGTCGATGATACGTGCGGTGTATGAGGATCCAGCCAGCTTTTCGAGTCGAGCGGATGCCCGGACATGGCTGGAACTAGGTTATGAGCGGGCGCAAAAGGACTATGAAACCTGGATGCGGCCGGAGCACCAGGCGGGACATACCGGGCTCGCGCGCTACTTCGACTATGGCGAGGGACCTGTTCCGGAGATGGCGGATGACTCGACTTACTATCCCGATGTTATCCGATGGCTGGTTGCGCATCCTGGACAGAATCCTGGCTTTCTCTTGAAGGGATCGGCTTCGCCGGATGCAGACGAGGCTGTGCGGCTGAAGAGGTCTAGCTGCGATATTGCGATTTCAAAAGTGTGCGCCAAGGCGGAGGCGGAAGGATATCGGCTGACGCGGGATTTCTATGAAGGCGACAGGGCGATGCGTGAATCGGGGTTCGATCCAAGCTTTCGGTTCGAGGCGTTTTCAGGCGCTACACATCACTATGCGCCGGTGTGCCTCAACAGCCTGCTGTTTCGCTATGAGCGGGATATGGCGCACTTTGCGCACCTGCTGGGTAAGGTTGACGATGCTCGTGTCTGGGAGATGAGGGCAAAGAAACGAGACGCGGCGATACAGCGCTATCTGTGGTCGCCGAAACTGGGCGCATTTGCGGACTACGATTTTACAAAGGCTAAGACTTCGACTTACGCCTATATAACTTCGCTATATCCGCTGTGGGCTGGAGTGGCGACCCGGGAGCAGGCGGTGCAAGTGGAGGCGAAGCTGAAGTTATTTGAGCGGCCGGGCGGGCTGGCGATGAGCAACACCAATACCGGCATGCAATGGGATGAGCCGTTTGGCTGGGCGCCTACAAATTGGATAGCCACGGCGGGGCTGGCGGCGTATCAATTTCAGGACGATGCGCGGCGGGTATCCGGGGAGTTCACGGCGACGATCGATAAGGGATTTCAGGCGGATGGGACGATTCGCGAGAAATACAACGTGGAGTCGGGAAACTCCGATGTGAAGGTAACTACAGGCTACAAGGCGAATGTCGTTGGCTTTGGATGGACGAATGCGGTGTATCTGAAGATGACAGAGTTACTTACTAAGTGAATTAGTGACTTGGGATGGGCCAGGGGTTGGCGAAGGCTGGGTTGTGCAGGAACTCTTCATCGGTGAGGGATTCGAGAAAGGCTTTGAGGTCGGCGCGCTGCTGAGGCGTCAGAGGGAAGCCGGAGACGAACTGGGATTTGTTTGGATTTTTGCTGCCGTCGCCGGCGTTGGGGCCATTGGCGATGATGCGTCCGCCATGGGCGTAATGGTCGAGGACGTCGTCGAGAGTGCGAAGGCTGCCATCGTGCATGTAGGGGCCGCGGACGGCGACGTTGCGCAATGAGGGCGGGCGGAATTTGCCGACATCTGCGGGATCGTGGGTGAACTCATAGAGGCCGAGGTTATCGGCGGGGTAGGAGTATTTTCCGGCGAGGTTGTAGAGGCCGTTGCTGACGAATTCTGCACCGTGTGCGCCGCCGGTTGTTTGATAGATGGTCACGCCGCCGAAGGTGAATCCGCCGTGGCAGCGAGCGCAGGCGTAGGGCTGGTGGAAGAAGATGTCTTCGCCACGCTTGGCGGAATCTGAGATGGCGCTCTCTTCGTGGCGATAGCGGTAGCGATCATAGGGCGAGTTGCCAGAGATAAGGGTGCGCTCGAAGGCGGCGAGGGCTTTGCGGATTTCGATGAAGGTGTAGGGACCGCTTGCTTCTCCCGATGATGGTGGGAAGGCTTCGGGGAAGAGCTTGCGGTAGGTCGGATCGGTGGCGACAACCCGCAGAAATTTGTCGTTCTGGGCGTGCAGGCCGAGCTCGATGGGGTGGTCGTTGAAGAGCGGCGTGACGGATTGATCTTCGAGCTGGGTGACGGTGGGGTTGGCCCAGTTGAAGACGGCGAACCAGGCTACGTTGGCCAGCGGCATGACGCGGCGTGGATGCGACTGGCCTGTGACTCCGATGGCAACGGGACGCTGGTCGGTGAAGCCGTATTTCTGGATGTGGCAGGTGGAGCAGGACCCCTCGCCATTGACCGACATGCGCAGGTCGTAGAAGAGATGGCGGCCCAGCTCGACTTTGGCGGGCGACATGGGGTTGTCGGCGGGGATGGGCGGCGGGTGAAAGCCGGACGGCAGGCGCCAATCGAAGATGCTGGCGGACTGGAAGGCGAGTGCGGAGGCGGCGGTGAAGAGAGTCAGGGCGAGTAAGGCTCTTCGTTTTAGGCGTGGCGATTTTGCACGGTTCGCGATGGGCGGATTGCTGCGGTTTTTGGCTGGGTTGAGCAAGGAATTTATTCGGCTTTGGGATACATTGTTGCTTATGCGTATGAATTCAGCAAAGTCTGTGATTGCTTTTCGTCTTCGCGGTGTTGTGCTTTTTAGCTTGATGCTGGCGTTGCTGGTTGGAGGGCGCGAAGCTGCCTTCGCAGCGGTTCAGGATGCAGTGGCTACGCCTTTGGTGCTGAAGATAGAGGGCGCGGTTACGACTCCGCTGTCGTTGACGGCTGAGGACCTGGACAAGATGCCGCGAACGACGGCGACGCTTACTTCTGACGGGAGTGCGACGACGTATGAGGGCGTGCTCCTTTACGACATTCTGGTGAAGGCGGGATGGCAGTTTGGGCGGGGAATGACGGGCAAGGGGATGGCGAGCTACGTGATTGCTACGGCGAAGGATGGATACCAGGTGGTATTTGCGCTGGCGGAGATCGATCCCATGTTTGGCGGGGCAAAGGTGATCATCGCCGACAAGGCGGATGGCGCTGCGCTGCCTGCGACGCAGAAGCCGTTTCGCGTGGTTGCGCCGGGGGATAAGATGCATGCGCGATCGATCTATTCGCTGCTGAAGATCGAGGTTGTGCGGCTGAGGCCTTAAAAGATAGTGATCAGTGGTCAGTGATCAAGAATGCTATAGCTTCGGCTGCAGCCTGGTTGCGGGCTATGTTTCCTTGAGTCGCCGGCTAGAAGTAAACAGCAGATTCCCTGCAGGAATGACAGACAGAAAAGCAAAAAACTTCGGCTCTGCCGCAATGAGGGTTCTTCTCTAGACTTTGCTTTTTCCGCCTTCGAAGTAGGCCTCGATCTCTTCGAGTGTCTTGCCTTTGGTCTCGGGCAGGAAGATGGCTGCGACGAGGAAATAAATCAGTGTGAATCCGGCGAAAAGAAAGAACATGCGCGAGTAGCCGAAGCGGCTGACGAATGGCAGGAAGATCGCGGCGAGCGCAGTCGAGACGGACTGATTGAGCACCAGCGCTACGCTCATGCCGTTGGAGCGGATGCGGGTGGGCATGAGCTCGGAGAGTGCGAGCCAGACAACGACGCCGGGGCCCATGGCGTAGAAGGCCATGAATCCATAGAGGCCGAGGGCGACTAGCCAGCCGTGGGATGCCTCGGGCACGCGGCCGACGAGGGCCTTGTTGATCTTGAGCGGCGCGGCGCGGGCGGCTTCGAGGTTGGCGAAGGGATTCTTGAAGAAGGATTCGACGGAGTTCGACGGAATGCAGGCGTCGCGGGTGATCTGGATGGGCGCGGCGGCAGTGTCATCGGAGCGGACGAAGCTGGTGACGCAAGGGTAGTCTCCGTAGGCGTAGATGACGGAGAGCGAGGCGCGGGCGGGGTCAATCTCATGACCGCTGTAGCCGCTGGCGGCGAGGAGTCTTGCGGCTTCAGCAGAGTCGAACTTGACGGTGAGCTCCTGGCTGGGCGTGACCTGAGTCTGGATGAGGCTGGCGGAGTCGATGCTGAATTTTTCGGTGCCTACAAACAAGGCGCCGATGATCAGCGTGCAGAGGACGATTCCGCCGGTGCCGAGAGTGAGCAGGAAGCGGCGGCCTTTGCGGTCGACGAGCAGCATGCCGACCATGGTCATGGAGAAGTTGACCGCGGTGAGGATAACGTAGCCCCAGTGCGCGGGCAGGTCGTTGAGGCCGCTCTGCAGCAGGGTTGCGGTGCAGTATCCGATGACCGAGTTGACGCCGGTCGCAGTGTTGCAGGAGAGGATGACGCAGGCGAGGATGAAGGGGATGACGTATCGGCGGCTGAAGATGGAGCTCTTGACCTTGTCGCCGGTCGTCTGCGCGGCGAGCGCGATCTCTTCCATCTCGCGGAGCTCGGAGGCGGCCTGCTCGGGGGTTCTTGAGCGAAGCAGGACCTGGAGGGTCTTGTCTTTTTGTCCGCGGCGGAAGAGCCAGCGAGGTGATTCGGTCACCATCCAGCTGCCGATAACGAAAAGAATGCCGGGAGGCACGGAGACCCAGAAGATGCGGCGCCAGGCCTGGTCTTTGAATTGAAAGAGCGTGGCAGCGTCGGAACTGGCCGCGATGGCCTGCACGCGATAGCTGTAGTACATGCCTACCAGAGCGGCGATGACGATGCCCAGTGTGAGGAACCACTGGAAGATGGCGGTTCCTTTGCCGCGCGTAGAGGCGGAGAGGCATTCGGCGAGATAGAGCGGCACGACAACGCCGATGAAGCCCGCGCTGACTCCTTGTAACAAGCGGCCGAGAAAGAGTGCTTCATAGCCCTGCGACAGCGCGATGACCGGGATGCTGACGATGAAGCAGACGCCGCAGAGGATCATGAAGGGCTTGCGGCCGATCCAGTCTGCGATGAGGCCGGCAAAAAGAGTCGAGATCACACTACCCAGCAGCACTGCGGCGACGATTGCGGAAAGCTGGCCGGGGGTCAGGTGCGACGTTGCCTGGAGATAGGGGATTGCGCCACCGATGATGCCTACATCCACGCCATAGAGCAGGCCGCCGAGGCCCGCGACCAACAGCAGGAAGAGGTTGTAATTGCGAATCGCGGAGGTGGTCGTCGCGTTGGTCATTGTCACCCTGGTGGAACGCTAATATTCGCTGGTGCTTTCACGGAACGTCAAGCTGGTCAATTACCCGAGCCGACTAACCGCAAATTTGTTTTTCGAAATCTGACGGCAATTCGAGAATTCGATTCTATTGCTGGGGGAAGGCTTGCAGGACCAGCATACAATGATCGTATTGAATTGAAACGATCAAATTTCTGGAATCGGGGACAGAAAGAATGCTGAGTGTTGGACCGCTTTTCTCGCCTGAGATGAGGCGCGTTGTTTTGCGCCGTGTGCCGTGTTCTTTGGTTGCCGGTGCGCTGGTTCTGATCGTTGCTGGAGCCGCTTATGCGCGGGCGGAAGTACGCCTGCTGCCCGCACCTCGCGAAGCTAACTGGGATGGCGAGGTCGGAATCCCTGATGGGATCCGGGTTACGGTGCCGGGGCACGATGCCGAGGATGAGTTTGCGGCGAAGGACCTGGAAGAGGCGGCGCAGAAGGCCGGCGTGAAGGTAGACAGGGGCTATGCCGTAGTGCTGCTGCGGGCGGGATCTTCGGAAGGTAAAGCGGCGCTCGAACAGAACCATCTGAAGCTGACACCGGAGATGGCGGCTGAGGGGTATGCGCTGGCGATCGGACAGAAGCGGGCAGTGATAGTTGCAGAGTCGTCGACGGGCATTTTTTACGGCGTGCAGACGCTGAAGCAGATGCTTCCGTTGAAGGGGCTGAAGGCTCAACTGCCTCTGGAAACGGTTCGCGACTGGCCGGCGATGAAGTACCGCGCAATCGATGACGATCTATCGCGCGGGCCGTTTCCGACGCTGGAGTTTCAGAAGCACCAGGTGCAGGTGTTTGCTTCGTTCAAGGCGAATATCTATGCGCCTTATTTTGAGCACACGCTGCAGTACACCAACAAGCCGCTGCCTGCTCCGCCGGGGTCGGCGATGTCGCCTGCCGATGTGGCCGAGCTGGTGCGTTATGCGGCGCAATATCATGTGATGGTTGTGCCGGAGCAGGAGGCTTTTGGGCATCTGCATCACGTGCTCAAGTACGACATTTATGAGGATGTGGCCGAGACTCCGCATGGCAATGTGTTGGCGCCGGGGCAGCCAGGTAGCGTACCGCTGATTCAGGATTGGTTTGGCGAGATTGCGAAGGAGTTCCCTTCGCCGTTTATGCATCTGGGGTCGGATGAGACCGACGATCTGGGCCGCGGGCGGACGAAAGATGCGGTGAAGCAGCGGGGTTATGGCCCGGTCTACGTGCAGTTCATGACGGATATTCACGATGCCCTGAAGCCGCTGCACAAGCAGCTGCTCTTCTGGGGCGATATTGGTGGGGCGGACCCGGCGGCGGTATCGAAACTGCCCAAAGATATGATTGCCATCCCGTGGAATTATGGGGACACGAAGGGCTTCGATAAGATGATCGAGCCATTCTCGAAAGCAGGGATGGAGACGTGGGTTGCTCCGGGCGATGCCAACTGGAATCTTGTCTATCCCGATGCCAATGTGGCTTTCGGCAATATTCAGGGCTTCATTCGCGATGGGCAAAGGCTTGGCTCTACGGGCGCATTTGTCACGGTGTGGAACGACGATGGCGAAGGGCTCTTCAACGAGGACTGGTACGGCGTTTTGTTTGGTGCGGTGGCGGCGTGGCAGCAGGGAGAAAGCAGCATTCCGGCGTATCAGGCGGCTTATGGTGCGATCTTTCATGGCGATGCCAGCGGCAAGATTGACCAGGCGGAGCAAGAGCTGATGCAGGCCAATCAGACGCTGGCCAAGATGAAGATCGACATCAACAGCGACGATCTGTTCTGGCTCGATCCATGGAGCGCTCAGGGGCAGATCGTTGGCGCGAAGCTGATGCCGATTGCGAAGGAGCTACGGTTGCATGCCGAGCAGGCTATCGTGCTGGTGGAGCAGGCGCGAAGCAGCAACGCGGATCTGCGCGAAGCAGCAGCGCTCGATGCAATGGATCTGGGAGCACGGCGGCTGGACCTGATCGGCATGAAGTGGGAGTGGAGCCAGGAGATGGCGCAGGATTATGCGCGAGCGGTCTCCGGCCAGCACGATAAAGATCAGCGCTCGGAGATCTACGGACTGCTGTACAACATCAGCAGCAATAACGGGCACATGCAGGATCTGCGCGATGCTTACTCGGCGACGAAGGGCGAGTTTGCGCGGGTGTGGCTGAGCGAAAACCGGCCATACTGGCTGGATAACGTGCTGGTGCGCTATGACCTGCAGATTCAAAAATGGCAGCAGCGGGGATGGCGCTTCGCTGAGGTGATTGGCGACTTCGACAATCACAAGGATCTGCCGACTGCGGAGTCGCTGGGGATGCCGGCGAACTAGCGGCCTTCGCGCATTTGAGGCTCGGCGATCTATGATCAGTCTTTCGGATTTCGCGAGAGATAAGGAGTTCCATGCAAGAAAAGCCGGAATGGACGCGGCGTAAGGTGCTGCAGGGTTTGACTGCGGTTGGTGCGGTTTCAGCAACGGGATTGCCGGGAGTGGCGCGGCTGGCGAATGCAGCAGGATCGGACGAAGACCTGCTGGGCCTGGTCAACATTTTCTGGGGTACGGGCGGTCACGGGCACACGTATCCCGGCGCCACGGTGCCTTTTGGCATGGTGCAGCTGAGCCCCGATACGTACAACGATGACTGGGACTGGTGCTCGGGCTATCATGCGTCGGATGACACGATCATGGGCTTCAGCCATACGCATCTGAGTGGCACGGGCTGCGGCGATCTGCTGGATTTTCTGGTTGTTCCGCGAACGGGTGAAGTGCGGCTGGTGCCGGGCGATCGCAAGCAGCCGGGGACAGGCTATCGCTCGAAGTTTTCGCATGAGGATGAGAAGGCGCATCCCGGCTACTACTCCGTGCTGTTGAAAGACACAGGCATCCGCGCGGAGCTGACGGCGACCGAGCGCGCGGGCTTTCATCGCTACACATTTCCTGAGAGTGAGACGAGCCACATCGTGCTCGATCTGACACACGGCTACGGCAATGGGCCGGACAGTATCGCGTGGTGTGCGATTGGCGATGCGGGCAAGCAATCGCTGCATGCCGGGCATGCGACTAATGCATGGGGCGCGGGGCGCGAGATGTACATTGCGCTCGAGTTTTCACGGCCGTTTGATCGCGTGGAGTTCTTTCAGGACGACAAGCCTGTGGAAGTTGGCAATGGACTAAAGGGTAAGAATCTTAAGGCCGTGGTGCATTACAAAACCCATGTCGGTGAACAGATCCTGATCAAAGCCGGGATCTCGGGTGTGAGTACGCATGGAGCGGCGCGCAATCTTGCAGCGGAGATTCCGGGATGGGATTTTGCCGCGGTGCAGAAGGTTGCGGAAGAGCGATGGCGGCATGAGCTGGGCAAGATTCGTGTGGAGACTGCAAACGACAAGGATAAGCGCGTCTTCTACTCGGCCTTCTATCACACCATGGTTGCGCCTACGTTGTTCGACGATGTCGATGGCCAGTACATGGGCATGGATGGCAAGCCGCATCAGCTTGCCAAGGGCGAACACAACTACACGACCTTCTCGCTGTGGGATACCTTCCGCGCGGAGAATCCGCTGTTCACGCTGGTGCATCCGGATCGCGTGCCGGATATGATGAACAGCCTGATTCGCATGGCGGAGCAGAGCCCGGCGGGAATGCCGGTGTGGCCGCTGCAGGGCAAAGAGACGGGCACGATGACCGGGTATCACTCCGCTGCGGTGATCGGCGAGGCCTGCACCAAAGGCTTCAAGGGCATCGACTATGAGCGGGCCTATGCGGCGATGAAGAAGCGCGCGTTTGTCGAAGACTATCGCGGCCTCAAATGGTATCGCAGCCTGGGCTATATTCCGGCGGATCTCGAAGAGGAGTCAGTCTCGAAGGTGCTGGAGTACGACTACGACGACTGGGCGATTGCGCATGTGGCCAAGCATCTTGGCGATACGTCGAATGACGCGTTGCTGCGCAAGCGCTCGCTCAACTACCGCAACTACTGGGACCCGAAAACGGGCTTTCTGCGGGCCAAGCTGGAGAACGGGCAATGGGCGACGCCCTTCGATCCGATTGAGCTGGGGCACTCGAAGAAGTGGCGCGATTACACGGAGTCGAATGCCTGGCAGACGACCTTTGGCATTCAGCACGATGTGACGGGATACATTGCGCTGCTGGGCGGCGACAAGGCCTTCATAGAGAAGATGGATGTGCTGTTCAATCAGCCTTCGACGCTGCCTCCCGATGCGCCGCCGGACATCGCTGGCATGGTGGGCCAGTATGCGCATGGCAACGAGCCGAGCCATCACATTGCCTATCTCTACAGCTATGCGGGCAGACCGGATAAGACTGCGGAGCGCATTCACATGCTGACTACGAAGGAGTATTCAAACAACCCCGACGGCATGGCAGGCAATGAGGATTGCGGGCAGATGTCGGCGTGGTATGTGCTGAGCTCGATCGGCTTCTACGCGGTCGATCCGGTGAGCACGCATTATGTCTTCGGCTCGCCGCTCTTCGATCGCGTGACGCTGTCGCTGGCCGGCGGACGAAAGCTGGTGGTGGAGGCGAAGAAGCAGTCTCCTTCGAGCATCTACATCGAGTCGGTCGAGCTCAATGGAAAGCCGCACGCGAATGCGTGGTTTGCACATGCCGATGTGGCTGGCGGCTCGCGGTTTGTCTTTCATCTGACGGACAAGCCGGAGGGCAATTTCGGCCAAAGCGAAGCGGCAAGACCGAAGTCGGAAGTCTAAGGTTTGCTCTCGTTGAGGGGCTGGATTGCCGGGGAAGAATCGTCTCTCATCCCAAGCTATACTTGGGATGAGAAGACGAGTTTGCTGGCTGATTTTCCGGCTTGGCAGAGGACGAAGTGGTATGGGCGCGACCGTAAGTATTGAAGACGTGGAGCGGGTGGCGGAGTTGGCCAACCTGGATCTCGAAGCGGACGAGAAGCCGCGCATGCAGCGCGATCTCAACGCGATTCTGGAATATGTGGCGCAGTTGAGCGAGCTCGATACCGCTGGGATTGAGCCGATGGCCCAGGTGAGCGATCTGCTGAATGCTGGCGCGGACACCGGGCATGGAGTTGCGCTGCGCGTCGATGGGCTGAGGCCCTCGCTGCCTCGGGAGCGCGTGATGGAAGAGGCTCCGGAGACGGATGGAGCGTTCTTCAAAACGCCGAAAGTAATCGAGCGATAGATTTCGAAACGCGTAATACGGAGATCGGTTTGACTACGGAGACACTACTGGAAAAGCCGGCGACGATTGCGGAACTGCGGCAGGGAATTGCCTCGGGCGTGATCAGCGCGGTGGAGCTGGCGGAGCAGTATTACGCGCGTATTGCGGTGCACAATCCTTTGCTCAATGTGTATCTCTCGCTGACTCGTGAGCAGGCGCTGGAGCAGGCTTCGCATGTGGATGCAGCGGCGGCAAAGGGTGAGCCTCTGGGACCGCTGGCGGGGATTCCGATTGGCATCAAGGATGTGCTGACGATGCGCGGCACAACAGCCACGGCTGGGTCGGCGATTCTGAAGGGCTATCACCCGCCGTATGACGCGACCGCGGTGACGAAGCTCAAGGCAGCTGGAGCGGTGCTGCTGGGCAAGCTTAACTGCGATGAATTTGCGATGGGCTCGTCGAATGAGAATTCGGCGTATGGGCCGGTGCGCAACCCTGTCGACACGGACCGGGTGCCGGGAGGTTCGAGCGGCGGTTCGGCGGCGGCGGTGGCGGCCAATTTGGCGGTGGCTACGCTGGGCACGGATACGGGCGGATCGATTCGCCAGCCGGCCAGTTTTTGCGGAGTGGTTGGGGTGCTGCCGACCTATGGGCGGGTTTCGCGGTATGGGCTGATTGCGTTTGCTTCTTCGCTGGATCGTGTGGGGCCGTTTGCGAGCAGCGTAGCCGATGCGGCGGAGGTCATGACGGTTTTGGCGGGGTATGACGAGAACGACGCGACCAGTTCACGGCTGCCGGTGCCGGATTATGCTGCCGAATCGGACAGAGAGGTCAAAGGTCTCAGGATCGGCATTCCCGAGGAGTATTTCGGCGAAGGACTGGACCCGGAAGTACGCGCGGCGGTCGAGTCGGGCATTGATGTCTTACGGGCCGCAGGCTGCGAGATCAAGCCGATCAGCCTCAAGCACACGAAGTACGCGATTCCGGTGTATTACCTGGTGGCGACGGCTGAGGCCAGTGCCAATCTGGCGCGGTTCGACGGAGTGCGCTACGGGCATCGCTCGGCGAGTGCGACCAATCTTTCGTCGATGTACCGGCTTTCGCGTGAAGAAGGTTTTGGACCCGAGGTAAAGCGGCGCATTCTGCTGGGCACCTATGCGCTTAGCGCTGGGTACTACGACGCGTATTACAAAAAGGCGCAGCAGGTGCGTCGGTTGCTGGCGGAGGAGTTTCTCAGCGCCTTCGGCGAGGTCGACGCCATCGTTACGCCGACTGCGCCGACGGCGGCATTCAAGCTGGGCGAGAAGACGGACGATCCGCTGGCGATGTATCTCGCGGATATCTACACTGTGACGGCGAGCCTGGCGGGGATCTGCGGAGTGACCGTGCCTTGCGGCGCGACGGCGTCTGGATTGCCGGTGGGAATGCAGGTGCTGGCGCGGCACTTTGATGAAACGACGGCCTTCCGGGTGGCTCGAGCTGTGGAAGCGGCGGCGGGGTAATTCAGGACTGCTGACGTGGTCTTCGGGCTTTCGATTTCACATTTAGAATTTCAGATTTCGTGACGGTGAAAAGCGAGTACCATCGGTCGGCATATGCGCCTTCCATGGAAAACTGCGTGGCTCGCTGCCGCGACGGTTGTGATGTCTGCTGCTGGATTCATCGCGGTTTCTCCTCTTGCCGGCGGTGCGGCGCCAAAGAAGTCCCACTCCGCGGGGCTCGGTGCGGCGAAGCAGGTGCCTTATTCGAAGGCAGGCGATCCGGCCGGGGCTGGCGCAGATGAGACGAGTCTCAAAATCCGGTCCTTGGTGGTCGATGGGCGTATGGCCGATTCAACGACCGGAGACAAGCACCAGGTGACGGAGCGCAGCTTTGTCGTGCGCCGGGCGCTAAGGATCAATGATTCACTGCCGTCGGATGGAGCGGGCGAGAATGGCGAGAAGCGGGAATCCCAGCACTGGGTCTGGCAGCGCGGCCCGTGGCTGCTGGTGGATAGCACGACCGGCCATGTCACCGCGCTCAAGCTGCCGAATTACGATCCCGGCGTGAGCCAGGTGGCATGGTTTCGCGACTATGCCGCGTATTGCGGCGTGACTGCGTCGGGCAAGAGTCTGTATGCGATGGTGGCGCAGATCGGAGCGCGTCGGGCCGTGCTCTCGAAGAAGCTTTCGTCCTACGACATTGAGAATCATTCCACGCCCGCTTGCGGGCTGCCGGAGTGGCAGCGTGAGCCATTGAAGGTGACCTTCCACCCAGCCGGGCGCGAGGCAGTGGATTTTGATCTGGTCGGCGGCTCAGCCGTGCTGGTAGAGGATGACGATTCCGAGTCCGATCCGAAACCGTAGGATGAATGGGGCCAATCCCAGCTCGATTCGGGCCGCTGGCTCCCATTTCCACCCGCTCCAGACCTTTTGGTCGGCGTTTTTGTTCGTTTGTCCTAGCGGTTTGCTAGACTGATTGCGATGCCCGAGCAGAGAAAAGGTCGCGGAGTTTTGCGTCCGGCTCGATGCGAGACATCAATGAAGCAAAGAATTACGAAGAAAAGAAGCGGTGTCGAACAGGAAGTAGAGGCTAGTTGGGCTGTTGCCGCGGTTTAACCATTGACCGAGGGCAGCTACTGCCAGCCGAGATTGTCAGGGACGGTGAACCTCAACTGCTCCCGGCTTACCATTCCCGGAGACAAAAACTTATAGGAGAGCGAGCGGGCCTTACAGCTTGCCGCGTCTCAGGTCTGGCGTTGTCAGCCGGGCAGATCAAGGAATTGTGTGTTGATTGACTTTGCAATGTTCGCTCCAGCGCCAGGATTGTTCGGCGGGAGCTCGGGATTTTCGCTGCTGTTGCCGGTGCTGATGATCGGTGTGGTCTACCTGATGATGATTCGCCCGCAGCAGAAAAAGCAAAAGGCGTGGTCGCAGATGCTATCGAATTTGAAGACCGGCGACCGCATCACGACGACGGGTGGAATCCGAGGCACCATTATCAGCCTGAAGGACGATGCTCTGATCATTCGAGTGGCTCCGGACGGACTCAAGATTGAGGTGGTAAAGAGCGCGATTGCCTCTGTAACCACCCAGGAAGAAGGCAAGTAGCCGCGCGGCATCATCGCTCGCGAGCACTGACGATACAACCATGAAGAAAAATCTCAACGGAAAAATTGCAATTATCGTGGGCGTCCTGCTGGTCTGCCTCTATGGCATCTTCGGGATTCCGCATGGAGTCACCGGCTCGGCGATACTGGCGGCCCTGGGGCAGCGCATTCATCTGGGACTCGATCTGCAGGGCGGCGCTCACCTGATACTGCAGGTGCAGGTCAAGGACGCTGTGAATGCGGAAACCGACAATACGGTGGCTCGCGTGCAGCAGGATCTGCAGACCTACAAGCTGCAGGGGCAGGCGATGAAGCCCGATCCGGTGAACACGCCTGAACTGGTTAAGATCGTCGGCGTGGATTCCGGCAAGTCGAGCGACGTGCGCAACGATCTAGCCGATCATTACGGGACCGAATACGACATTGCCAGCGGTGCGGACAACTCCGTGACGCTCACCATGAAGCCCTCACAGCTGACAGCGCTGGAAGACAAGACTGTCACTCAAACGATCGATACCATCAACAACCGGGTGAATTCTCTGGGCGTATCAGAGCCGGTGATCGCACCCTACGGCCTCGGTGAGCACCAGATTCTGGTGGAATTGCCGGGTGTGAGCGACCTGAACCGCGTGCGCGACATCATTCAATCGACCTCGCAGCTTTCGGTGCATGAGGTCGAGGGCAACTCGGCCGGCTATGCCAGCGAGCAGGAGGCTCTGTCTAGCCTCGGCGGCTCGCTGCCGCCCGATCAAGAGCTGCTGCATGGCGACAGCCAGGGGCTGGGCTCGAGTGGCGGAGATCAGGTCTTCGTGGTCAAGCGTGTCTCGATCGTCGGCGGACTCGATTTCCGCGATGCCAGCTCCATCGGCGTCAACGATCAGGGCAAGCAGGGCGTGAACTTTGTGCTCACCAATGCAGGCGGCGAAAAGTTCTACGACTACACCTCCTCGCACATCGGCAGCTACATGGCTATCGTGCTCGGCGCACATGTGAAAAACGTCGCGGTGATTAAGGGCGCGATTCGCGATCAGGGCCAGATTGAGGGTCAGTTCAGCAAGCAGCAGATCGACGATCTTTCGCTGACGCTGCGCACCGGCGCGTTGCCGGCCTCGATTACTTACATCGAAGAGCGCACCGTGGGAGCATCGCTGGGCGCCGACTCGATCAAGCAGGGAGTTACCGCGGCCGTCGCCGGCATGTTAGCGGTGATGATCTTCATGTTGATCTACTATCGCGGCTCGGGGATCAATGCGGATATCGCGTTGTTTCTCAACCTGGTAATTCTGCTTGGCTTCATGGGCTTCAGCCAGGCGGTACTTACATTGCCGGGTATTGCCGGAGTTATCCTCACCATCGGTATGGGCGTTGACTCCAACGTGCTGATCTTCGAGCGCATCCGTGAGGAGATGCGAGCAGGCAAGGGGCCCGCGCAGGCTGTCCAGCAGGGGTTTGACAACGCCTGGCATGCGATCTTCGATACGCACGTCACTACCATTGTTTCGGCGGCCATCCTCTTTATGTTCGGCACAGGGCCGGTCAAGGGATTTGCCACCACGCTGGTAGTCGGTTTGGTAGCCAACCTGTTTACCGCGGTCTTTGTTTCGCGGGTGATCTTTGACTCGCATGTAAATCACAAGCTCGCTGGGCAGAAGCTTTCGATTTAGCGATGCATTCAGTTCCAACTCGCGTGCGTGGCGCGTCGAGTTATCAAGTTACCGGCTGCAGGCGAAGCTAGATATGCCTGAATCCAGGTACTGAGGAAGGTATAGGAAACGTGGAACTTTTTCGTAATGTCAATATCGACTGGCTGGGGAAGAAATGGTATTTCCTCGGCTTCTCATTGCTCTTCAGCGTAGCTGGCGTTATCTCCATGGGAATGCACTGGGCGCGCATCGGCAGCCCGGTTCCGCTGGGCGTGGACTTCAAGGGCGGCACGCAGGTTCAGGTGCAGTTTCAGAATGCGCCAGATGCCAACGCTATTCGCAGCGCGACCGACGCGGCGGGCATCAAGGACGCGACCATTGTCCAGTTTGACGAGGCCAGCAAGCGTGAGATGCTGATCAGCCTCCCTACTCCGAGCGATGCCTCTCTGGATGCTGGGCGCAAAGAGATTGTGGACGCGCTTACCGCGCACTACAACAACCCCATCGTCAGCACCAGCGTGCAGATCGTCGGACCGACCGTGGGCCGCCAGCTTGAGAAGCAAGCCGCGCTGGCGACGCTCTACTCGCTGATCGCCATGCTGATCTATCTCTGGTTCCGGTTCCAGCTCATCTACGGCGTGGCCGCAGTGGTTGCGGTCTTCCACGACACGCTGATCACGGTGGGCTTCTTTGCGCTGTTTGACAAGGAGTTGAGCCTGACCGTGATCGCGGCCATCCTCACCCTCGTAGGTTATTCGATGAACGACACCATCGTGGTCTTCGACCGTATCCGCGAGAACCTGCGTCTCTCACGCCGCGAGAGCCTGACTGACGTGGTCAACCGCAGCATCAACCAGACGCTGAGCCGGACCGTGCTTACCTCGGGACTGACGTTCCTGACCGTTCTGGCGCTGTTTCTTTTCGGCGGTGAAGTTCTGCATAGCTTCTCCTTTGCGCTGGTAGTCGGCATTCTGATCGGTACGTATTCTTCAATTGCAGTGGCTGCTCCCATGCTCGTCGCGTATCAGGATTGGCGCGCGAGCAAAGGCAAGGCGGCGCTCTTGCCGGCTGCTAAGAGGAGCAAGTGAGCACAGCGAACCGAGGCTGGTCGGCCTGGTAAAGCTGGGCAAAAGTGCACAGATTTCGCATCATGTTTTGCAGGTGTACGTTCTATCTGATATAGGTTGAGCACACTTCTGTTGGCACCGATGGGGCTGCCAACTCTGCCGGGAACAGTATTCCGATCCCCGGTGTCTATAGTGGAAGAACTCAATAACGAGATTCGAGGCCGCCCATGTTTGAAGACGCAACATTTGAATCGAGCAACCGGATCAAGAAGCGGAACCCGTGGGTGATCGCAACCTTCACGATCAACATTGCGATTCTTGCCGCAGCCATTATCTATCCGCTGATCAACTACGAGGCACTGCCCAAGGCGGCATTGACGACTCTGCTAGTCGCGCCTCCTCCACCGCCTCCTCCACCGCCACCACCGCCACCTGAGGTCCATCAGGTCATCGTGAAGCCGCAGATCATGAACAATCAGCTGACGGCTCCGACCAGGATTCCCAAAGAAATCAAGATGGTCGTCGAGAAGGAAACGCCTCTGAGCTTCGGTGTAGCCGGCATGGAGGGCATGGGCGGCAGCGGTGCTGCCGGCGGCGTCATCGGCAGCGTGTTCGGCAATGCCACTCCGGCGCCCCAGGTCAAGATGGCGACGCCGAAGAAGGTTGCTATCTCGTCCGGTGTTGCGACCGGCTTGCTGATCCAGGAAGTTCGGCCGGTCTATCCGCCGATCGCCAAAGCTGCACGTCAATCTGGAACGGTGGTGCTGCAGGCCACGATCTCCAAGACGGGCACGATCCAAGGTCTCAAGGTCGTGAGCGGCAATGCGATGCTGCAGTCCGCAGCTCTCGATGCCGTGCGCCAGTGGCGCTATCGGCCCTACATGCTCAACGGCGAGCCGGTTGAAGTAGATACGACGATCAATGTCGTCTTCAACCTCGGCGGTGGTTAGCCAATGTCTTCGGCGCTCTCTTCCGTCCCGTAGAGAACCGCCACTCGATCGATTCGAATGGGACCGGCAACGGTCTCATTCGCCCGCGGCGGCAACTTAGGCAAAGCGGTCAACCGGCACTCTGCATCTCATTTACCCAGAAGAAAGTACCCCCTCAGGAGGAACGATTCAGTGATTCTTGCTCAGCTTGCGCACCTCGCCGCACACCCTGCCTCCCTGGCCATGTTCCAGGATCAGGCGCCCGACTTCAGCCTTTTGGGCCTGTTGAACAACATGGGATGGCCGGCACGCATCATCGCCTTCGTCCTGTTCATCATGTCGATCTGGTCCCTGGCTGTGATGATTGATCGCTATCTCTACTTCTCGGCAGCCCGCAAGCAGTCGCGTGAGTTCGCACCCAAGGTTGCCGGCGCCCTCAAGGACAGCAAGCTGGATGAGGCCATCAAGATTGCCGATCGCAGCAAGAAGTCCCATCTTGCCGAAGTTGTCACCGCCGGTCTGCAGGAATTCCGCAGCAACCAGGGCGTGGTCAACGAGGACAGCATCGAGAGCTCCAAGCGCGCTCTGGAGCGGGCCGAGGCCATCGTTCATGCCAAGCTGAAGCGTGGCCTGGGCGTGCTCGCCACCATCGGTTCCACGGCGCCATTCGTTGGACTGCTGGGAACGGTCATCGGTATCTTGAACGCCTTCCAGCAGATCGCCGTGCAGAAGTCTTCGGGTATCGGCGCGGTTGCCGGTGGTATTTCCGAAGCCCTCGTCACGACGGCCTTCGGACTGCTCGTCGCCATTCCGGCCGTTATGACCTTCAACTACTTCAGCGGACGTGTGGAAGCCTTCGACGTCGAGATGGATAACTCCTCCAGCGAACTGGTGGACTACTTCATCAAGCAGAGCCACAAGCGCTAAAGCGCTGTGACTGGGGCAGGTTGGCTGGGCGAATCTTAGCTGGCAGGGAATGGATAATTCCCTGCCAGACCTTATGAAAGAAGTCCCGGTAAACCATGATGCACGATGTTGAGGATCGCGGCGAGTCGGCCGGCTATCAGACAAGATCCTCCCATCCAGTCGAATTGATTCATTGATGTACAGGCTGATTCACAGGCGTGGAGCATACACATGGCAATTTCAGTACGCAACGAAGGCGCTAAGGTCAACTCCAACATCAACGTTACCCCCATGGTGGACGTGATGCTGGTGCTGCTGATCATCTTCATGGTCATCACTCCGATGCTCCAGAACAAGGTCAATATCGACCTTGCCAAGACCGATAACCCTACCTCCATGCCCGATGCGGATAAGGAAGATGCAATCGTCGTTGCGGTTACGCGCGACGGACAGGTCTACCTTGGCCAGAACAAGGTCAATCCGGCAGAGCTCGGCGCGATCATTCGCGACAAGCTCACGGACAAGCCAGGGAAACAGATATTTGTTCGTGCCGATGCGCGCGCCAAGTATCTGGACGTGGAGAATGCGATTGACGATGTCCGTTCGGCGGGCGTTGAATCGGTGGGTCTGCTGACGGAAAAGCGGCAGACGCCAGGGTCGGAAGGCGAATAACCCGCGTCGCGGCTGAGGCTGCGGCAGGCGGAATTCAGGAGCTCAATTTATGGCAATGACAGGCGGCAGTGGTCCTGGAGGACTTTCCTCCGACATCAACGTAACTCCTCTGATCGACGTGCTTCTGGTGCTGCTGATCATCTTCATGGTCATCGTGCCGGTCACGCCCAAGGGCCTGGACGCGCTGGTTCCTCAGCCTCCAAAGGACAAGACGCCCCAGCCGCCCGATCCGCGGACGATCGTAATCTCGGTGCTCCATACCCAGGGAGCGCAGGTTGCCTACAAGATCAATCAGGACGATGTCGCCAAACGCGACATGCTGGCCAGATTGACGGCGATCTATGCCAACCGAGCCGAACGTATCATGTTCATCAAGGGCGACGATGATGTGAACTTCGCCCAGGTGGCGGACGTGATCGATATCGGCCACTCGGCAGGCGTTGACCATGTGGGTCTGATCACCCCCAAGATTGCAGAAGGAAATTAACGCAGCGCCCCGCTCTTCCGCGGGGCTATGCTATTGCTGTATCCTGCGACCTTGAAATCAACGGCGCAGAGGTGCTTCACCGAATAAAGCGTTTTCACCTGCACATCCATAGCGCCGTCGTTCCGGCTGGTTCTCTTTGAAAAGCCAGCTTGACTCTCGGTTTAGGCAAGGTGCAGAAATGAAAATGCTGTAGCATCAGCAGAGAAATGGATGGGCTGGATCGGAAACCTCCCGCCGCTTCCAGCCGCGCGGAGACACCAGGCGCGATAAACCTGGCGACGACTCGAAGGAGAAGGATAAGAATATGAATCGAATCGCACGTCTGCCGGTGCTGATGGTTGTCCTGGTAGCCATGATTGCTTCGCTTACCGGCTGCGACAAACTGAAGGCCCGCGACCAGCTCAACAAGGGAGTCGAAGCGTTCAAGGCCGGTAAATACGAATTGGCCATCACCCACTTTCAAAATGCGGAGAACCTTGATCCCAAGCTGCCGACCGCGAAGGCCTTTCTTGCTACCGCGCTCTCGCAGAACGTTGTGCCTGGCCTGAGCACGCCGGAAAATCTTAAGACGGCCCAGCGGGCGATCGATACCTTCCAACAGGTGCTTGCCGAAGATCCGACCGATGTCAACAGCATGAAAGGTGTGGCCAGCCTATACTTCAACATCACGAAACTTGACGAGGCGCGCGACTGGCAGAAGAAGGTTCTGGCTGTCGATCCCAAGGATGCGGAAGCCGCTTATACCGTCGGCGTAATCGACTGGACCCTGGCGCATGGAAACCTGCTCAAGATGACAGCTAATAACGACGACGGCGTTGGCAACACAAAACTGCTTACCAAGAGCAATTGTGCAGAGATTCAGAAGGAAAATGCTCCGCTGGTCGAGGAAGGGCTGAAATACCTCAATATGGCTGTCCAGTCCCGCCCCAGCTACGACGACGCAATGCAGTATCTGAACCTCGTGTATCGCCGCAAGGCAGACGTAGATTGCGGAAATGCTGCAGAGGTCAAGGCCGACGTGGACGCTGCTAACGATTGGAGCCACAAGGCTATGGGAACCCGTAAGGAGAACGAAGCCAAGAAGGATAAGGGCCAGGGCGGCATCGTCCTCGACTCGAATGGCAACATGAAGTAAGCTGAATCTCAAATCCAGCAGAAAGTAAAAAGGCTCCCGTTCCCGGGAGCCTTTTTCCGTGATGCACGGCGAGCCGCGAAGAACGCTCTATTGCCGGATCACCTGGCCCAGAGGTTAGATTCTTCAGAGGTCTCAGGCGCGCGAGGCGTCTGGTTCAGGCGGAAGAATCACACTCTCCGGCGCTCTGATGCGCCGCATATTCGGAGTGTATGGCGAGGGAGCAATAATGCAATCTCGAACTGTGCGCGGAGATTGATGAGCGTGGCTGCGATCGAGGCGATCAGCGCCGCTATAGCAAATCCAGAGTTGCTGTAACCGGCGGTAACAGCTGAATAGATTTTCCTCAAGAAAAGATCCAGCTTTGCCAAAGCAAGAGCGGGTACGCCTTCTTTGGATTTGCTCTAGCTAAGGCCGTTTTTGTAGATCTGCTCGGCCAGGTAGTTATGTACCTTGGCATCGTTATGGAGCATTTCAAGATAGGCATCCTGAAGCAGCTGAGAGTGATTGTTGCGCAGCTGCTGACGAATGCCTACCTGCACACGCGGATCGCTCAGCAGCTGCTGGCCAGCCGGCCGCTTCTCGATCAGCAGGAAAATCTGGTAACCGACGATCTTGTGGCTAGACCCTTCCGTTTGCACAATGGGCAGGATCTCGGTCGTTTGGCCTGCCTTGAGCTTGCTGATGGCGGCAAAAACCTCGGGGTCGGTTTGCAACTGCGACTCCGAAACGAAGCCCGCATCTCCTCCATTGGAGCTGGACGTATTGTCCTCCGAGAACCGAGTCGCCACGGATGCGAAGTCCTCTCCGGCATCGATGCGTCCGCGTAGGCTCTGGATCTTCTTCTTAGCCTCCGCGTCGTTGGCCGCCTTGTTGTTCTGCAGATTGGAGACCTGTTTGGAGGGTTGATTGGTCACCACAATGCGGCCCAGGTGATACTTGGGCTCAATCAGGTCGAAGTCGCTCTTGTGCGCGTCATAGTAGGATTTGATTTCCGCGTCGGTAATGTTGATCTTGGACTCGATCTCCTTGTTCATCAGCTTGTTAGCCGTGAGCTGGCGGCGAATTTCGCGCCGCAGGTCGTCGAGTGTCTGGTTGCGCTCCTTGAGCTGGCGGTCGAACTCCTCCTGGGTCAAGGGAGCTTTCAGATCGGTCACCTTCGCATCCACTTCTTCATCGGTGGCTACGAGGTTCAGCTTGGCCGCCCGTTGCTGAAGAATCTCGTCCTGAATGAGGCTATTCAAAATAGCAAGGCGCTTGATCGCTTCCTCTTCCTTCGATGGCGGCGGAGCGCCGGGCTCAAGACTCTGCTTGTAGGCGCGATCCAAGTCAGCAGCGAGAATCTCCTTGCCATTTATCGTCGCCAATACGCCAGGGGCGGGCGCCGGGTGGCAGCCGGTAAGGGTCACCGCAATACCGAAGGCGAACATTCCCGCTGCGGCAAAGGCAAGCGGAGCACGGCGAAAAATTTGGAATCTGCGAACTGACGACAACCTGAAATCTCCTGGCTGACTATCTCTTTGACGCAGCCACAGACATTCAGGATAAACCCCGGCGATGCTTCCGGGCAGCAGGAGGCGCTATTTCCCCAGCTTTGGCGGTTCGGCCGCTGCCGCCGGAGCCGGAGGAGGCTCCACTCCGGCGGCACGCAGGGCGCGGTCGATCACCGTCCAGACCTGCTCCACCGGCTGGGCTCCATCGATATGCTCGCCGTCGACGAAGACGAATGGCGTGCCCTCGATTCCCAGCGCCTCGGCCTCCTTCATCGAAGCCCGGATCGTGGTCTCATCCTGCTTTTGCATGCAGGCATCGAGCTTTGGGCCATCGAGTGCGAAGATCTTCGCCTGCTCGCGCGCCACCCTGTCGAGCGCCGCGATACTCTTGGGCAGGTTACGGTCGGGGCCGGTGATCTCGTCGCCGTGGGCGTGCAGATAATCCACGTAGCCCCAGTAGGCGCCGCCGTTCTGGTCTGCTATGCAGTTGGCATCGATAGCGGCGTGCATGGCCCAGGGATGAATCTCGACCAGCGGGTCATCCTTGTAGATGAATCGAACCTTGTCGCCGTAGCGGCTGAGCGTCTCAGGAAAGAGCTGCTGGTGCATGCGCGCGCAATAGGGGCATTCCAAGTCATCGAAGGTGATTACGGTGACTTTAGCTGCCGGGTTGCCGCGAATCGGGCGATGGTCGACAGGAATATTCTGCGCGGCGATGTTGCTCAGGTCAAAGGTATCGAGCCGTGCGAGGGACTTGTTGTCGGTGGAGATGAGGAAGTTGGTGGTGGTCGTACGGCCGGCGTGCGAAAAGGTGATTGGCAGCGTGTCGTAGCCGGGAATATTGCTCGCCGTCCGCGCTCCAAGGGTGCAGTCGTAGTCGACCGGCACGCTAAACTTGCTGCGCACCATCACTTCGATCCGGCGCGCCAGCGCGCGGTCCTGGATGATGCCTTTCGTGTCCTGCGCTTTACAGCCCACAGCCGCCACTACCGCCAAAATTACAGAGAACCACGCCAAACGGGCTGGAACAGAACGCAAGCGAAACCACCTTTCCGACTGTATTCATTATCGCAGTAGAGGGAGGGTACAGATCGCGCTAGCCCGAACCGGATCGACCTGGAACGGGATGTCCGCGGAACCGGATGGTGTTGCAAAAAATCCAGCTCCCGCTCCTAGCGTGGCAGGTGCTAATCTCGCCCCATGCATAAATTTGTCTCCGCTTCCATTCCTGGTTGCTCTACTGCCGTTCGATTGCCTTTCACTGCCTTGCTGCTCTCAATGTCGTTTGCGATGCTGTCTGTCTGCGCGGGTTCTCAGGCCCAGAGCGCCCCGGCCAAACGAGCTATCTCCCTGGACGACCTGGCGAAGATCGCGCGTGTGGGAAGCCCGGTGATTTCCCCGGACGGCGCATGGTTTCTCTACTCCGTCTCGCGCGCTGACACCAAGGAAGACAAGAACCACTCCGACCTGTGGATGGAGCGCTGGGATGGCACGGGCAACATGCAGTTGACCTTCGGCAAGGAAGGCGCTTCGCACCCGGAGTTCAGCCCCGACGGCAAGTACATATCGTTCCTGTCTTCGCGTCCCGGCAAAGCCAAGGGAACCCAGCTGTGGGTGCTCAACCGGCTGGGCGGCGAACCGGAGCAGTTCACCGAGATCTCAGCGGTAAGCGGAGTGCCGCAGGAGATTCAGGATTACGCGTGGTCACCCGATTCCAAGCGCCTGCTGCTGACCCTGGAGCCCAGGGACGCGCCCGAGGCGGAGGAGGGCAAGCCCCCTGCTCCGCCCAAGCCAATCGTCATCGACCGCTATCATTTCAAGCAGGATATTCAAGGCTATCTGCGCAACGACCAGCGTGGCGCTCTCTATCTGTACGACATCGCCACCAAAAAGACAGAGAAGCTGACGACCGACAAGAATGTAGATGAGGAGGGCGCTGTCTGGTCACCGGACGGAGCATCGATCGCCTACGTCAGCAACCATGACGAAGATCCGGACCGCACGGAGAACACGGATGTCTTTGTGGTCGCCTCCAAGGCAGGTTCCGCTGCGAAAAGGCTGACGAGCTGGATCGGGTCGGACGGCGGCAAGCTGGCATGGTCGCCAGATTCGCAGCGCATTGCATACGCGGAGGGGGCGAAGCCTGAGCTTGCAGCCTACAGCCAGCGTAAGCCTGCAATTGTGACACTCGAAGGCAAGGTCAGCTATCCGGCGGCGAAGCTGGACCGCGGCGTCAATCAGCCCTGTTTCCTGCCCGACGGCAAGCTGCTCTACCTGGTCAGCGACGACCGCTCCGAATACCCGGCTGAAGTTGAGCAATCGGGCGATGGAGCGCATCGGCTGCTGAGCGAGGAAGGCTCTACCTATGCCATGGCTTGCGAGGGCGGCAAGGTGGCTGTCGTGCACCAGGATGATACTCATACTGGCGAAATTTTCGCACTCGAGGGCACGTCGCTGCGCAAGCTCACTGCCGTCAACGATGCGCTGCTTGCCGAGCTGAATCTCGTTCCCAGCGAAGACTTCACATCGAAGAGCAAAGACGGCGCCGAGGTGCATGGCTTGCTGACCAGGCCGCTGGGCTACAAGGCCGGCGACAAGGTTCCGACTATCCTCTTTATTCATGGCGGCCCTAACGGGCAGGATGCGCACAGCTTCGCCTTTGAGCGGCAATGGTTTGCGGCACATGGCTATGCCGAGATCAATGTGAACTACCGCGGCAGCTCGGGGCGCGGACAGGCTTATGCGCAGGCCATCTTCGCCGACTGGGGCCATCTTGAGGTCATCGATCTGCTGGGCGCGGTAGATGAAGTGATCAAGATGGGTGTGGCCGACCCGGCAAAGCTGGGCATCGGCGGCTGGAGCTATGGCGGTATCCTCACCGACTACACCACCGCAACCGACGGCCGCTTCAAAGGCGCGATCAGCGGCGCGGGCTCTGCGGCTCCGCTCTCCTTCTACGGCTCTGATCAGTATGTCTTGCAGTACGACAACGAGTTGGGAGTGCCGTGGAAGGCGCGCGATCTCTACCTGAAGCTAAGTTACCCGCTGCTCGAGGCGGACAAGCGCATGCACACGCCCACGCTCTACATGGGCGGCACCAACGACTTCAATGTGCCCATCATCGGTGGTGAGCAGATGTACCAGGCGCTGAAGTCGCTGCATATCCCCACCGAGCTGATCGTGTATCCGGGGCAGTTTCACGGCTTCACGCGGCCCAGCTTTATCAAGGACCGCTACGAGCGCTGGATGGCCTGGTACGACCACTATGTGGCGGGGAAAGATACACCGGCTACGCCTGCTCCTCCCGCAGCGCAACCGGCGCCGAAGCCCGCTCCGGCCAAATGAACCGATTGACCGGAGCCGGCGAATTACGCAGTTCGCCGGTTCCGGTAAAATGAAGAGTAATGGAACTCATTCAGATCGAACCGGCTCGCAAGGCTCCCGCTCCCAAACCAGAGTGGCTCAAGGCGCGAGCCCCTGTGGGCGAGAACTACCACGACCTCAAGCGGCTTGCCCGTTCGCTCAACCTGCACACAGTCTGCGAGAGCGCGCACTGCCCCAATATCGGCGAATGCTGGCAGCACAAGACCGCTACGTTCATGATGCTGGGCAACCTGTGCACGCGCCGCTGCGGCTTCTGTGCGGTGCCCAAGGGCCGTCCCGAGGCTATCGATTTTGACGAGCCCAGGCGTGTTGCCGAGGCGGTTGCGACGCTGGGCCTACAGCATGCGGTGATCACCAGTGTGAATCGCGATGACAATCTGGTAGGTGGGGCAAGGGCTTTCGCCATGGTGATCGACGAGATTCGCCGCCAGGCGCCGGGCTGCCAGGTTGAGGTGCTGATACCCGACTTCCAGGGCAATCCTGAAGCAATCCGCGTCGTCGTCGATGCGCGGCCCGAGGTGCTGAACCACAATACGGAATCGGTACCGCGGCTCTATCGCGTGGTGCGCTCCGGTGCTCGCTATGAGCGCACGCTTCGGCTGCTCGAGTACGCTAAGGAACTCAATCCAAGCGGCATCACGAAGTCCGGCGTGATGGTTGGACTGGGCGAAGAGACCTCTGAACTGCTGGATGTCTTTCGTGATCTAGCTGCGGTCCACTGCGACATCCTCACCATCGGGCAGTATCTTCGCCCGTCGCGGGATCATCTGCCGATGGCGCGGCTTTACACGCCTAAGGAATTCGCCGACCTGAAGACGGAAGCGCTGAAGATGGGCTTCCGCCACGTGGAGTCGGGCCCGCTGGTACGCTCCAGCTATCATGCGCATGAGCAGGCGGCTTCGACGGGCCTCAGGGTGCTGGCTTAGACGGCGTCGGATATCTTCGCTGACTTAGCGGTAATTGGCGCTGCAGTAAGTAATCAGGTCCTGCCGTCCGATCAACCTATCGGAGAGTATCTCAGGGTCGCGAAAGAGATACCGGCCGAGTAACTTGATGGTAAGTTGTTCGGCTCTCAGCCGCAGTAGTATGGCCCACCGCGCCAGCGCCGCATTGCGGATCCTGCCATGTTTGCGCAGCAGATACCAGCGGCACTTATAAAAGCGCAGCAGGCGCTTGCGCTGTAGCTGCGGGGTTCCGCCGCCGACATGAAAGACCGTGATCGCGCGATCGGCGATCACTCCCCAATGGTTCCTGCGCAGCCGCATGCTGTAGTCGAGATCGAGGTCGAGCATGTCAAAGTTCGGATCGATTCCGCCGACCTCGCGATAGGCTGTGATGCGCGTGGCCATGCATCCGGCAATGGCGCACAGGTTCGACTCAGTCATCGGCTGTTGGGGAAGCATCCCATAGAGTACCTGACCGAGAATCAGGCTCCATTTCGAGGGCTCTTTCATGAGCGACTCGGTAGGCAAGCCTTTCTCATCCAGCGATTGAAAGCCGATTTGCCCGAGGCGTTCGTCTGCTTCAAATTGGCTGCGCACGCGATCGGCAAATGGGACCAGCGGGAACGCGTCGGAATCGAAGAGCACGACGACATCACTTTTCATCTGCGCAAAGGCAACTACGAGCGCCCCGGCAAATCCGCGATTGACGTCATTGCGAATGACTCGAATACGGATATCGATGTCCTCCGGGGGGGGCGTCGGGGAGCCATCGTCGAAGAGCACAAATTCAGTAACTGAGGGATATTCAAGTTCAACCGCCGCACCTATCGCGCGAAGGGCGATATCCCAGGTGTTATAGTTCAGCACTAAGACGCCGACCGATAACATACGGCCATCGGTGGAAGCACTCCTATCTACTGTTGCAACCGGATGCTCCATACGGCCTCAGAATAACACGGCGCGATTTAGAATCCCGCCAAGTAAGAAAGCGGCAGCGTCCGCTTCATGCTCCGCAAGTGTACCTTCATCTTGATGGCCGCCCGGTCCCCTCTGCCGGGATCATTTCGGTAGAATAAGTCTGGCATTTGTGCGCGGCGCGTCCGGTAAAGTAGGACGCGCAACGATCGCACAGGAAGAGGAAGAAATGGCAGTTTCGTTTATGGCAGGAAATCCCGTGCTCAAAGAGCTGCATGGGGATCTGAAGCGGCGCATGGATAAGGCAGTCACCGACTTCCAGACACATCTGGTGTCGCTCCGCACCGGGCGCGCCAGCGTGCAATTGCTGGACCAGGTACGCGTGGATTACTACGGCACTCCGACGCCGTTGACGCAGGTTGCACAGGTAACTACTCCCGAGGCGAACCTGATCTTGGTACAGCCGTGGGATGCGAACCTGCTCAAGGAGATTGAAAAGGCGTTGCGCGCGCCCGAGCACGGCTTCAACCCCAACAGCGACGGGCGTATCCTGCGCGTGCCGATTCCGCCCATGACCGAGGAGCGTCGCCGCGACGTGGTGAAGCAGTTGAACAAAGAGCTCGAAGATCATCGCACCGCGTTGCGCAATGTGCGCCGCGACGGCAACGACAATCTCAAGAAGCTGGCCAAGGATAAGAAGATCGGCGAAGACGAGGAAAAGCGCGCCCAGGAAGAAGTACAGGGCATGCTGAACGACGAGATCCGGCGCATGGAAGAGGCGGCAAAACGGAAAGAAGTCGATATCATGCAGATCTAAAATCGAGTCGCGGATCGAGTCGTTGATCTGTTCACGACTCAAATCCCAGGGCCCGCCGGTTTTGCGTTATGGCGACGGTTCAATACTGCCATGAGCATCCGGCGCGACCTCGGATTGGTCCGATTCCTGGGCAGGTCATATGTCCGGCAACCGCTAATCGTCGTCATCATCCCTGGGTGTCTTCTTGTGCTTTTCCAGCAGCATGGGGGGCACCGGCGCAGCGCCCATCGCGTCTTTCCACAGGATCACGTTCAGCTTTTGCGGGTTGGCGTGGTCGGCATGGCGAAAGTCCATTTTCATGCTCTCCTTCGCGCCCTCCGCGGTCTTGGCGTTTGCCGTGTAGATGAGGCCATTATCGCGGTTCGAGATATCCGCATCGAAAGCCGGCTGATCGCCAGGGCCGGTGAAGAGCGTCGAGATCAGCGAGCTGAAGGCGTCATTGTTGTTCATCGGCGGGAGCCCGAGTAGGGTCTCCATGGTTCGGATGACGCTCACCGTCGAGTAGAAGCGGCTGTCGACGAACGGCGCGCCATTGGCAGTGTGCGGAGCATACTTGCTCACCACCAGCGCCACGCTGCGATGCGCCTCGACATGATCGCCGCCATCCTGCGCGTCGTCTTCGAGGACGAAAAAGGCAGTGTCGTTCCAGAAGGGCGAGTGTGAAATGTCATCGACGGCCCGGCCTACGGCAAGGTCATTGTCGGCTATCGAAGCTTTGGGCGTAGGACCACCGGGCCTGGTGCCGGCGGTGTGATCGTCGCCCAGGCGCAGCATGACGAAGTTGGGCATCGTATCTTTGCCCGCCTGCTTGTCCGCGATCCATTGCTTCAGATGCTGCTCGAAGATATTGACGCGAATCTGGTCCGGGACAAAGAGATTGAAGTCCGGCGCTTCGGTGGCAAAGTGTCCGACGAGCTGTGGCTTGGTAGCTGTATTCGAAGCCATCAGCGGAATGGCCCATGGCCACTTATTCACGCCCCCGCCCCAATTCGCCGGGAGTGCCTCGCCGGGCGCGATGGCCTTGTGGGCGCAGCTCTGGCCGGTCAGCATCGGTCCCTGCTGCGGATTGACAGGCGCTGGAGTCTTCATTTCATCGCAGAAGACCGTGGCGATGAACTCGCCGAAGTGATAGTAGCTTTTGCCATGCGCAGCGAGATTGCCCCACAGATAGCCGCTTTGCGGCTCGTTGACATCGGGGATCTTCTGCAGCAGCGGCGTGGCGTTGGCTACTACGCCCTCGTAATCGTAGGTGCGCTGGCCGCCGCGATACGACTGCTGCCATGTCTTTTCGAGGTAGTCAGTGCCAATGGCCGCCGTCGACCATACATGGCCGTCGCCTGAGACCTCACCGGAGTCGTAGAAGTTATCGAGCACGCCAAACTGCAGCGCCAGCTTGTGCTCGTTGGGAGTAATCGCCTCACCGTACATGGTCAGCGAGGCGTCACCGTTGCCGACCGGCTTGCCGTCCTTCTTGAGGTCGCCGAGAATCTGGTCGTAGGTGCGGTTCTCCTTGATGATGTAGATCACGTGCTTGATCCTGTCCTCCGTACCGCCGGCGAAGGTTATCTTTTCGGCTGCCGCCTTCATGCGGTTCGAGTCCAGCACAATGGCGGTCGATTGCGGAAGATTCTTCTCGATCTGCTTCGCATCGAGCTCGGCCAGCGAGCCGTAGAGCAGCGTGCCAATGTAGGTGGAATTTCGATCGATATGGATGCCGTTAGCCAGCGTGACATTCCAATGGCCGCCATTCGGCCCGGTGCCATGGCCTTTTGCTGTGGCGACATAGAGCTTGCCCCCGGCGATACCCATGGACATCGGCATCCACTCGGTAGGCACAAAGCCCATGGGCACCACCATGCCCTGCTTCGCGGCTTTCGCGGTCAGCCTGGCCGGATCGATCACCGCGATGGCATCGCTGATCGCGTCGGCCACATAAAGGCGGCTGCCATCGGCGTTCAGTGCTAGAGCTTCCGGTTCAGCGCCGAAGTAGCTCTGCCCAGGCAGCCGCGTATCGAAATAGCCTTTCACCGAAAACTGGCCTGCACCAATATTTACTGCCGCAACGGCATCGTGGTTGGCCAATGCGACATACATTGTTTTCCCATCCGGAGAGACTTCCAGCGCGCAGGGGTGAGACCCGGGAGCCACTGCGCTCTCCGGCTTCAACAGGGCAAGCTTGCGGCCCACCGTCCCTTGGGCCAGATCGAGCTCTACGACCTCCGAAGCATTCCAGAGTGCGACGTAGGCCTTTGTGCCGTCCCTGGAAAGCGCCAGGGCAATCGGATAGGTTCCCGGCACTGCATCGCTTTCGGAGAGATCGAAGCGCTTCTCAATCTTTGCAGCAGAGCCGCTTCCGCTTGGGTCGCTTCCATTTAGATTGATCAGCAGCACATCGTCGGAGAGATTGTCGGCTACCAGCAGCTTTTCAGCGCCGGCAGAGCCCAGCACCGCAATTGCCGCGGGGAAGGGAACACCCTTGTCTCCTTCCTCCTTGCCGAGCACACTGGTCTTCCTGCCCGGTGCAAGAGGCTCAAAGGGAAGATGGATCAGCCGATCCGGCGAGATCTTGCCATCGGCAAAGCTATACACCACGATGCCGCTGCCCGTGTCTTTCCCATCGCCGCTATTGCCAAGGGGATCGGCGATCGACCCCATACTGGCGTAAATGTGGCGGCCGTCCCGGCTGAAGGCGAGGCCCGAGTAGAGTGTCTGCTTGGCCGAGACCAGCGTGCGCTCGTCGGGGAAATCCTCAACCTTGCCAGTCGTCGTATCGAGCACGGAAAGCGATTGCTCGTACTTCGATTCACGGGTGCCGTAGCCGGCGTCGACGGTGACCACAAAGCGGCCACCGGGAGAAACAGCCATCGACATGGGCAGGCTGTTGATGCGCTGCGGATGCCCAGGAATCTCTCCAATGAGTTGTTTACTGGTTGGCAGGTCGACTGTCTGGCCTGTGAGAGTGCCGGCACCGATCGAGAGGGCGGTGGCGAGTAGCGCAACCTGAACCTTCATCTGCATTCCAGAACCTTAACAAATCGAGCGTTGAAGAGGCTTTACAAAGTTGTGAACTCCCGCTGCGACCCTGGAAGCCATCGTGCTCGCGGAGCGCGATACACTCGGAGTGACGAGGAAACGCTCGCCATCCTCTCTCAAATCAAGTCCATAGAATCCATCGGAGGTAAGATCTCTTGATCTTTACTGCTGAGTTGATCCATTCGCGCCGCCGTTTCTCTCTGCCTTTCACCTGCCTGGTCCTGGCCCTCGTCTTCACTTGCTGCGCGGCTGCGCAGATCGCGCCGCTGCCATCGCTGGCCGAGCCGTCGCTCTCGCCCGATGGAAGCGAAATAGCCTTCGTTTCCGGAGGTGATATCTGGACTGTGTCCGCCGATGGCGGAGCAGCCCGTCTGCTGGTTACCGACCCGGCTACCGAATCTCGCCCTATGTATTCCCCGGACGGCAAGCAGCTGGCTTTCATCTCGACGCGCACCGGAGCAGGCGACATCTACGTGCTCACGCTGGCCACGGGCGATTTGAAGCGCATCACCTGGAGCGACCAGATGGATCAGCTTGATGGCTGGTCGCGTGACGGCAAATGGCTCTACTTCACCTCGACAGCGAATGATGTTGCGCATCTTCCGGATATTTTTCGCGTCAGCGCGGGGGGTGGAACGCCGCTCGAGGTGAGCCGCGAGCGCTACCTCTCTGAATTCGAGAGTGCGCCTTCGCCGGATGGCAAGTCGGTCGCGCTCTGTGCCAAAGGCATCAGCTATAGCCAGTGGTGGCGCAACGGGCATGCGCACATTGACGAGACAGAGATATGGCTC
>DATAZR010000209.1:0-33520 GCA_036271955.1 Acidobacteriaceae bacterium
ACGTCGCGAATCTCGGCCAGAAAGCGATTCAGCACCGACCCGCGCAACAGAATATCCCATCGCGAACGCACCGACTGTCCGAAGACCACGTGCGAGATACTCTCCTGCTGCGCAAAGCGAATCAGCGCATCGGCCACGTTCTTGTCATGCAGCGTAATCACTTGCGCGCCCAGGTCGCGAGCCATGCGCTGATACTCCTCCAGCCGCTGAAACGCTTCAGGATCGCCGTGGCCCTGATCGTCATCGGGGCGCGAAACGAAGACCGCATACCAGTTGGTCGCGAGACGCCCGGCCACACGCGCTCCAATGCGCACCAGCTTGTCGGTTCCCGGCCGCGTCGATAGACAGACCATGACCTTCTCCGGTATCGGAGCCTGCTCCAGGCCTTGATTGCGCCGGTACTGAGCCGCCTGCGAACCGACCTGCTCCGCCGTGGTGCGCAACGCCAGCTCGCGCAGCATGTTCAGGTTGCCTTTGCGGAAGAAGTTGGCCAGCGACTGCTCCACCTTTTCCGCAGCGTAGATCTTGCCCTGGCGAAGCCGTGTCCGCAGCTCATCCACGGTCACATCGACATTCACCACTTCGTCGGCGCGCTTGAGCACGCTGTCGGGAACCGTCTCACGAATGGTCGTGTTGGCCGAGCGTCCGACTGCATCGTTCAGCGTTTCAAGATGCTGAATGTTGACCGCTGCCATCACATTGATGCCCGCGTCTAGCAGCTCCAGTACATCCTCGTAGCGTTTGCGATTCTTGCTGCCCGGCACGTTAGTGTGGGCCAGCTCATCGACCAGCACGGTATTCGGATGCCGCGCCAGGATCGCATCGAGGTCCATCTCCTGCAGCTTCACCGTGCGGTAGGGAATGATGCGCAGGGGCACAACCTCCAGATCGCGGATCTGCGCCTCGGTCTCCTTGCGGCCATGTGTTTCGATCAGGCCGATCACCACATCCACGCCCTGGCCGCGCATCAGGTTCGCGTCATTGAGCATGTGATAGGTCTTGCCAACGCCGGGAGCGGCGCCGAGGTAGATGCGCAGCCGGGCTGGCTCCGCGCTGCGTTCGATTTGCGATTCCGCTGGCAGATCTGTCACGTCTTCAGCCTATCTCGACCGGATGCCGGCCTGCTTCCACCGTAGCCACGGGCAAGGTAAAGCGAAAGGTCGCTCCGTGGCCTAAGCGGCTCTCCACGGAAATCTGCCCACCCTGAGACTCCACCAGCCTGCGTACCAGCGCCAGGCCAAGGCCGGTGCCTCCATCGGAAAATGAACTGAAGCGATCAAAAATTTTGCCCAGCCGCTCGGCGGCAATCCCCGGCCCGTTGTCGCGAACCGAGAACTGGATAAATCCCTTCCGCTCCTCTGCCTCCAGCACTACCTCACCGCTGGGCGGCGCATAGCGCACCGCATTGCTCAGCAGATTGTCGAGAATCGTCCGCACCGCGCGCCGGTCCGCCTGCACATAGGACAGATCGGCAAACGCCCGAATCTCCATGCGTATATTCTTCGCGCAAGCAGCATCCGTCATCCGGTTGCGCGCCTCGTTCAGCTCCGCGTAAGGCAAGACGCGCTCCAGCTGCGGCTCGCGCTTGCCGGAGTCCAACTCCGCAACCTCGATTAGGTCGGCCATCAGATCATCCAGCTTCTGCGCCTCCTGCGTTGCCGAGCTTACTAGCTCCGCCTGCAATGGCCTGAGCTCTCCTGCAAATCCCATGCTCATCGCGTATAACCCTCGCCGCAGCTGCAGCAGAGGATCGCGCAGCCGCGCCGAGGCTACAGCGATAAATTGCGTTTTGAAGCGGTCCGTATCCTGCAGCGAAGTCACATCCTCAAGCGTCGTCACCGCGCCCAGCAGACGCCCCTCGGAGTCCCGCATCGCCGTTGTTCTCAGCCGGAAGCTCTGCTCCCGTTCGCCGATGCGCATCGGCAGCATCGCCGCCTCATCTTCCGCGGCCAGCGCTCGCATCGAGACGGCATTGCGAATCGCCTCCAGAATCTTGTCTCCCCCCGGAGTATTGGTGAGCGCCATGCGGTCGGTCGCTGCCGAGCCCAGCACCTCCGCCGCAGCCTGGTTCACCTTGAGTACATGGCCCTTGCTGTCGGTCACGATAATCGGCTCAAAGATCGACTGCAGCACGGCGTCCGAGAGCTGAAACTCCATCTGCCGCCGTCCCGCCTCGGTCTCGCGCAGCTCCCGTAGCAGCACCGCCAGCCGGTTCATTTCGTTGGCGATGATGCCGAAGCTGTCGCGTCCTTTGCTACCGATTCCCCAGTCGCTGCGATGCGCCAGGTCGCCCGAGGAAATCCTGCGAATGTCCTTCGACACCTGTTGGATCGGCCGCAGCACCAGCAGCAGCGTCCCCACTGCCACCACAATCGCCGCACCCGAAAGTAACCAGAGAACCAGCAGGCTTCGCGTAGTGTGTTCAGCCGCGCCAGCCGGAGCCAGCTCGCGATGCACCCATACCGCCAGCGTCAGCGACAGCGCCACCAGAAGAACACATCCGAGAGTCAGGCGCTGAGTCAGGTTCAACATCGGTCGATCTCCCGGACAGCAAGCAGCTTTCCTTCACCATTCTGGAGGAAATGGCTCCGATGCGCAAAAGCAGCCGCACAATACGGGAAGAAGCTGGCTCCGATCAAAGAGTCTTGAAGACCGGATCAAAGAATTTTGCGGACCGGATCAGGGAATTTTGCAGACCGCGAGAGTGCCATTGTGCCACGCGCAGGCCAGCCCCGCTGGCGCACGATACGAGACCAGCGCCCAGCCCACTCCAAACTGGGTCTTGAGCCGCTCAAAGTCCGCCAGCTGAAAATGGGACCACCCGGCCATGGCAAGCTGCTGCTCATGCCAGACCGGAGCAAGGCGCGGCACCTGCGTCACCACCGCTGTGTCCTTCACCGCATCGGCCAGCATGCTGCGCTCCGCCAGCGCCCGAAAGCTGTGGAAGTCCTCTCCAGGCGCTGCCATGTAGTAGGGATCGACAGCGAAGTAGGCATCCACAGGTGTGTTTTGCCGAACCCAGTCGAAGGCCTGCAGCCATGCATTGCTCGGTGCAGTCCAGGGCATCTCCAGATGAGCCGTGGCAGGGAAGAGTTGCTGCTGCGCATAGAGCATGCCGCCGTTGGCCGCCAGTAGAAAAGCCGCCCATCGCCACACGCTGGCCTGGAGCACATATCTGCCCAGAAATCCCCCACCGATAAGGCATAGAAAGATATAAATCAAATGCAGGAATCGCATAGGCTGCAGTGGCACAAGGCGGATCCATGCGGGAACTTCGATTACCAGCAGCGCGACGATGAACTGGAAGACTCCGTACGCAAAGATCGCAAGGGAGAATTGAGCCAGCCTGGTTTCGCCTCGCCTGGATGCAAAGCGCCACAGTGACAAAAAGATGACAAGTGGAGCCACAGCCCCAAGCAGCTCGTACCACGTCCATCTATTCAAGAGAAAGTAGGAACGTTTGCTCAGAGCTTCCCGCCAATCCTCCGTGGGCGCGTCGAAGATCCACCCCAAAGGCATGAGAGACATTCCTGTTGTGCCTAATCCACGAAGCCTGATCGGAAGCTTTTCAAGCGTAGCCAGCTTGAGAAAGCAGCAAAAGGAGATTCCAAGGAGGCCCATGATGGGGTGCATCAGCATCGCCACGGCCAGCAGCGGTAGCGCGTTCCACCGTCTGCCCGCCAGAATTCGTGAAACTGCCACCAGAATCAAAGCCGTTGAGATCGCCCGAGGATGCAGATGCTGGTCCACGATGTACAGTGCCGTTCCCGCTACCGGCAGCGTGAACATGGCCGAGACCATTGCTACGGCCGCCCATTGCGCTCGTTTTTCAACAAATATTTGTGCAGCAATACTGCGACAGGCCGCCAGAATGACAAAGAGCGAGAGAAATTGCCAGAGCAGTTCCGCCCAGGCTACAGAAATATGAGTCGTGTCAACAAATTTGGCCATCCACTCGTCGAACTGAGTAGCTTGCAATTGCACCCGAAAAAAATCGGAATCGTGGGAAAACAGCGTAGGATGGATGTCAGCTTTCACTGCACTCAAATAGACTCCATCATCCTCGATCCCCGGATGGTATCCAGTCACCAAAAATCCAAACACGGTAAACGCCAGAGTTGGCAGTAGGATGGCCAGGAATTTGTTGCGCTTCAATCGGTTGAACTCCACGTATCTATCGCCACCATGTTGCCTGCCATGTCTTCAGCATTGATAAATCCATCCTACATGGCGGAGAGTCAAGAGCTGGCGCTGGTCGCACCTCCGGCCCGGCGTCCAGGCGCGGGACGCGTCAAGCTCGCCCTCGTTATCCCTACCCTCTGCGAAGTGGGCAACATCTGTCAGCTGCTCGATCACGTCCGATCGGTCCTCGACCCTCTGGCCATCGAGTACGAGATTCTGGTCGTCGACGACGACAGTTGCGATGGCACGCCGCAGGTTGTATCCGAACTCGCCCGGCAAGATCCACGCATCCGCCTGTTAGTACGCAAAGGACAGCGCGGCCTCTCCGGCGCGATTCTTCACGGCTGGCAACGCACCGACGCTGCGGTGCTCGGCGTCATGGATGCCGATCTCCAGCATCCGCCGGAGCTTCTGCCCGAGCTGATTTCCGCCATTCTGGACGACCGTGACCTGGCCATCGGAAGCCGCTACGCACGAGGTGGCAGGGTGGGCCGATGGAGCCCGTCGCGCAAACTGATCTCGACCGCAGCCGTCTGGATGACCTGGCCCCTGCAGCGGTCCCGGATTCGCGCAAAAGATCCGATGTCGGGCTTTTTTCTGATTCGCCGGCACTGCCTCGATCAAGTGCGATTTCAGCGTTCAGGCTTCAAGCTTCTTCTGGAAATCCTGGTGCGCGCGCGAATTCAGTCGATTGAGGAGATACCCTTTGAGTTCGGCTGTCGCAGCAGAGGGGCCAGCAAAGCCAATCTCAAGGTTGCGCTGGACTACGTCGCCCTGCTTGCCCGCCTCTATGCCGGCAAGCTCCGCAGCCAGGCTGAATCCGGCGGCGCCAGAGTTTAGCCGTGTCCGGAATCAATGGTGAGCCGTCTGCTCCCGATAGCACAGCAGCACTTCCGCCTCCATCAGCACGCCCTCTACAGCCGTCGATTGCGCGCGGTTGCGGATCAATAGCGCCGGCCAGCGGCCGAAGTGATGCAGCGTCGCGTCGAGCGGCATATCCGGATAGAGCAGCGGCAGCCGCTCCTGAGGCACCAGAAACCCAACAGCGGTTTCCGGCGAAGCGCCAGTGCCCAGCCGCTCCAGCTCTGCGCCATCCAGCGCATATCCGCTGCCGTCGGGAAAATGCAGCACTACCACGCCGTCATCGCTCGGGCTCGCCGCCGCGGCATCCAGCACCTCTCGCAGGCGCAGTGTCGAGGGCAGCACTGGAATCTGCAGCGAATCCTCCGAGATCGAAGCGCCCAATTCCAGCGCGTCTTCGATATGCAGCCGCGCTTCCTCGCGCATCTCCTCCATCGAGGGCAGGTCGAGGCCATCCTGCCGCGTGAACGTCTCAAAGATCGGCACCGGATCGAACTTGCGCGCAATCAGGTAAGCGACTGTATTGGCCAGAATCACAGGCGCGACGATGGAGTAGTTCCCGCTCACCTCCAGCACCATGAAGACGCTGGTCAGCGGAGCGCGGAGAAACGCCGCGAAGAGCACTCCCATCCCTGCCAGCGTGTAGGACCCAATCGGTCCCGTCAGGTGCGGCAGCCACAGTTGCTGCAAGCTGCCCACCGCCGTGCCCAGCATCGCGCCCACAAAGAGCGTCGGCGCAAACATGCCGCCCGGTGTTCCGGACGAAAAACCCAGCGTCGTCGCCAGCATCTTGAGAGCGGCCAGAATCAGCAGAAGCTTCCAGCCCATGCCTCCGCCGATGGCCTGGTTGATGGTCTCGTAGCCCACGCCCATCACCTGGGGAAAGCCGAGAAATCCGATCAGCCCGATCAACAGCCCGGCCAGCGGAGGTTGCACCATGCGCGTCCAGTGCGGCAGCGCCGCCAGCCGCGGCCGCGATTGGCGCAGCATGCCCGCAAACAGCAGCGCCGTTACGCCGCCGACCACTCCGAGAAGCGCATAGGCCAGCAGCTCGCGCGGATCGCGCAACTCCAGAGTCGGCACCTGGAACATCGGCGCATCGCCAAAGTACCATCGCGAAACCGCGTCGCCGGCAATCGCCGCCAGAATCACCGATCCCAGCACAGAAGCATTCCAGTTGCCGACTACCTCTTCGATGACGAACAGCAGCGCTGTAATGGGAGCGTTAAAGGCCGCCGCCAACCCCGCGGCAGCGCCTACCGGAGCAAACAGCCTCAGGTTCTCTGGTGATAGCCGGAACCGCCGGCTTACTGTCGATGCGATTGCCGCGCCAATCTGCAGCGACGGGTCCTCGGGGCCTTGCGAATAGCCGGCGCCCAGAGCCAGCGCGGTGCAGATGAGTTTGCCAAACATCGTGCGCAGAGAGATATATCCATCATGGATATACATTGCCGCTTTGGTCTGATTGATGCCCGAACCGCGCGCGGCAGGAAACACGAACTCCACCAGCAGCGCCACGACAAGTCCCACGGCAGTTGGCACGACGATCAGCCGCCAGTCGCCAGGTCGGAGTTGCTTGCCCATCAACCCCAGCCGCAGCCACTCGATGGAGATGCGAAAGCAAACCACCAGCAGCCCTGAGAGGATGCCGATGAAGATCGGCAGCATCAGGAAGAGCCTTCGCTCCCGGCTTGCCGGATGTTGAAATATGGGAACCGCGGCGACAGTTTCCGATTCGCCATCCGCTGAGCCATCGATTGGCATCATCCTGGCTGCAAGACTCTCCGGATCGGCCGCCATCAGTGGCGCCTCACAACCGGCAGTGTGATCACCGGAGTATTGTCGGTAGGCAGGCCAAGCCAGGCGCGGTAACGGGTGTAAGCACTGTAGTAGAGGCCCGTAATGCCAAACAGGCTCAGCGTGATCGCTGCCAGTGTTCCAAGCGCAATCGCATCTTTAACCGCCAGCCGCCGCAGGGGATGATGCTTGCCCAGCACGGCGGGGGAGTGCACTCCAAATCTCATCTTCTTCAGTGTACCGCCGTACAACCTCATCCCATCCCAATCCAGGCAGCGTGAACCAGCGGCAGCTACACCGAAGGCATCAGCATGCGCAGCAGCAGAAAGCCCGCGACTCCGGCAAAGAAGACCAGCGCCATCTTTATACCCGGTTCGCGGTTCACCTCGGGCACCAGGTCGGTCGCAGCCACGTAAAGCGCCACTCCCGCCGAGACCGGCAACCCATACCGCACCAGTCCCGGAACCAGCCCGATCACCAGTACGCCGACCAGCGTCGCCGCCGCCAGAGCAATCGCAGAAAAAAGCGCCGTCCTCCGGCTGCTGCCGCTGGCCAGCATCACCGAGGCCATTGTGAATCCCTCGGGAGCCTTATGGAGAAAGATCGCCATGAAGATCAGCCAGCCCAGCATGCTGTTGATCGCGAATCCCGATCCAATGGCCACGCCGTCGAAGACCGAATGAACCGCGAGCCCTCCCAGCACCGAATAGCTGGTGTGGGTCGACACAAATTCATGATGGTGCGTCTCTTCGCCGAAATGAAAATGCGCAACGATGGTGTGCTCCAGAAAGTGCAGCGCGCAGTAGCCGGCCATCACCAGCACCGGAGCCAGCTTCGTATCCAGCTTGAGGCTCTCCGGCAGCATCTCGAGCACCGATGTCGCCATCAGAAAACCCGCGCCGAGCGCCACAAAATACCGCAGATATCGTTGAATCCCGCGGGCCCGCACCAGTACTAGGCCGCCAGCCACATCCGCCAGCGCCGCAACCGTACCCAGGAGTAAGGAAAGTTTAAGCATTCGACAGAATACTACGCTCAGCGGCTGGCCGGGAGATTGGGGCTGGCGATACATTGGAAAGGCAAGCTGCCGGAGGAGCGATGTTTGAGCGATATAACGAAAAGGCACGCCGCGCCATCTTTTTTGCGCGCTACGAGGCCAGCCAGTTCGGTACGCCTGAGATCGAGAGCGAACACCTGCTGCTCGGGCTGTTGCGAGAAGGAAACACTCTAAGCTACCTCCTTGGCATTCAGGGCAAAGCGGAAGAAATTCGCGCCAGGATCGAAGCTGCTGCCCCTCGAGAGGAAAAGATCTCCACGAAAGTGGACCTGCCGCTCACCAACGAAGGCAAACGAATTCTCGCCTATGCCGCGGAAGAAGCCACGCGCCTGGGCCACAAACACATCGGCATCGAGCACCTGATCCTGGGAGTTCTGCGTGAAGAAAATTGTCTCGCCGCCCGCATTCTGCACGATTTTGGCGTGCAACTGAAGAAAGCCCGAAAAGCAATCACCGAAGCCCCGGAAGCATTTTCCTCCGCCAGCGGGCCCTCGAACACGACAGCCCAGCAGGTTTTCGCCTCGCGGGTATCGGCGCGCTACAAGCTGGTCGATGCAGTCTCATCGGAGACGCTTCTGAAGCAGTCCGCTCATACCGGCATTCCATGCATTGGCGATCTCATCGTGATTCGCACCGCCGAGGACGCAGCCCAGTCCTATCGCGTGCAGGATGTGGTGTGGGAGTTCCAGCAATTCCAGGGCGCTACCATGTCGCAGGAAGTGCGCGTGCTCGTCGCGAAAGTGGAGCCGGCTTAGCCTGGCTTTTCCGTCCGTTCTTCCACCGGCGAACTGAGCACGCCAATCAGCATTCCCCCCACCACGCCCATGGCATCCACCAGCACATCCTTCCACTCCAGCGGGCTCCGAAAAACCAGATGCTCGCCAACCTCGATTCCCAGGCCAAAGATAAGCGATCCGGCAAACAGCAGCATCCGCTGGCGAAGCGAGCTTGCCATCCTGGCAAGCAGAAAGGCCACGATACTGAAAGCCAGCAGATGTCCCCACGAGTGATACTTCCCATGCGTGTGCAAAATCCGCTTGTCACTGCTGGGCAGAAACGAGAGGATCGCAATCGCCGGCGCCATGATGCCGGCAAAAATCAGAAATACATTTCTCTGCCGCTGCAAGCTTTCTTCCGGCTGCAATCGCTTGTATGAGGCCACACTCTCACTCGCATTCTGGCGGTAATCGCCAAGCGTGAAGGCATTCGCTCGTTGCCGTCGTCTAACTTCAGCGTTGGCCTGTCAGTACCCTCACTGCATCGGCTTGGCAGCGGCCGTCTCCGCATATGCGGCCAGCGCCACCACGGCTATTCCCAGCAGCACCACCGCGCCTTCCACATTGGTGCTGCGGCGATGCAGTGCATTGAAGTCCAGACGCGCCGGGCTGTCTGCGGGAAGGGAATCGATCACTCCGCCCGCCGCCTGCGCCCGGTCCCGCTCCATCGCCGGAATAATCCCGAACTGTGAATACGCGGTCAGCGCCAGCATCACCAGCACCAGTACCATCGGCGCCAGCACCGAGCGCGACTTGAAGATACCCCATGCCGGAGCCAGCGCCAGCAGAGCCAGCAGCACCACGCCGCACACCAGCCCCATGCCATGCACAATGCGCAGCAGCGCTCCCACGATCTGTCCCGCCGCATGGGTATCCGGAGCCAGTTGCCCAAAGGTGATTGCAGCCACCACCGGAAAGAAGATCTCCGCGCCCAGCCACACGATCAGCGATAGCAGCAACAGCGTCCGAATCAAAGTCTTCAAGGCAGCAACCTCAACAAGAAATCCGCTTAAATCCAGAAGAATGGCGTCACCAGTAATTTGGGCGCCCCATCTTCGGCGACGTACTTTGTCGCCTAAGGTGGGTGAGACCAGGCTGGCAGTGCAATCCTTTTTACTGCCGGTTCAGCGCCCGCCGCAGCACCGTCTCAAGCGCCGACTTCTGCTCGGCGTACTCCTCCGGCGAGAGCTTCCCGGCAATCTTCTCACTCTCGATGGCAAACAGCTCTTCTTTCAAAGCCTCCAGCAGCAACTCGCTCTTGTTTCGCGCCGCCACTGGAGCCGCCGCAGTTCCCACCACCGGCCCATCGATCCGGGCTTCCGGCGCAGCAGGCGTTGCCACCGCGCCAGCCGGCTTCCTCAGCAGAAACGCCGCTGCCGCTGCCAGCACCAGCGCCAGCCCGCCCAGAATCCAGTACTTGTACTTGGCCAGCGGATCGGGCGTATCGATCGGATTTCCCAGCCCGCCACCCGGAGCGCCGCCAGGTCCGTTGGGAGCAGCGCTGTCCTGCGCTCCACCGGGTGCTCCGCCAAGGGCGCCTGCGCCCGCTTGCGAATCCCGGGGAAACGCCCCCGTGCCCGACACGGTGAACTCCAGCGGCTCGCCCGGCTTCACTCCACGCGCCAGAAAGGTCTGCGCATTCGCGTCATCCGGCACGGTCTGAAAGCTTGTCCCCGCCGCCGGCTCAAACTTCATGCTCTTGGGCAGCAAGATGGCCACGTTATCCACGTTCCCCATCTCTTTGGGCGAAAACTTATAGCTGCCGTTGTATGCCAGATGATAAGTGAGCTGAAAGCGAGTTCCATTCTCGCCCTCATTGGGCCGGATCGGAAACGAAAACGCATAGTGGCCCTTTGGGCTCACCGGGTCCGGAGTGGCCGCCACCGGCAGCCCGTTGGGACTATCCGTTGCCGCTCCCTCCAACGTCGCATCCGGCGGAATGACCACCTCGAAGGTGTGTTCGCTCGACTGCGTGCGGGGCGGTGAAGAGAGGTTCTTGACGAAGTAGTTTTCCGTCACCTTCAGCTGCCCGTTCTCAGCTTCGAGCCGCATCACGTCCGCTTCGGTCGAGACGCCGTCAACCTTAGTCGCCACGTCATACACCGTGATCGCAACCTCGGTCGTACCCGGCGGCACGTTCTTGAAGTACCCGCCCTTATCGTGCTCCACCTTGATCAGGTAGGGAGCCTCGGTCGGAGTCGTCAGCGTGAAGTGTCCCTGTGCATCGGTCTTGGTCGTGCCAACCTCATCGAGCGCCGCCGAAAGGCTGAGCAGCGAAACCTTATCGCCCGCCGCAGCCTTGCCGACCGTCATGTTAGTCACCGTGCCATGAATCGTTCCGGCAAACGCAAACGAACCCGCCGCCAGCATCGCTGCAGCAGCGCCTCGCAAAGAATAAGAAGCCAATCGAATCAAAGTCGAACCTCGTAGTAGAACCAACAATTGCGGGGTGCCCCACCTTCTGCGCGTATTTGGCGCCTAAGATAGGAGGGATGCAAACTTATATCGCTACGTGCCCGCTAAGCGTATCCATCTCGCTGAGCACCGCCGCAGCTTCCTTCTCCAGAATCGTCCGCTGCGCCGCATAATCTTCCGGCGGATACTTGCCCGCCTGGTACTCAAAATTCAGGTCGCGCAGGTTGGCATAGATCTGTTCCTTCAGCTCTTCCAGAAAGTCCAGCCGCGTCTTCTGCCGCTGCGCCGCCGCATGCTTCTCCGGCCAGAAGGCATACAGAAAAAGCACCACAGCCAGCACCGCACCGGCAATCATTCCATCTGTGCTCGACATCGCTCAACTCCCGTCTACCGAGTCTGGAGATTTGGGTGCCCCATCCTTCGCGTTCTTTGCGAAGGGTGGGATACCCCCAGATCAAACAACCCGCTCTTGTTCAGTCCGTGCCCGTTTCGCGGCGAATCCGCTCCTGCATATCGCTCTCAGCGCCTGCCTGAGCTTTCGCGCCCACCGGCGCTGTTGCTGCCTGATTTTTCGCCCAGTGCCGCACCAGCAAAATCGTCCCAATCAATGCAATCGCCGATACCGCAAACGGCATGATCCAGGCAATCAAATCAAAGCCCTTCGCAGGAGGAGCAGCCAGCACCACCACTCCATACTCCTGCACAAACCCATCGAGAATCGCCGCATCCGGCATGCCCGACGCAATACCGCTGCGCAGCCGATCCATCTCATCGCCGCGGTTAGGGCATCCCACATGATCGCAGCCCAGCAGCATCTGCGCGCAGCCGCACGTACACATCAGCTTGCCGCCCAGCTTGTTAAATCGATTCGTAGAGTCGGTTACGCCCAGCGAGACGCAGACCAGCACAGCCACAACCAGCGTCATCGCGATCCGAGCAAAGTATCCAGAACGTGAACTCTTCAGGGCATTGTATCCAGAACGTGAACTCTTCAGGGCATTCAACAACCGCATCAGTCCCCGCTCCCAACCGCAGCCGCCGCGCTACCGATACCCTTCGTCGCCGGAACCATCACCGTCGCACGCGCCGGATTGATGCTCGGCACCAGCGCCACCAGAGTGCCAAAAACCACCACGGAGAGCCCCACCCAGATCCACGAGACCAGCGGATTCAAGAACGCCTTGATGATCGGCAACCCAGTCGTCTGGTCCGTCCCTTCAAAGACGAGATACAAATCCCAGCGCAGCGTCGAGTGGTTAGCCACCATCGTCTGCGGTTGCCCGTTCACCGCATACACGCGCTTCTCTGGAGCCATCGGCTGAGCCAGCACTTTCTTGCCGTGGTCATACACATCGATCAGCGAATACTCCGAGTCGTAGTTGGGATTGGACTCCTGCGTGTTGCCCAGATTCTTCAGCGTGTACGGTCCAATCTCCATCGTGCTGCCCACGCCCATTGGCTTCTCCGCACTCTGATTGAAGGCATAGCCCGCAAATCCGATGAAGATGATCGCCAGTCCAAAGTGAACGATGTAGCCGCCATAGCGCCGCGTACTGCGCCGCGTCAGCAGCAGCGCCGAAGCCAGCAGATTTTTCCCCGTCTGCCGCCGTACCACCACTGCTCCACGCAGGAACTCCGAGCACACCGAAGTAGCCACCGCGACCGCCAGTGAAAAGGTCATCAGCGAATAGAAATAGGCCTCATCTTCCCACGGCTTCACCCCGACAGCGATGAGCGCGGCAGCTGTGACTACAAACGCAATCCCCGGCCACACAAAATTTCGCCGCAGGCTCTTAAACGAAGATGCCCGCCACGCCAGCAGCGGCCCAACGCCAGTGAGAAAGAGCAGAAACACGCCGATCGGAATGCCCACGCGGTTGTACCAAGGCGCGCCCATTGTGACCTTCGTGCCTTCCACATACTCCGAGAGCACCGGAAACAGCGTTCCCCAGAGAATCGTGAAGCACGCCGCCAGCAGCACCAGGTTGTTGAATAGGAAGCTCGACTCGCGGCTTACCAACGACTCCAGATGATGCTCGGTCTTGAGATGATCGCGCTGCAGAAAGTAAGTGAAGATGCATACGGCAAGCACGATCACCATGAAAGTGATGAACCATCCGCCAATCGAGGACTGCGCAAAGGCATGCACCGAACTCACCAGACCGGCGCGCGTCAGCGTAGTGCCCAGCAGCGTGAGCAGGAAGGTGGAAAAGATCAGCCACACATTCCAGCTCTTCATCATGCCGCGCTTCTCCTGCATCATCACTGAATGCAGAAACGCTGTTCCCGTCAGCCACGGCATCAGCGAAGCATTCTCCACCGGGTCCCATCCCCAGTAGCCGCCCCAGCCCAGCACCGCATAGGCCCAATGCATGCCGAGGAAGATGCCGATGGTCAGGAACATCCAGGTCAGCATCGTCCAGCGCCGCGTGATGTGAATCCACTTCTCGCCTGGATAGCGCATCATCAGTGCGCCCAGCGCAAAGCAAAACGGCATCGTGAATCCCACATACCCCAGGTACAGCATCGGCGGGTGAATCACCATCTCCGGGTACTGCAGCAGCGGGTTCAAGCCATTGCCATCCGCCGGCGCAATCCCACCGCGCACCAGCGCAAACGGAGGCACCTTGAAGTTGAGCAGCAGTAGAAAGAAGACCTGCACCGCGGCCAGAATCGTCCCCGCATACGCATGCAGCTTCACATCTACCTTGTGCCTGACCCGCAACACCAGACCATAGATAGCCAGCAGCGAAACCCACAACAGCAGCGAGCCTTCCTGCCCGCTCCACATCGCGGCAAATTTATACGCAGCCGGCAGCGCGATGTTCGAATGTTCAACGATGTACTCAATCGTGAAATCGTTGTGGAAGACCGACCAGATCATCGCGAAAGCTGCCGCCATCACGGCAAAAAACACGCCGATGCCTGCCCGCCGCGCGGTCTCTGCCAGCCGCTCGGGATTGACCCTCGCAGGCCCTCCAACCGCCAGCAATCGCAGCGCGATCCCCCCGGCAAACAGGTTGTACGCCGCCAGCGCCAACCCAATCAGAAGCGCAAAACTGCCAAATGCCGCCATAAGCCCTTCGCTACTCCACGCAATAAGCCGTGCTGTCCTTATTGGTCGTCTCTATCGGTTGTCACTAACGATTGTCGCACCGCACCCGGCGCTGCACAAAACCCACAGCGCGGGCATACAACACCATCCCCGATGCTATTCAATTCCACCAACACTCCGGCTCCGTCTAAAGATGGAGAGCCAGCATGCCTGTGCTTCCTCTCGGCCACCGGAGAGCAGGAAGGCTCTTCCGAAGCCTTGATATGGTTAGCCCTTCTTTGGACAAAGAGCGGCCTTCAGTTGCAATGATGTTTTTGGATTTGCGGCGGGCGCACGGGCAGGCAGATGCAGCCAAAGGTGGGTATCGAAAAGCCGGGATTCGGAACTCTAAGCCGTTTGCCGCTCTGCCTGCCTAAGCAGCCGCCCTACCAGCGGGCGCAGTTCCTCGGCCGTAGTGACATGGGAAACCGATACTCCGGTTATCCCCCGGTACTCGGGCTCGCTGCCCGGAACCGCGCTCAGCACCAGCACCGGAACCTGAGGCATCCGGTTGCGAAACTCCGCAACGAACTCCGGCCCCGAAATCCCCGTCATGCGGTGGCCCGTAATAACCAGCGCCAATCCCTGCGCAAACTCTGGAGACTCCACCAGACACAACGCTTCCGCCGCGTCCAGCGCACGCACCACCGCGGGTGCATTGCCTTCCAGAATGGATTTCCTCATCGCAGCCCGGAGTGGATTGTCATCAACCAGAAGAATTGTGTGCATAAACACCCGTGGCCCGATGAATCACCCGACGAATCATGGTAGCGTTCCCACAGATCGCGTCGTCTTTTTTTCCAGCCCGGTTAATCAGATGTATAAATTTGGTCAATGGGTTGCCCCAGCCTGAGAAAAACCGATTAAGCAGGCATCCCGGCAGCTGACCGGCCCCGCTTCACCAGGGTGGGGTGGAGAAAAGCCTCACCCGAAGAGGAACTCCCTCGCCCGCAAATCCCGGATCGTGTCCCTGAGCCGCGCCGCCTTTTCGAACTCGAACTTCTTTGCCGCCTCCCGCATCTCGGCTTCCATCCCGGCCAAATACTTGTCCAGCTCTTCCTGCGAAGCGAACTCCGGCATCCCTTCCGCCGCTTCCTCCAGCGGATCGCCGTACTCCGCCTTCAGAATCGCCGCCAGCGAATTGTCCAGCTTGCTCAAAATCGACTGCGGAGTAATCCCGTGCTCCTCGTTGTACGCCCGCTGCACCGCACGCCTGCGGTCCGTCTCATCGATAGCCCGGCGCATCGAGTCAGTCATCTTGTCCGCATACAGAATCGCCCGCCCTTCGACATTCCTTGCGGCCCGTCCAATCGTCTGGATCAACGAACCCGTCGAGCGCAGAAAGCCTTCCTTATCCGCATCCAGAATCGCTACGAGGGAAACCTCCGGCAAATCCAGGCCCTCCCGCAGCAGATTGATCCCGATCAGCACGTCGTACTCACCCTTGCGCAGCCCGGCCAGAATCTTGATCCGCTCCAGCGTCTCGATCTCCGAATGCATATACCGGCAGCGCACCCCGACCTCGGTGTAATACCCAGCCAGGTCCTCCGACATCCGCTTGGTCAGCGTCGTCACCAACACCCGCTCGTCCTTCTTCGCCCGGTCGCGAATCTCCCCCAGCAGATCGTCGATCTGCCCCTTCACCGGCCGTATCTCAACCTCTGGATCGACAAGGCCCGTCGGCCTAATCACTTGTTCCACCACCACCCCAGCCGCTTTGGTCAGCTCAAACGGCCCCGGCGTCGCTGAAACATAAATCGTCTGATAGGTCCGGTTCTCGAACTCCTCAAACTTCAGCGGCCGGTTATCCCGCGCTGAGGGCAGCCTAAAGCCATAGTCGACCAGATTCTGCTTCCTGCTCTGGTCTCCAAACCACATCCCATGCACCTGCGGAATCGTCACATGCGACTCATCCACAAACAGCAGAAAGTCCCGCGGAAAATAATCCAGCAGCGTCGGCGGAGGCTCACCCGGCAGCCGCCCGCTAAAGTGCCGCGAGTAATTCTCAATCCCGTGGCAGTAGCCCATCGACTTGATCATCTCCAGGTCAAACCGCACCCGCTGATGAATGCGCTGCGCCTCCACCATCCGCCCCTGCTTCTCCAACTCCGCTTCCCACTCAATCAACTCGGCGACAATCGTCTCGATAGCCTGCGACTTGCGTTCCGGCTGCACCACGTAGTGGCTCTTGGGATAGATCGGCAGCCGCGCATACTTCTGCTTCACCGTGCCGAACAGGGGATCGATCTGCGACAGCGACTCGATCTCGTCGCCGAATAACTCAATCCGGTAAGCCGTCTCATCGTAAGTAGGGAAGACCTCGATCACATCGCCCCGAACCCTGAAAGTCCCGCGCCTAAAGTCGTGATCGTTGCGCTCGTAGAGTATCTCCACCAGCCGCCGCACAATATCCTTGCGCGAGATGTGCTGGCCTTTTTCCAGCAGCAGCAGCATGCCGTAGTAAGCCTCCGGCGAACCAAGGCCATAGATGCAACTTACCGAAGAAACAATGATCGCATCCCGCCGTTCGAATAAGGAGCGAGTAGCCGAAAGCCGTAACTTATCCAGCTCCTCGTTAATCGTCGCTTCCTTTTCGATATACAGGTCGCCGGCGGGAATATAAGCCTCGGGCTGGTAATAGTCGTAATAGCTGACAAAGTATTCCACCGCATTCGATGGGAAAAACTGCTTGAACTCGTTGTATAACTGCGCAGCCAGGGTCTTGTTATGCGCCAGGATCAGCGCCGGCCGGTTCAGCTCCTCGATCACCTTGGCCATGGTAAAAGTCTTGCCCGACCCGGTAACCCCCAGCAGCACCTGATGCTGCTCCCCGGCCGCAATCCCCTGCACCAACTCGTCAATAGCCTTAGGCTGATCTCCCTTAGGCTTATAAGGCGTCACCAACTGAAAGTCCATGCAAAACAGTATACAAGAAAGGCGAAAATACGGCGAATAAACTCTCAGTGTAAGAGCAATTCCACATCTCCACGGTGATCACGTTGGGAGTACCCTATCTGGCTTAATTCAATAATTTTCGTTTCAAAGGGATAGTCAAGATGTAATGATCTACTCGACTTAATATTGTTTTCCAAAATTCGTGTTAAATTGTCTTTTTCTTGGCACCGACTCCATTCCTCTTTCATGCCGCGCCAGTAGAATTCGTATTCGATGACGCCAGTTGCCAGATTATCGACAACCATGAACACTTTCGGAAAGAGAAAGTGGCAAAACTTGCTGGCAAACATATGAGACGCGCATTTGATTGGAAGAACCAAATTATAGAGACCTGAAATATCTTCCCACTTGACGTCTTCAATTGAGAGTTCAGAGTTAGATATACCGAATAACCTCTCACATTCAATGGAGATTGCTTGAATTTGATGAAAGCCACGTCGAGTTATCTCGTCCTTTGAATTAGGCGGCCTCGGACTTCGTATAGCGCGCCAAGTCCAGAGTCTGTCGACTGTAAGCTTTAACCAATCGCTATCAACTCTGCCAGCTCTTATCTTATAAATATCGTAATATTCGTCATTTACAAATTCTTCTCCCCAAGGGGTCTTTTCTATCCACCACTTGAGTCCGAATTCTAGGTTCTTGGAAGAAATAATCATGTTAATCCCAAGCTTGGCGGGCGGTGCTGCCGTTGCCTCAGATGCGTTGTGTCAATCCTTACTGATCTTTAGAATGAGGAGATCATTACAGCCGATCCTTCGCCTCAACCGGCACGTCACTAATCTTCGCCAACACCCGCTTCAGCTTTTCGACAGAGCCCCGAGCAGCCCGTTCCTGCATCCTCGAACACTCCCCGGCATGCTCATTCACAAGCGCAGCCACCAACCGGTCCACCGAGACATGGTCGGCTTCAGCCAAATCCGCGGCTCGCTGATAGACCTCATCGGGTAGTTGAATGCTCTTCATGACTGCCTCTCCATCAGTATAAGGAATTCTTTCGGCGTCAAACAGCGAATTCCAAATCTACCGCTGTCCGGGAAGTCGCGTTTATTGAAAGTGATGATGAAGTCACTGTGACTGGCGATCGCAGCTTCCAATATCAAATCGTCATCCGGATCGGCTGCGACAGGTCGCCAAAGAAAGTACATCCGGTGCAATCCAGCCAGCGAACAAATCGCATCCACCGCATCGTCGATATCCTGTTCTGTAAGCCCGAATTCTCTGCAATCCCGTTTAAGAACCGCCTCGTACTCCAGCACAACCGCGACTGTCAGGTTCGGCCGCCAACGAGAATCTCCCAACTGATCGATTAGACGATAAGAAGCGCCGAGCCTCGATCGCAAGGCAGCCACTAGAACGTTGGTGTCAATTACGACTTGATACATAACTATTGAGCGGCCCCGCAGACGCAGAGTTTATACAAATAATCCTCACGAGTCCAAGGGTGCCAAAATCCTTAAACGCCAGGTGCCCCATCCTAGCCACGCCTTTTGTGGCTAGGGTGGGAACCACAAATGCCCGCTCTGCTATCTCTGATTCTCTATATATCTGGGATACTACAAATACAAGGCGCAGCGTCATGGCCAACAACCTCCCAATCCCGTCAACCGCATGCTAAGCGAGTCCGAAGGAGCGCCCGACCAGCCCACCGGCGCAGTGTCGGGAAAGCTTGTCACTGAGACGTTCGAGTACGACGGTGGCCGGCAGGTCACCGTGTACGTTCCACCGGACCCGCCCGAAGCAATCGTCTTTGCCGGGGATGGTCAGGGAATCTCGAAGTGGGGCCGATTGATCGAGAAGGCCGACCTGCCGTCCACAATGATCGTCGGTGTACATCGACCGACCGATGAGACGCAGCGGCTCCATGAGTACTCACCGGGCTTTGAACCGGAGCGGTTTGCGGCACACGAGAAGTTCTTCGTCGAGGATGTTCACCGATGGACCGAGTCGCGGTTTGGCGTGGCGCTGCCGAAAGAACGTACCTCGGTCTTCGGCGTCTCGGCGAGTGGAGAGCTGGCCCTCGCTCTTGGCCTTCGCCATCCACATCTCTACGGTTCGGTCTTCTGCGCCTCGCCTGGCGGTGGCTACAAGCCGCCTGGCCTTATGCCGACTCCTCTTCCGCGCACCTACCTTGTCGCTGGCACACAGGAGCCGTTCTTCCTTGGGAACGCAAAAAAGTGGGCGGATGCGTTGCGCGATGCAGGCGCGGACGTCGTCATGCATGAGCGGGCTGGCTCGCACGGTGGCGCATTCTGGCAAGAAGAGTTCCCGCTGATGGTGGAGTGGGCATTCGGACGGTGATGTATCTCGGCGTCTGATCGCCGGGTGTCCCATCCTATCCACGCTTTTTGTGGGTAGGATGGAAGTCACAGATGACCGCGAAACACTCAATTTAATTTGACTTATAACTATTAGCGAAAATCCCTAACCCGCACTTGCCGAGAATTATCCCCCAAAAAAGTACAATAGAAATCAAAGCTACAGGGAACTCGCGAAGGCAACTCCGCCACGTGAGCAACCGTACTGAAGCCGCACCTGTTGCACAGATAATAAATACCCCCACCCCCCCTTTTAATTTGTCGCTTCTTCGCTTTAATCGGAAATCTAAAGATCAGCACCAAGCCCATGACGGATTTCCAGCCCGAAATCCTTGTGCGATTACCTGTGTTACTAAAAAAACTTCGTAAAATTAGCGTTTTCTAATCAAAACTGGCGTAAGCTCGCCAGTAACATGCCTGAGCAAAATTCAGATGCAAGCGACCTGGCCGCTTCCGGGGCCGTCGGAAATTCCTGGGTGCCGCAGTTTACCCCTGCGGACTACGGCAAGCGCGCCTCGCGCCGCTGCGATCTCTGCAGCGACTTGATCTTCAGCGAGTGCTACCGCGTCAACGGGCAGAGAATCTGCTCTGTCTGCGCCGATCAGGTGCGGTCCGGCATCTCCACCGCCAGCCTCGGCTCGCTTTCCGGAGCCCTCCTCATAGGATTTACTGGCACGGTGGCCGGCATGCTGATTTACGCCTCAGTCACCACCGCAATGGGCTGGACCGTCGACTATTTTTCCCTCATTGTCGGCTGGATCGTTGGCCGCGCCGTCATCGCCGGCGCCCGCGGCATAGGAAGCTTTCGCATCCAGGGCCTCGCCGCGTTCCTCACCTATATTGCCGTCGCGCTTAACCCGATGCCGGCGTTTCTCTATTACGCCTATCGCCGCGGAATCACCTTTGACGATCTCCGCTCCCTGCTGCACGAAATCATTCTCCCCGGCCTCATCGCGCCCTTCACGCGCCTAAATGCCGACCCAGTAAATGGAGGCATCAACCTCTTCATCCTCGTGCTGGGAATGGGTGTTGCATGGCGCTTGACGCGAGTGCAGCCGCTGAACGTGGCCGGTCCCTTCCTGCTGAAGTGATAAGAGTCTCGCAAGAGGCAAAAAAAGGGCCGACAAGGAAACGTGCACCTTGCCGACCTTCACCTGAACCCATGAAATTCGGATCGCAGCTATCTCGCCACGACGATTGGATACCTGCGTCAGTCTCAACCGCGAATCGCGGCCGAACCGTCTCAAATCATCCCACTCACAACGTTGGAGTGAAACTCCCAGCGGAAGGTTGTACTGGCCGCCGTTCCTGCCTTTTGTCCTTCCTCCGACCCTTTCTCAAAACAGTGCAATACAGCGCATCTATCGCCGGCAAGCAACACATCCGCTAAAATAGTCATAGAGATTCCTGGGATTCGCCGATCATCACCCATCCACAAATCAGCAATTGTCCTAACTGCGGCGCCGACCTGCCGCTGGGCGCGCTCGTCTGCCCTCGTTGCGAGTCGCTCGTCTACAGCCGCGAACTGGATGCGCTGGCCCACGAAGCCCAGGCGCACGAGTCCAGGTCCGAATTCGACCAGGCCCGCCAGCTCTGGAACCAATCTCTCGCCATGCTCCCCACAGAGTCCAAAGAAGCCGCGTGGGTGCGTGAAAGGCTGCAAGCCCTGGACGGAAGATTGCCGGCTCTCGAATCGACTGCTGTTCAATCGGCTGCCGCCGGATCGCCCTCCGGGCAGATCCTCCCGCCCGCAGCTCCGCCCAAGCCGAGCTGGGTCAAGCGCCTCGGCCCCTTTGGCCCGCTGGCGCTCCTTCTACTCAAGTTCAAGACCCTCTTTGTCTTCCTCTTCAAATTCAAATTTCTCCTGAGCTTTGCCTTCTACATCGCGCTCTACGTCGGCATCTTCGGCTGGCGCTATGGCCTGGGCATATCGGCCTGCATCCTCATTCATGAGATGGGCCATTTCATCGACATCAAGCGTCGCGGCCTGCCTGCCGACATGCCCGTCTTCCTGCCCGGCTTCGGCGCCTATGTTCGCTGGAACGCACTCGGCGTCACGCGCCGCCAGATCGCACAGATATCCCTTGCAGGCCCTCTCGCCGGATGGATCGCCGCCGCCGTCTGCTTCCTGCTCTACGCGCAGACCGGCGACCCCATCTGGGCCGCGCTCGCCCGCACCGGAGCCTTCCTCAACATCCTCAATCTCATCCCCGTCTGGGTGCTCGATGGTGGCCAAGCTGCGGCAACGCTCGGCCTGGTTGAGCGCGCCGCGCTGCTCGCCACGTCCCTCGGGCTCTGGTACTACACTGGCGAAGGCATCTTCGTCCTCGTCGCGGCCGGATTTCTCTGGCGTCTTTTCACCAAAGACAAGCCTGCCCAGTTCGACTGGAGCACCCTGGCGTATTACGCCGCGCTGCTCGCCGCACTGGCCGTCGTCCTACACGCCTCTCCCAACCAGGTTGCCAGCCAGGCCGCATCCAGCTTTTGAAGTGGAGGCGCAAACGTCAGATGTGCCTTTTAGATAATTACGTTAAGGCTGGCTCAAGATAACCGCACGGCAAAGCCCTCGAAGATGACAAATCGGTCATCCCTCACTTCGAGCGCCTCCCTTCATGCCAACCCTTTTCTTCCCGGTCTCATCCCACTGTCTGATGACGAATTTTTTTGTGAAAATCGCCGTCAGGCCTCCGCGCCAGCAGGTTTGGCAGCGCGCCATCTCCCATTGCAGCGACGCCGATCTGCGCAGCCTGTTGAGCGTGGCTCTTCGACGCTTCGCAAAGGATCAGCGATGGAGATCGCATGTGATCTCTGCGCAGCAGGCCCTCATGGAGCGTCATATCGACGATTAGGCAAACCGGCCGCAATTCGTCCCATATATCACTTTCAAAAGCTTTCAAGCGCAGGCCCCGCGCTGTGCAGTTGTCTGGTAGAAAGGATGCCACTCCGTCATGACCGGCAGAAACATCCTTATCGTGGACGATGACTCAGGCCTGTTGATCTCGCTGAAAATGGTTTTCACCGCAAAAGGATATATCGTGACCGTCGCCGATGATGCGGTTGCAGCGCTGGCCGAAATCCAGCGCCGCATTCCCGACATTTTTCTAAGCGACCTCTACATGCCCGGCATGAACGGCATCGAACTGCTTGCCATCGTGGCCGGACAATATCCGCAGATTCGCACCATAGCCATGTGCGCAATTTTCCCCGACAACCCTTTTCCGGAAGACGTTGTCGCTCACGCGTTTTATCGCAAGGCAGAGAGTCTCGACAAGCTCTTCAGTATCGTCGATTCCATGCGGGACAGCATGGAGCTCCGACTCGAAGATTCCGTCTCCGCCAGCAAAAAGAGTTCTGGAAATAGAACCTGATCCTTACCGTTTCCCAGCCAATGCCAGAGCACAGAGAGGATTTCTGTACATGATGTGTTTGTCTTGCGGCTCCCCACAAATGCGGCGTTCCCACTTACGAATCTCGGATCTCCCGCATCTGTTTCTACTTCGCATCCCCGTGCGCTGCGTGCTCTGCGGAACCCGTTCCTACATCAGCCTTCTGCCTTTGTTTCGCTCCGACCGCAACCGCCCTTAGTTGCGGCAAACTTTAGTTGCGGCAAACAGCCTGCGTCAGGCCTGAAAGAGCAGGCAGTCTGAGACCACGAACAGGAGCCATCACTTCGGCTTTCCGCGGCTCGACAGCACAAATCGATTGCCGTCCGGGTCCTGAAAGATTGCCGAAGATCCCCACGTCTCCGTCTTCGGCTCCTGCACAAAAACCACACCCTTGGCTTGCAGCGCCTTCGCCGTGGCGAAAACATCGTCGCACCAGAACGAGATTGACTGGAACTGCCCGATGCGATCCTCATGCCCTTCCGGAGTAAACAGCGCCATGCCAGTATCCGCACCCGGAATCCGCACTTCGATCCATCTCTGCTTCGGCGTGAACTGCTGGTCCGTTACCACCTTGCATCCCAGCGACTCGGTATAAAACTGCAGCGCCACATCCTGGTCGCCCACCGGTATGCCCACAAACTTGATCCCTCGAATCATCCCCGTTTCTCCTTCGATCCGGAGAATAGCCGGAGTTCGATCGTTGCCGCAATGTACCATTCATTACTATAGTAGTGATCGGTACAGATATGCCGCTGCTCGACGACTACATTATCGACACACTCATGCCCGACTTGGTCGGCCATGACCGCAGGCCAACCAGTTTTCTTGTCTATCTCTGGCTCGCTTCCGAGCAGTCCCGGCGTAGAAAAGCAGTGCAGATCAGCTACCAGGAGATGGCCGAGTCCATCGGCATCTCCAAGAGCTCCGCGCAGTCCGCCGTCGGCTGGCTGCTGCGACGCAAGCTGATCTCCGCCACTAAAGAACATGTAACCGCATCTCCTACCTACACCGTCAACAAACCATGGGCCCGCACCCGCCGTACTACATGACCGGACCTCCCGATTGACCCACTCCTGCAAAATAGCCTCGGCCTGCGTCCGCCATGTATCCTCACTTGCAGGAGCCGCAGGGCATGACCACCATCGAGATTTCCAAGCAGGCGCGGGCCGACGCCATCGCCTCCCTGCAGCGCTATTTTCAAGAGAACTTTTCCGAACCCATCGGCGATCTGCCCGCCGGTCTCCTGCTCAATTTCATCCTCGAAGAGATCGGCCCATCGATCTACAATCACGCCATTGAAGAAGCCCAATCGCACCTGCAGCAACGGGTCGCCGACCTCACTGGAGAGCTCTTCGCCGATGAATTTCAATACTGGATCAAAGCCGATGCCAAGCGAAAGGCCCGCCGTTAGCGCAGATCAAGCTGATAATGATTCATGCCCGCGCAATGATCCTGCACATCGGAACAAAGACGAAATGACAAACTCAAATCTGCAATACGCCATCTATCCAAGCCTCAAAGGCCGTCGCGTCCTCATCACCGGCGGAGCCACCGGCATCGGCGAGTCATTCGTCACCAGCTTCGCGGAGCAGGGCGCGCAAGTCGCCTTCTTCGATATTCAGGACGATGCCGCGAATCAGGTAGCCACGCAGCTCGCAACCAACGGCCATCCGAAACCCCACTATCTGCATTGCGACATGACAGACGTGTATCAGGTTCGCGAATCTATAGCCCGCGCCATCGATCTCCTCGGCGGTCTCGACGTGCTGGTTAACAACGCCGGCAACGACCAGCGCCACTCCATCGAAGAAGTAACGCCCGAGCTTTGGGACAAACTCATGGCCGTCAATCTGCGCCACCAGTTCTTCGTGACGCAGGCCGCGCTGCCCGCATTGAAGCAGTCCGGCTCCGGCTCCATCGTCAACATGAGCTCGATCGCATGGATGATCCCCGGCACCAACATGCCCGTCTACATCACCGCCAAGGCAGCCATTGTCGGCCTCACCCGCACCCTGGCTCACGAAGTAGGCAAAGACAACATCCGCGTCAATGCCATCCTGCCCGGAGCCATCCTCACAGAAAAACAGCGCCGCCTCTGGGTCACCCCCGAGTACAGCGCTGAGATCCTCGCCAACCAGGCGCTCAAGCGCCATCTCCATCCCGAAGAAGTCGCCCGCCTCGCGCTCTTCCTGGCCTCCGAAGACGCCAGCGCCATCACCGGCCAGAGCCACATCGTAGATGGCGGCTGGGCCTGAGCTTGCTCAAGCCGACGCTAGTGATAGCCCAGCATGCGCCTGCTCCGGTAGCCGCGGAACTCGTGAATGATGAAGTAGATTCCCAGCACCAGAACAATAACCGGCCCCCAGAACAGCCACCCCGGCTCGACCACTCGCGAGCCGCCGAAGCTGGTTGAATCGGCCTTGCGCAGACTGCCGAACATCACCACCGTGTCCTGTCCCACCGTCACATTCTCGCCCAGCCGCACCCCGCCGAAGAAGTTCACCAGGTCGTGCCCGATCGCCGTATCGTTGCCGGCCGTTACATTGCCAAAGAAGTTCACAATATCGTGATTGGCGCGCCCCTCGATGCGCACATTGCCAAAGAACACCACAATGTCCCCATCCACGGTGCCCTTCACATTCACGCTGCAAAAGAAGCAAACCGCGTCATGAATCGTATCCGCCGCCGGCACGTCGATATCGCTGCCAAGTTCGACAATATCCTGCGCCGCGCGCGCCGGGGTAGCCGCAATCGACGTCAGCAACATGAACAACGCAGCGGCGACAGATCGCCATGAGAAAAGGAAGTTTCGAGACACAGGAGTTCCTCCTGTAATCGACATACGTGGACCTCCTGCATCCAGTTCCATAGAAAATGCCAGAGCCGTCCCCGCAGAGGCTTAATTAAAAACCTCAAACCGAGCATTGGGAGAGATGGCCGTTAGCGTGCATGACTCGTACCGAGTGACGACTCGGGCTGCTCGCTGGCCAATATTGTCAGCGACGCCTTCAAGGAGTTGCGATATGCATATTCACGCCGCCCAGGCCAGCGCCCTCGGCAACGCGCTCGCCGGGGCTCAGGATTCCGAGACTGCGGTCTCCATGCGCCGCGCCCGCGAGTTGCGCGATGCGGCCACCCGGCTCAAGGCTGCCTCCCTCGAAATCCATACCCAGATTCCGGAGCACGACCCAAATCAGGATCAGGAAACCGCTGCACAAACCATCTCGATGGTCACTGCCTGGAGCGGCGGCCAGCCTTCCCGGCAACCATCCCCGCAGTCTTCCGCAGTTCTGTCCCCGATTCAGGAGGTTCAGCGAACTCCGCCCTCAAACCCGGTTTCCTATTGGGCGTGAGGCGGCCTTAGAGACTTTCCCAGGTATGCGAGCAAAAACGAAGAAAGGCAGATCAGCTATGCAGATCAACAGCACACCCCCGATTGCAACCGGTGCCGCACAGGCGCAAAGCAACGCCGACCTGCTGGTACAGAGCACGATCTATACCGCTAATGTGGGCGGAAAGAACTACGTAGCCAATCTCAATCTCTCTGAGGGCGAATATGTAGCCTCGATCCCCAACCACATCCCAAGCATCAACGCCAGCGGCAGCAACCTGGTGCTGGCGGAAAATAATCTCAACGCCCGCATCAGCCTGCTTGTCTAAGCCCCTTGCCACGCTTACCGCCCTGCAGCGTGCCCTGAGCCTTTGCGGCGCTTAGAACTCGAAGCGCATCGCCAGCTGAATCCTTCGCGGCGGCGCGACCGTTGTGATCTGCCCAAACGATGTGGAACTCTCCACCGTATCCACTCCGGTCCCATTCTCGTGGTTCAGCACATTGAATGCTCCCGCGGAAAATCCCAGCTTCGGCGCTTCCTCATCCTTGCTCGGCGTCAGGTGAAAGTCGTGTCCCCAGCGCAGGTCGAGATCCACATATCCAGGCAGGTTCTCGGTATTGCGGCTGACACCATCGGGCCGCGCGTTGAACAGGTCGTCGCCATAGGGGTCCGCGCCTGTCGTCACCGTCCACGGCGATCCCGAGTTGGCAAAGATCCCCACTGCCAGGTTGGCCACGCTCTGGTGGTTGAAGATCGCATACATCCCCAGCCGGTTGCGCCGATCCCAGCCCGAGTTCGACCACTCGTCGTTGGGCGCGTACTGGTTCTGAGGAAACCATCCAATACCTTCCTGGTTCGACTCGTAGTGCGACCAGGTATAGCGTCCAAACCCGGTGAAGTACTTGTTCACCGCGCCGTGAAACGACACATCGAAGCCGCTACCCTCGAACGTTCCTTCCGACTGCATTTGCCGGATGCGCCCATACGCCGAATCCGGCCGTTCCGTGTAGTCCGAATCCGGCGTCGGCGCGTTTACATCCACCGAACGAAAGCGGTGGTCGCCTCGCGTCGTATAGGCGCTGATCGTCCCCGTCGCGCTCTTGCCAAAGCCCCGCTCGATGGAGAGCCCATACTGAATCTGATACGGGACCTTCGCTCCCGCCTGCTGTACTGCCAGATTGGCTGGCTGCTCGCTCGCCGGCGGTAATTGGCATCCATCGCAATCTCCCGTTGGCGCTTCCGTTGCAGGGTCCAGCGAAATGCTCACCGACCGCCGCCGGGGCTCACCATTGGCCTGCGGCTCGTAGCGCGCCAGGTCCAGCAGCGGTCCCGAACCGAAGCGGTCGTAGTAAAGTCCACCGCCGCCGCGCAGCACAATCTTGCGATCCGGATCGATCGCCCAGGCAAACGACAGCCGCGGCGAAAACGTCAGCCGGTCCTCGGCCAGGAAGTTCTGCCAGTCATACCGCAGTCCCGGAGTCAGCGAAAACTGGCTGTTGATCTTGATCTGGTCCTGCGCAAACGCGCCCATCTCCTGCCGATGAAAGACAAACCGCGACACGCCGCTGTTCTGGGTGAATGCAGAGGGCAGGTTGTTCGCATAGTTTTCGAGCGCCGAAGTAACGACATTTCCATTCGCATCGAGGGTAGGCGCATAGGTATAAGTGCCCAGCGCATTGGTGTTGTCGTCAAACACTCGCCGGGCAATATGCGGAACGTTGATGCCCACCTTGACCGTATGTTTGCCATAACTCCAGGTAACCGAATCGTTGAGCCGGAAGTTGAACTCCGTGGACAGCGAATCGTTCTGCGCCGAGCCGCCCACAAAGTCGCCGCTCACGCTAACCTGAGGATCTTCCGAAGCGTTCTTGTTCAGGTCGCTCGACCGCTCGAAGACCAGCGAAAGCTGATTCAGCAATATCGGCGACAGCGTTGAATCGATGTGGAAAACGACATCGTCCTCGCGGTTGTGAACGTTGTACCCGCCCGCCGCCAGCGTCTGTCCGCCCACGCCCTGGTTCTGTGCCGACCAATCCTGGTAGGCATACTGCGCATACGCCGAATGCTTGTCGCCAAACTGGTGCGAAGCCCGCGTGCTGAACTCCGTATCCCGCGTCGGCGCGGGCACGTTGTCCTGAAAGATTCCCAGCGGATTGTCTCCGGTCGGCGCCATCGTCGCCAGAACTACCGAATCCAGATCCTCCTCAGCCCGGTTGAACGAGATCAGAAAGCCGCTGTTCTTGGCGCGAGGAATCGGCCCCGTCACATGTCCCTCGTACACTCTCCGCTGCTCAAACGGCTTGCTAGCCGCCAGCGCGTTCTGGGCATTCAGGCCTGAATCGCGAAAGAAAAAGTTGAACTGGCCGTGATAGTGGTCAGCCGCCGAGCGGGTAATGATCTCCATCTGCCCGCGTCCCGGCCAGTAGTACTGCGCCGAGTAGGGGTCCTGGTTGATGCGCACTTCCTGCACCGCGCTCGCCGAAACCGTCGCCCGGTTAGCCTCCACGCCATCCACCAGAAGCCCCGCGCCGCCCGTCCCCTCCGAGCCAGAATCCATGAAGGCGCTCATGGCCGTGCTGTAATCGTTATCAAAAATCGGCAAAGCCTTCAGATCGTCCGCGCTCATCACCGACGTGTCTGAATTGGCATCCGTCGCCGTCAGGTCCGAGCCGCTGCCCCCATTCACCTGGATCGTCGTCGCCAGGGTCGAGATCGGCAGCACGATATGCAGCATCGGAGCCACCACCGGCCCCTGCTTCGCCAGCTTGACCACCGTCTTCACCGTGTCGAAGCCGGCCTCGGAAACCACCAGCGTGTACTCGCCCATCGCCGGAGCCATCAGCTGGAAATTTCCCTCACCATCGGAGTGCAGCGTAGCCGCCACCGCACCAGAGCCGTCCACCAGATCCACTTGGGCATTGGGCACAATCGCACCCGTGGGATCGGCCACCGTTCCCCGGACCACCGGGGCCTTGTTTCCGTCCGGGCTGTTTCCCGGCCCGTTGCCGATGCCGCCCGCAAGGCTCATCGAACCCGCCGGGTTGCCCGCACCCGGCCCCGGTGAGGGCCGGCCTATCGCGAATGCGGAGAAGGGAATTGAAATCAGAGAGATACAGGCAATTTGGAGAGCAGCAAGGCGAATCTTAAAAGAGAGCAAGGGTAACTCCTGTCCCGCGGAATGCGGGGAAAAATGAAAGGGGGTGGACCGGACATTTCAGTGACAGTATAAGTGACGTTTCAATTCGGAAATTTGTTCAATGAAAATTGTTTACGCCCGGGCTTCCGTACCACGCACGGCAGCCCACGCCGAGGCATGGTCTGCCATTGCATCCGGCTCCGCAGCTGCCAGCGCCACCGGAGCCAGCCCGAAGCTGCAGCCCAGCGCCCACGTTCCGGCATTACGCGCCGTTCGCACATCCACATCCGAGTCGCCAACCATGAGCGTTTCCTCAGGAGCAGCTCCGGCCTCGGCCATCAGCGTCAGCAGCCCCAGCGGATCGGGCTTCTTGGTGCGAAAACTGTCTCCGCCATAGATGCTGAAAAAATACTTCGAAATCCCCAGCCCCTCGCAGATCGCGACCGCCGGCCCCACCGGTTTGTTGGTCAGCACAGCCATCCGCCGCTCACTGCCATCGGGCAAAATCCGCAGAGCTTCCAGCGACTCCATCACTCCCGGATAGACCCGCGTAAAGTCCAGCTTGTGCGCCCGGTAGTAGGTCAGAAAATAAGCGAACGCCTCCTCGAAGAACGCCTCGCCCGCTTCACCCTCCGGCACATCGCCCGGCAGCTGCGCCGGAATCGCCAGCGACCGCCGGATCAGCATCGCCGCCCCATCGCCGATAAACCCGGCAATCGCATCGTCCTCGAGCGCCCGCAGCCCAAAGTGCGTCAGCGTCGCATTCACCGAATTGCAAAGATCCTGCCTCGAATCGATCAGCGTCCCATCCAGATCGAAAACAATCAGCCGCAGCGACTCCAAAGGAATCTCCCGAAAATAACGCAACATGATTCCAGTCTAAGGGAAGCGAAGTCCTTTCCTGTCAAATGCCGTGCGTCTCCTATCGTGAAGCTTGTCACTTCACCCAGTTCGGCCCAATCATCTCCCGCAAAAACTCCGCCGTCGCCCATGGAGTTTTCCCCACAAATCGCTTCACCCAATCCGCGCCTTCGCCGATCTTCACCCGGTCCGGCGTGAACTCCGGCGACAGCGCATTGGCCATCAGCGCGTATTTCGCGCCCTTGCGCAGCCGCAGCGCCTTCCAGCAGCCGCCCGGAACAGCCACAATCGGCCGCTCGCCCTTCGCCAGATCCATCCCCAGCGTCACCACTTCCGCACGCCCATCGGGATGAAAGATGTAGTAGTCGACCGGCCCGCCCTCGATCAGGATGTGCGTGTCATCCGGCTCCAGCCGATGCAGGTAGTTGATCGGCAGCTGCTCGGTCAGCATGTAGTAGTTCTGGCTCTGCACCGCAAGCGCCCGCCCGCCAACATGCACCTGCTGCGCCGAAACGCCAACAATCCCCAGATACCCCGACTCCTTCGGTAACACCTGCAAGTGCAGCTCGCGGATCAACTCCTCCGCCCGCGCCGCAGACCCGACTGGCTCAGCCGCAACAGCAATATGAATTGCCGCCGCACCGCCAGCGAGCACCACCGCCAGCCGCAGAAAGAGAGCAAGGAAGAGCTTCATGCAGCCCACACTACCAGAATCCCCGTAGCTTCCCGCAGCCGGAAAACTATCCCCAATGGACGCAGCAGGGTGTCAAATCCTGCCGGACGCAAAAAATTCCCGCCCGCTCTCAACAATTCCATGTAACATGATTGAAAAAAGAGGCGAAGCCCGTCCCGTGGAGCACTTCAGACCTCGCCAAGGAAGGCTCGTTGGCAATCCGAATTTATCGGATGCGAAATTAGCCGCAATCCATCGAACTACCGATTGCACGTACTTTAAGATTCAAAGCCTGTGACAGTAAATTGCGTAAGTCTTGTCTCTGACTGGAATAACGAAACAACGGTCCCGCGCCTGAAATGTTTCAAAAAAAGGCGAGGCCCGTCCCGTGGAGCCTTTCAGACCTCGCCGAGGAACAATTGATGGTGTAGCGAGACCCAATCCCGCTACACTCGATTTTGAAAAAATTCTTAGTGGACCCGAATATCGCCCGAACCGGTTTCCACCCGAATCATCGGGCCGCCGCCATTGATCTTGCCGGTAATGTGGTGATGGCTTTCGATCGATCCCTGCACCAGCATCTCGCGATCCGTCTTGATGTCCCCAGAGCCCGTCGAGGCGTCCAGCGTAAACCCGGACCGTTCCGGCCAGAGTTCCACCGTCCCCGATCCTGTCGTAACTTTCCAGTCTGCTTTAGGCTGTCCGCTGAGCTTGATATCGCCCGATCCTGTCTGCGCCTTTAGTCCACCCGAGATATTTTTGAGCTCGATCGATCCCGAGCCGGTATGCGCCATCGCATCGCCTGAGCCCGATCCTTCGACATAAATGTCACCCGAGCCGGTCCCGACCGTGAAGCCATTCTGCAAGCCCGTCGCATGAATCGTGCCCGAGCCGGTGTTCAGCCGCGTATCAACGCCAACGCCATCGTCATTCACATCACCCGATCCGGAGCTGGCATCGAGATAGCTTTTCGCAGGCGCCTCAATCTCATAGTCGATGGAGATGTTGTGCATGTTCTCCATGTGTCCGCCCACGCGCAGAATGCTTCCCGTCTGCTCGATCGGCGGATTGGCGGCAATCTCCCGCACCCGATCCTCACGCCCATCGAAGCCATTCGATTTCACCCGGCCGTAGATATGCACTTTACTGTCCGAACCCGGCTTGATGTGAATAAACCCTGAACCCGTGGAAATATGCAGAGTGACCGCGCCGGAAACCGACAACGTCCGCTCAAAGGTGGCTTCACTGGCCAGCGCCGGCACCGTGCTTAGCGCTGCGACAACTGCAAATGCTGCGATCCATTGCTTCATATCGTTCCTCACAAGTCCTGCTGCCATTACAACGGAATTCCCATGCTTCCAGTTCCCGGACTTTCCGGGAGCTTCGGCAATTGAATAAGCACCTGCCGTGCCAAACTCCGCCGTCACTAAATCTTTCAATTCGAAAGGGATAACCGCATCGAACCAGCCGAGCCGCTATCCCTTTGTCCGTATTCGCAATTTCGCTGTCCGAAAACGAACAGAGTAGCCCGCTGATAATCAGGCTACTCCCAAAATCACTGCAGCACTACCTGGTCGCCTTCTTTCAGTCCGCTCAGGATCTCGGTCACCGAACCATTCGAGAGCCCAACCTTCACCGGAACCTTGCGCATGCCGTCCTTTTGCTTCTTGTCCGGAATCTCCACCACCGTATTCTTTGCGTTGTCGTAGATCACCGCATTCTCCGGCACTGTCAGCACGCCCTTGTGCTCATCCAGCAGAATCTCCGCGTTCGCGGTCATCTGCGCCTTCAGCTCGCCGCCTGGATTGTTGATCGAAACCCGCACCTCAAAGGTCGTGACATTATCCTTCTCCACACCCATTGGAGAAATCTTCGTCACCTTGCCCTGAAAATACCGGTCGCGGAAGCTCTCCACCTTGATCCGCGCCGGCTGTCCCAGGTACACGTGCGCGATATCCGCCTCGTCGACCTTGCCCTTGACGTAAACCTCGGTCGTGTCGCCCACCGTCATCACCAGCGTGGCCGTCGAACCCAGCACCAGAATCGAGCTCACCGCGTCGCCGATCTCCACATCGCGCGAAAGCACCACGCCATCCATCGGAGCCACAATCGTCGTATACCCCAACTGCTCCTGCAGCTGCTTCAGGCTGGCTTCGCTCTGCGCCACCTGGGCGCGCGCCTGCTGCAGCTTCGCGCCATCCACGCCAATCTGCGCCTTGGCTGCATCGCGCTTGTTCAACGCAGCCAGATAATCGCGGTTGGCATTGTCATACGACTGCTGCGGAACCAGCCCTTGCTTCGCCATTTCCGCGTTGCGATCCAGCGTCAGCTTGTACATCGGCAGGTCGGGAGCGGCCGCATTCACCTTGTCCTGCACCAGTGCCGCCTGGAAGTTCGAAACATTCGCCTGCGCCGCCGCCAGCTGCGCGCTCTGCGCCGCTACCTGGTCAGAAATCTCCTGCTGATCGAGCTGCGCCAGCGGCTGCCCTTTGCGAACATGATCGTTGATGTCCACATACAGCTTCTCCACGATGCCCGAAGCCTTCGACTTAACCTCGACCTGCGTAATTGGAGTGATCTTGCCCGTCGCCACCACCGACCGCGCTACATCGCCCTTGGTGACCTTGGCGATCTTATTGGGATCGACCCCCGAACCAGAGGCAAGATGAGCAATGCCGGC